>JAZKHD010000007.1:0-253936 GCA_040385565.1 Bacteroidota bacterium | reverse complement strand
GCTGAGCAATTTACAGGCTTAAAAGGTGTATTGGTTGACATTAAAGATACCATCAAAGGATTTAACATGATCATGGATGGTGAGGTTGACGAATATCCTGAAGCTGCATTCAACTTGGTTGGTAGCATCGAAGAGGCTATTGAAAAAGGTAAAAAACTTTTAGCTGAAGCTAACTAACTAGTAATAGCAATAGAAGCAATGACATTAGAAATATTAACACCAGATAAGAAAGTTTTTGAAGGCGAAGTAACTTCTGTTACTGTACCGGGTACTATGGGTTCTTTCCAAATATTGAGAGACCATGCTCCTATTATATCGACTTTAGAAGACGGACCGGTAATTATTAAAACTAAAGCATCTGAAGATACCTTCATTATTAAAGGCGGTGTCGTGGAAGTGCTTAAAAATAAAATTATTGTCCTGGCTGAAGGGGTCGCTTAATATAAAACGTTATTATATTAAAAAGCCCTTTGAAAATTTCAAAGGGCTTTTTTTTTGAACATAGCTAAAGGGCATTTCAATGTCATTGCGAGGAACGAAGCTAGTCATTGCGAGGAACGAAGCAATCCCTTAACAGATTGCTTCGTTCCTCGCAATGACGCAAAGATACCTACTTTATAAAAGCATAGTTTATTAAACTTTTAATGAGACTTTAGTCATTTTAGGAAGAAAACGGGTGCAAAAGCAATGCAAGCATAACACCTATACCGAATACCGATTTCATATTTGGTATAGAAGCCTCCACTTTAAGAAGTGTGTTTGACTATAAATGCCAACTATTGTATTGATATAATTAAAATATTAAGAATATTATTTTTTTTCATTTATTTCACATCTGCTATTGATACTTTAAATAGCAAGCCCTAAATTGGTTTTTATAAAATAACAGCAGTACCAACACGAGTATAACAAAATGAATCTTTTAGCAAGCGTCTTAATTATTGTCATTATTAACATCATTCTTCTGCTAAACCAGAGAGAGAAGGCGCTGCTATAACATATAAAGAAAAGATATACGAAGCGCCACCCAAAGTGGCGCTTTTTTAATAACCAAGCAAATTGAAATTAATAACCAAGCGAATTGAAATTAATAAACGAGCCAATTAAGATCAACAAGCAATAGAATTGAAATACCAATAACGAGCAAAATGAACTACTACAACTCAAAAACCACCATTTACCTAAACGGGCAGTTCGAACGGGCAGTTGACGCAACTACTGATCTGTACGGACAGTCGCTCCATTACGGTTATGCGGTTTTTGAGGGTATTAGGGCTTACGACACGCACAACGGCACGCGGATTTTTAAAGCTAGAGAACACTTTGAAAGATTAAAGCGTTCTGCCGAGTTGGTTCATATTCCTTTTAATTGGGAGGTTGATGATTTGATCAAACAGACCTACAAGCTACTTGAGTTAAACAACTTAAAAGATGCATATATCCGTCCGCTGGTATTTTGTCCGCCCAGCATGACTTTAGTTGCCGCGCAAAGCGCTTCTATTATGATATGCGCATGGGAATGGGGAGCTTACTCGGGAACAGAGTTATTAAGATTGGGCATGTCAAGTTATGAACGTCCTAACCCTAAGTCGACCCCGATGGAGGCAAAGGCAAGCGGCAATTATGTTAATTCTATTTTAGCTACCACAGAGGCCAAAGCAAAGGGATTTGATGAGGCATTGCTTTTAGACATGAACGGTTTCATCGCGGAAGCCCCCGGAGCTAATATTTTCATTGAAAAACACGGTCGTTTATATACCCCTTCTTTAGGCAACATCTTACCGGGCATTACCAGGGCAACTGTAATTGAGCTTTGTAAGGTCCTGGACATTGAGATCGTTGAAAAGCAACTAACAGTGAAAGATGTGAAGCGTGCAGATAGCGCATTTCTATGCGGAACTGCAACGGAAATAGCCGGACTAGCATCAGTAGATGATTACCAATTCCCATTGGCATGGACAGAAAGTGTGGGTGCAACGTTACAACGCACCTATAAATGTCTTGTACTGGAGAAACAAAATTATGAAGTCATTATTTAAAAAAATACAATAATCAATACCTATTAACAGAGCAACCAAACTTTATGTCACAAACACCAGAAATAAACAGATACAGTAAAACATTTACGCAAGACCCTACACAACCTGCCGCACAGGCTATGCTATACGGAATTGGTTTAACCAAGGCCGATATGGACAAAGCTCAAGTTGGCATTGCAAGTATGGGTTATGATGGTAACACGTGTAACATGCACCTTAACGGCCTGGCACAAATTGTTAAAGAAAGTGTCTGGAAGAATGATATGGTGGGTTTAACCTTTGGTACTATTGGTGTGAGCGACGGGATGTCAAACGGTACAGACGGTATGCGTTACTCTTTGGTTTCCAGAGATGTGATTGCAGATTCTATTGAAACCATTTGTGGCGGTCAGTATTACGATGGTTTGATCACTGTTCCTGGTTGTGATAAAAACATGCCGGGATCTTTAATGGCTATGGGCCGCTTAGACCGCCCTTCTATTATGGTTTATGGAGGCAGTATCCACTCAGGAAACTACCAGGGTAAAGCATTGAACATTGTTTCTGCTTTTGAGGCATTGGGACAAAAATTGGCGGGTAACCTTGCAGAAGAAGATTTTCAGGGCGTAATTAAGAATGCTTGTCCGGGTGCTGGTGCCTGCGGTGGTATGTATACTGCAAATACAATGGCTTCGGCAATTGAAGCTATGGGTATGAGTTTGCCATATAGCTCTTCTTATCCCGCGCTAAGCGAAGAAAAGAAAAATGAATGTATAGAGGCTGGCAAATACATCAGAATCCTGTTAGAAAGAAATATTTTGCCATCAGACATCATGACTGAAAAAGCATTTCACAATGCGATTGTAACGGTAATGGTATTGGGTGGTTCTACAAATGCGGTGTTGCATTTAATAGCTATCGCTACTTCTGTTGGGTTGAAGTTGACTTTGGAAGATTTTCAACGCATTAGCGATAGTACTCCTGTATTGGGCGATTTAAAACCAAGTGGTGCTTACTTAATGGAAGATTTACATGCCATTGGTGGTGTACCTGCAGTATTGAAATACTTATTAAAAGTTGGATTGGTGCATGGCGATTGTCTAACTGTAACGGGTAAAACCCTTGCAGAAAACGTTGCAGATGCGGTTGATCTTGACTTCGATACGCAAAAAATCATATTCCCGGTAACTGAGCCGATTAAGGAAACTGGTCACCTTCAAATGCTGTACGGCAACCTGGCTACACTTGGTGCTGTTGCTAAAATTAGCGGTAAAGAGGGCGAGAAGTTTGTTGGGCCGGCACGTGTATTTGATGGCGAGCAAAACTTGATTGCTGGTATCCAAAGTGGGAAAGTAAAAAGCGGAGATGTTGTGGTAATCAGACAGGTTGGACCTAAAGGTGCGCCGGGTATGCCTGAGATGCTTAAACCTACTTCGGTTATTATTGGAGCAGGATTGGGTAAATCGGTAGCATTGATTACTGATGGCCGTTTCTCTGGTGGTACGCACGGTTTCGTGGTTGGCCACATTACTCCTGAAGCATGGGATGGGGGAAATATTGCATTGGTGCATGATGACGACATTATTACTATTGATGCAGCTACCAACTCTATCAATGTACATTTAACTGATGAACAATTGGCTACTCGCCGATCTCTGTGGAAACAGTTGCCACCACCCGTCACAAAAGGTGTATTGTACAAATATATTAAACAAGTGAGCAACGCAAGTGAAGGCTGCGTAACCGATGCCTACACAGGATAATTGATTAAAGAACTTATACCAAAAAATAAGAATATGGAATTAGCACAAGCAGAATTAGCCACCCAAACTGAAACCAAAAAGACTGTTTCGGTAACGGGATCTGTAGCGGTATTGGAAGGATTAATTGCTGAAGGTACAGATGTGATCTTCGGTTATCCGGGTGGTGCCATCATGCCAATTTATGATGCACTGTATGATTACAACGATAAATTACAACATATATTAGTTAGACATGAGCAGGGTGCTACACACGCTGCACAAGGGTATGCAAGGACTTCAGGCAAGGTGGGTGTGGTGTTCGCAACCAGCGGTCCGGGTGCTACTAACCTGGTAACAGGTCTTGCTGATGCTCAGATAGACAGTACGCCAATGGTTTGCATTACCGGACAAGTGTTTGCGCACCTATTAGGTACGGATGCCTTCCAGGAAACTGACGTGATCAACATCACTACTCCCGTAACTAAATGGAACTACCAGGTAACAGAGGCATCTGAAATTCCGGCAGCATTAGCTAAGGCATTTTATATTGCCAAAAGCGGCAGACCGGGACCTGTGCTTATCGACATTACCAAGAACGCACAAATGCAGTTGTTTGATTATGCTGGATACACGCTATGTAGCCACATCCGCAGTTACCGCCCGAAACCATTAGTTAGAAAGGAATACATTGAGGAAGCTGCTGCATTGATCAACTCGGCTAAGAAACCATTCATCTTGTTTGGACAAGGTGTATTGTTAGGTAGTGCAGAACAAGAATTTAAAGCATTTGTAGAAAAAAGCGGCATACCTGCTGCGTGGACAATATTAGGTGCAGGTGCGATACCGACAGATCACCCGTTAAACGTTGGTATGTTGGGTATGCATGGTAACTATGGTCCGAATGTTCAAACCAACTCATGCGATGTATTGATAGCAATAGGAATGCGTTTTGACGATAGGGTAACTGGTCGCCTTGATAAATATGCCAAACAAGCTAAGGTGGTTCATTTGGATATCGACCCTGCGGAGATAGATAAGAATGTAAAAGCGGATGTTCCTGTTTGGGGAGATTGTAAAGAAACATTGCCATTATTAACAGAATTAATAGAAGCAAAGCAACATACTGAATGGGTAAATGAGTTCCGTGCGTATGATAAAATAGAGCAGGAAGAGCTGATCCAGAAAGAACTAAACCCGGTTACTGAAGAGTTAACCATGGGTGAGGTGATTAATCAATTGAATGTGCTAACCAAAGGCGAAGCAGTAATTGTGAGCGATGTTGGTCAGCATCAGATGGTGGCTTGTCGCTATGCCCTGTTTAACAAAACCAGGAGTAACATTACAAGCGGTGGCTTGGGTACCATGGGCTTCGGCTTACCGGCAGCCATAGGTGCTAAGTTTGGTACGCCAGACCGTACAGTTGTAGCGGTTATAGGTGATGGGGGATTCCAAATGACTTTACAGGAATTGGGTACCATTATGCAGTCGGGCGTTGACGTGAAGATCATGATCCTGAACAACCAATTCTTAGGAATGGTTCGCCAATGGCAACAATTGTTTAATGAAAAACGCTATTCATTTGTTGATATTAAAAGTCCGGATTTTGTGAAGCTTGCTGAGTCCTATTACATCAAAGGAAAAAGGGTAACCGAACGTGCAGACTTAATTGGTTCATTAGAAGAAATGCTGAATCATAAGGGTTCTTACCTTTTGGAGGTGATGGTAACTAAAGAACATAACGTGTTCCCTATGGTACCACAAGGATGCAGTGTAAGTGAAATCAGACTTAAATAATTAAAAGATCATGAGTAATTCTAATATAGAAACCAATCAGCAACAGGAATTTACCATTACTGTTTATACAGAGAATCAGATCGGTTTGTTAAACCGCATCGCCATTATATTTTCAAGAAGAAAGATTAATATTGAGAGCCTTAACGTCTCACCTTCTGAGATTGAGCACATCCACCGTTTTAACATCCTGATTACAGAAACAGAAGATGTTGTACGTAAATTAGCAAGGCAGATAGAGAAGCAGGTAGAGGTATTGAAGGTGTATTATAACACCAATGAAGATATCATTTGGCAGGAACTGGCCCTTTACAAAGTACCGACAGACACTATTGTTGAGAAGGTAATTGTAGAACGTTTGCTTCGCGAGAACGGAGCACGCGCGGTTGTGATCAGAAAAGATTATACGGTGTTTGAGACTACCGGTCACCGTGAAGAGACAGATAAGCTGATTGAGGTATTGCAACCTTACGGACTAATAGAGTTTGTGCGCAGTGCGAGGGTAGCGATCATTAAAGACAGCGAAGGTTTTAATGCCAAGCTAAGAGAGTTTGAGCGCGAAGAACCGGGACAAGAAGTTATTGAGAACGAGTTTCTTGATAAAGAGAAAAACGTGTTTACGATGTAAAAGAGTGTGGAGAGGCACGAGTTGTCATCGCGGGGCACATGTCGTCATTGCAAGGCACATGCCGTCATTGCGAGGCGCATGGTGTCATTGCGAGGCACGAAGCAATCTCAGGCATAGAGGATTGCTTCGTACCTCGCAATGACGGAAACAACAACAACAACAACAACAAAAACTTTAAACAGTAACAATTAAATATAAAACGAACCTAATAATCAAAAAACAATAAAAACGATGTCAAATTATTTTAACACACTACCTCTAAGAGAAAAATTAAACCAGCTGGGTGTTTGTGACTTCATGGACAGTTCAGAGTTCCTTGATGGCGTAAATGCTTTAAAAGGAAAAAAACTGGTAATAGTAGGTTGCGGTGCACAAGGCCTTAACCAAGGTTTAAACTTAAGAGATAGTGGTTTAGATGTATCTTATACATTGCGTAAAGAAGCCATTGAAGGTAAAAGAGATTCATGGAAAAATGCTACAGAGAATAACTTTACTGTAGGTACTTATGAAGAATTGATACCAACTGCTGATGTGGTAATTAACCTTACTCCTGATAAGCAACACACATCGGTTGTGAATGCCATTATGCCTTTAATGAAACAAGGCGCTACATTATTGTATTCTCATGGTTTCAACATTGTTGAAGAAGGCATGCAGATCCGTAAAGACATTACTGTTATTATGGTTGCGCCTAAATGTCCGGGTAGCGAGGTTCGTGCAGAATATGTTCGTGGATTTGGTGTTCCTACCCTGATTGCGGTACACCCTGAAAATGATCCTGAAGGTAAAGGCTTATTACAAGCTAAAGCATATTGTGTAGGTACAGGCGGTCACAGAGCTGGTGTTTTGAAATCATCTTTTGTTGCTGAGGTAAAATCAGATTTAATGGGTGAGCAAACCATACTTTGTGGTTTATTGCAAACCGGTTCTATTTTATCATTCGATAAAATGGTTGAAAAAGGTATAGATGCTGGTTATGCTTCTAAACTGGTACAATATGGTGTTGAAGTTATTACTGAAGCTTTAAAGCAAGGTGGTATTACTGCCATGATGGACCGTTTGAGTAATGTTGCTAAAATAGAGGCTTTTGAGGTTTCTGAAGAGTTGAAAAACATTATGCGCCCGTTGTTCCAGATACATCAGGATGATATTATGAGCGGTGAGTTTAGCCGTATTATGATGGAAGACTGGGCTAATGGCGATAAGAACTTATTGGCATGGCGTGCTGAAACTGGCGAAACTGCTTTTGAGAAAACTCCGGCAGGTGATGTTAAGATTGGTGAGCAAGAATATTTCGACAACTATACATTGATGGTTGCTTTTGTAAGAGCTGGTGTTGAATTGGCATTTGAAACAATGGTACAAGCTGGTATTAAGCCAGAATCTGCTTACTATGAGTCGCTACATGAAACTCCACTTATTGCAAATACTATTGCACGTAAGAAATTATTTGAAATGAACCGCGTAATTTCTGACACTGCTGAATATGGTTGCTACTTATTTGATCAGGCTTGTAAACCTTTATTGGCCGATTTCATGAAGAAAGTAGATACTAACCTTGTGGGTAAAAACTTTAATGAAGGCAAAGATGGGTCTGTTGATAACAGGGCACTAATTGCTGTAAACGAGGCCATCCGCTCCCACGAAGTGGAAGTTATTGGCGCAACTTTAAGAAAAGCGATGACTGCAATGAAAGCGATCAAAACTGCATAAGGATGTCGCAGCCCGTCGTCCATATCGCCAACCTCAACTTGTGGTACCGCCAAAAGGCAGTGTTACAAGAGCTGAACTGGACAATAAATCCAGGTGAGCAGTGGTTGGTTTTTGGTGAAAGCGGAAGTGGCAAAACTTCATTGGCTAAAGCAATTGCCGGGTTAATTCCTTTGCATGGCACTATAGCTGTTAACTTTAATCCGGAGGCGGTACAGCCTCCGGTTATTCATTATGTGGCCAACTGGTACCAGTTTAAGGATTTGGAAGGCCAGTCTAATTTTTATTACCAGCAGCGGTACAATAAGCAATCAGCAGAAACAATTGCAACCGTGCGCGCTGAACTGAGTGAATACGGCAAAAAGCATGTGCTTGACTTTAGTAAAGTACAGGATATTGTTGTCTCGCTTGGGTTTGCAGAGTTGATGGACGCTACATTAATCCAGCTGTCTAGCGGTGAGCATAAGAAACTGCAATTGGTTAGGGCCATCTGGCTTGCACCCCAGTTGTTGATCCTGGATCAACCTTATAACGGATTGGACAAGCTATCGCGCAAAAACTTAAATGAGTTGCTAGACCAGTTAGCTGAAGCTGGCTGTCAATTGATTTTGTTCTGTAATGATGCAGAAATTCCTTCTTGTATAAATCATTTTGCAGAAGTAAAGGATGGTAAATTAATTGAGGTTCCTGCTTATGAAGCGGTGGACTTAAATCCTTTGACTGATCTAACTCATCAGCTTGTACCCTATTTTTTAAGAGAGAGCCCTACTCCTACTTTTTCAGGAAGCGTAATCAAAATGACAAATGTGAATGTAAGCTATGGCGACAAACACGTTTTGAAAGATATTAACTGGGTAGTTGAACCCGGAGAGAAATGGTTGTTACAAGGTCCAAACGGTTCGGGTAAATCCACATTATTAAGCTTGGTTTGTGGTGATCATCCGCAGGCCTATTCTAATGACTTTTATTTATTTGGTCACAAAAGAGGAAGTGGCGAAAGCATTTGGGATATCAAAAAACGTATTGGCTTAATTTCACCGGAATTACACTGGTATTTTGATCATTCTGCTACTGTTTTTCAAACCATCGCCTCTGGCTTTTACGATAGTTCAGGTTTGTTCTGTGAACCCGGTTCTACCAAGCACAGGCAGGCGAATGAACTGGCAGAATACTTTGGGCTGGGTGCTGATGTAAAAGTGCTGATGACCGAGCTCCCTTTGGGCAAACAGCGACTGGCGCTGCTAGCGCGAACAATCATAAAAAACCCGGAACTGCTGATTCTGGATGAGCCCTGCCAGGGACTGGACCAGCAGCAAACACAACATTTTAACAAACTGGTAGATAATCTGTGTAAAAATGGAACAACATTAATCTATGTTGGACATTTTGAGTCGCAGTTACCAGAATGCATTGAGAAAAGAATTTTAATAGAAAACGGCAGATTATTGTCCGTAGAAAATATATTTGAGCAGTATTCAAATTAAACACTAAAAATATGCTACACGATCCAAATAGAGTTTATGTGTTTGACACCACCTTAAGAGATGGTGAACAAGTGCCGGGGTGCCAATTATCTACCCCTGAAAAAGTAGAGATTGCTAAAGAACTGGAATCACTGGGTGTAGACATCATTGAAGCAGGATTTCCGATATCTAGTCCGGGCGATTTTCAAAGTGTTGTTGAGTTATCAAAAGCGGTATCTGAACCTATTATATGTGCCTTAACACGTGCAAATAAAGGCGACATTGATTCGGCAGTAGCAGCTTTGCAATATGCAAAAAGACCAAGGATCCATACCGGTATCGGTTCTTCGGACATGCACATTAAGCATAAATTTAACAGTACAAGAGAAGAAATATTAGAACGTGCGGTAGAGGCCGTTAAGTATGCTAAAAAATCTGTAGAGGACATAGAATTCTACGCAGAAGATGCCGGCAGAGCGGATGTACATTATCTGGCACAGATGGTAGAGGCAGTAATAGCTGCCGGTGCTACTGTAGTTAATATTCCGGATACAAACGGATACTGTTTGCCAGACCAATATGGCGCCAAGATTAAATTCTTGAAAGAGAACGTTAAGAACATTGATCAGGCAATTATCTCTGTGCACTGCCATAACGATTTAGGTTTAGCTACAGCAAACTCAATAGCCGGTTTACAGAATGGTGCCCGCCAAATTGAAGGTACCATTAACGGTATCGGCGAACGTGCAGGTAATACCTCAATTGAAGAGGTGGTAATGATCTTGAAAACACACCAGGTGCTCGGTTTACATACCAACATTAACGCTAAAAACTTTTATGAGTTAAGTCGCATGGTAAGTTCTCAAATGCGTATGCCGGTACAACCTAACAAGGCTATTGTAGGCAGCAATGCTTTCGCACACAGTTCTGGCATCCATCAGGATGGGTTCTTGAAAAATAGAGAGAACTATGAGATTATTAGACCGGAAGACGTTGGTTTCCCTGATGCAAGTATTGTACTTACCGCACGTAGCGGAAGGCATGCATTGAAGTTTCACCTGGAGCGCCTGGGCTTTAACCTGAGCAAAGAGGAACTAGGCGAAACCTATCATCGCTTTTTAACATTAGCAGATCAAAAAATAGATATTAACGACGAAGATTTGTTGCTCATGATGGGTAAGCAACAATTGGTATAGTTGATTTTAAAATAATAACAAATTAAACAAAATGAGCAAGACATTATTTGATAAGGTATGGGACACACATGTGGTACGCAAGATTGAAGGCGGCCCGGATGTGCTTTTTATAGATCGCCACCTTATCCACGAAGTTACCAGCCCTGTGGCCTTTTTAGGCTTAAAAAGCAGGGGTATTAAAGTATTGTATCCTGAACGTACATTCGCGACAGCAGATCACAATACCCCTACTATTAACCAGCACTTACCAGTTGCCGACCCGCTTTCTGCAAATCAGTTACAGGCACTGGAATCCAACTCAAACGAGTATGGCATTAGTCACTGGGGCTTAGGTCACCAAAAAAATGGTATTGTACACGTTGTTGGTCCGGAATACGGCATTACACAACCTGGCGCCACTATTGTTTGCGGTGATTCACATACTTCTACCCATGGTGCTTTTGGTGCTATTGCTTTTGGTATTGGTACTTCTGAAGTGGAGATGGTATTATCTACCCAATGCATTATGCAGCCGAAACCAAAGAAAATGCGCATTAATGTAAATGGCAAATTGGGCATTGGTGTAACGCCGAAAGATGTGGCCTTGTTTATTATTTCTCAGCTAAGTACTTCTGGCGCTACAGGTTATTTTGTAGAATATGCCGGTGATGTTTTTGAAAACATGAGTATGGAAGGCCGTATGACGGTATGTAACCTAAGTATTGAAATGGGTGCACGCGGTGGTATGATTGCTCCTGACCAAACGACAATTGATTACGTTAAAGGCAGGGAGTTTATTCCGAAAGGTGAAGCTTGGGATAGAGCACTGGCTTATTATAAAACTTTAAAAACAGACCCGGATGCTGTTTTTGATAAAGAATTAACTTTTGACGGTTCGTCCATTGAACCAATGATTACTTACGGTACCAACCCAGGTATGGGAATGGGTATTTCTAAAGACATTCCTGATGCAGAACATGCTGAAGGTGGTGCGGCAACTTATGCTAAATCTTTAGGTTACATGGGCTTCTCTGAAGGAGATTCTATGATTGGTAAAAAGGTAGACTTCGTTTTTGTTGGAAGCTGTACAAACGGCCGTATTGAAGATTTCAGGGCTTTTACCTCCCTTGTTAAAGGAAAGCATAAGGCTGATGATGTGACCGTATGGTTGGTTCCTGGTTCTCATATTGTAGAAAGCCAGATTAAGGAAGAAGGCTTGCTGGACATTTTAACTGATGCAGGTTTCGTTCTACGCCAGCCTGGTTGTTCTGCTTGTTTAGCTATGAATGATGATAAAGTTCCGGCAGGAAAATATGCGGTAAGTACATCTAACAGAAATTTTGAAGGCAGACAAGGGCCGGGTTCTAGAACCATGCTGGCTAGTCCGCTTGTAGCTGCTGCTGCAGCAGTTACCGGTGTGGTTACTGATCCGAGAACGCTTATTGAAAGCGAGGAACTTGTTTAACATTAATTAAAGATTAAAATGGCTTACGATAAATTTGATATATTAAGAAGTACTGCGGTTCCGCTTCCGATAGAGAATGTGGATACCGATCAATTGATACCTGCAAGGTTTTTGAAAGCAACTGAACGTGTGGGTTTTGGAGATAACTTGTTCCGCGACTGGAGATACAATGGCGACAATACTCCAAAGCAAGACTTTGTACTAAATAACCCTATATATAAAGGTAAAATACTGGTTGGTGGTAAGAATTTTGGTTCAGGATCTTCCAGAGAACACGCTGCATGGGCTGTATATGATTATGGTTTCAGGTGTGTAGTTTCCTGCTTCTTTGCAGATATTTTTAAAAACAACTGTTTGAATATTGGTGTGTTGCCTGTTACGGTTAGTCCGGAGTTTGCAGACAAAATCTTTGAAGCTGTATTTGCAGATCCTAATACAGAAATTGAAGTGGATTTGGAAGCGCAATCGATCACTTTGCTTGCCACAGGCGATAAAGAAACTTTTGATATTAGTCCGTACAAAAAGCACAACATGCTTAACGGATTTGACGATATCGATTACCTGCAAAGCATCAAACCGGAAATAGAAGAATTTGCGGCTCAGCTACCAATCTAAAACGCACAATCCATAATGGAAAAAAGAAAAATAGAAGTGATGGATACCACGCTTCGGGATGGGGAACAAACCTCCGGAGTGTCTTTCTCTACTTCTGAAAAGCTCACCATTACTCAATTATTGCTGGAAGAGTTGCGGGTAGACCGGGTGGAGATTGCATCTGCAAGGGTGTCTGAAGGAGAGTTTCAGGCAGTAAAAGCCATTTTGAACTGGGCGGAAGCAAATGGCCACGCCGACAAGATTGAAGTATTGTCGTTCGTGGACAATGGCGTTTCTATAGACTGGTTGGTAAATGCAGGTGTTAAAGTGCAAAATCTGCTTACAAAGGGCTCATTAAATCATTTAACGCATCAGTTAAAGAAGACGCCCGAACAGCATTTCTCAGAAATACAGCATGTAATTGAGCTTGCAGGCAAGCATAATATAGCGACCAATGTTTATTTGGAAGATTGGAGCAACGGCATGCGTAACTCGCCTGAATATGTATACCAGTTTCTGGATTTTCTGGTAACACAACCGGTTAAAAGAATTTTGCTACCAGATACGCTTGGAATTTTAACACCACATGAAAGTTATAAGTTTGTAAAGGAACTTACCTTAAAGTATCCGTCGGTGCATTTTGACTTTCACGCCCATAATGATTATGATTTGGGAACGGCTAATGTGTTGGAAGCAGTTAAAGCAGGCATTAGCGGTTTACATTTAACGGTAAATGGCATGGGCGAGCGGGCTGGGAATGCCGCGTTAGCTAGTGCCGTGGCCGTTATTCATGATTTTGCTCCTGAAGTAGAGGTACAGATTAATGAATCGGCTATTTATAAAGTAAGCAAGCTGGTAGAAACATTTTCTGGCGTAAGGATTCCTTCTAATAAGCCCATTGTAGGCGACCATGTATTTACCCAGACAGCAGGGATACATGCGGATGGCGACAATAAGAACAACCTGTATTTTAACGATTTACTGCCTGAGCGTTTTGGCAGAAAACGCAGTTATGCTTTGGGTAAGACATCAGGGAAAGCCAATATTGAGAAGAACTTGCAGGAGCTTGGCTTAAAGCTGAACGATGCTGATTTGAAAAAGGTTACCCAACGTGTGATTGAGTTGGGTGATAAGAAAGAAACCGTTACTAAAGAGGACCTTCCCTATATTATATCTGATGTGCTTGACAGTAACTTGTATGAAGAGAAGGTTGTTGTAAAATCTTATGCACTGATGAACGCGATGGGCTTACGTCCTTCTGCAACTATTTCAGTTTTAATAGAGGGTGAGCAGTTTGAAGAGAACGCGCAGGGCGACGGACAGTTTGATGCATTTATGAACGCATTGACCCATGTTTACAATAAAAAAGGAAGAGTATTGCCAACGCTAATAGATTATGCCGTACGGATAGCTCCCGGTAGTAACTCTGATGCACTTTGTGAGACGATCATTAACTGGGAAATTGAGGGAAAGATTTTTATTACCAGGGGCCTGGACTCTGATCAGACAGTATCGGCCATTAAGGCCACGCAAAAAATGCTGAACATTATATAACAAAACTGTCATTGCGAGCAAGGAACGTGAGTGGTAATCTCAGAGGACATTCCCAATTGCAAAGTTCAGAGCTTGGGAAGCTATCGCTCGAAATGACGGCCTGATTTAAATAGATAAAAAATTAAAGATTAAAATATAAAACGTATGAAACTGAATATAGCCCTTTTGGCCGGAGATGGAATTGGTCCGGAAGTAATAGAGCAGGCAGTAAAGGTATCTGATGCCATTGCAAAGAAATTCAATCATGAAATTACCTGGACGCCAGCGCTTACCGGTGCATGTGCAATTGATGCGGTTGGAGAACCTTATCCGGATTCAACCCATGAGGTATGTATGGCTGCAGATGCAGTATTGTTTGGTGCAATTGGGCATCCTAAGTATGATAACGATCCGAAAGCAACGGTAAGACCAGAGCAGGGATTATTAAAGATGCGCAAGAAATTAGGTTTGTTTGCAAACGTTCGTCCGACTTTCACATTCCCTTCTTTAATAGACAACTCTCCATTAAAAAGAGAACGTATTGAAGGAACCGATTTAATCATTTTACGAGAATTGACCGGTGGTATATACTTTGGAGAAAGAGGCAGGTTGGATGATGGAAATACTGCTTTTGATACTTGTACTTACACACGTGCAGAAGTACAACGACTGGCAAAGCTAGGTTTTGAAATGGCAATGACCCGAGGTAAAAAACTTTGCTGCGTAGACAAAGCGAACGTATTGGAGACATCACGTTTGTGGAGAGAGACCGTACAGGATATGGAAAAAGATTTTCCTGAAGTTACTGTAAGTTATGAGTTTGTGGATGCGGTAGCAATGCGTTTGGTTCAATGGCCAAACTCTTACGATGTGTTAATTACTGAGAACCTATTTGGAGATATTTTAACTGATGAGGCTTCGGTAATTTCGGGTTCTATGGGCTTGATGCCATCTGCTTCTATAGGCGTACACACTTCATTGTTTGAACCGATCCATGGATCATATCCACAGGCAGCTGGTAAGGATATTGCGAATCCGTTGGCAACTGTATTATCTGCAGCGATGATGTTTGAAGATGCTTTCGGTTTGAAAGAAGAGGCAGAATTGATAAGGGAAGTAGTAAACAAATCATTAGCAGAAGGTATTGTAACAGAAGATCTTTCGGGAACAAATAAAGCTTACAAGACCAGCGAAGTTGGTGATTGGTTAGCAGCGAATATTTAGCTGCCACGCTCTTATAAAGACCTAGTCATTGCGAGGAACGAAGCAATCTTTCATATGGATTGCTTCGTTCCTCGCAATGACTTTAATACATTATCATAAAAAATGACTGACTTCAATTCTGATTCAAAACTAAGCGGAAAACTGGATTCAGAATCCAGCAATACACTCGACTCAAAAGCGGCAGCAGCAAGATTAACGGGCGTGATTAACCGCACACCCCTTATTTACAATCAGAAACTATCTGAAAAATACGCGTGCGAAATTTACCTCAAACGCGAAGACATGCAGGTTGTACGATCTTACAAACTAAGGGGCGCTTATAATATGATCAGTCAGCTAAGTGAAGATGAGCTAAGTAGAGGAATTGTTTGTGCCAGCGCCGGTAACCATGCACAGGGTGTGGCATTTTCCTGTGATAAATTAGGCACCAAGGGAGTAATCTTTATGCCTGAAATCACTCCAAGACAAAAAGTAAAGCAAACTGAAATGTTCGGAAATGGTAACGTTGAACTGGTTTTAGTTGGGGATACTTTTGATGATTGCTTACTTGAGGCGCTTGACTATACCAAGGCAAACAACATGACGTTCATTCCTCCTTTCGATAATTATAGCATCATTGAAGGACAAGGTACGGTAGGTGTAGAAATTCTTGATGACCTCCCAGATACAGACATTATTGTGATGCCTATAGGCGGTGGTGGTTTAGCGGCAGGTGTTGGCAATTATGTGAAATCTGTAAATCCTGATATCCGCCTGATTGGCGTGGAGCCTGAAGGTGCGCCGTCTATGCTCAAGGCATTTGAACATGGCGGACCAGTAACCTTACCTGAAATAAACCGTTTTGTAGACGGCGCTTCGGTAAAGCGTGTAGGAAGTTTGACTTATGAACTTTGTAGTAAAGTGCTGAATAGTATGCTGCTGGTTGCGGAGGGAAAAATCTGTACAACCATTTTAAAGCTATACAATGAGGATGCAATTGTAGTTGAACCTGCCGGGGCACTTGCTGTAGCAGCCCTTGATCAGATTAAAGATGAGGTCGCCGGAAAGAAGGTAGTATGTGTAATAAGTGGAGGCAATAATGATATTGAACGGATGCAGGAGATCAAAGAAAAATCTCTTTTATATGAAGGCCTGAAGCATTATTTTATCGTAAGATTTCCACAGCGACCGGGCGCGTTAAAGCTATTTGTAAACAATGTTTTAGGGCCTCAAGATGACATTACCAGATTTGAATTTATTAAGAAAACAAACCGTGAAAACGGGCCTGCTTTAGTTGGAATTGAGCTGACGAACAGCGCAGATTATGAAGCTTTAGTGGAAAGAATGAAGGCTTTTAAATTTGAGATTATCGAATTGAATAACGATCAAACTTTATTTGAGTATCTGGTGTAACGCGTGTGCCTTTTTTGGCAATAGATTTGCATTACATGGTGTAACACACAAATAAAACACACACACAATGAAAAAGCTCCTATTTTTAATTCTTTGCACCACCACGCTGGGCCTGGTGTCGTGCAAAAAAGACACTATTATTCAGGAAACGTCTAATAGAACAATCATCCTTAACATTCAGCCAAACCAATGGGTTTCTGTTGACAATGGCCGAGGATATACGGTTGACTTAAACATCCCGGAAATTGATCAACTAAATGTCGACATCGAAGGCATTTTAGTGTACCTGGATCACCCTGTTAACGTAAACAGCTACATTCAGTTACCATATGTTTTTTCTGGCTCAGCATACAGCTATGAACAATTTAGAGGGGGTATTGCAGTTGACATTCAACGCTCGGAATTTACTACTCAGAACCCAACTCGGCCAACAGTGGCAATCAGAGTGAAGGTGGTTCTTATTCCATCAGATGATGTAAGTTAAATAACAAAGACTATAGTTTTAAAAGCCTGTGAAATAAATATTCACAGGCTTTTTTATTTAACTTATACGAGAGGTTACAATGTTAAAAAACTGCTTATAGACGCCTGCACATGATCGTTCTTTTTATGTTCTCCCCTATTTAACTGCAGCGCCCTGATCTTAACTCCATTTCTTTCGAGTAGCAACTCTTCGTAAAATCCCTTGTAATAAACATCCAGCACCTCGAACCTACGGCTATTCCAAGTGCTTTTTAACTCCACCCATTCCGGATAAAACACAGCATTTCCAGTTCCGGGTTCTAATCCTAGTTTCCTAGCTTCTTCATTGTTTAATACAACTGCATTTCCCAGAATTTGTGCGGTATAAATATGATCGGGATGGTTATAAATGTGCTCTGGTCTGCCTTTTTGAAGTAACAGGCCATCTTTGATAATTAGCAATTCATCCGATAGGAAAAGCCCGTCCGCAGGATCGTGTGAAACCATAATTACGGTAACTCCGGTTTCTGCAGCAATCCTTTTTATATCTGCCCTCAGCTGGTTTTTCAATAGCGCATCAACCTGGCTAAAAGGCTCATCGAGCAGCAATACAGATGTGTCGCTTACCAGTGCTTTTGCGATAGCTACCCGCTGCTGCTCGCCCCCGCTTAACTCTGTTATCCTTTTGTCTTTTAGGTGTTCAATATGAAGCCGTTGCATCATCTCCGCTGTTTTTTGCTGCTTGGATTGAACATCCGTATTAGACAGCATAGAGGCAATGTTATCATAAACCTTAGCGTAGATGTTTAAAGAGAAATCCTGGGTAACCATTTTCATTTCCTTATGGCCCGGTATTAGCTGCTCATCCGGTCCGAGGATCCGTTTACCATTGAACTGCAGCTCACCCTCATCTGGCTTTAACAGACCATAAATGCATTTTAACAAGGTCGACTTACCACTTCCGCTTTCGCCGATAATAGCTAAAATGCTTCCCCGCTTTATATCAAAACTAATGTTCTGAATACCAGATACCTGAGTGGTCTGATACTGTTTAGTTAGGTTTTTAACGCTGATGATTTGCTCTTCCACGAGGTAAAGATAACCGATTTTGAATATATAACTGTCTTGGAACTCTTTCGATACTTGTTCGATACTCCTTCGATACAACTACACTAAAAGTACCTGTTTTGCGAACAAATATAGGCGCTGTACGGTATTTGTATCGGTTTAGTACAGAAGCAGTGCTTTAACGGTTAAAAGAAAAGCCGCTTCATTGCTGAAACGGCCTTCCCATCGGGTTTTATTTGTGTGTGTTGTGTGTGTGCTTTACGAAATTAGTTTAGGCCTAAGGTGATACCAAACGCGAGGTTCTTTAAACCCTTTTGCGGACTGCTGGCAAACATATCGTTTGCATAATATTTGGTGAAAAAACCAAGACCACCATAGCCAATCCTTACTGTACCACCATAACGGAAAGGCTCGAAATTGTAATCGTCTTTAAATTTCTGTTTACCATTTTCTTCACTAATCTGTTTGACCTTGCCGTTTAGGAGGAAGCTAACCTCAGGACCAACTACGAAGTAAAAACGCTTACCATTGTCGCCCTCTTTAGTACGGAACTCAAAATTCAAAGGGATATGCACATAGCTGCTTGAGAACCTATTTTTAGAGAAATGTATGGTTTCTGTATCATAAGCCAATACCGGACTGTTAGGCTTCATCGTAATGTCTTTTTTAAGACGTATCAGCGTCCAGTCGAACCCTCCTGCCAAATAGATCTTAAAGTTGTTATTAAACCTATAGCCCATTTGCAATACATCAAAAGAAACGGTGCTTGTTTTACTTGCTTTATAGTCAAGAAAATCATTTGTTGGCGACAAGGTGAAACTGCCATTGTCAATCAGTTTAGAAAAGCCAAGGTCAAACCTGGTAAAGGTGATGCCTCCAACGAAACGACCTTTATTCGCATTTGCAAGTTTAGTACTGTCCCGTTTTGCTTTTTCATCATCACTGCCGATACCCAGTGTGATACTGAACTTATTGTTTTTCTTTTTTGTAGTGGTAGTTGTAGTGGTTACGGTTGTAGTAACAGTATCTGTTGTTTGGGCGAAAGCGCTTTTAACTGAAGCACCGGTAAGTCCGCTTACCAAAAGTGCTGATAGTATTAGATGTTTCATTGTGGTGTGGTTTTGTGTGTTATTAATGTCTTCTTATTTATCTCTTTTACCGAATTTTAGAAACCCAAGGTTTATTCCAACAAGGGATGAGTTATCGTCATCATCTGTGTTAAACTGAATGAGCTTTTTCTCTCTTTTATCTACTTTGTTAACAACCAGATTAACCAGGTCGCCAACGTTTCTTATCCCTCTGTGCTCTGGCTGCTCTACTTCTGTAATCACATTGGACGGTTCTGTGGTAGTTACACTTGCAATCATTACATCATTAACAGAATTAACTGGTTCTTGTACTGTTGCTATTGCAACTGTGGCAACCTTTGCATCTATATTAACAGGATGGCTGTTGCTGGCAATTGGTTGCATGGCAGCGAAATCTTTTTTCACATCCTCATCATTCAGGCGTGGAGCTATTACTAAAGGAGTGCTTTTACTATCTTCAGAACGGTCTGCTGTTACAGCATTCTTTGCAGTAGCTTCCTCTGCTTTCGGGGCAGTTTCAGTATTGGTCATGGTACTGGCTACAAAATCTGCAGAACCCCTTAGTTGGATCTTTTCGGTTTTGGGAACGAGGACACCAATACTTACTGCAACTACGGCAACCGCAGCAGCCATCCAGTATACAGGTAAAATGGTTCTGCGTTTTGGTTCCAGCTCTTTTTCAATTTTACCCCAAAGGTTTGCCGGCGGTGTAATTTCTGCATCCGCAAACTGATCTTTAAATAACTGATCAAAATCTCTATCCTGCATATGTGCCATATTTAATACTCTCCATTCTTATTACCTGTTCTTTTAATATTGCCCTTGCCCTGGACAATTGTGATTTGCTTGCACCTTCAGATATACCTAAGGTATCTGCAATTTCCTTATGCGAATAACCTTCAATGGCATACATGTTAAATACAACCCTGTACCCGTCTGCAAGGTTCTGGATTAGCTTCATCAAATCCTGCATTCCTAATCTGCTGAAATCAAACCCCGTAGCGGGCTGTTCGTAAGCGTCCTCAACGGGAACAACATTCATTGTTCTGAGATTTTTACGATAGCTTTCAATAGCAGTGTTTACCATAATTCTTCTAATCCATCCTTCAAAGGCACCGTCCCCACGGTACTCTTTTACTTTTTGGAACACCTTAACGTACCCCATTTGCAATACGTCTTCAGCCTCCATTCTGTCTTTAGCGTAGCGCATACAAACGGCGAACATCTTAGATGAGGTTTGCGAATAAAGCGCCTCCTGCATCTTTCGATTACCTGCTTTGCAGCCCTCCAGTAAATCGTCTATGTTTTGTTTAATCAACTTCATTGTGTGTTTGGTAATAAGTAGATGAAGTAACTACAGGAAAGGTTGCATAAGCAATTAAAAATATTTTATTGGCCGTGCTTTTTACGATAATGCTTATACCATTTTACGGCAAGCATAATTACGGCAGAGAAAATGATGAGTCCCATCAGGCCGAAAACCCAGTCTACCGCGCTCTTTAACACCACGGTAAATACAATAGCAACAAGCAAGATCGTAGCCACCTCGTTCCACAATCTAAGTTGAAAGGAGCTGATTTTGCAGATGCCGTCCTTCAGTTGCTTCATAATATTTTGGCAAATAAAATGGTAAATAAGCAATAAGGCTACAAAGCCAAGTTTAACATGAAACCAAGGTGTCTGCAATAAATCTTGTCGTAAATAAACCATAGTAGCACCAGCCAGTACGGTCAGTATCATGGCCGGTGTAGTGATGATGTGCCACAATTTGGCCTCTATCTTTTCGTATTCCCTTTGAAGAATGTTGCGTTCAACTTCAGGGCGGTCATTCGCTTCTGTATGATAAATGAATAAACGAACACTATAAAACAATCCTGCCATCCAGCTTACCACAAAGATGATATGAACGGACAAGACGTAATAATAGTAATGCATATTCTAGTATTTGAATTCTTTAACTATCTCGATCGCATACTTCACGTTATCAAACGGAATGTCTGGCATGATGCCATGACCCAGGTTGAAAATAAACCCCTCAGTGCCGCGCATACGCTCGAATAATTTATAGATCTGCTGTTTAATAACAGGTTTGTCTGCGTAGAGAATATGCGGATCAAGGTTGCCCTGTACCGCGATGCCCTTCGGCAAGATGTTTTTTATATTTAAAAGGTCTGCATTCCAATCCACTGAAATTACATCCGGCTTAGCTTCTGCCATCATCGGTGCAAATACGGAGCTTCCTTTACAGAAAGAAATTACAGGAATGTCTTTCCTGTTAAGGTTAGCGATGATTTCCTGGATGTATCGGTGAGAAAATTCGTTGTAATCATTCCAGGATAACGCAAGGGCCCAGCTGTCAAATATTTGCACTGCATTTACCCCCGCAGCAATTTGAAGATTAAGGTAATCAGCGGTAACTTTTGCAATCTTAGCCAGTAATTTATGTGCCAGTTCGGGATGGTTATGGATCAGCAACTTAGTTGTTTTAAAATCTTTAGAAGAACCGCCTTCAACCAGGTAACTCATTACTGTAAAAGGCGCACCGGCAAAGCCGATTAAAGGAATGCTGCCATTTAAGCGCTGCTGAATTACTTTGATGGCATCAGCAACGTATTGCAACTTATCAAGCACATCTACTTCAAGTGCTTCAATGTCTGCTAAGTTTCGAACCGGATTTGCAAATTTAGGGCCAACGCCTTGCGTAAAACTTAAATCGCCTCCCATAGCTTCCCCGGTTACGAGGATATCACAAAATAATATTGCCGCATCAATTCCCAAAAGGTCTACAGGCAACATAGTTACATCTGCGGCTATTTCTGGTGTTTTGCACATTTCAAGGAAAGAATATTTATTCTTTATTTCCCAGTACTCTGGCATAAAACGCCCGGCTTGTCTCATCATCCATACGGGTGGGCGTTCTGTTGGTTTTGAAAATGCTGCATCTAAAAATAACGTGTTCATCTAAATCAATTGGTTTTATAAGCTATTAGCCTCTTTTTCTATTTTGGTAATTATATCTTTTGCTTTCGGGGTAACGGCAAGCTCTTTTGCGCGTTGTATGTACGCGCTACTTCGTTCCTTATCTTTTTTTCGTAATGCCAGATTGGCCAGGTGTATTAAAACAAAGGCTTTGTCATTTGTACCACCCAAAGGGAAGCGGCTAGCGATTTGAAAGTGATATTCAGCTGCCTCATAATCCTCTTTTTTAAGCGCTATGTTGGCACGCATGAATTCATAATAACCCCTCCTTTTCCTCGCCAGGCGGTCCGGATTTGGCACTTCAGCCAAAATGCCTTCAGTTTTTTCATAGTCTCCCTGGTGATAGTATTTAGAGGCCAGCACAATTGAGCTATGTTTAAAGTGGCTCCATAAAACAAAGGCAGCCAGCAACCCTCCAAAGGCAGCCAGCTGGATCTGATCATAAAAAAGGCATACTAGTGCGGCAATTATAAATACCGCCATCAAAGCATACCTGCCATTGGCATTATACATTAATGAATATCTGTGAATTTATAACCAACACCTCTAATGGAATGAAAGTATACCGGGTTCTTTTGATCTGGTTCAAAATACTTACGGAAGGTTAAGATGAAATTATCAATTGTTCTGGTTGATGGGTAAACATCATAGTTCCACACAGTTTCTAAAATCTGTTCACGTGATACTGCTTCATTCTTACGCTCTATAAGTAATTTCAAAAGCATGGTTTCCTTCTTTGTTAAAGGAACAATAACGCCATCATCTTGTTTAAGTTCAAATGAGTTAAAATAAATCGTCTTATCGCCGATTTTATAAGAGTTTAGCTCCTTAAGATCATCAGCTTTCATGCTGCGTTTTACCAGGATACCTACCCGTAATATTAACTCTTCAAGGTTGAATGGTTTTACGAGATAATCGTCAGCTCCTTTTTTAAGTCCCATCACGCGGTCTTCACTAGTGTTTTTCGCGGTTAGGAAAAGAATTGGAACTTCAGTATTCTCGAGTCGGATGGTCTCACAAACCTGGAACCCATCCATCTCAGGAAGCATTACATCTAAAATAATTAGATTGAAACGCTCTTCCTTAAATACTTTTAACGCAGTTTTACCGTCTTTAACGGCGTGTACTTTGTAGCCCTCAAGTTCGAGGTTTAATTTTATGGCATCCAATAAGTGGTCTTCATCTTCAACCAATAATATTCTTAATTTCTGTGGCATAATTAACTAAATGTAATTTCAAAAATAGCACCTTGCGGTACGTTGTCTCTAACGCTGATATCAGCGTCGTGCATTTGTAATACTTCTTTAACAATAAACAGGCCTAAACCTGTTCCCTTAGATTTCCTGACATTTTCGTCACCTACCCGATAAAATTTATCGAAAATAAGCATCTTTTCATCATCAGGGATACCAGGTCCTTTGTCGGACACCGTTAAAAAAGGATGGCCATCTTTGTTTTTCAATTCCACGCTAACTTCTGCACACGGGCCGGAATATTTTACTGCATTTTCAACCAGATTGGTCACCACAGATGATAAGGTAAATGGATCGCCGAGTACCTTAACCCCAGGTTCTATTTTTGGACTAATTACCTGCTCACAACCGCAGGAATGAATTTGAAGCCTGTCCGTAATCTTAACAACCATTTCAGAAAAGTCGAATTCTTCTTTAGGAAAAGAATAAGAACGGTTTTCAATCTTCGTAGCGAGCAACATATTCTCAACCAGGTCATCAAGTCTTTCAATATCTTTCAATGAGTTATTGAGTAGGGATGTCTGCCTGGCTTTGTCAAGATCGCGTTTAACAATGGTTTGAATAGAGAGTTTAATTGCTGCTAACGGCGATTTTAATTCGTGGGTCACAGACAACAGGAAGTTTTGTTGCTGCTCTCTTAGTTTATCTTCTTTTTTGATTGACTTGTGCAGAAAGTAAGCACCTATACATAGCAGAAAGAGAAAAACAGATCCTTCTCCCATTACCATGGCCATCCTTGTTGGCTGAAGCCTTACTACAAGTGTTCCCCAGGAAAACAATTGTACTACTGAATACAACAATAAAAAGTAAAATATAACGATGGACTTTTTCAAGATAACCTGCTTTACACTTTAAATATAACTATTATTTATTAGTCCGGAAGACTACGTCAAGGCTCTCAAAGATTGCACGCTTGGCCTTTTCAAGTTCAATTTTACTGTGAGCCGCTGAAACAAAACCCACCTCATATCCTGAAGGACCCAAATAGACCCCTCTATTTAACAATTCCCTGTGCATTATCTTAAATTTTTCCATGCTTGCCGGATCAATGTCCTCTGCCGTCTGGATCTTTTCTCTATTGGTAAAAGCAATCCAAAATATGGAACCTACATGAAATACTTTAAGTTTGTAATTTCTTGCGGTTGCAAACCTTTGAATGCTCTCTGCAAATTCTGAAGCCTTGTTATTCAAATCCTTATAAAAGCCCGACTTTAGTAACTCCGTTAGTTGCGCTATGCCAGCAGCCATTGCAACAGGATTTCCCGACAGCGTGCCGGCTTGGTAAACCCCGCCATCAGGAGAAATATGGGCCATGATTTCCGAAGATGCTCCATACATTCCTACCGGCAAACCACCACCGATTATTTTGCCGTAGGTAACTATGTCAGGCTTAATGCCATAATGTCCTGCAGCACCTTCAAATCCTAACCGGAAACCCGTGATTACTTCATCGAAAATAAGTAAAGCGCCTTGTTCTTTGCAAATTCTTTCTAAAAACTGAACGTATTCCAAGTCTTGCATTAATAGACCGTTGTTTGCCGGTATACCTTCAATTATTACCGCGGCGACCTGATCTTTAAATTGCGCGAACGCCTGCTCAACAGCAGCAGTATCATTCAGAGGGATCACTATCGTTTCTTCAGCGAAAGACTTAGGAACGCCCGCAGAGGACGTTTCACCAAAAGTAACTAAACCTGAACCGGCTTTTACGAGTAAGGAGTCTGTGTGGCCATGGTAGCAACCTTCAAACTTGATGATTTTATCTCTACCGGTAAAACCACGGGCAAGCCGTATGGCCGACATCACTGCTTCTGTACCAGAACTCGTAAAACGAATTTTCTCTACAAATTTATTATTGCTGATAATCAGTTCTGCGAGTTCATTTTCAAGCGCAGTCGGTGCGCCGAAACTCATACCGTTCTGCATAACTTCAGTTACCTTTTCACGCACTTTAGCGTTGTTATGACCTAGAATAAGCGGTCCCCAGCTACCGCAAAAGTCGATAAATTGATTACCATCCGCATCCCATACAAAACATCCATCCCCCTTTTGAATAAATAGAGGAGTGCCATATACCGACTTAAATGCCCTTACGGGAGAGTTAACTCCGCCCGGAAAGTACGTTTTAGCTTTTGCATATAGTTCAGCAGATTTTTCGCGTGAGATATCTGGTTTGCTTCCTGTATTCATAGGAATCTCACCTTCATTACCCGAAAACATTTTCTTTAATGACTCTAACATATTACATCCAATTCTTTTCTACAATATCCCTGATATGGTAAGTCGTTATAATACTTGCCCCTGCTCTGGCAAATGCATGCATGGTTTCCATTACAACTTTCTGTTCGTCTATCCATCCTTTTTCAGCAGCGGCCTTTACCATAGAATACTCACCTGATACATTGTAACATGCAATAGGTAAATCTGTTTGCAGTTTTAACCTATGGATAATATCCAAATAAGCCAGGCCTGGTTTAACCATCAAAACATCGGCACCTTCAGCCTCATCCAGCATAGCTTCTCTAACAGCTTCGTTAGGATTTCTGAAATCCATCTGATAGGCTTTCCTATCACCTTTATTAGGTGCACAATCAGCCGCCTCTCTAAACGGGCCGTAGTATGCTGATGCAAATTTTGTTGCGTGCGACATGATTGCGGTATTTGTAAAGCCGGCTCCGTCAAGAACACTCCTCATGGCTCCAACCCTGCCGTCCATCATGTCGGATGGCGCAAGCATATCTGCCCCGGCCTGCGCATGAACGAGTCCCATTTTGGCAATAACCTCAACAGTTTCATCATTTTGTACGTAATCATTTTTAAGAATGCCGCAATGCCCATGAGTGGTGTAAGAACAAACGCAAACATCCGTTACTACGTAAAGGTCTTCGCCAAAGGCTTTTTTCAACAAACGAACTGCTGAAGGAACCAGTGAATGATCGTGATAAGCAGAAGCGGCATTTTCACTTTTCTCATCTCCAACACCAAAAAGCATTATTTTATTTACACCAAGCTTAAGTCCCTTTTCCACATCGGCCAACAAGGTGTCTTCAGAAAAATGGCTGATACCAGGCATAGCACCTATAGGATGAATTACATTTTTACCCGGAACAACAAAGTAGGGATAAATGAACATATCCTTCGATAATTTGGTTTCTGCAACCATTTCCCTAACCAGAGGATTTTTCCTTAACCTGCGCGGACGCTGTAACATATCGCTAATTATTTTATATCAATACCGAAAACTGCTTCGGCCAATCCAATTTCATCCGGTGAATAGGGTAAAGTATATTTTACGCCCATTTCGTCAAACTTCTTTCCTGTGGAATTACCTATCGCTATGACCTGCTGACCCGGATCTAATAAATTATCAGCGAAATAGGCGTCAACGTTGCTTGGGGAAGTGAAAATAAGCACATCGGCATACGTTTGATCAATATCGTCTTCAACTACTGTCTCGTATATTGGCAAATCAACTATCTTGGTGTCTTCGCGTAACGACTTTTGTATGCTGAGCAAAGAATCCTGAGCTCGGGGGAACAAAACCGTTTGTCCGCCAACCAATGCAGCGAAATCGTCGGCAACTTCTTTAATATCACCACTTTCCCCTACGTAATCGGCCAGCTCACCATACTTTCTTAATGCATCCTCGCTCCCTCTGCCAACAACACCATACTTTATCTTTTTTGATAAGGATGGCTTTAGCTTAAAGAAATATTCAACTGCATTTCTGCTACTGAAAAATATCCAGTCAATATTCTTTAGATAAAAAGGGTCAAGGACATTTATTATTGGGAATGTTCTGATAAGCGACCTTCCTTCAATTTCTATGTTGTGTTTTTCAAGCGCTTTTCGGAAGTAATTGTGCTCGCCGATTTCTCTGGATATAAATACCTTGGCAGGTTTTTTACGATCTGCGGCAAACTTGGCAACAATTTTTTCTGCTATTCCATCCAAAGAAGGAACCCTTAAAAATAAACGGTCAGGAAAATCTTCATCGGTTTCTGCTTTTGATGTCCAAATCTCAAATTGATCGTTTTCTTCCTTACAATAACAGCCGAGGGGCATGTGACAGCCTCCTTCAAATAAGTTCAGCACCTTTCGCTCAACCCCTATTTGTTCTGCTGTTTTCGGATCATGTATCCTTTGAAGGATATCGAAAAGTTCAGAATCATTTTCTCTGATCTGAATGGCCAAAGCACCTTGCGCAGGAGCTGGAACTAATTCTGTTGTATCAACAATCTCGACATGAAATTCAGAAAGATCAATACCTAACCGATTTACACCGGCCCTGGCGATCATGATGGCATCATAATTTTCATCGCGCAGCTTGCCAATTCGTGTAGGAACATTTCCACGTAAGTCTTCAATATTCAAATCCGGGCGCAGGGCGAGTAACTGTGCTTTGCGCCTGTTAGATGAGGTACCCACCATGGCACCGTTCTTTAGAGAAAGTTTTTTAGTTACATCTACACAGTCTTTCAAAATGAGTAAAAGCTCTGCCGGGTCTTCACGCTCAGTAACAGCAGCGATGGTTAAACCTGCAGGGTGGGTAGTGGGTAAATCCTTATGAGAGTGAACTGCAACATCTATTGTACCTCCCAATAGCTCCTCTTCCAGTTCCTTTGTAAAAAAACCTTTTCCCTCAAGCTTATCCAATCTAAGGTTCAGAATTTTATCTCCCTGGGTTTTAATTATTTTAAGATCTGCTTCAATGCCTATTCCGGCAAGCTTGTCTTTAATAAAGTTGGCCTGCCATAAAGCAAGATCACTTCCCCTGGTACCAATAGTAAGTTTTTTCACGTAATGCTTGTTTTTTGCGCAAATTTAGCTATTCTTTACCAATATCTCTTTGGCCATAACCATTGGTACACTGATACATTTTTTTTCCATGTAATTCATCACACGTTCAAGTATCAGTCTTGAATTTTCATCCATCCCATTGATTTCATCGGCAAAAACAGCATTGATAGCGGTATGCTTAATTTCTTTGATCTTTTGAGGTACGCCACTCATGGCAATTTCAATTTTTCTCTGGCGCAATACCAGTTCAAAATCTTTTATATTTTCCTCAATGATATGTTCAGCGTTAACCAGTTCATCGTATCGTTCCTGGATATTCTTGCGGGCAATTTCCTTTAATGACTCCACCTCGATATAGTGTACCGGAAACTTAGTAAGTATTTCTGGCGCTGTATCGTTTGGTATTGCTAAGTCAACGATAACCTTTTTACCGGTGTCACCGTTCAATAGGCTGGTATAAATTTCCTCTGTAATAATTGGCTCAGTAGCACCGGTACAAGTAATGATAACATCGAAACCTTTTGTATACCCGGCCAGATCAGATAATGGATAGGCTACACCATTAAGCTCTTTAGCCATGCGTTCGGCACTTTCCAGCGTTCTGTTGAACACAGCAAAATTAGAGTATTTATGTTTTTTTAGGTATTGAGCAATATTTCTATTCGTTTCTCCGGCACCTATGATGAGCAGCCTTGAATTGGCACACATTTTCAGATCCCTTAATTTACGATAGGCTAAAGAAACAATGGAGACAGGGTTTTTAGAAATATTGGTATGGGTATAAACTTCCTTAGCGGTTTTAACCACCCGGTTCATGATCATTCTCATGTAGTCGCTCGTAAAACCGGCCACGCGGCATGCCTCGTAAGCTCTCCTTAATTGGGCAAGAATCTCCTTCTCGCCAACAACAAGACTTTCAAGTGAGCAAGAAGTTCTTAGCAAATGATTAAATGCCTCGGTTTGCTCGTAAACAGAAACATTGTCAATAAACTGATCCATGTACGCTTCCGGCAAACCCATGTTAAGCACGGTTAAGAAACGGCGAATAAAAGATTTATTAACTTCACTCTTGCTCGTAAAAACAAACTCAACACGGTTACATGTACCCACATAGAAAATTTCTTTCACATCAAGCTCAGACTGGATATTCCTAAGCCTGTCGTCTAATGTTTGCTCACAAATAACAAGCTTACCTAATGACTTTAGGTCAATGTGTTTGTGTGTGAAAGCAATGATCTTTAAATATTCCAATTAGTGGTTTTGTTTATTTTTAGCGAAACAAAAGTAACAACCCGACCTTGTTCCACTGTCATTAGGCTGTAATTAAGAGCTATTTAGAAAGAATTTAAATAGCTTGACCAGAATCACCGATCCAGCTGAACAAGCCCTCTTAAAAATTGTTATATTACTTTAAGTTAAAGAGAAGCAAATGGTACATAAAACAGATTTTAACATACAAGGGGCTGACGGTAAGGTAATTTCAGGCGACTACACTTTTGATGACAAACATCAGAACCAGCCGGTCATAGTGTTTGTTCATGGGTTCAAAGGTTTTAAAGATTGGGGTACACATAATTTAATGGCCGAATTTTTTGCTCTAAATGGCTATCAATACCTAAAATTTAATTTATCTCACAGCGGTGTAACTGGCGACAAACCTAATGACGTTACAGACTTTGATGCTTTTGCTGCGAATACAATAAGCAAAGAATTGTTTGATGTCGATGCGGTGCTTAATTATACCGAACTAACATTTCCCCAATCAGAGATTTATCTCATCGGACATAGTCGAGGTGGTGGTCTGGTGATTCTTAAAGCGGCAAGTGATAAGCGGGTTAAAAAATTGGTCACCTGGTCGTCAATATCAGATTTTGCCGGCATTTGGAAAAAAGAGCAGGAAGCAGAATGGGTTGAAACGGGAAGAATTTTTGTAGAAAATGCACGCACAAAGGAAAAAATGCCTTTAGACAAAACATTGCTGGAAGATGTTAGAAGCCATAAACATGAATATGATATTCTGGAGGCCGCAAAAAAAGTGGACATCCCCTGGTTAATTGTTCACGGCGATAATGATGTAAATGTCGACTTTACCGTTGCCCAGCAATTGGCGCAGACTCAGTTGAAAGCAAAGATTCAAAAAATTGAGAATGCAAATCACGTTTATGGGGCATCACATCCATATACATCAGCAGTGTTGCCAGATCATCTGCAACAAGTGGCAAATAAGACTCTGGCATTCTTTAATGAATAACCTAAAAGAAAAATGATTTTGAGTGCTTAAGGTCAAGCGGGGGATACCAATTACTCAAAGTGAACCTGTTCAATAGTGTAATACGTCTTCCGGCCACCTTTTTTGTCAATCTTAATTTCATGGCCAGTTGGGCTTTCCTTTAAACCGGGTCTATGGACTTTAAGAAAGTCTTTAACTTCTGTATTAAAACTATCCGGCAACGCTTTAGTGAGCTGCATTATCTCTTTTCGTAACACTTCTTCAATAGCCTGATAAAGATCTTTGACCTTTACCTCAGGTATTGCTTTCGCTACTGAAAATGGAGAAATTTTAGCATGCCAAAGTATTTCATCTGCATAGGTATTGCCAATGCCCCTAATAAGGTGCTGATCCATCAGTAATTGCTTAATCTGAATTTTCTTTTTGCCCAGTAAATTCTTGAAATAAGTTATGCTCATTTCTTTAGAAAGCGCATCAGGTACTTCAGATTTATCCGGATTTAGCGTGGGTGTTGCCTGCTTTTGGAAATCGGTAAGCGCAAAGCCATTTTCACCTTTAAAATGAAATTTTATAATAGGGAACTTTAACTCTTTATCTTTTTGAAGGAGGTGTATCTCGCCATGCAGCATCAGGTGAAGGCCAAGAACCTGTCCGTTCTTGAAATGAACCTGAAGCGTTTTACCTTCCCTAACTACCTCCTTAATCTGATGACCTTCAAGGGCCTCTTTCAGTTCACGCTCAGGCACGTTAAGTCTTTTCGCAACAACAATTTCAACCTTTTCAAGGGTCTTATTTTTTACATGTTTTTCTAAATTAGAAGCAAATACTTCCAAATCCGGCAGTTCAGGCATGTGATAGAGTTTGAATATTTACTTAACAGCTTTAATGTTAAATAGTTTCGTTCTGTCAGTACACAAAATCCGATATTATAACTCAGAAACGCTGATGTTATCTACAGTTGCAAGGGCATTATAGGCTCGCAGGCCAACACTTCCAGTTTTATATTCTGTATCCGTAGCCATCAAAATCGGCTTGTCGGCTCCATCAATCCGAACTTCAAACTTATTTCCAATAGCCTTAACCTTCACACGGTACTTTTGGTTCATTTTAACAGGAAATTTTACGGCAGATATTACAGTCCATTTCTTTTGAGCTGATTTGCCCAGCTGAATCAATCCGGAAACAGGATTTAGTCCGACATAGTAACCTTCATAAGCCTCAGAACCAATAGCAGGATTCTTCACCCTAAACACCAATCCTGCATCACCGGGTGCAGTAACCATTACGTCTGCGCTATAGTTGAAATCAGAGAATTGAGTCCCCGTTGCAATCACTTTAGAACCCTGCGTACCTGAGCTATTGTTTCCATTAGAAGCACAATGGATGGCATTGTCTTTATAAAACCAGCCGCCACCATAAATCACTAAACCTTCAGCGCGGTTGTTATCGAAATTTTGCTGGTAGGTTTTAGCTTTCACTAATGGCTTACCAATTGTTGGAAAAATGCTCAGCCGGATATTTTCTGAGCCATAAGGAACAAGCAGCACATCTTCTGTTTTCTCAGCAGAGCTTAGCGGACTGAATGGAACTTCCATAGCTGCGGTACCATTGTAGTCTATTTTCCAGTTCGGAAGTTGTCGCACTTTTACTTTTAATTGTATTGGGGTTTCATTAAGAACATAAGGATTTTCGGGCATTTGCTTCTTAACAACGGTAACTTGTTGTGCCATCGGCCGATTATCCAACACCAAACCATAATTCCAGGGTGATGCCGGGGAAATTTCTGTTTCAAAAAAGCCTTTAACAGGATACGCTTTTGTATTCTTTTCTTCAGAATTGATTTTAAGCGCAAAAACCAGCGGTCCTCTTTCTATACTTTTCCCGTTATTGACTTGTTTTTTCGACACTACGGTCATCGGAAAATTTAAAACCAACTTATCATTATCGCTCCATTTCCTGTTGATAGTGAATATTTCTGCAGCTTTAACACCAGCTACTAATTTTCCATTTACTAAAACTTCAGGTTTGGCACACCAAGCGGGCATCCTTAAACGCAAGGGAAATGCCGATGTAGCGCTCAATGAAAGGGTAAGCCTTATTTGCTCCTCAAAAGGATAGTTTGTTTCCTCAATAATCTTAACGCTTACGCCATTTCCTACCACCGCACTAACTTCCATTGGCCCGTAGGTATTAATTGCCAAGCCTCCGTCGGGTGTGGCAAGAACGCTATTTTTAACAAAATATGGCCAACCCATATGCATGTTATACCTGCAGCATGGAAATCCTGAATAAGGACTTAACACAATTCCTGAGGAATAATCCTGGTTAAAACCATGTCCCCCAGGTAAACTTTGTACCTGATTTGGAAGGGTATAATAGGAATGATTTTTTAGATCACGGCTAAATTGGGCAGGCAATGCATTAAATGCAACTTTTTCTAATTGATCGCCCAATGATGCATCATGAATTATCCTAGACGCTGTTTCCAAACTTTGCATCCACTCTACAACAGTACAAGTCTCTACCCCCTGTACCGAACTATTACCAGATAAGAATTCTGTCCCCGCGGCCAATCCTTCCGGCTGCCCATGGTCGTGCATCAGGTGATTGATTCCTGCTTGCAGCGCACCGTTTACATATGGTGTTTGTGTAACCTGCGCATATACTGCCGGGAATTTTAAAGCCTGAGCAACATTTACCATATGCTTTGGCTGATAATCGTCACCGTAATAAAAGAATTGGTTCTTGTTAAAAATATCAAGCCATGGATAAGCCTGCTCCTTCAGCTTTGACACCAGCTCCAGCAAATACTTTTCTCCTGTCTTGTTGTAAACCCATAGTGCCAGTTCCATATTATCGCCTGCTCTGGATTTGCCCCAGCTGTCCAGCGGGTCTTTATCGAGGTTAGCTAACTGATACTTGAAATATTTTGCAAGAAAAGGAACAACCCTCTTGTCATTTGTTGCCTCATAATAGCTTTGCAGCGCATACATAAATGGCATTCTAGGCCACCAGTCCTTCATTTTAGGCGGACCAAACAGCCCGTTTTCCTGCTGATGATCCAGCGTATAATCTATCCACTTCTGTGCTTTTGCTTTTAAGGTTGCATCATCAAGTGTGTATGCCAGGGCTACCAGCCCCTTAACATAATAAGGAACTTTTTCCCAGCTATTACCGGTTCCGCCCAGCCAATCTGAGTTTTTTCCAAGATTCTCCGGTTCAGGATAAAGTTCTTCCGCATATCCGGTAAAGCCATCCCGCTGTAGCTCAAGTTGCTTTAGCAACCAGCCTTTTGCTTTGATACTTCCCAGTGGAAGCTGAACATAAACATCCTGTTTTAAAGGGGAAAGATTGAAATTATAAGGCCTGTTATCCTGTGCTTTAAGATCAGCACAAAATAACAGGCCCGGTAATAGTATCGTAAGTAAATTTACCCGTCTCATATTTTTATGTGACCCTAAATATAGTTACTTTTTTGTTTTATACATCTGGTTGATGTTGACAGCTGGCATCTCTACTTTCGTAGAGTCAGAAAACCTGCCAGAGCAATTATCAACCTGCATATTGAAAATTTTCACCTCGGCATTTCCAAGAGTATTCAAAGTAAGATGCTTAATTACTTTTTCAATTCTATCTCCATAACCTCCGTTAAGCTCAATTTTTGATTTACCTGCTGCATAGATAGAAAGCTGATCAAATGAGCTCATATCGCTTCTAACATTTGTGCCGTTCAGGTTCAAAAACACCGATTTTGTAGCGGTTTCTCTAAATGTAATATCGTCTACGTGCTCAGTAGTTATTGTAAGTTTACCAATATTTGCATCTGGATCAAAGTGAGCAGACCCGGTATTACTAAGCTTTAGATCCAGTGAATCTGTCTTTGCAGTTAAACTTATTCCTCTTCCGTTGTTAACTGCAACCTTTGTAATTCCCATACCATAAACAGATATCCGTGCAAAGTTGACATTCTCTTTTTGGGCCTTCTGTAAAACGATCCTAAGCTGTCCGCTTTCATCAACACTGGCAGAAACCAAACCCTTAAATTCATTTGAAAATTTAACGCCGTATGTTTTATCTTCTACTAGTTTGATTACCAAATGCACTTGGTTATTCCCTTCAATATTTACTGTATTGAACGCTTTGCCAATGGCAATTGCCTCCATATCCTTTGGTAATGCCCCGAACGTATCGTGTACTTCTTTTTTATTGGAGTATGTTCCTTTTTCAAAATATACCCGCGATACAAATGCAATTGTAACTATCGGAATCAAAATTAATGCTAGTCCGAATGCGATGAGTAATTTGTTACTTGTTTTCATTTTCTAAGTATTAAAAGTTTCTTTAACAAAAGTCTTGTAACGATTTTCAAGCTCGTCAAAACCAATGTTCAACAGGTAAATATTTCTAAAAACTACAGGTAGCTCAGCATCCATAAACTGGGCTTTTCGGTAACTTTTAACATTGGCCAAAGCCTCTTCCGCTACAAAAAAACCAATGCCCCTTTTGTTGTTGATGATGCTCTTATTTTGCAGCAATTCATAGGTGCGCATCACTGTATTTGGATTAACTTCAAGGTCAACTGCCAGTTCTCTTACAGATGGCACTTTTTCATCAACTTTCCATTTCCCTAAAAGAATATGTTCGCAAACGTATTCTGCTATCTGTAGGTATATCGCCTTATTATCTCTAAATTCCATATATATAGCCCTAAAATTATACCTCTTTTTCTTTTAACCTTACGTATGTAATGGCCCATATGATAGTGGTCAATACAAACAATAATAAAAACAGTAGCCATAGGCCGGTATCTTCGCCCGGACCGTTATGAATAAAACCTGAATCCTCTTTAGCGTGTCTGTTTTGGGTAAGGTAGTCTACAATGTTCATCACCAGGTAAGTCCATATTCCGGTAAAAAGCATAACAGACACAGCCGTTTTTATATAATGAAACCTATTGAAATAGATAGAGCCAAGTAAGAAAATACTTGTTACAAAGGCAGGTATGGCAAACAATGGTGGCACTAAGTTCTTACTGTTAACCGTAAAGAAGTAATCCATCCTATCGGTTACAGCAACCTTCATTCCATCAGCATTTGTATATGATGAGGTCAGCTCAGTAACTCCAAAGGTATCTTTAAGTTTTGCTACAAATCCAAGATCGGTGAGGTAAAAGATTAAGATGAAGCTGGCAACCGTCAAAAAAGCGGTAAAGAATACACCGGCAATAAACTTTTCAAATGTCGATGCAGGTATCAGTAACTCTACCACTGTTCTGGATTTCTGGCCAAAGTGCGCATAGTAATTGCTGGCAATTACGCTTATAAATAGAAATCCGAAAATTAAAAACAGGGGCTCTCTAAAATTTAGTCTGCTGTCGAAATGACCACCATGGGCAAGCGCCTGCCACAAAATAGTTGTGTAGAAAGTTGCAATCACGCCGAAAGCAACTGCCAACAAAATCAGGTAAATTCTCCCAAATTCCAGCCATTGCCTTCTTAGAAGCAGGCCAAATCGATTGATATCAAAAGTGTTATTCATTTTAATGGGATTTAGTTAAATACAGTTTTTATTTTGGTCTTCTCGGCCAATACAGCATTAAACAGCAATTCAATATCGAGTTTGCTATCTTCATTGTGGTAATTTGCAGTTAACGCATTATAGCCTGATAGTGAGGGCTCAGCATAGATAACAGTGTTGTCTAATTCTTTTACCCTTTTAAAGCAAAGTTTTTCCGTAATCTCTTCTACAGATGCTTTCAAAGCGATAGAATTTTCGTCCAGCATGATCACTGTATCTATAAGGTTGTCCAGATCCCGTACCTGATGTGTTGAAATAACAATGCAGCGCTCTTCTGTTAAAGCAGCGGCCATAATTTTACGGAACTGCGCTTTAGATGGAATATCTAAACCATTAGTTGGCTCGTCCATAATAATCAGTTTGGCTTGCGTTGCAAGGCCGAAAGCAATGATCAGCTTTTTCTTCTGTCCATAACTCATTTCAATGAGTTTCTGGTTAACCGGAATGTTAAACTCCGTTAACAATGCATCAAAATATTGATGGTCAAACTTTGGATAAAAAGCTGAATTCGCCTTTACATAAGCAGCAATCTTAATTGATGGTAAATAAAATTCTTCGGGTATAAAGCAAATTTGTGCCAATAAAGACGGTTGTCTTTTAGCTGGATCATGGCCCAAAACACTAATTTTTCCGCTTTGCGCATAAACCAACCCTGCCATGTTTTTAAGCAGGCTCGATTTCCCCGCACCGTTTTTTCCAAGCAACCCATAAATGTGGCCTGCCTTCAGTTGCACACTTAAGTTCTTAAAAAGTAAATGCTGCTTGTTGTATCCAAAATTCAGATCGCTAATTTCAATCATATTCTACTGTATTAGTTAAATAATACACTAATGTAATAGGTTAATTTCACACTGCCAAATTTTTGTAATGGAAATTGAAATATTTATTTTCTGCTGTGATTTTTCTAAGCTTTTTAGCGCAATGCAGAAGTACAGTTTAACAAACGGGCCGGGGCGCAAAAAATCCTATAGGCTGCCAACCTCGTAAGTACAATCATGAAACTGCTTACCATATTCTTCTTGATGGCCTTCACCATCGCTGCACCACCTAAAAACGCGCCTGTCGCCAGCGTTGATTTGAAAAAATATACCGGAACATGGTATTCATTATATTCTATTCCCACACCGTTCGATAAGGGAAGCCGTGAAACCATTACCAGATACACTTTAAATAAGGATGGTTACTTTAACGTTTACACCACTTATAAAAAACCGGGCAGCGAAGAAATCCATAGTTACAAATCAAAAATGTTTCCCGATGAAGATGGCCATGGCTCTTCTCTTAAGGCCCAGTTCATCTGGCCAATAAAAGTTGACTACTGGATTATAGATATAGCAGAAGATTATTCCTATGTGGTTGTTGGTCACCCAGACCGCAAATTTTTATTCATCATGAGCAGAACTAATAAGTTGCCAAAGAAGACATATGATGACATCATTCAACGCTGCAAAGCAATGGGGTACGAAACTGCGAAACTCACTTCCCAACAACACTCCTAGTAAAGCGGATAGCATTTCCTCCTCCAGCTGCAAGTTTAACAGTCATGATATCCCCTTTTTTAAAGGTCCCGGTAGTTTTATCCAGTTTATTTGGAAACGCTCCTGAATCTATTGCATCACCATATATTTCAGCTTTATAATCACCTTCTCCCAGAAAGCTGAGCGGAATCTCGAGTGTTCTGTGTGTACTATTGTTCAGGGTTCCCAAAAACCAGTCATTCCCGTGCCTGCGGGCAATGGTCAAATATTCATCTAAAACACCTTTTACCACCTTTGTTTCGTCCCAAACAGTAGGTACTTGTCTAAGAAATTCGAACCCTGGCTGCCCTTCATAGGCTTCAGGATAATCAGCTACCATGTTCAGGTAGCTCTCCATTACCACATACATGGCTAGCATATGACTTCTTGTTCCCACCATTAACGGTCTTATATATCTGGGCTTGAATTCTGTTAGCTTTACCGCCCTGAAACCTCCAAGATGGTAATCACTTGCACCGGCAATCATCCTGGTAAATGCAATGTCTAAATCATGCTCCGGACTGAGCGCCTCGTTAAGCCATTTATTTTGTTCGTAATTGTGCGTGCCTTCCCTGGTAAACTCATTGGGATAGGTGCGGTTCATTCCTGTAGGTTTATAAGCTCCATGAAATTGAATGAACAAATGATGGGCGGCCGCACGGTCCAGTATTTCTTCCTGTATCTTAACCATTTCCTGATCGCTCCTGTCCAGAAAATCAACCATCATTCCCTTAATACCCCATTTTTCAAATTGTGTAAAGGCTGCTTCCAGTTGCGGGTACAATGCTTTCCAGTTCACCCACACATGTATAGCAACACCTTTCTGTTTGGCGTAATCACAAATCCGCTGCATGTCCAGCGATGCAACTGGCTTTGTCACGTCGGCGTAGCTCCCGGGTTCTGCATAACTGGGCCAGTTGTTACTATACCAGGCAACGCCTCCGTAACCAATTACTGAGTGATATTCAATGTTGTTCCTTGCACAAAAATCTATATAATATTTATTGGTCTCAAAGTTAACTCCCGGTGCAAAAGTAGAATCGGGCAGTACATCGCCGTTCCACCAGTGAAAGGAGGTCTTTCCCGGTTTTAACCACGACACGTCTTTTATCTCCGATGGTTCATTAAGACTGGTTAACATATTGGATTCCAAAAATGTGCCGGGCTGGTCGCTAATCATCATCACGCGCCATGGCGTTTGATGCGGCAGAATTGCTTTAACTTTTATCTCCGTCTGTCCCTGCAGCGGACTAAGTTCAGTTCTTAAAACCCCGTTTTCCTTAACTAAATACATCCCTGCATAGTTGCGCAAGCTGGCCTCTGTTATGGCCAGGTATTTTTTCCCTGTTAGTTCAAACAGCACAGGAACGTCCATAAGCACATTTTCTTTCAGCTCCGCCAGGTTCATTTTTTGGTATACGCCTTCATGGTTGTTATTATAATTATTACCAAACAAAAGCGTCCGTATCCTTGGGTTCCCTAACACATTAAAACAGGTTCGTTCTTCAGTAAGTGTATAGGAACCCCAATTTGCCTGCTCCGGAAATTCATAACGAAAGGCCACGCCATCATTAAATGCCCTCACTATAATGTTAACCAAACGCTTTGCACCTAATTTTTCCCTGAGCGAAAGGGTAAGCTGCCGGTACGGATTGTGAACATTACGCGTTTTGCCTATTGCCAGTTCATACCTGTCGTCAACTAATACCGTAGTCGACTTAATCAAATCAAGATTAGCCGCAAATCTTCCGTTTTCCTTAAACAATAAGGAAAGGCCTGAATTATCAATTATTTTTTGTCCGCGATAGGAAACACCATAAACAGGCATGTCCTTGTATACACTTAGTGAAAATACCAGTTGTCCGTTTGGAGATTTTACAAAAACCTGCTGACTGGCCATAAGGCCCGCAGCATAAAAAGAAAGCAATACAATAAGCACGGTGGATTTTACAACATTCATTTCCCCTGGTTTATGTTTTGGTTAGTTCACTAAAATAACTTTTTATGCGCTAATAACAATCGCAAAAAAGTTGTTTATCAGTAAAAGGCGATAGACAGTCGCCGAAAGGATCTTATTGAGCTAAGCGTGGCTAACTTCGTTCCAGTTGCCGTCTTCCTTAATCAATTCAATCAGGTCATCCAGCGCGCGCGAAGCGCTTACATTCTTCTTCACCACTTCCCTTCCTCGGTAGAGTGTAATTTTATCAGGCCCCGTACCCACATAACCATAATCGGCATCTGCCATTTCACCCGGCCCATTCACAATGCAGCCCATAATCCCAATCTTAATTCCTTTTAAGTGATCCGTACGTGAACGGATCAGCTGCGTAGTTTCCTGCAGGTCAAATAATGTCCGGCCGCAGCTGGGACAAGAAATATATTCTGTTTTAGAGATTCTTGTACGTGTTGCTTGCAGAATCCCGAAACTGGTTGAATTAATTGAATGCAACCCTACAGCTTTATCGGCATCTATCCAAACCCCATCACCAAGCCCATCTGTCAACAATGCGCCCAAATCTGTTGCAGAGAACAACATCAGGTCATCCGCCGCAACATGCTCGTATGTTCTTTTAATGATGACAGGAAATTGCAGGTTCGCCTGCAATAAGCGGATAAAAAATGACCGTTGGGCAGCCATGCCGTGGATGGCGCTGGTCTCAAGCACAATAACCACTGTATGATCAAATACCGTAAAGTCTACCGCAGCAGCTTCCTCAGTATTCACAAGAACAAGATTTAAATGCGCATCCCTTATAGCTCCTGCAGCATACGCAGCGTAGGTTAGTAAAGGATGGCAATTGGTTTTGTCTTTTAACGACCGCCAGGCAGAGGCGTTGTAAATTTGTTTCAGGTTTCCCGGGAATGAAAAAGATGGCAATGCATCACCAAGAAAAACCAGGTCGCAGGCCTGATCTGCCATATTATATTTATCAAGCCCCGCACTGTATTTATAACCAACGGCACTCAAAAAGTAAGGATCTTTTAAATTTTCCTTCGAAACATCCAGCATAACTATCGGGTGGTTATGGCCTCCAATGTGTTGTACAGCTATCGTCTTCCTTCTGGAATATTCGTAGGGATTATAAGGTAAATCTTTTACCGCAATATGTTCAGGAACAATTAGCCCGCTGGTAGTTTCAATCAGCGCAGCACGGCGCTCATAGCGCGCTGCCAATGCCCTTGCCACCGGGGCTTCAAATTCAGGATCTTCTGTAAGCGAAACACGAATGGTATCGCCTAGCCCATCTTCAAGCAAAGTACCTATCCCAACTGCCGATTTAATCCTGCCGTCTTCACCATCTCCAGCCTCGGTAACCCCAAGGTGCAGCGGGTAATTCATGCCCTCTTTCACCATGGTTTCTACCAACAAACGATAAGCCTGCACCATTACCTGTGTGTTGCTGGCCTTCATAGAGATAACAAGGTTGTAATAATTCAGGTCTTCGCACATGCGAATAAACTCCATTGCAGATTCTACCATACCGCGCGGTGTGTCGCCATAGTGACTCATAATGCGGTCCGACAAAGAGCCATGGTTGGTCCCAATCCGCATTGCTGTACCGTATTCTTTGCAGATTTTGACAAGTGGAGTAAACTTCTTATAAATTCGCTCCAGTTCAGCCATATAAGTTAGCTGTGTATATTCAATATTTTCGAACCGCTTTTTATCAGCATAATTGCCCGGGTTTACCCTAACCTTTTCTACAATCCTCGCAGCAGATTCTGCAGCGTTCGGCGTGAAATGAATATCGGCCACCAACGGTACCGTATAACCTCTTAATCGCAATTCCTTCTTAATGTTAGCCAGGTTTTCGGCCTCCTTTACACTTGGGGCGGTAATGCGCACATACTCACACCCAGATTCTACCATACGTATGGTCTGCTCCACCGTTGCCAAAGTATTCATGGTATCGGTAGTGGTCATAGACTGTATCCTTATTGGATTCAACCCACCCATGGGGATGTCACCAATTTGTACCTCACGGGTTAAAAATCTTGAATATTGGGTTAAGCTATTACTGTATCCTTCCATTACCTGCTAATCTGCCGCAAAGATAAATATTAAATCAGTCTATCTTTTATCACAAGTGTATTTGCGATCATATCATGAAAGCATTGTTGCTTTTTATTGAGAAAACTATAGAGATAACCAAAAAATAGCGGGGCCACAGACAATGCCTTAGCTGCGTTTCGCCCAAAAGAAACATCGTTTGTAATTCTGTTACCACCCATATCAGTTACTTTGATATTTAACAGGCTTTTACCCCAGGTTGCCTGCTTTTCAGATGCCTCGGCTAAACTGCTGTAAAGAAACTTGGCAATAGGTATTAGTGGAATTCCGGCAAAAGCGACCACTATCCGTTGTGTTTTTTCTTCAAAAAAAACAAAGCTCAGCAAAACGAGCAGCACATAGCCCAGGGTTAGCAGAAAATAATCAATAACGCAGGCCAGTAAGCGCTGATCAAAGGAGGCAAAATATTGGGGCGCAGTTTTCTGATAGGCAAAACCAAGAAGCTCACGCAGTTCCGGGAACTCGTGAGCTTCTTTATAATCATCCATTCCGGGCTTTCTGATGAAAGTCCCCGTCCGGATCTTCAATTCTTTTAGTTCTTCAAGTTGATAAGGGCCTTGCGGCTTCCCATCAATAACAACTGTGTATCCGGTAGTGTGTTCCTGCATTAATTAGTACCTTCTTACTTCAAAGTTACTCAATCCACCGTCCAAACTGATAAATATTTTTTTGGTAGACGTGCTGTAATTTGAAGTTTCATAGGTACCATTCTTCAATTTCTCAAAGCCTTCAAAATCTTTTGATGAGAGACCCGTTTTCGAAGTAATCCTGCATCCCGAGGTGGTAGGTATTTGAATTTTAACATCAGCTACCCCGGTTTTTACATGCACATCGCTGATAGGTAATAAATCGCCAAACTTAATATCAAGCGCAGCAGCGCCGCCATCAAAGTTAAACTCACGTACCTTATAAGGTGCAAGGTCAAAATCAACCTCACCTGCGCCCATATTCATGTGCATTTCCCAAACCGGTTGCGTATTTAATTTCATCTTCACGTCGTTGCCGCCATCACCCATATTCCAGTTCTTTTTGTTCTTCATTTTGAAAGAAACATTGCGCACACTGTCGCCCACCTGGTTCATCAATGCAAAGGTTCCGCCTTTTTTACGCACCTGTGCAGAGAATAAACTATCAGTCGCTTCTTTCAGTTCGTAAGATGTGCCTCCGCCGCTTATGTTCAAAACAGTTTTTTTAATTGCTAAGCTGTCTTCATATGGCAAATCAAAACTTTGGGTCTGCAATCCGTCGTGATCATTATCGTCCTCGTCAAATTCAAAATTAAAATGCTTACCTCTCTCTTCGTTGCTGTAAGGTGAATGCTGTCCCCTAACAAACAGTACCCCAAGCATTACTACCAGAACACCTATTGATATATAACCACCAATAGGTGATTTGTTTCTCGAAAAAAGGATGTTAACGCCGGCTATGATCAGGAATATAGGCCAGAAACGCCAAACGCTTCCCCAGTAAAAATCAATAATATCAAAGTTTTCTAAAAGGAGTACACCACCTATAAAAAGCAGTACAATACCCCACATTATTCTATCCAGTTTCATATGTTATATATCTTTTTTGGTGAATCTGTCATCTGCTTTTGGCGCCTCGCTTATAGGCTGCCCGGTTACCTGCGTCTCTGTAACAACAGTCTCTGTAACAACAGTCTCCGTTACCGAGCCTTCGGGTTCTACAGGCGTTTGTGGTGCCGATGGGGTTTCAGCCTGTTGCTCAGTCTGTCTTTTCCATTCTTCCCATGCAGTTTTGTTTTTAGACTTCATAATAAAGCTTACACCAATCGCAACAAACAACAGCGGCCAAAGCTTGCCTATGTTAAACCAGAAAGGGATGATATTGAATTCATTCATCAGAAAATAAATACCGATCACCAGCAGTATCAAACCAACTATAGTTTTCCCTGTCTCGTTATTTTTCTTTTGCGGTTTAAAGGCAGCATCAAAATTGGTGTTTTTAAAACCCTCGTCATTTATGGTCGATGAGGTCCAGCCTTGTGGGTTTGGTTTGCTTTCAAAAGGATTGGTAAACCCTTTGTTATGATCGGTAAACTTAGCAAAGCGCTTTGCCGGGTCGTTATTTACAGGAACCACAATCCACATCACCAGGTACACCAAAATACCTGTACCTACTAAAAAGAAGGTTGAGAGCACAAACAACAACCTGATTATTGTTACATCAACCTCCATGTACTCGGCAATTCCAGACGATACGCCTGCAACCACTTTTTCGTACTCATTTCTAAATAATCTCTTCTCCATTTTAATTTCCTCCTATGTTAAAATTGTAAAGGGGTAATTGTTAACTCGTCTACATTCGCACCTGCGGATAAACTCAGTATGCTGCTAATGCTATTTGCTATATCTTCGGGCTGTACAAACCGCTCAGGGGAAATTGATGTCCCTTCCCATGAAGCCGTTAATGTAGAACCGGGTAAAACAGCTGTAACCTTAACATTGTATTTTGATAACTCCTCCCTAAATACATTATTAAGACTTAGCAACGCTGCTTTAGTTACACTATAACTGCCCGCATTTTCAGCAATTTGCTTGCTGGCAATTGAGCAAATATTAAAAACATGCCCGTAACGCTGTTCACGCATCATTTTGCCGAAAAACTTTGTACAATAATAGGCCGCTTTTAAGTTTAAATTCAATTGGCTTTCAAACTGATCGTCAGCCTCATCCAGTATACTACCCGTTAAAAATGTGCCTGTATTATTTACCAGCACATCGATTGTGCCTGTTTCACCGGCTGCGAACCTGCAAAAATCCTCCACCTTCTCCTTTTTGGAAAAATCAGCGGCATAGGTAAAAACCTTTGCACCTGTATAGTCAAGTTCGGTTTTAAAGGATGTTAACTCTGCCTCGTTCCTGGCACATATAGCCAGGTTATAGCCTTGTTCTGCCAATTTAACCGCTATAGCGCGGCCAATTCCTTTTGTAGCTCCGGTAATAACTGCGTTCATCAGAATTATGTATTTAAGTGGCAATAATACAAAAAAGGTATCCACAGCAAAACTTTGGGCACGAAGATTTGTTAGAAAAGTCTATAAGGTCATTTCAAGTTTTTATTGTTTCTTTGCATTACTATTGCTTAAATACCTACAGCTAATTTTTCAAGAATGAACTTCACCAATTTTGGCAAATATTTACTTTTATTAAAAGCAGTATTCAGAAGACCCGAAAAGTTTAAAATCTACCTCAAAGCGATTTTTAAACAAATGGACTTCATCGGCGTAGGTTCTATCGGTTTGATTGCCATCATCTCTACCTTTATCGGTGCGGTAATGACCCTTCAAATTGCTTTCCAGCTGGTTAGCGACTTTATCCCTAAAACAATTATAGGCTCAGTAAACCGCGACTCCAGTATTCTCGAACTTAGTCCGACAATTACTGCGATCGTACTTGCCGGGAAAATTGGTTCCGCCATCTCTTCAGAAATTGGTACCATGCGGGTAAGCGAGCAGATCGATGCACTGGAAATTATGGGCATTAACTCACCTGGCTACCTCATCCTTCCTAAAATACTGGCCGGCATTACCATGGTTCCTATGTTGGTAATCATGTCTATGTTCTTAAGCATCACAGGTGGTTATTTAGGAGGTACATTATCAGGAGCAGTTACTCCTGCAGAGTACATGGAAGGTATCACTACAGATTTTAATCCTTACACAATAACTGTAGCACTCGTTAAAGCATTTGTATTTGGTTTCATCATTACTTCTGTTCCGGCATATGAAGGCTTCTATGTAAAAGGCGGTGCATTGGAAGTGGCACAAGCCAGCACCAGGGCAGTAGTGGTAAGCTGTATCTCAATACTTGCATGTGATTATATTGTAACCCAGCTTTTACTATGATCGAGATTAAGGACATTAAGAAATCGTTTGGTGAAAACGAAGTGCTTAAGGGCATTTCCGGCAAGTTTGAAGCCGGTGTTACCAACCTCATTATTGGTGGCTCAGGATCAGGTAAAACAACTTTGCTTAAATGCATGATCGGGTTACACCATCCGGAAGAAGGCATAGTGGAGTATGACGACCGCGAGTTCACCAAAATGAACTTTGAAGAGAAGATAGAGGTAAGGAAAGAGATCGGTATGCTATTCCAGGGCTCCGCGCTATTTGATTCCATGACGGTTGAAGAGAACATCATGTTTCCGCTCAATATGTTTACAGAGCAAAGCAGGTCTGAAAAACTGGACCGGGTAAACTTTTGTCTTGACAGGGTAAACCTTGAGGGGAAAAATAAGCTGTTCCCTGCAGAGCTCTCTGGCGGTATGAAAAAGCGTGTAGGCATCGCCCGCGCCATTGCCATGAATCCTAAGTACCTTTTTGTGGATGAACCGAATTCTGGTCTCGACCCAAAAACTTCAATCGTTATCGATGAGCTGATTAAAGAAATTACAGAAGAATACAATACCACCACTATTGTAGTAACACACGATATGAACTCGGTAATGGGCATTGGAGATTATATCCTTTTCCTGCACGAGGGCAAGAAATTCTGGGAAGGATCTAATAAAGAAATTGCCCATACAGATATTGAAGAACTAAACGACTTTGTTTTTGCCAGCCGCTTTATGAAGGCTGCAAAAGGAAAATTCTAATACACACCACTCTTATGATAAGTCTCTTAACACCTACGCATTGGAAAGATTACGAACTGATTGACTGCGGTGATTTCGAGAAACTGGAACGTTTTGGCAACCTGGTGCTATCCAGACCAGAACCTCAGGCGGTATGGAAAAAGACCTTGTCAGACAATGAATGGAGGAAACACACCCACATTAGGTTCAAAGGACGCTCTGCAACCTCGGGAGAGTGGGTTAAGAATTCTGCACACTTACCGGATCGCTGGAATGTTGAATACAAAAATGACGACGTTACCATTAACCTGCGTTTAGGCCTAACTTCCTTTAAACATGTAGGTGTATTTCCTGAGCAGGCTGTTAATTGGGATTACATTTCATCATCGGTTAAAAAGTTCAAAACCCCCAGCCCAAAAGTATTGAACTTATTTGCGTATACCGGTGCGGCATCTTTGATTGCTAAAGCTGCAGGTGCAGACACCACACATGTTGATTCCATTAAACAGGTGGTTAACTGGGCGAATGAAAACCAGGAACTTTCTAAGCTAAAAGACGTAAGGTGGGTGGTTGAAGACGCACTTAAGTTTGTGAAGAGAGAGCTGAAAAGAGGCAAAAAGTACAATGGTATCATATTAGATCCTCCTGCTTTCGGTCATGGCCCAAATGGAGAGAAGTGGAAGCTTGAAGACCACATCCAGGAGATGATGCAGGAAGTAGTGCAATTGCTTGACGAAGAAGAACATTTTCTAATCCTGAATACCTATTCACTAGGCTTTTCATCTGTTATTGTAGAGAACCTGATTAAAACGTCTTTCCCTGAGGTTCAGAACCTTGAAACCGGAGAGCTATATTTACAAGCCACATCCGGCATTAAACTGCCGCTGGGCGTATTCGGAAAATTCAATAAGTTTAAAAAATAAAGCCATCATCAGTACGAGACGGCTTTATCTTCTAAACTTCATTTTGTAAATCTCAATAAGAAAAATACTATTCCAATTATCACTAAACCAGCAATCAGCGTTATCCAAAAACCTTGAGGTGTTGCAACCTTTTCTACTATCCCGGTTTTAGCAGAAACATTTTCATCGACCTTTAATTTTGCCATTTTAGACTGATCAATTTGCTCCTTTATATTAGCTCGTTGGTACACCGTTCCATCCGGATTGTAGGTAACCACGTTTGTTTCTTTGCTTGCGGTTTTGAGTTTAATTTGTTGCATTTCCATTTCTTTTTTAGCTTTAATTTCTTCTTCAGTTTTAACACTCGTTGTTTTCTTTAAGGCCGAGCAACGGATTAGCATTACTATTGACATCAGTGCCATTATTACCTTCAGCGTTTTCATAATGGAGCCCCTTCTAACCAATCCGCAATAGCTGCAATACTTCGTTTGTGCCTAATCCTTTTGTAGACACCGTCACCCTCCCTGCTTCCTACCCCATTAGTATTCCCTTCTACTGAATAAATTAAATTACCTCTTGTGTCTACAATGATTCCGCAGTGACCGATTCGTTTTAGCGTTGGGAAATAAATTCCAATCACATTACCCTTCAGCGCGTCTCTCGCCAACCTTGATGCGGGAAACAACGATGGGCTCCAGGCTGTCTTCGGTTCAGTTTGCCCACCCATTTTAAACACCCAAGAGACAAATGCTGCACACCAGGGTGTCGGGACATTTATGCCTACATATTTTAGATATTTTATTACATCGGTTCCAGTATTGTTCTTAATACCTTCTCTAACTCCAATCAATGATTTCGCCAGGTCAGCAAACTGTTGCCTTCTGGCTTCCTGTTCCGGTTTCATTCTGCTTATAATATTGCCATCACGCACATTACCCCTGCAAACAGCAGCAATGAAAATGAAGCCAAGTAAAATCCTAATTGATGACATACCGACAGCGTTTTAAATTGTGAAACTAAAATGCCAACTGCTGGCAAACCATAAAATGAAGTTACCTTGCTAAACAACCAGGCACACAAACCGATCATCACAAGGAAAAGTGCCAATCCCATAACCGCTAGCACCAAGATGCTTGGATCCACATAACCCGCAGTCGGGTCGTTCTTTATTACCAAATACTGTACAATGGGGTATGCAAGGATTAAAATAACCAGCAATAACACCGGCTTTAATATTTCATAGCTCCTTCTTTCAGGAGCCGCTAAATTCAATAGTTCCATTTTCTTTAATTTTATATTTTCTTAAAATTTTAATTGTTTAAATAACTGTTTGTTTTCCGTCGACCTCTAGACTTTAATCCGGTCCGCACACACTTCTGGGCCATGTCATTGCTTTGCACCGTGTCATTGCTCTGCGCCACGTCATTGCTCTACATCACGTCATTGCGAGGAACGAAGCAATCTTCTGCACCTTTCCCCCCTACGGCTTGTAATTCCTCTACATCACGTCATTGCGAGGAACGAAGCAATCCTGCTCCATCCCCCATTGCAATGAACTTCCAAACATCAACCTACAATACCGTTAAAGGACCGTAATACTGGCTATCAGAAACCTCTTTTTGATTTACACTTACAAACGCAGCCCATACGTGCACGACTTCGCTACTATAGCTTGCCGGTATACTCATTGTATAAGTGCCAACTGATCTGGCGACAACACCGATCACAGTAGTGTACCTGTTAAGCATTGGACAATAAGCCAACACCATTAACTTATCAGTCAGGTTTCCTTCAAACCCACCACCAGGCGTCCAGGTAACCTGCAACTCAGCAGGATCTTCAGTGGCAACCTCCAGGTTTCTTCCTTCTACAAGGTCACCCTTGCTAAGTATTACTTTCGAATAATCAATTGCAAAGTTTGGCGACATGCCAGTAATTGCTTCATCGAGCACCTGTTTAACCGCAGCGTTCATTTCAGAACCTGTCTGATCATAGTTCTGATACCCTAGGGTTACAAAACTCCCGCATTTTCTCAACCAGCTGGTTACTAACCCAAACTTAAATCTCTGGTCTAGCTGCAAAATTGTTGCAGGCTTATTCGACTTTGACGGACGCATAGAAAATACATTTCTACCTTTCACTTTACGCCCAACGTTGTTTCCGGTCCTTCCGATCAAATCGTAGAATGGACCTCCCATTAAAAATCCCATTTTTTCTTGTTTTAAAATGTTTAAATGATAATCTGTAATTCGACATCCTGTGTAAATTCCTCCCGGCCGGCAAGGCATTAATTATTGATGACGATACAAATGTAGGAGCCTAATATTCAGCAACCTATAGCTGAAACTGGCATGGCCGAATTTGGCCGGAGCCTGGCTGAAATTGGCCAACGTCCTGGCCGAACATGGCTGATTACTCGAAGTGGCTTTTAACAGAAGATTCCAGATAAAACCATTTACCGTGGATTTTTCTGGCTTCAAAATCTCCCTCAATTCTTCTCCTGTACAACGTACGCTCAGAAATTTTAAACTGCCGTCTCACGTCAAAGCTTTCAAGCCAAATTTCTTCTCTTTTTAATGGAATTACATTAAGGGCAGGCATTGTTGTCAGTGTCGACAAAAGTTGGCTGATAGTTGTCAGCAGTTGAATAATTGTTTGCAGAAATGTTAGCATAAATGAATGAGCTTTTAATTCGGAACAAAAATATTGTCGGATCGAAAAAAAGTTGCACAAAATACCCCTGATCATGCCTGAATGGAACATTTCTGTGTTTAGATGGAACAAATACTGTTTAATCGGGACATTGCATTAAACAAGAATCTTAACAATTAGCTAAATGTTAATAATTATTCGTTCAAAATGTTGTGCTGAGTCTAATAGATTATATAACATGCAGGCATAGTTACCATATGTCGAAAATATAAAACTTATTAAAAATGAAAAAACTATTCAAACCAATCAAAACGCTGATCAATCTTTTGAAAAGACCAGTGGTTACTTATGAAAGTGTATGGCTGCGTCTTCTAGTCGCATTCCTCGTTGCACAATTTATTGTAAACGTTGGGCAGCACCGCCACAACTATGAGTTTTATACCTCATTCGGTTACCATAGGGGATGGATCATTTCCTTTATTATTGCTATTATAATCTTACAGGGTATCTATTGGCTAAATGTGTATTTAGATCACAAGTATCCATGGGCAAAGGAAAAGCAGATTCGCAAGAAAAAGCAAATCGTTTACGGCGTGGTGGTACCTCTCCTATTCGACTTTCTTATTATGACAGCCTTCTTTGCTTCGTTAGGGTATAATATATTCAAAACCCAGTGGCCGATACTGTATTTTCCAATAACACTACTCTTACTTGCCATACTAAATTTCTACTATTACAATAGGTATAAAAATCACGAAGATATAAAGCGAAAAGACAGATCATCAAAACAGCAAACACTTAAAACCCAAGCTGAGAATTCAGTTGCGAGATTAGTCACTCCTTCAGAAGAGGTTGTACTCTACTACAAAGATGATCGGAGAATTATGGCCTTGATTAGTAGTGGCGAACTTATCTTCACTTTGTTTAGTGCGATGAAGGAAATTGATTTATCATCTGGTAAACTAATGGTACCTAATAGATTTTGTCGCGTGGCTTGGAGTAACATTAAATCCGTAAGGAAGTTAGGCAGGCAATTTGAAATTACGCTACACTTGCCGGCAGGTCCGGAACCAGTTCTTGTGAGTAAAGAAATGTCTGTTGAATATCGTGACCGGCTTAATAGCTTAGTTTAACAATAAAGCAACTTCGCAATTAACGAATAAGTTCAATTTTCTGACCTAATCAAAATAATATTCCGTTAATTCTCAACTATAAGCGTGCAACAATACATTATTTGTTTTTTATTTAATAATTGAGCATAATTTTTCATTAACCTAACTATTGATGCACATCACCCTCAAATTATCCATATTTACTTCGGGTAGAGGGTTGTCAAGATGAGCGGATACGCGATTAAGTTTACCTAAATTTATCTTATTCAATTGATTATAACTTTATTAAGGTTAGATGGACAACATTACATTGGATCGGATTGATCTGGAAATTCTAAGATTATTGCAACGCGATGCCTGGATGTCAGGCAAACAAATAGCTTTGGCACTAAACAAGGGCAACTCAACTATAACCCGCAAAATTGAAAAGTTAAAAGCCACGGGTTTCCTTCTAGGCAGCGTTGCAATAGTTGATCACATAAAAATTAGCGAGGTGCTCATCGTGTTTGTCCACTTACAACTCACCAAACATAACACCAATGCGCTTGATGAATTTCAAGACACTGTTATCCCTTTTGAAGAAGTAGTGGAATGCTATCAAATGACCGGAACATTTGATTTCCTTCTAAAAATTGTTGTTCCTAACATGAGCTCTTACCAGCGCTTTTTAAAAGAGAAAATGGCACAGGTCCCAAATTTGGGATCGCTACAAAGCCATTTCGTAATCCATGAGACCAAACGCGTACTGGGCTATCCCATTCAAGGCCGTCGTTAAATTAAAAAAGGCAGGACCTTCATCCGAAGCCTCCTGCCTTATTACTTTATTAACTTACCTAAATCTTTTCGTTTCCTAAAAAAACATATGAAGATTTCGTTTGGCCTTCAAACTTTTGTTTTTTTATGAGTGTTAGTTTGGCGGTTAAGTCAAAGATGTGCATTTCTCTCTCGCATGTAGCAAGATTCTAAAAAGGTGGAAAAGGTTCTCACAATCCCACAAGTAAACAGAATATTATTTGGTAATCAATCTGCTATTACAGTCGATACAAAATTAAGTTCTATCGGGACTTCCTCATTCATAAAACCCTCTGCAACCATTACCATTTGCTTGGAGCCAATGAAAATTGAGCAGCGCTGGTGCAATTCCTTGGGTTCAATTTCGAGAATCCTGGTGTAGCCATCTGTAGCCCTGCCACCTGCCTGCTCTATAATAAAGGCCATTGGGTTGCATTCGTAAAGCAGCCTTAACTTACCCAGTGGGGAACTCGCCGTAGTAGGGTAGATATAAATGCCACCTTGAATTAGATTACGATGGATGTCTGCCACCATAGATCCAATATATCGGGAAGTGAAAGGCCGGCCTGTAGGTTGGTCTTCTACTTGTGCATACTTAATATATTTTTTGACACCATCTGGAAAATGAACATAATTGCCCTCATTTACGGAATAGATGTTTCCGATAGCAGGTATTTTCATTTCTGGGTGCGAAAGACAAAATTCACCAATCGAAGGATCTAAAGTAAATCCGTTTACCCCGTTTCCTGTTGTGTAAACCAGCATGGTAGAGGAGCCATAGATCACGTACCCTGCAGCTACCTGTTCTGTTCCCTTTTGCAACACATCAGCAATTGTAGCTAAACCGCCTATAGATTTCCTCCGGTAGATCGAAAAAATAGTTCCTACCGCTACATTGCAATCAATGTTACTCGAACCATCGAGCGGATCAATACAAACAATGTATTTTGCATTTTTTGATACCGGTGAATCAATTTGTACCAATTCTTCTTCTTCCTCGGTAGCTACAATACAGCACTCTCCTCCACTGGTCAGCGCGCTGATAAATTGATTATTGGCGAAGACATCTAATTTTTGCTGACCCTCCCCCTGTATATTTATCGTCCCAGAATTGCCTATTATGTCAGCAAGACCGGCTTTGTTAACTTCCCTGTTTACAATTTTGGAAGCAATACCAATATCCCGGAGCAACCTGGAAAGTTCTCCTTTTGCAAAAGGAAAGTCGGCCTGTTTTTCTATGATGAATTGGCCTAATGTTTTAATTCCATTCATGCTCTGGTTCCCTCCTTGTGTAACACTTTTGGAAACGCTTCGAGAATAGCCTGACTGGAATGGTCCTTATATTGGTTAAAATTGCGAATAAAAGCCCCGGCCAGTTCTGCTGATTTTTTATCATACAGATCACCATCGTCCCAGGTATTTTTAGGGTTTAGAATTGCTGGGGGCACCCCGTTGCAGGATAACGGCACTCTCAAACCGAAAACCTCGTTTACCTCGTATTCAACATCATTTAACTCCCCGTTTAGTGCTGCCTCAATCATTGCCCTCGTGTAAGAAAGCTTAATGCGACTTCCTTTACCATATCCGCCGCCACTCCAGCCGGTATTTACAAGCCAAACGTTTATACTACTGTTTTCTAATTTTTCACCAAGCAAGGCGGCGTACTGCACTGGATTTAATGGTAAGAATGCTTTACCGAAACAAGCCGAAAAGGTAAGCTGGGGTTCAGTTATGCCTGTCTCAGTGCCTGCTACCTTTGCGGTATAACCGCTTAGGAAATGAAACATGGCCTGACCTGTATCAAGTTTCGATATTGGAGGCAATACCCCAAATGCATCGCAGGTTAAAAAGAATATATTTTTCGGTGCTCCCGCAATTGAAGGTAACAGTGCACCTTCGATGTAATCTATCGGATAGGCAACCCTTGTATTTTCGGTCTTGGAAACGTTTGTATAATCTACCACATTCGTTTCCGGAAAAAAGCTTACATTTTCCAGCAGTGCTCCAGGTCTAATGGCTGAAAAGATTTGTGGTTCTTTTTCGGGGGTAAGATCTACCACCTTTGCATAACACCCACCCTCAAAGTTGAACACCTTGTCGCCCGACCAGCCATGCTCATCATCACCAATCAATCTTCTTTTTGGATCGGCAGACAATGTAGTCTTCCCAGTGCCAGATAACCCGAAGAAAATGGCGGTGTCACCTTTCTCACCAACATTTGCAGAGCAATGCATAGGAAGTACCCATTTGACTGGAAGAAGGAAATTGAGTACAGAAAATATGCCCTTTTTAATCTCTCCGGTATAACCTGTACCGCCAATCAAGATCATCTTTCTACTAAAGTTCAAGACACTGAAATTAGCCTGCCGGGTTCCGTCTGCTTTTGGATCGGCCTCGAATGAAGGCATGGCAATAATCGTCCAGTCGTCCTTTGCTCGGAAATTCGGTTCACCTGCTATTATAATCACTTCGTCCTGTTTGTCCCTAAGAAATAAATGGTGTGCAAAAAGATTTTGATAGGCAGTTTCAGTGATTACCCTAATTCCGATCCTCTGCGACGGATCTGCGCAAGCGGAAGCATCTCTTACATAATATGGTTTCGCATCCAGAAGCGCGACCATCTTGTTCAGTAATGCATCAAATCGGGCGGATGCCATGGGCATATTAATATCGCCCCAAAATACGGTCTCAGAAGTAACACTGTCTTTAACAATGTACCGGTCTTTTGGAGACCGTCCGGTAAACTTCCCGGTGTCAATTGCAAGAGCGCCAGCAGCAGTGAGCACTCCTTCATGATTATCTAGCGCAATATCGGTCAGCTCTTCTGGTGAAAGCTGGTATTGAGCCAATTCTCCCGACAAGCCCAAATAGCTCAGGTCGGGTTTCGTGGTAAAACCTTTGTTCATACGATAATAAGTTAGTACAGCGAAAGTAATTACAATTACACACCTAAACCAAAGAAAATCAGCTTATTGTGATATATACACACTAAGTAACGTATTCAAAATCAGTGATTTATAAGTGGAATATTTCTGTTAACTTTTGAACTACCAAATCCATTCCCAGGACAACATTTGACCAAGAACGCTGGCCGTTCGGATATGATTGAAATTAGTAACATTAGAAGAAAATAGGAAGATCAAGATAGAACAGTTAGAATAAAGCTTGATGGCAAAGTGGCTAAGCTTTGCCGTGATGATGCGAAGTTTTTTCTGATTAACATTCGCCCCAGCCAAAAGGAGATTGCGCATTCGCAGAATGTGCATAGGGGAGATATAGAAGAAGCATTCAAACAGTATGCCATCAAGGTAATGGATGGTTATGCAGCAAACTTCAACCGACCGAATATCCACGGCAATGAAGACTTGATATGGTTTGGTACAAAATTGTTTCACTCTCACTATAGTTCACAGACAATTTTGCGGCCTGATAAGTAACTTCAGTAGACACCGACGCTCATAATAAACTGCTGAGATTCTGATGGGCTTAAATTATTAAAGCTTTTTAAGCAGCGGCCTAATCCAAGATACCGATGCTATATTAACTAAAATTTATTTATTTCAAAATTCACCTGTGCGCTTAAACGAAGCAGATTTAAGGATACGTATTCCTTAATTAGTAAAGATGGATATTCCGCTGCATAATGAACTCTAGTTTATCATTAATCACGAGCGGTTCTTTCAACTTTAGTTTTATCCCTAGCCGAATATTACAACGTCTCTCCGTAGACAAAGTTGCTCAAAACACCTTCTCATCTTGAAGATTCTCTACCTTTGCTTGTTATACACTGATTTTGTTGTCCAATTCATTTTGGGATCATCGGTTTCCATGCTGCGAATGATAGTCAAGATTTTTCCGTCCGGACTTAGCGACCAGATATCTACATAACCTGTTTGAAAGTCTTTTTTCGGCAAAACATCATAGGAAAACTTCGCAGTTTCTATCATTTCCCTTCCTTGTGCATTCCAAGATATTACAGATGTTTTAGTCCTGGCAGATTTTTGGGAATAAATTGTAGTTTTCTTTCCACCTAAATCATTTTTTTGAATAGGTACTGATGACCCAACTCGAGTTACAGCGATTGAGTCAGGAGATTGATTAACCATTATTTGTTTTGATGATGACGTTTTCGGTATTATACCAAATAAGCTAAGCGAATCATCCAATTCCCATACACCAGAAAAATCTAATTTAAAAACTGTTTTTGCATTGTTTGAGACATTTAATTGGGCGAATGCATTCATATTTATGGATATAATTAATGGTATTAAAAACAACTTTTTTGGGATTTTCATACTAAAGTTCTGTTAAATAAATTGTAAATAGTTACTTAAAATTTCTAAGGGACTCCTCTATCATATCAACAAACTTTTTTGTATTACCAATATCCAAGTTATTCATATCCGCCATTGACGGCACTGGAGGATTAGATGAGTAGAATTTTTGATTCTTTAAAATAAATAATGTTGGATAGAGAACAATATTATAATTCTTGATTAATGGGTGATTAGAACCAAGCCCCTCTGTGTAAAGATTAATAGCATTTGGATGCGTATATTTTCCACTGCCTATTCCTTTAATCCAATTGGCCTTAACTTTGTCAATGCTTATAGACAGGAAAACAACTTTGCTATTATTTTTATACTTCTCTATGACTGAATGCATAGCAGCATTTAATGATACACAATTCTCACAACCATTAAACCAAAAATCAACAATCGCAACTTTATTCTTTAGTTGACTTAAGGTGAATTTGCTTCCATCAATTCTTGTAAGATTAAAATTAAAAAATTGAACTCCTATTCCACGGCTACTTTTTAAATTTTGTAGAAAGTCAGTGTACATTTTTGTTTCAACAATTCCAATTGCGGGATCTAGAAACTTATTAACAGAAGATTTCGTGGAAAAATTAATCATAAACATACATAATAGCTTGTCCCTTAATATCCCAACATAATTTCTATTGATTGAATTAAAAACCTTCTCTAAATATTTATCTGAAGAAAAGGGTTCTAACTTCCCATCTTCGTAAATATTATTTTCAAATAACGTCTTTAGAAATAAAAAACTAGAGTAAACATAAGACTGGTCAATTATTTGAGGACTAACCTTCTCAAGTATGCTTAGGTCGATATGCCTGAAAGCAGAACTTTTTAGAAAAGCAAGATAAGGAATAACATTTTCCGAATTGTTGTAATGAAAAAAGGAGATCCATTGATAATATCTAAGACCATAACAATTTGCTAGCATTACGTCTGCTAAATCGCGACCAATAATCTTATTATAATTTTCTATAACTAACCTTTGAAGGCCAAGGCAAGAATCCATCTTAGGGTCAATGTTTGTTATAAATTCCTCATATTGGTTATGTTGTGCTAACTTAAAATCATCTTCTGAGAATCTGTATTGCAATGAATAGATTTCGCTCTGGCAGTTTAGTTTTTCTGATCCAATTCCGGAAAATTGATATCCAGTGTCCGATAATCTACACTTAATTCTATCACCCTTTTCCAAAATATAAGAGTTATCATACCCATTCCATTGAACAAGTCCATTCATCGGTGCAAATTCGATATATGCATAAAACCTATCTGCGGGTGACTTGATAATAAATCTGAATGATTTATTATTTATTGTAGCTATTTCATACTCGTCTATTTGTAAGCCTGTGCCCAAAAATTTAAAATCAAATGGATATTTTGATATTGAAATTCTAACGACCCTTGGTTTTTCTGGATCATTTTTATTTATCGAATCCGTTAATATCCCTTCAATTACAACATCGCTTGGATTGATAATTTCTTGCGCTTTTATTAAATTAACGTCAAATAATAATAATACTAAAAAGTATAATAAATGTCTCATTTTATCTAATATTTTGCTGAATACCGCTTAAATTTATTTCATTGTCTGGTATTGGAAATACATATCTATTGCTATTAGGCTCAATTTTAAAAGTCTCTCCGTTTAGTGGGCGACTTAAAGTGATATTTGCTCCTTCCTTATTTAAGCGTTTTATGTCTTGCCAGCGTATGTTTCTCCATACTAGTTCCTTTCTCCTTTCCAAAATTATCTTAGCAATGGCATCAGTTTTTGAGGAGGCAACGACTGGCTGAAATGTATTGGTTTTATATCGGTTTATTAATAAATTATTTAAATATCTGAGTGCTGTGCTGAGGTCATCTCGCCTAGCCGAGCACTCGGCTTTAATTAAGTATATCTCGTCAGTCGCTAAACCGACAAAAGGGTATGCTCCTATTCCTGTCATTCCCCTTTTCATGTCAAAACTACCATCAGCCTGAATTTTGAAGTAAACTGATGGTCGTAAGTCGTTGGTTTGGTATAGGCTTATAAGCTCCGGAGAAATCTGAGTATATGTATTTACAGTTATTGCATATGCCTGATATTTATTACTAGCGTTACTAAAATAAATCGATTCGTCATTAGTAGTAGTAAATGGTGTTGTTGCATTCAAATTAATACTATTATAATTAATTAATTTATTGTAAAGTTGCAAACATGAATCAGCATGGGCTTCCGCTAGATCATATTTACGCATATTTAAAAACATCCTTGCGGCAAATGCATGGGCAGCAACCTTGGAAGGTCTGTTTCTATTAGCTATAGGCAATCCTGCATCTAGAAGTCGAGTAGCCTGAGTAAGATCGGCCAAGATTCTATTATATGTCTCTTGTACTGAAGAACGTGGCAGAATTTGGTCGATGGAAGGATTTAGTCTTAATGGTACGCCTAAATCATTAGAGGCTGTAGATGCATCATAAGTAGGCGAGAAATCTTTTACTAGATCGTAGTAGGCACTCGCTCGGACATATAGTGCCCATCCTTTCAAATTGTCTTTTCTAGAGGAATTTTTATTATCAACTTTAATTTCTTCAATGCCATTTAGTACATTATTAGCATAGAATATCGCAGTATAGGCTAGTGTCCAATCGTTTGCAGAAACTTCCCCTGAAAAAAAATCTTTTGCCCAGACGTACGCATTTCGCTCCGTTGCTGTTCTTGCAGATTGCCAGGTTGCATAGCTCGAATAAACATACTCATCAGCTGATAAAGTTCCCAAAGCATTTGTTGTATTGATAACACTAGTATTGTCTAATAAACCTTGAAATTCATCAAGAGTAGTTGGTTGGAGAATAGAAGTGCTTGGTTTTATATCAAGAAAATCTTGTTCACATCCGATAATTGAGATTACACCAAATATTATAAGATAATTTACTATATATTTTTTCATATTTTTCACGATTAAAAATTTGTTTTTAAACCAAGAGAGAATATTTTAGGACTTGGATAAGGGGATAAGATTTGGTCAGGATCTAATCCTTTTTTATTCGCTCGCCATACTATCCCAAGATTAGTTGCATAGAAATAGATATTCAAATTTTGTAAAGGAAGATTTTTAAACTGGGTTTTAGTTAAAGTATAATTCAGCTGTATATCTTGAAGGCGAATGTGATCACCTTTTTGTACAAGTATTGCCGATGAACGGTAAAAATCTTCGCGATTACCATCCGGAGGATATATTGCTGATGGTACATTTGTATGTAATTCATCCCCACTTTTTTGCCATCTGTTACTATAATCTGATTGCTGGTAACCACCATAATAATACAGGTTGAAATAGTTAATTGAGGAGGCCCTAAAAAAATAATTTAGCTTGTAAGTAATGTTAAAAGATACTTCTATCATTTTGTACGAGAAAGTATTTCGAAGACTGCCATAAACTGTTGGAGTTCCTGATCCAAAATAAATTAATTCATTTCGATCCTGTAAATTGAGAATTGATGAATAGTCAGTGGATACAACATTTCCCAGTGTACCTTTAGGGTTTCCTAATTCATCAAGTCCTGACCAAGGGTATGCAAAAACTGAATTGATCGGATATCCGGTAACCGGAGATATGGTTGAACTAGTAGCATTTACAATTGTGGAATTTGTAGGATTAGTTATATTGTATTTGGTGACTTTATCTTTGACAATATCAAATATTGCTACTGTATTCCATTTGAAACTCCCTAAAATATTTTGAGAATTTAGCTGAAAATCTAAACCATTCGTTGAGGTATTAGCTGTATTTCCAGTAAATATCGTTAAACCTGTTTGCGGTGCAATTGGACTGCTTGCAATTAAATCGACACCTTTTTTAGAAAAATACTCAAAGCTTCCTGAAATACGGTTGCTTTTCGTTGCAAAATATAATCCTAAGTTTATATTTCGAACACGTTCCCATCGCAAATTGTCATTTGGTGGGTTCGTAATTTGATAGTATCTCGTATTAAAAACATTAGTAAAAAATACCGGTGTAGCAGTGAGATATGCTGATATAGATTTATTTACATTTCCGTTGTAACCATATGTAGCTTTTAAAATTAGCGAAGATAGCCATGATCGATTGAAAAAGCTTTCCTTTGAAATATCCCATGAAAAACCAGTTGACCACAGCGGTACCCCTTTTTGATTTGCTTTAACTCCAAATAAATTTGACTCGTCCTTTCGGTAGCTTCCTGAGATAATGTACTTGTTATCATAGCTATAAGAAGCATTTCCAAAATAAGAAAGGTACCGGTCAATAGTTCCCTGTTGGAAAGAATTACTGCCTATAGCTTGCGTATTTGATCCATAGTAAAATGGAAGTTGTGTTACGAAATCTATCTGTCTATTTGTTGCAGTTTCGGGTTGATAACCATACAATGTAAATGAATTATACTTATACCTATCATTTCGAATCTCAGCTCCAGCAATAACTGACATTGAATGCTTAATTCCAAATGTTTGATTGTAGTCCATTTGGAATCTCCCATAATCTGATTGGTTTACTAAAAATTCTGGCGAATATATGTCTCCCACTGGAATAGGTTGAGTTACGTTTCCGGTCAAAGAATTTATTGATGAATAAGTGTTGACCAGGTCACGGGTAAAGAAAGATTCTTTATTATGGGAAGATTCATTGTTTGATTTAGAGCCATAATACTGATAATCAGCAGAGACTGTTAGAGGTGATATTATTTTATACTTTAATCCAAGATTTAATCGATAGTCAGACTGACTATTGTTAGAATAAGAATATCCCTCATTTAATTCATCCAAAGGACGGAATTTCCAATCAAGCAATTTACCATTACCAGCTGTATCAGTATATTCAGCTCTCAACCCCCCAGATTTTACTACATCTAAAGGATTTCCCGACACATCGGCCACTTGCTCATATGGTAAATATGGCAAATAACCATCAGGGTTCGTATTTTTCGATTTGGAACTTGAAAACGTTATGCCTGTGGATAATTTTAACCTATCGTTCAGAAGTCTAAATGTATTATCTCCTTTTATGGTTAGCCGCGTATCTGATGTAGAAACTAAGTTTGGTAAATTTTTGTCGTATCCGGCAGAAAAACGATAACTTTGGGTAGTCCCACCCCCTCCAATTGCCATGTAATATTGTTGACGGCTGCTTTTTCTATAGAAATATTTGCTTAGCTGATCCCTTACATCCAAAGATTTTAATTTGTCAATTTCTGACATTCCTTGAACGGTGAACGTTGGATCTTGCCGAATCTTTTTGAGAATTGAAATAACTGGTGAAATTGTAGAAAAACCATCGTCAATCACACCATCATAGGCACCTGCATCAAATAGCGATTTTTCAATATCGATAAATTCTGACGATGTAAGCTGTGGTTGATAATATAAATCAGGTTTGCCTCCAAGAGTTAAATTTGTATTAAATTCAACTTCTGGCTTTTGGGTCATTTTCCCTTTCTGCGTCGTTACTACAATAACCCCATTGCCAGCCCGAACTCCCCAAATAGAGGCAGCTGAGGCGTCCTTCAATAAAGTTATATTTTCTATATCGTTCGGATTAATAGAACTAAGGTCACCTTCGAATGGAAAATTATCAAGTATAATAAGTGGTTTAGCGTCAGAGAAAAGGGTGCTTTTACCACGAATACTTATTCCTAACGAGTTACCTGAGGAAATATCGAATAATAATCCATTAGTTACTCCTTTGAGCCTACTTAAAAAGTCAGAAGAAACTGCTCTATTTACCGTTTTATTATCAATAAGTGTAAATGAACCGGTTGCCCTTTCTTTAGGTAATGTCTGATAGCCAGTCGACACTATTTCGACCTGTTCAAGTTTTGAACTAATAGCTGCTACTCTAATATTTCCTAAGTCGTCTGTAACACTAAGCTCTTTATTCTCATATCCAGTATAGGAAATTACCAGCACCGCTTTTTCATCTACATTTACAAAAGAAAATGATCCATTCTCAACAGTAATGGACACTCTATTCGTCCCTTTGATCCTCACTGTGGCCCCAGACAGTGCATTTCCCGCACTATCGACCACACGACCGCGCACATCAATATTACTAAAGCGATCAACAAGCCTATCCAGAAAGGAAGAAGTGCTTTTCTCTAGCACTATTATATTGTCTTTAATCGTAAAATTCAGATTTTGATTTTTAAACACCTCTTTCAGGGCCGATTGAAGCTCAGCATTATCCAATGTTATATTTACCTTCTTCGAGTTTTCTAATAAACGAAAATCGAATACAAAATCATATCCAGTCTGGATTCTGATCTTCGAGATCACTGATTCTAATGAGGCATTCTTTTCTTTAAGCGTCACTTTCTGCGCGAAACCGGCAGCAGACACTTGCATAAGAGATGTTATCAGGATTATTATGATGAGCTTCATAATCAATAACAATTTATTCAGCAGCCACAGTCTGGGCATACCTAGGTTAAAAGTATTATTTTGCATACTTTCGTTTTGGTTTGAGTTGATAAGGAATTGTTGTCTAATAATTTTTCTTCCTGCCCTTGGCGGGAAAGGTTCGCTCAAACTTTTGGAGGGTGGTGTTGGTAGCACTGCCCTTCTGCTTTTTCAGCTCCCTTGCTGCTCTTAACTCTTCTGTCGTAAATGTCTTTTCATGTGGTTCGGTTTAATGGTGTGGTTGATATAGTGAATTAAAGGGTTAATCTAATTATCGGGCATTACGGTTACTTGCCTTCCTTCTATTTTAAAACGCGCGCGTCCTGCCGAAGCTATCCGCTCCAATACGGCAGAAAGTGGTTTAGTTCTCGAAATTTGGCCAATTAAGGGAATAGTTTTAATTTCCTGGTCGGTATATGTTATTTTGACGTTGTACCAACGGGCAATATCACGCATCACGTTCTCAAGCGATTCACCACGGAAGTAAAAATCGTTTTTAACCCATGCGGTTTCAAGTTCAGTAATGGCTTCTGTCACAATTATCGAGTTGCCATAATTTGAGGCCAGTTGGCCGGGTTTTAAGGTTACAGAGGATTGCCGCACAGCCTGTCCCGAGCTAAGCGAGGGATCTACTCCTCGCAATGACGATTGTTGCCGGTCATTGCGAGCGAGCGAAGCAATCTTAACCGAGCCTTCTAAAAGTGTAGTCTTAACTGCGTCTTCATCTCCATAAGCATTGACATTAAAATGCGTGCCCAATACTTCCACACTTTGATTTGTTGTCTTTACAATGAATGGGTGTGCTTTATCTTTTGCAATCTCAAAATATCCTTCTCCTGATAGTTCTACCCGTCTATCTTTCAACTTACCAAAACTTGATGGATACCTTAACGACGAAGCCGCATTCAAGAATACCACTGATTGATCTGGCAACACAACCTGTGTTTGCTCTCCATTTTGCGTTTCTAAAGTATTGTATTCAATTACACCGTCTTTACCTTCTTTTACTGTGTATACAATTTTACCATCTGCCGTTTTAGAAATGATCACTCCAGAGGCTTCTGCTAGTTGACCAGCTGATACATCATTTATATAGATCTTTTTACCGTTTGCTAATGTTAAGGTTGCACCGTTTTTGCCTGGTGCAATGTCAGTATCAAACGCCACGTCATTGCGAGGAATCGAGGCAATCTTACCGTATTTATAAAACCAAACGCCAAAGGTTATCGCTAAAACAGCAGCGGCCGTAGCTATCCATTTATAGCTAGCTAATCTGAAAGTATTAGTTCTTGCTGTCGTAGGTTCTGCTATTTCTGCTACCGTTGTATTGTTTTTGCTTTGTTCTAGCAATTGCAATGTTTTATTCCAGGTTGCTTCTGCATTTATGCCTTCAAATTGTGCTAGGCGTTCACGAAAGTTATTCTTATCCGAAAGGTCAATAAAGAACTGTCTGTTGTTATCTATCTCCAACCATTGATCAAGCGCAGCACTCTGTTCAGGCGAAAGCGTTTCCTGTAAGTATGCTGTGATTAGTTCGGCAATATGAAAAGGGTTGGTAGCCATTAAAGCAATTTTAGTTGATGTTAAGTTAACGCGTATTTAATAGTAGAACACGCTCACCTAACCAAACAACCCATGGAAATAAAAATAATTTTATGGTCGCCCTTTAAATAGCAATAGTGCGAGTGTTAGTGCTGCCGACAAGCCTTGTTTAAGCATTGCGGCTTTCAATAATTCTACTGATCTGTTCTTGTAATTACGCACTGTTTGAACATTAATACCTAATTCAGCAGCAATTTCATCTGTTTTCTTTTGTTCAAAATAAATGCGCTTAAATACTGCCCTATAATTTTCTGGGAGTAGTTCAATTTCCCGGTGCATGGCTTGCAACACTTCAGATTCTACAATCTTATATAACACATCTTCAGACGACGCTTCCAATTCTTGTTGGTAGGCATCCTGGGAAGTCGATTTAACCTTTAAATGGCGGAGATAATTTAGGCAGGCATTACGACAACTAACATACAGGAAGCTCTTTATTTTTTCAGCGCTTTCGAAATCTGTCCGTCGTTCCCAAAGTTTTACAAAGCAACCTGCTACGATATCTTCTGCCTCTGCTTCATCGCCTATCATGCGCAATGCGAAATAACCTAATGATTTTTGGTAGAGTTTGAAAAAATGGGATAACGCCGGCTCATCGCCTTCAGCTAAAGCCTCAATCCAGCTCCTCTCCTCTTTCAAATCCTTAGCTATCATTTTACGTTAGTTAATCCCTAGCGCAATATCATATATTTTATTGAAATGTGGAATAGGTAGTTGTACTGCAAACAAGAATCATGTTCAGACTCTTCATTTCTTTTATTGGTCAAGTAATGGTGCAATAAACGCCCCCCTTACTAAATCTTTTTTTCCAGTAATCAATAATTCTTTTTGCAAAAATAGTTTTGCGGGATAGGATACTTTCAATCTGCTGATCAGCCGCCTTTAAACCTTCTTCTGGATCAAGAATTTGGAGCGCATCAATCCAATCTTTCGGTAGATATCATACCGTTGGTAATTTTCCCAGAAATCCTCAGGAGTGTGCCAGCGTTTTATTGATGGATCGAATATTCATAGTCTTTCAGTTAAAGCCTTCTTGTAAATCACTTTAATAGGCCAGAAGACCTTTCAACGTGAACTCGGCAAGGAAATACATATAAGGTTTAATAGGCTTTTCTGGTCTCCTGCCATAACTATTAAGGGACAAATATTACTAATACTACTAGTAATAGAAAACAAAGTTTTCAATATGAATTATAAGGATATTACATGAATTATCTTTAAAGTAATATTATACTCAGAATTTATTCTAATGATGACAGATTTAGCACAAAACTCTCGGATAAAGACATTTTGTCATATATCTTCAAAAAAATTGCCAAATCACAATAAACTGTAAAAAACTTCGTTTGGTGGCTAAAGATAAAAATTTCATCCTTAAAATTGCAGATAAGGTAGTTTATTGATTAAAACACTTAAGCTTACAACTTTTGGTTGTGGTTTGGCACAGATTTCGAAAAACAGATTTTGGAATTGCAAACATAAGCATTTTCAGATGTGGGAATCTGAAAATGTAAAATTTGTAAAATCAATGAGATGGGGTTAAATCTGCATTGTTTATTTTAATATAACGGCGCAAAGATAAAAAAGTTTATAAATATTCAAATTTTCTTTTGACCATGCCATAGGCTAAAGCATTTTGCAGGGTATATCCATCTCATTGATTAATTAATTTCCGTTCGACCCGCGTTCGGACTTACATAAACAATTAATTATATGATAAAACTTTTAAATTATGGAGATTAATGCTTTTGAAATTGATTTTTTAGCAGTTGGCGAAAAATCTAAAAGTGGGGATGCAATTGCAATGCGCTTTGGCAACTATACAAACAATAAATGGAATGATCAAACTATTGTAGTTGTGGATGGTGGTAATTCTGATGGCGGGGCGGCGCTAATCAAACATGTACGTACAGTCTACAATTCAAGTAAAATTGATAGAGTTATTTTAACCCATCCCGATGGCGACCATGCCTCTGGTCTCAGGCAGGTTGTAGAGGAAATGGATGTCAAAAAAATTTGGATGCATAGACCTTGGAACCATTGGAAGGAGCTTCATAAATTCTGTCATGATGGTAGAATTACAACGGATAGTTTTGAGGAACGTCTTAGAAGAGCGTACGACTATGCTGATCAAATTGAAAACATTGCACAGAGAAAAAAAATCGAAATTGTAGCTCCGAAACAGGGATTGTCATTTACTTACGGTGGAGAAAAAATCATCACTGTTTTAGGCCCGGGAAAAGACTATTACTTGAGCTTGATACAAGAATCTGATAAGACACCTAGAATGGAAGGTCAGTCCGCACAAAGAACGTTCTCCTCAACAAAAATTAGGACATATGAGGACATGACTTTTGATACAGAAAATCTCCCAGCGGAATCTGAATCTACTTCGGCGGAAAACAATATGAGTCTGGTCCTATATCTCACGATTTTAGGAAAAAAAATATTGCTAACTGGCGATTCTGGCTGTGATGGGCTTTATAAAGCAATATATTACGCTAAAGCTAACGATATCGATCTGAAAACACTTGATGTACTTCAAATTCCACACCATGGAAGTAGACATAATATTTCCCGGGGAATTTTGCAAGAAATCCATGCCCCACAAGCTATCATTTCATGTGCAAAAAGTGGTGAACCAAGTCATCCGTCTTCTGTCGTGACTAATGCATTAATTAGGAGGAACATACGAGTTCACAGCACTAAGGGACTAAATAAACTATATAGTTTTGGTGCGTCGCCAGGTAGACCAGGATATACAACATCAATAGAATTACCTTTTCAAAACTTCGTTTACATTTAATTAACATGAATAAATATTACTTCCGTGCAAGACTATTGCCAACAGCTTTAACTTGCGTTCCGCTTTTTATATTGGTACACTCCGTAATTCTTAAGAATTACGGCGATACCTTAACATCAATACTTTCCATTTTGCCAATACTAGCCTCCACAGGTATTTCGTTTGCCCTAGTGTTTTTGCTAACTCAAGTAAACAGAATTTTATCCAAGGAAATATTTCAACGATTTTATTTCAAGGACGAAATCAACATGCCGACCACTAATTACTTATTGTGGAGCAATGGCTATTATGAGCCCGTAATAAAAGAGAAATTAAGATTAAAGATTCATTCAATGTATGACATTGAACTTCACAGCCCATCAGACGAGACAGCTGATGAAGAGTCATCCAGGAAAAGAATTATGGTAGCTGTATCCCAAATTCGGAATAATTTGAGGGAAAATCCGTTATTATTTCAACATAATATCGAATATGGTTTCTTTAGAAATTTACTTGGCGGATCTGTCATTGCGATAATAATATCCATTTCATTGGCTTTATATGCCAATTCCCATGACGATAAGAATTTATTCTTTATCGGTATTACAATGATTCTAGTGTACGCCATCCCATTATTGTTTAGTAAAAAAATACTCTCCATATTTGGTAATAACTATGCAAAAATCCTTTTTGAACAATTTTTGAGCATACCGAAGCCATAATCAAAAAATTATGCAGAATGGATTAATCAACCATTCTGCATAATTATAATTAGCGTTACTGGCTTCAGTAATGATACTATAATAATCGCACCTCTATCGCTTTGTCTTTTCGAACCTCCGCCATCTCAACCGCTTCCTTTCAGAACTTGCAAATAGATAAATTTCAACCGTTTCTAATAGGTCTCCGCCCAAGTTGTACTCCTGAGTTTCTGCTATTGCTTTCTTCATACTTTCCATCCTATTCAACATCATTACAGCCTCAGCTTTCACCCGATACTTAGTCAATTCAACATAATAGCAATTGCTGGTTTTATCCGTATGGTATTCTGGGTTTACCTTACATACACATCGCTAATCTTTGTGTTTGTAATTGTCTAAAGCTAAGACTTTCATGTTAGTATCAAAAAAAAACATCTTTGTGCATAACTAATATGGTTGTATTGCGAAAGAAGTTAAAATGACAACTTGCAACCTCTTTCGAATCAATCGCTAAAACGAGATATTTTTGAAAAACCTTTAAGCTTTTTTATCGCACCAGAACGAATCTGTCTTGTCCGCTCAACCGATAAACCTACGGCATCCGCCAATGCTTTTTCACTAAGAACTTTATCAACGCCAATTCCATAGTACAGTGAAAGCACCTCTCTTTCTCTGACACTCAATCGTCTCATTATTTGCCTTACATGAAGTTCTCTATCAATGCCATCTATCCAGTTGGCAGTAAGCTCCTCTCCACAAGGATCACATAAATAATCCATCAAACTATTATTTGGATCCTCACCGCCGGGAATTACATCATCTAGTTTGGTTTCTCTGGCATTGCTAAATATAAAATCAGCGACCTGCCCGGGTGTCCTATCAACAACTTCAGCTATTTCCTCCAATGTTGGTACCCGCTCCAGCATTTGCTCCAATTTTTGGGCTTCCTTTCTTACTTGGTCCATACCATTTTGTTGGTTCATAGGTAGCCTTACGGTCCGCTTATGCTCTGCAATAGCCATCATAATTGCCTGCCGTATCCACCACACAGCGTATGAAACAAATTTAAACCCACGTGTATCATCAAAATCACGTGCAGCGCGAATTAATCCTAAGTTACCTTCACTAATTAAGTCGCCTAAACTCAAACCATTGTTCTGGTACTTTTTAGCGCAGGAAACAACAAAACGCAAGTTGGCGGAGATTAACTTCTGTAATGCAGCCTGGTCACCATCCTTAATTTTCCTTGCCAAATTCACTTCTTCCCTGGCATCAATCAAATCAATAGCACCAATTTCATTTAGGTACATCGAGACACTACGCTCATCCCTGGAAGTAATCAAAGACGTTATTTTTATCTCACGCATCTGCCACTCCTTTCTTGTTTTGGTGCATCAACAGTCCGAACGGTATTTTAGGTTCCATATAAGTCGACTTCGGTGGTAATACAACGTTGTTTGAAGCGAGGTACATCAACCTGTCAGCATTAATTGCAGCCAGGGTAAAAACAACTGCATCTGGGTTTTTTGCAATGGTCTCCATCAACTCATCCCATCGGCTCTCCGGAATGGAAAGCAACCTTCTATCAGTCCTTGCATCAGTGATGCCAAAAAAAGGAGCTAAAATCATTTCCTGAAGGAAACTCACATCAGCCTGCAGTTCTGCTGAAGAGGGGCGATGTCTCAAATCCAATTGATACCAGCTCCCGTTATGGTACAAGCCCAACCGTCCTTCTCGTTGAGGCTTAAAAGCAACCTCTCCAGGAATTTCGTTGATGTAGTAATATTTATTTAACGCCCCCAAAAGCGCCTTTTTAGTAATTGCTGTAGCAGGCAGGATAAGCCTGTGAAATGGACTGCACCTCAATTGTCCGCTTGATACGTATAACGAAGTAATCCATTGTCCTTTATTAGCATCAGTTGCCGCTGCTGCTGCAAGCCTATGATGTCCATCTGCAACAAATACCTCTGGCAACTTTGCAAAAGCTTGTCTAAAATTTTCAATTTCCGAAGGATCACTAATCTCCCAAAGGCGATGCTGGACTTGATCAAACTTGTAATTTACTGCCGGTGGCCTGGAGGCTACCCGTTCCATTAGATAGTTAATCGCCCCATCCCTCGGGTAAGTAAGTAAAACCGGGCTCCCCTCAAGTCCTACCATCTTACGGTACAATCTCAAGTCCTCCTGATTTTCAGTAATTGTTTCTTCGTGCCGAAGTACATCCCCATTATGCAAATCCGCTAAACTGGATTGGACCCAAATGCCAAACTGAGAACCTTGGTAGGTTTCCTGTTCGTAAACAAACATATTGGGCACTTGATCAGACTGGTAATTACCGCGTTTAAGCAAGGCTTTCAGCACACGTAGGTTCTTTTTTATTTTAGGATGGCTTAATTGGCCCTGACTATTTTCGAGCAAACTTTGCAGGCTTCCAAGTTTAGGTTGTATAGCTTCAAACCATTCAGCGGATGGTCGCAGTGCGATAAAAGGTTTTATTGTTGCCATCTTAAGCTGAAACTGTTTGTTCATTAATGCTACTATTCTCCAAAACCTCCGACTGAAAATCTTGCATTGCTTTAATCAATACTTCAACACTCTTAAGCGGTAATGCATTGTATAGTGAAGCCCTGAACCCACCAACGGTCCGGTATCCCTTAATCCCTATAATTCCTCTTGCTGAAGCAAATTCCAGGAATTGCGCTTCTAATGACTGATCAGTAACATCAAAAGTGACATTCATGCGCGAGCGATGTGCTATGGCAGCTTTCCCAATAAATAGCGGGTTGCGGTCTATCTCTGCATAGAGCATACCGGCCTTCTTAATATTCGTTTGTTCTATCGCTTTAACCCCACCTTGTTCAATAAGCCAAATCATATTAAGCATCGCGGTATAAATTGCAAAAACAGGTGGCGTATTGTATAGGCTCGCCGCCGATCTCATTACCCGATAATCGCTCATAGCTGGCAGTGTCTTATTTATGCGTTCCAGTAAACTGTCTTTTATTATAACAAGCGTCATCCCGGCCGGCCCCATATTTTTTTGCGCGCCTGCATAAATCAGGTCAAACTGCCGTACATCAATAACGCGGGAAAATATATCTGAAGACATGTCGCAGATCAGAGGAATACCCAGGTTGCGGAACTCAAAAATCTCAGTTCCTTCTATCGTATTATTTGATGTGATATGCAAATAGTCGGCATCGGTGACTATGTCATGAACATCAGGAATATAACTGTAGTCTTTATCTTTAGAGCTGGCTATGATTTCCACCTCACCGTAATGCCTGGCTTCTGCAATTGCTTTTTGGGCAAAGAAACCACTATCCAAATAGGCTGCTTTATTTTTAAGGAAACTTTGCGGAACCATAGAAAATTGCGTACTCGCACCACCTTGTAAAAAAAGGATACTGTAGTCGCCGGGCACAGTTAATAATTCGCGTATGAGTGCGGTGGCATTATTGATTACCTTTTCAAATTCAGGGCTTCTGTGAGAGACTTCAAGGATGGAAAGGCCGCTGCCGTTCCAGTCAAGGACTGCATTGGCTGCTTGCTGTAAAACCTGCTGGGGCAAGATACATGGGCCAGCACCGAAGTTGTGTTTTTTGTTGGTTTGAGTAAGTGTTTGCATTAAAGTTTGATTTGGTTGAGTTGGTTCACCAAATTTCGCCCAATGCAAAACACATATAAAAAGTATCGTAGCATATGGGAATTTTTCCCATAAGGAAGCGTTGTAGCCAAATAATATTTTTGATAGAATTTATTTTGTGTGTAGCACAGAATAATATGCCGTTTTATTCATTCAAAAACGGCCATTTGCGTACTTTTTACACTATAGGGTTTTGGCCAGTTTCTGCCCGGAGCTTTAGTCACCGCATTAATTACAAGACTGTGTTTTTAAAAGTAATATTGGGTACAGGGAACAGATCCATTAATTCAACTAAGCGAAGTCATCTAGAATACCGGCGACTGTTTGTCAAGTTTTTCCAAACAAAACTAATTATATTAGTATTTCACTAATATAATTAGCATAACTTTGTCGGACCTAAATTTTACAATATGAAAGAACTGATGTTATTTGAGAAGGGTACTGCTACTAACCTGATTCCACTATATGGAGAAGCGATACATGCAGGCTTTGAGAGCCCTGCCGCTGATTATGAAGAGGAGAAAATTGATTTAAATTCTTATGTTTCAAAGTATCCCGCCGCAACCTTTTTTGCCCGGGTTACCGGCGAATGTATGATTGGATCCGGTATATTTCCTGATGATCTCTTGGTTGTTGATCGTTCATTAACTCCTAATTCTGGAGATATTGTAGTCGGTATTATCGACAATGAATTTATTCTTCGATCTTATTACACCTCCAATGGCAAAGAATATCTGATGCCAGACAACAAATATTTTAAACCGATCGAACGGAATGAAAATACTCAGTTCGAAATCTGGGGAGTCGTGCCGCATAGCGTTCTGGATCAGCGCCGCCGTAATAATGCAAGACTAAATAGGTTTGAGCAACGATTAAGGGAGTAAAAGTGTATGCTTGCGCTGATCGATTCTAATAATTTTTATGTAAGTGCTGAAAGGGTATTCCAGCCTGAGCTTCGTGCGAAGGCGGGGTGTGTGCTTTCAAACAATGATGGTTGCGCCATTTCTCGCTCCAATGAGGCAAAAGAGGTTCTAGGCATTAAAATGGGCACACCTTTTTTCATGATGCGCGATCACCATTTAAGTGGTACTCTATGGTGGAGGTCCTCTAATTACACATTGTACCAGGATATGATGAGAAGAATTACCGAGATTGTCCGGGACACCTTCCCGGAACAGGAGATTTATTCTATCGATGAATGCTTTTGCGACCTAAGCACATTTACACATCACACCCTGGAGCAGGTAGCCATTGATTTACGCCGGAAAATCTTGCAATACACTGGCGTCCCGGTTTGTATTGGCATCGGAGCTACTAAAACGCTTGCAAAAGTTGCCAACAAAATTGCGAAGAAAGAACATAAAGAAACAGGTGTTTTTTACATGGCAACGCCTGAACAAATAGCATACGCACTTAAAAAAACTGAAGTAGATGATGTTTGGGGTATTGGACCCCGATATGGTATTAAGCTTATTAAAGCTGGAATATATACTGCCTTCGACTTCATTAACCTGCCGGAAAATTATGTACTAAAACTCATGACTATTCAAGGAAGGCGCACCTACAAAGAGCTTAAAGGTGAACGCTGCATCCCAATGGAATTTGAGAGGCCACTAAAAGAAGGCATTTCTACCGCCCGCTCATTTAATAGTATGATTACGGAGCTTCCTCCCATGGAAGAAGCGCTCTCATGCTATGTAGCCAATGCCGCAAGGAAATTGAGGGAACAGAAATCTGTTTGTGCAAAATTTATGGTATATGCGCAAACAAGCCAATTTGTTATTGAGGCCGACCGCTATACCAAAGACATAGTAATCCGGTTACCAAGAGCAACCAACGATACAGGCACATTAATTAAGGAAGCTATCAAAGCCCTACGCAGGATCTATATTAAAGGTTACCGCTACCAAAAGGTAGGCATTGAGTTGCGCGACCTTCGTCCGGAATCGCAAATACAAATTGATGCTTTTGGAGATGCCTCAGAAAGCAAACAAGGCAAACTCCAAAAAGCAATGGCAGTTATTGATAAGATTAATGAAAATCATGGTCGCAACACTATTATCCACGGTGCAATGGGGTTTGAAAAGAAATGGGCCATGCGTCAGGAATTCCTCTCAAGAAAGTTCACTACTAAAATTGAAGACATCATAATCGTAAAAGCAAAATGAAATATATATCCGAACAACTAGAACACTAACATGAAAAAGAAAAGAAAGACACCCATATTTTCCGCAATCGTACTTCGTGTATTGGAACTTCGTTTCAAGGAAATTGTAAGAGTAAAATTGATTTCAGAAACCAGGTTTGAATTGATCATTAGCGTGCGAACAGATACTGAACCATTCATTTTACAACTTGATGCATACTTAACGCACTTGGTTTCTGAATTTGGTGAAAGAGAATTGCCGTATTCCTTCAACATTTTTAAAAGCGCTACGCTCATTGGCGAATTAACCTATAACAACACGAACAACATCAATGACTTAGCTGTTAACATGTATCAACCCCAAAAATATGGAACCAATTGAAATCAACTTAAATGATCCTGTGGATGTTGCCTTTTGGGCAGAGCAATTTGAGATCAGTGAAGATGAATTGAGAAAAGCCGTACTTGCGTCAGGCAAATCAATTGACGATATTACTGCGTATTTACAAAAATAACGTATGCCTGAGTTACCTGATTTAGAAGTCTTTGCCGCCAATTTTAGAGGTCAAATTTCATTTAGCGGGTCCCAAAATGCTTTGTGAAAATCCTGTATTTGGTCATTGATAACTTTTAGCCCCTCTTGCTCTAATAATTCCATCATTTGTGTTGAAGTTTCATAATGGTGCTTGCCCGTTAGCAAACCATTTCGGTTCACGACCCTGTGTGCAGGGACATTCAATTTTGAACTATGTGAATTCACCATAGCAGTTCCTACAAGTCGAGAAGATCGCGCTACACCTAGTGCTTTGGCTATTGCTCCATAGGTTGTTACTTTTCCCTTCGGTATTAGGCTGACAATTTCATAAACCTGGCTGTAAAAATCTTTCTCCATTATAAAACAAAACACTGGTTCATTTGAAGTTACGTTATAATTCAAATAATAGTTTGCCGAGTTTATTGTATATGGTTGTTAGAGGTAATTCAGACATTAAGGTTTCAAGATGCTTGGGCCTAACTGGTTTTCTTCGGTAATGTAATTGGTATCCCCACTTTGATTCCCATACTCATATTTCGATCTTGAAAATCTTTTCTAGTTTCCTCCAATCCAGTGGTGGTTGATGTACGAAGCTTGTCGGTAAGGTCATCATAACGGAAATAAGGTAGTATAGAGAGAAAAGTTTTGTCCTTCTCTTTATTGTTTATGTTGAAAACAAACCCAAATTCTAGCCCTGCTTTGAAATCATCATCTTGTCGGTCTTTAGTTGTCGCCAGTTTGAAAAGTCTACTATTTGAAATGTTTGCAGAGATGAACCCACCAGGAAAAAGCGACTTTATTGGAAGGATGTATAATTCACAACTCAGCTGCTTTTCAGTGCCCTCTATGATGTCAAAGTTATTATACGCCGAATTAGCTCTAATTTTCTGGGTTATAGCTGTGTTGTACTGAAAAAATGATGTTCTTGTTTCATAATTATAGGGAGTGAGATTGTTCATATTATTTGTTTTCATTAGCGAGAATGACGGTCTAATTAGAATCGCCCAGGACTTTGGCCATACGGAATAAAAATTCATACTTGCGCTCACTCCATATGACCAACGAAACCCTGATTTGAAATAAAGCGAATCACGTCCTTTAAACTTCGTTTGATATTCGTTTACTTTATCAGAACGCAAAATTGGAGACACAGTGAACCAATAGTATTGCTTTTTAGTCCACAAATCGCTAGCATTAGCTATTTGTTTATCCAGATATTCATCATCTAAGTTGTCATAACGTTTTTCATATTTATTGAATAAAATAATCAATTTTTCATAGTACGTTCCAGGTTTCAATAGGTTATCACCATCTGTATCAGTTTGTGGCAGGTATGATAGAATGTTTGCGCGGTCCAAGCCACCAGGTAACTTTAAGCCTGGCTGGTTTAAAACCTTTGGGATTAAGTTCGCTGCGATAGAATCAATAACGCTATCTACAGGACTGTAATCTCTTGGGTAGGGATTATATATTTTAACGTTCTTTAAATAGTGATTATAAAGGAAGGTGATTGTATAAATAGTATCGAGAACGCGGTTTTTTTCGGCTACAACTAAATTGTTTTTACTTATAGTGTAGGTTTTAGCGGGTATGTTTTTTGGCGGCTTTCCGAAAAATGCGCTACTCCAAGCTGGGAAAAAATGAATTGATGGTTTAAATTCGTAGGCTGATCCAGCACTCCCAGAACCTTTAAAAAAACTGAAAGTTTTATCAGTCACACCGCCTTTCAAATCAAAAGAGATGATATCAGGGGCAAACCATCGTTTACTTTTAAGTGGAAACATTCCCGAAATCGTTGCTTCCGGCTTGGATACATCCACTTTTATCCCAGTTACAGGAGTGCTCTCACCTGTTATAGCATGTGTTATATCTTGGACGATCATTCTATTAAATGCCTCTGGAGGGAGCACTTTTACCTTATCTTGAGCCTTAAGTGTTACTGATAATGCAAGAAGAGGTACCAAAATCACCATTTTTAAAAGTTTCATAGTAAGAGTGAGATTTAAATACAAGAATTAATTTTACGTAAAAATACAACACAGGTAAAATGAAAGTTTACGGTGTTTACACCCAAAAGTTAGAAGATTTAAACTTGAATTGAAATGGATTACTTATGGTCTATAGTTTTTCGCTATCAACAGCTTAATACTTTAATTGCAATACAATTATTCAATTTAATAGATTAATGCAAAGGCTTGCTACAAGGCTAAATCGGCTGTTGGCCTAGCAGGTCATAAAGGCGGTCAAATCGAGTGCCCGGATTCGCCAGGCTCAACATCATAAAAACACACTAAAACTGTACTTACTAAAGGATTAAGCCATCCCTTTGCGTTGTTAATTTGTAGGAGATGAGAAGGAGGTTGCTTAAGGGTTGCTTAACCCTTTCTTAACCCTTGATTCAGCTGAAGGTTAGGCAACCCTTAAGAAAGGGTTAAGATAGGGTGTATATGTAGTTAAAGAAACGTACATTGCGGTCGCGACAGTAATCACAGAAGAAAGACACATTATGGGGAAAATGGACGGCGGTGCCTACGGACCGGTATCGGGAAGAGTTGGAAATACGATCAGCTATATGCTCAATGGCAAAAATGTCATTCGAGCTGTTGGAAAAATCAAGAAGCAACCCTCAGTAAAACAACTCGCAGTTAGGCAGGCTATGAAAGTTGTCATAAGTTTTCTTAGACCAATGCTTCCCGTAATAAATTTAGGTTTTAAATATGCTATAACGGGAAGTGAAAGAAATGCGCATAATGAAGCCGTTTCGCACAATAAGTTAAATGCTGTTACCGGGGCATATCCAAACTTAAGTATTGACTATAACAAGGTTAAAGTAAGTTCGGGCAGACTCGAACGCCCGGTTAGTCCAACTGTGAAAAGGGTGGCAGGAGGATTAGAATTTACATGGGATACACCTGAACTAGATGAACTCATGCGAAGACGCGATAGAACCATGCTGGCAGCTTATTTCCCTGAGACTAAAAAAGCTGCATATATGATCAATGGAGCAAATAGGCTTGATGGTAAAGACTTTTTGGAATTGACCAATAAGATGCTCGATCACGACTTTGAAGCATACATAGCATTCCTGGCTGCCGATATGAGCAGTGTAAGTGATAGCGTGTATTGTGAGAAAGTTTAGGATTACCTATAAATCAATGTTTACCTCTTTCTTCCAGAGACGAAACCGGGAACGGAGACGGTAACGCTAAGCGGAGACTTGAAAGAAATCATGGAAATTTATCTGTTTGCAAGGGTTGAAGATGAGGCTGTTGAAATGGCAAAGGTAAGAAGTAATAAAGCGATAGAAATACGGGATTGGTAATAAAAAGCGCCGTTAACTCTTAAACGGCGCTTTTAATATTAACTAACCTCATTTGTAGTAATGAAAAACTAAAAGAACGAAGAGTTTTTTATTAGTAAATATTAGTTGCCTACTTCTGGCAATAATATTAGCTTAATATAATTTTGACCAGTAAGGTATTTGTTCGCCACTGACTTTATATCCGCTGGTGTAATGGCTTTTAGCAATGTATCATATTCGCTAACCTGATTCGGATTTTCTTGATTTTGTAGTTGCGAACTTAAATAGCCTAACCAAAATCCGTTTGTTTTCAGTGATGTCTCAGTAATGCGGGTATCTTCCGCTTTAAATTTATCGAGGTTGATTTGAGGTGGCCCATTATCCTTAATTTTCTTAATTTCATCTAAGGCAGACGCAATCAGTTTTTCAACATTTTGGGGTGCACAGCCAAACGTAATAAACATACTAAATCTTCCATCTGGAAACTTTCCCACATTCATTCTTACACTAGGAGAGTATACGCCGCTTTCTTCCTCACGCAATCTTTCTAGCAACCTAAGTTGTAAAGTTTCTTTTAGCGCATCCATCTTTAGTTTATTAGCAAAGCTATATTCAAACGATCCTGAAAATATCATATTAACAGTCGCCTTTATTTCAGTTCCTTTGTGTACAATTTTTTCAATGTTACCTGGCGGTATATTGATTTTGAGGTCTCTGGCTTGTTCCAATTTTCCATTCGCAGGTAAGCTTGCAACGTATTTCAATAGCAGGGGTTTAATTGTCGCAGTGTCAATGCTGCCCACAATTACAAAGGTAAAGCCACTATTGTTGCCAAAGCGTTCTTTATAAATGGCATAAGCCCTATCTAAATTTACCTGGTTTAATTTTTCAATCGATGGACCCGTCCGCCGTATACTATAATTACCCAAAATAGCGTTCACCGAATCCTGAAAAACAACGTTAGGGTCATTGTATCTATTGATGATTCCAGCTTTTGAGCGAGCAATCATGCTTTTAAACATTGATGAATCTTTCCGAGGCTCTGTAATAAAGGCATACATCAATTCTAATGCAGCCCCAAAATCTTTACTCGCAGCTGCTCCGCTTATATTTTGCGAACGCTCTGATATTGTAGTTTGAACATTTAATTGTTTTGAAGATAAATACTTCGAAAGGGCAACAGGATTATAGTTACCGGCGCCGTAAGAAGGAATAATATTAGCTGCAGTTGCTGATTGATAATCTGAATCTGAATATAGGGACGTTCCCCCTGAAGAAAAAGCTGTAAAGGTAATCTCATTGTTTTTAAATGTAGTTGGTTTTAAAAGAACCTTAATTCCATTACTAAGCATCAATGTGGTAATGCCTAATTTCGCATCTGAAGCCTCGCTTACAATTCTTCCTGCAACAGGTTCATTCTTCAATAACCGTTCTGTATTAGTTTCATCCTTAAAGGACGTTAATTTTTCATTTTCTACTTCTTTCAACCATTTAACAAATGTTTCCTGATTTGGCAAATTGCCCTTGTCAATCTCAGGGGCCAATACCAATATATCCCGGTCTAATGTTTTGATGGATTGTGCCGTCTTGTTCAATTCATCCAGCGTAATGCCCCCTAAGTCTTTTTTAACTAAAGCATACTCATAATCGATTCCGGGAGCAGCAGTGCCGTGCAAAAAGTACTGTAGATATTCTTTAACATAGCTCTCTGATGGCGTTTTATTTTTTTCGCTTAACGAATACTCAATTTGATTTTGGTAAGTTGTTTTAGCACGGGCCAGTTCGGTTGATGTAAATCCGAATCGTTTAACGCGTTCATTTTCCCTCCAGGCCGCCTTAAAACTCTTTTCCAAATCACCAGGTTTAGCTGTAACAGAAACGCTATAAGCATCAAGTCCTCCTAATAAGTTGTTGATTCCAGCGCGTCCGCTCAAAAATGGGGCATCTGGTTGCTGTTGCAGTTCAGAAAATCTCCCTCCTAACATTTTATTATATAGCGCACGCACAATGCTGGTCCTGTATTGAGCATCTGTTTGTAAAGGCAGTTCGGGCATTTTGATCATCACCTCTGCGGTTGTAGCGGTCATCTCGGGATCAGTTACGGTAACAAAATTATTTTTTCCAGTTAAGGGAATTGTAAACTTTGTCCGAGGTTTTTGGTTCACGGGATTCTTCAAATCGGCAAATTTCGCTTTGATGGATTTTTCCATCATATCAATGTCTATGTCGCCAACTACAATCAATGCTTGTAAATTTGGACGATACCAATCATTATAAAACCTAACAATTGCTTCAGGTTTAAAGTTGTTAAGAACTTCTTCTGTACCAATGGGTAAACGGCTAGCATATTTGGAATTATTTAAAATCACAGGAAAATACTTCGCCCTCATCCTATCACCAGCTCCTTTGCCCAGACGCTTTTCTTCTAGTATAACTCCGCGCTCTTTGTTTATAGCTGATTCATCAAGTGTTGCTCCTTGTGCCCAATCATGCATTATTTCGATGCCATTTTTTAACAATTCTGGATTGTCTGAAGGTAATGGTAATTGATATACGGTTTCATCAAAACCTGTATAAGCATTGATATCAGCGCCAAAGCGAACACCTGATTTTTGCAGAAAATTCACCAATTCGTTTTTTGGAAAGTGTTTGGTGCCATTGAAGCTCATATGTTCTACAAAGTGAGCCAGACCACGCTGATCATCATCTTCTAGCACCGAGCCGACTTTATTGGCCAAATAGAAAATCACCCGATTTTTGGGCTGCTGATTATGCTTAATAAAGTAGGTAAATCCATTAGCAAGCTTTCCGGTGCGTACTGATTTATCCAGAGGTATGTTTTGTGCTTTGCTAACACCTAGTGTTATCGTAATTAAACTTAGTACGGATAGAATTAAAATTTTCATTATTAGTGGTTTAAATCTGGTGTTTATTAGATAATTATTTTATGCCTGATTTGATAATATCAAGAATTCCCTCGTTCTCAATAATCATCATTCCATGCTTATCAGCGGTTATTCCTTCGGTCAATTTGTAGGTGTATCGAGGTATTAGTCCATCCATTATTGTAGGCAGGTAGACAAAACTGAAATTGTTGTATTTCTTCAAACTTTCAGCAACTTCAACTATATGGGTGGAAATCATAAAGAAACAACTACGATTTTCGGCAAATGCTTCCGTAAGCGTAAATGTTGCATCGTAAGCGTCTTTAACATTTGTTCCTTTGAACAATTCATCAAAAATTACAACTATGTCTTTTTCCGCTGCTACTTCTAGTGCTACCGTCTTTACTCTCAAAACTTCTGCGTAAAAGTGGCTAAAACCCATTTCTAAATTATCTGATATATTTATTGATGAATAAAGCCCATCCTTAACCGAGAAATCCATATGATTTGCTGCAATTGGGAAGCCCATATGAGCCATGTAAACAGCAATCCCGAAAGATTTCATTAATGTTGATTTACCCGCCATATTAGCGCCAGTTAGAAATACGACATTGAGGTCTTTGTCTAAGGCCAAGTTGTTTCCTATAGCATGCTTTACTGCTGGGTGAAAAAGCCCTGATACTGTTAACTGGTTCGTTTGACGGGCAAAAGCCTTCGCGAAACAAAATCCTCTGTTCCTTGCTACACTAGCTACTGCGATGTAAACATCGAGTCTAAAGATTATTTCAATCATCTCCTGCACCTCAACATGAAGTTTGCTGCGTAACAGGTAATCATACTTTATTACTTTAATGATGGAGATTTCTCTCTGTTCAGCCTTGTTAAATATCCAGGTAAGTTTGGGATTTTTAAATATTATTTCTACATGTTTCAGCTGATCATTAAGTGGGCTTAGGTCATCTTGTATGCTATTCAAAAAGTTATAAAAGCGTTCTATTAGGGTTATGGTAGTCGATAAGTTCTCACGAAGTAGTTCATATTCTGTGTCCTGTGCAGCAATCTGCAAGGCCTTCTTTGAAATTGTATTTATCGCAATGCTTGCCAGATTTCCACCTCCGGAGCCCAGGTAATTTTCCATCACTTCGAATTCTTTGGACTCAAATGGGAACGTTACCGAATTATTAGTAAAATATTTAAAAATACTACTACGCTTATTTATCTCGTGTTCATCTACTAGCGGATATTGAAACATATTGTCCATCATTCGTTTCCCGCCTGCGGTAATAGCATGATCAAATAATCGCGCAATGGAACTATTTTTAAATCTGCCAAGGATATTTAAGTCATCTAAGGTTTGTTTGTCGGTAATGAAATTCATGATGTAACGGCTTTACTTTTTCGGCTTTTAATGATTTCCAGGATCCCTTCGTTATTGATGATAAGCATTCCATGTCGATCAGCTGTAATTCCGGGTTCAAGTCTGTAAGTATATGTGGGGATATTACCGGTCATTTTGGTAGGGAGGTACACAAACTTTATATTATCGCATAGTTTTCGTAATACCTCTCCTGCTTCCACAATATGAGTTGATACGACAAACATGCAGTTTTCTTTCCGCGCGAATGCTTGTGTAATAGCAACTGTGCCTTCGTGTGCATCTTTTACATTCGTGCCTCTAAAAAGCTCGTCAAATATTATGAACAAGTTTTTATTGCTACCCAATTCTTTCGCGATTTTTTTAACTCGTAGTACTTCAGCATAAAAATGGCTGTTGCCCGAACTTAGGTCGTCGGGAAGGTTAATTGTAGTATAAATACCATCACGTATAGAAAATTCCATGGAAGAGGCTGCGATTGGAAATCCCATGTGAGCGAGGTAAAGCGCGATACCCAGCGATTTCATGAATGTAGATTTACCCGCCATATTCGCGCCGGTTAGGAATATCACATTCTCTTGAGGAGTAATGTTTATGGTATTGGAAATTGGTTTTTTAATAAGGGGATGATATACGTTAGTTAGCTTTATAGTTTTTTCTGATGCTGTGAGCGCCTCAGGAAATATATAGCTATTAACAGCGGCAACCTCGGCTACTGAAATATAAACATCCAAATAATAGATATGAGCTAATAGTTGCCTGATTTTATCGCGAGATTTAAACCTCAGCAGTTCGTCATAATTGACAAGTGCAGCATAAGAAATTTTTCCAACAGATTTCTCACTGATCAAAACTCCCAGCTCCTCGTCTTTCAACAGAATTGTAATTTCCTCCAGCTCCTTTTGATAAGCAGTTAATATTGCAGAAGGCTTTATTCCCTCTATATATTGACTAAGTTCTTTTAAAAGGGATGAAGTAGCGGAGATGCCGTTCAGAATAGTTGTATAATCTCCGTCGGCAGAGAGAAGGTTGCTAAATTTACGTACTAGATTATTGTCACCATGCGATAACTTGGTTCTAGCGTCAGTCATTGAAAGATAATTCTCCACACAATCTAACAGCTCCGCTTTAAAGGGATATGACCCATCCAATTTAGAAAAATATTGGAACGTATTACTAAGTTTGTTAATATCATTTATATCATATAACGGATAAAGGAACATCTTCTCCAGAATTTTGGCACCTCCATGTGTACGGGTTTTATTGTACAGTTCATAGATACAGTCAGTCCCGGGCCTTCCAAAAATATTCAGATCCTCCAGTGTTTGTTTATCGGTGATAAAACTCATATTCAATTTCAAATCATTTCCAGCGATTTAGCGTAGGCTCATATTGAACCTGCGCTTCTCACTGTACTATTAACTAAAAAACTTTTTTTATTTTCTTCTTCTTTTGAATAAAACTATGGCACCGAATATGGCTATTAATGCAGGTATAATTGCCTTACACACCCACATTAGTCCGGTGATTTGGCCTCGCGATATCTTTATATCTGTATCCTTTGCTGGTGCCCTGGTAACATCTATAGGGAAATTGCCGTCACTAAACCATCTAAATATACCTTGCATGTAAGGCTCGTTAAATTGCCTGCCAGCACGTGTTACCTCACCATTACTCATAAAATCCGCATCTCCAGAAATGACAATTCGTTGTTGTTTACCCTGAATCGTTCGAGTTAAGGTTGCAGCCACAGGAAATATCCCTTTTTGATCTCCATTGTTGGCGTTAAAAGTCAAATCGGCAGTTGCCAAATCGATAGAACCTAATTTTGGAGGTGGAGGAGGTAAGTCGGGTCTAGTTGATGTGCCTCCTGGAGCAATCATTGCCATCCCAGAGGCGACAGGTAAAGCATTATCGTCCGAACTATCTGCCTTACTGCTCTTAACAGTGTCTGCTTTTTTTACCGCAACTTCCATATTGGCTGTGTTCAGATTAATCGACTGCAACTTAGCTGCAGGGGCTGGGAGAACTTCATTATTTGGAGTACCGCCGGAAGCGATCACTGCGCCTTTAGGCAATATAATTTTGTTGGTATTTTTAGTCTTGAATGCCGGTTTAAACACCGCAGATAGCTTAGACATCATCATTGGCTTATTTACCACTTCAGTGGCAAAAACTTTGTTCCAGCCACCTTCTGCACTCATTAGTAAGGTTTCAAACTTAAAATTACTGGTTGAATCGGTCTCAATTGCCGATGCTCCCTGAATAGGGATAATGCTTCTCCTTTTTTGTATCCTAGTAAAGTTAGAGTCAACATTTAGTGCTGTTTCTGAAATATGTGCGTTTACGAATCCCGGAGTTAGATCTTTATCTTTTTTTACTAAAAGTCCTTCTTTTAATTTTACTCCAAATTGTTTCAATAAAGGATTGAGTATTTGTTGTCTGCCTGGTTCGCCTAAGATCATCATATCACCCCCTTTAGCAATATAACCAGATATTTTTTGTTGTGCAGTTTGACTTAGTTCAGTAGTAGGATCAGCCAGAACTATAATATCGACGTCTGAGGGTATTTCTTGTGAATTTATATTCAATGTATCCACATCGAACCCTTGGTTGACTAGTGCATTTCTTCTAGTTTTTACTGAGCTAACTTGCTGATATCCTCTGTCTGCTTTACTGTAAATGTCACGCTCATTATTTCCAGTAAGAAACAAAATTTTTGGGGCTTTTATAAGTAAACGCTTTAAAGCAGCTCCAACCTCAGCTTCGCTTGGATAGGGGTCAAAATCACCTACATAAAATCTTAAAAATGTGGTTTTACCTTTATATTCCAGTTTTCTGACTGTCAAATAGCCTTCTGGTTTTAGGTCAACTTGTTTATCAATTTCGGCAGGTTTGATGAACATTTCCCCATCTATACCCATAGTAATGGCCATCTTGTCAGCAATCTTATCGATGTTTGTGATGCCCTTAATATTGGGATTCATTTTATAAAAACCAAAGTTTGGGTCTACGGGATCCTGATAATAATAGACATAGTTTAATTCCATATCGGGAATAAACCTCCTAAATTTTTCAAGATTTCCAATATCACTATTACGCGATTGAGGCAATACATAAAAGAGATTGGGCGCTAGCATATTAGCATAGGTGGTAACCTTTAATGTTCCATCAATCTTTCGGGCAATGGTTTGACTGTTTTTTGTAATTGTAAGTGATTTGCCGCTAGTTGTATCCAGATAGCCAGTAAAGTTTTGTCTGGAGGTAATGTATCCTAAGCCTAACGCTACAAATAGCAATACGATGTACCTGCCTGTTTTAATTGTCCATGGTTTTAGCTCGCGTTCACTTTTCAATCGAAGAACACATAGCGATAAAAATGAGCCAATAATGATTAAATAATATAAAACATCTTTGGTGGTAATCATCCCACCAATCATTTTCTCTGTTCGGCCTGATATTGATAGAAAATACGTTATATCACGTACAAAATCAATATCCTGCCAAAGTGTACCTATATAGCGCATCATGGCAAATACAGCCAGGGTACTAATTGCTGCAACTACCTGATAAGTTGTTAGACAGGACATAAATAATCCTATTGCGGCGTAAGTGCATATTAATAAATAAAGTGCAAGCAAACCAGAGAAAATAAAGCCGAAGTCAACATCCTTTATAAATAAACCACCAATTACTGCAAAGATCATCAAAACACAAATTAGGGTAAAACCATAACCTGCTATAGCAAGGTATTTACCCAAAATAATCTGTCGTAATTTTACCGGCGACGACAGTAGCAGTTTGATAGATCCGCTGCTTGTTTCGCGGCTCATGAGGCCCATTGTTAATATTGGAAGATATAAATAAATGTAACCTTGCATACTCGTAAACAACCCACCAGCTCCTGAAAAAAGGCTTCTGGTTATGGGCATTGTTTGGTAACCTAAGGATAAACTAGTCCGTATGTTTTGTAAATTCTCCAGAAAGGTGACGCCACATTGCACCATAAAAATGGTAAGTACTAACCAGGCTACTGGCGAGTAAAAAAGTATGTTAAGTTCTAGCCTGGCTATTTTAATTATCTTTCTCATTAATTTTTTTCTTTTGGTGTTTTGTTGGATAATTGAGCGAATACCTCATCCAGAGAACTTTTCTCCAACATAATTTCTCGTAATTCCCAGCCCTTCTGTACACTTAATGCAATTACTTTTTTTGTTATATCTACTGATGAGTTGAAACGCAGTCTGATGCGCTTATCGTTAAGTTGCTCGACTGCCGTTATCCCATCGACAGCAACTAACTCCTCAGTGGAAGGTGGATTATCCATGGAAACCAACATAGAATCGGGCATAATGTAATTATTGAATGTTTCCAATGTGTCGGCAAATACCATTCTGCCACTTTCAATCATTTTGATGTCCTTGCAAATAGCCTGGACTTCAGAGAGTATGTGGGTGGAAAAAATCACTGCTCTTTCTTCACCTATCTCTCTAATCAACTTTCTGACTTCCAGGATTTGATTGGGATCAAGGCCATTTGTGGGCTCATCCAAAACAACGAGCTTCGGCTTATGAATGATGGCTTGCGCAATACCGACACGTTGTTTGTATCCACCGGATAGATTGCGTAATAATCTCTGGGCAAAGTGGGAGACCCCACATTTTTCCATCACTTGTGCAACAGTTTGTTTAACTAGGTTTTTGTCAACATTGCGAATTTCCGCACAATAAGTGAGATATTCCTGCACTGTCAATTCCAGGTGTAGTGGTGCATTTTGCGGTAAAAATCCAAGTAGTTTTTTAGCCTCTTCCGGATGTTGCCGAATATCGATGCCATCTATATATACATGGCCTTCAGTTTGATTAAGTACACCACAAAGAATATTCATGGTTGTAGATTTACCTGCACCGTTAGAACCTAGCAAGCCAAGAATACCGACTTTCTCTATTTCAAAATTAATATCGCGAATGGCCCAATCCCTGCTATAACGGTGCGATAGATTTTCAATTTTTACAATGCTGTTTTTCACTATTTATTTTTTAAGTACAAGTTTATTAGCCGGAATGGTTTTCATGCCATTCCGGAAAAAAGTATTCTAAATTTTAATCCTAAGGATTATTTGTAAGTTGTGGATTTGCGTTCATGATGTAAGGCGGAAGTTTCTGCGTAAGTCTTACAGGATTTAGCGTAAAAACCGTCGTGTTCGTAAAAGTCGCATCATTGTACAGAACATGTTTGAAAGTGGGTGCTGTAAGTATTGGATCTACAGATAATCTCCGCATATCAAACCAGCGGTAGCCTTGGGTGGCAAATTCACGTACTCTTTCGTCAAAAATGTACTGTAGAAGATTTTTTTGGCTCGATGAAACAGTTCCCGGAATAGTTGCATCTGCAATCGGCATCCTTGATTTACGCAAAATTTCTACATCAGACTTGGCACCAGACAAATCATTTAACCGAGCCTTACATTCAGCACTTAATAAATATAGTTCTGAAATTTGTAGTCCTGTTTTAACGAGTGGAGAGGAGTAGTCAGCATACTTAGACAGCCGGCCTGAAGGATTAACAACAGTGCTTTGTAAATTTGGCGTATAGAATTTCAGTCGCAGATCTGAAGAACTGAACAATGCTCTTGCCTCTGGTGATAAAACGACAAAATCCGTCCCATAGCCGTTCCCATTGTAAAGTCCGTTATAACTAGAATACGCAAGTAATGATTCTGTAACATCATTAAAGTTTACTTCAGGGGAATTCGCAGGTCCATATGGACCAATAGGTAAAAACTTACCTCCAAGTGCAAATTCTTTGTTGTAGTCATATAATCTGGCTGGTGAAGTTAAGGTTGCGTTATCAGAGAATGCAGCGTTAATTACTGCTAGCGCTTCAGAATTCTTTCCCGAAAAAACATAAACTTTACCTAGAAGAGCTTCTGCGCCAGCTTTGGTAAACCGGCTCACGCCTTTTGAATTTGTTAGCGGCAGATTAGCGATCGATGTCGTGAGGTCGGTGATTATAAAATCATATACCTGTTGAACTGAACTTCTTGTAAAGTTAGTGGCATTCACATCGGCTTCTGTGATAATTGGAAAAGCTGGATCAGTGCCCGCTGTGGCCGTCTGGTATGGCTTTCCATAGAAATTTACGAATTGAAAGTATATGTAGGCTCGAGTTGCATAGGCTTCCGCTTGTATTGCCTTTTTTTGCTGTTCAGTTCCTCCGGTAGATGCCATGATCTCATTGATCACTTTGTTTACCGTATAAAGGTTTGAAATCCAATCACGAAGTTCGAACGGAATATCCGTAGCTTGGTATATATCATCTGCCCAAGTGAATGCTTGCTGAGAACGTAATTTAGCTGATTTATAAAAGGTGTTTTCTGCAGCAATGTCATCCCCCATTAAGCCGACACCCATCCATCTTCCAGTTGTTGAACTGATGTACAAATCTGACTGATTCATTAATAAATCATAATCAGTCGTTGTAACAGCAACTTGTTTTCCAAGTGGGACAATGTTTAGAAAATCTTTCTTGCATGAAGTGGCCATTGTTGACAATAAGATTGTCAGGCCGTATATATATAAATGCTTTTTCATCGTATTAAATATTTAAATTAAAAAGATGCGTTCAACCCAACACTAAAAGTGTGGCCATTGGCTGGCAGCGATCGTTGTGGTATATTAAATGTGCTGTTATTACCGTACTCAGGATCTATATCAAATTTATTTGCTTTCCAAACCATATAATTTCCGCTTTGTACGAAAATATTGAACGATTCCACTTTAATAGCTTGTAAGAATTTAGATGGAACTTGATAGGATAAGGTGATATCTCTTAGTTTGATATAAGAAGCGCTAACTACATTTATATCTGCGTATTGGTAATAATTTAAATTTCTGCGACTAAAGCTTGTGCCCATACTTGACACATATGATGGAATATTGGTTCTGGATTCATCCCCTGGAACTTTCCAACGATCGGCGAATTCAGCATTAATATTGCCAGTGAATGATCCTGCCGAGCCTGTTAACCTATCCGTGAAAAACGTATTCATATCTCTGCGCATGACTGCTCCGAAACTGTAGATCATGTTAGCACTAAGGGAAATACCTTTATAACTGAAGGTATTCCCAAAACCCCCATTATAAACAGGAATAGTAGAGCCCATATATTTAAGATCGTCCGCGGAGGCAGCGTTCAACGCTTTATGCACGGTACCATTTGCCAACTTGATTTGCGGGTCGCCAAGATTGTCTAATCCTGCATATTGATAAGCAAAAACGGCATAAGTACTAAATCCCGGTACAAACCCGTTACTACCGCCAAGACGATACAAATCTGTAAGCATAGAAGAAGTTTGATTTGTATAAGATAATAACTTGTTATTGTTATAGCTAAATACAAAATTTGTTGACCAGCTAAAATCGTCTATTTTTAAATTAACAGACTGTAAGCTGAGCTCAATTCCACGGTTGCTTAAGTTACCAATGTTACCGAGCGAAGATGTAGTACCGCCCAATGGATTTAGTTGTACCAATCCTAAAAGATCTTTCGTGTTCTTTTTATAGAAATCCAGTCCACCTATAAGTCGGTTTTTCAGAACACTAAAGTCTACGCCTAAGTTATAAGTCTTGGTGCTTTCCCACGTTAATTTTTTATTTGCAAAGCTACTTACTCCTAATGCATTACCCGTTGTAATGGTAGGCCCAAAACCCCCACCTGGTGTTATAACAGAAAGTATATCAAATGCAGCTCCTGATCCAGTAAAGGGCGAATTGCCGCTTACACCATAAGTAGCCCTAATAGCCAGGTTATCTATCCAGTCAACATTTTTCATAAAGTCTTCCTTGGAAGTTACCCATTTACCGCCCAAGCTATAAGAAGGTTTCTTTTGGCCCGAAACGTCATTGCCAAAAAGATTGCTGTGATCTGTTCTTATACTACCGTCAAACAGATATTTCTGATTGAACTGATAGTTAATTAAACCAAAATATGAAGTGAATCGTGTGCGATTTTCTGAATAAGCGAATGGCTTCTCATTGAAACTTCCAAAACCTGAAACACCATTGGAAAAATTACCTAAGCTGACATAATTTAACGAGGTATAAGTGTTTAGCACCCTATCGTAACCCCGCAAAATGGTGTAACTTGAAGTACCCAGTTGTTCCTGTGCTTCTTGGCCCATTTGCACACTTAGATGGTCTTTATTGTTTCTTAGATCAGTATCATAAACCAATTGATGCCTAACTGTCCAGTTACGCTGATCATTATTACCTGTCTGATATCTTCCACCCGTGGTTGGCAAGTTATAAACAGGTGTGGAGGTGGAAGTAGGGGAAACAGTATTTGCAACTAATTCTTTCCGTTGTGAATATTTACTAATGTCATCATAAACGGAAGTCGTTCCTGGAGTTAATTGATAGCTATAAGTACCTTTTGCACTCAAACCTTTCCAAATTTTTACTGTTACGTCACCTGTGGTATTCAAGGCAAGGTTTCCATACTTTGTAAAACCAGAATTAATTTCATCAAGTGGTGAGTAATCCAAATTGATGCGACTCCGGGCCTGGAAATCTGCACGTGTTTCAGGTGTCAGACCTTGTACGTAATTCAATTTAATATTGTTACCATTTGCATCTTGAAATAACTGATATGGCAAGAATGCCGCTCCAATGCTGATTGGCCTGCTTGCGCCTGAAGTTAATTTGGATAGAGATGTAGACAACTGAATTTTTACAAAACTAGCCGGGGAAATGTCTTGATTTAGATTTATACGGTATGCATTATTTTTAGCGCCGTGGGCATTGCTTTTATTGTCTATGTAAGACAAAGAGCCGTAAAAGTTATAGGTACCATTGCCCCCTGAGGCAGAAACCGTATGGTTCATAGTAGATGCATTGTTAAACCATAAACTCTCAATTTGGCTTCTATTCTCAATACGAGCTAAACTATCTAGACTAGCATTTGCCTGGGCAGCGGTTATTAAGCCTGCAGACTGATTATATAAAATAGATTCATGGGGAGCCACGAAACCTCTTGAGAGTGTGAAATATGGATAGTTGACCGGATCAAAAGTTTCTCTGGCAGCTTGGATATACTCACTGGAGCTTAACTGATGGTCATAAACATAGTCAAAGTCAGGTTTGCCTTTGTAGTTAAAATAGCCGTTGTAGTTGATTTTTAACCGCTGACTACCACCTCTTTTTGTTACTACTACAATAACACCATTTGCAGCTCTTGCACCCCAAATAGCGGACGCAGCAGCATCTTTCAATACCGTTATATCCGCAACATCATCGGGATTTACGTTGCTGAAATCGCTGACTGGCACGCCATTCAGTACATATAAAGGATCCGAAGATATCGTAACACTTGTACGTCCCCGAATAATACTTTGCTGTTGCGTTGCACCATTGCCATTTGGGTTTGCAGTATAATTATCTTGGCCTGATCTAACTGTTAATCCTGCAACGAGCCCATCAAGACGACTGATAATATCATTGCTTCCAGTACGCTGACTAAATTTTTGCATATTAGGTTTGCCAAAAGCCCCCGTCACACGTTCTTTTGAAAGTTTCTGAAAACCTGTTTCAATTACAATTTCTTCGAGTTGCTCCGAAACCGTGCGAAGTTTGATGTTTAGTGAAGGCATTCCAGATTTAACTGTAAAAACAAAGGTCTGATAACCAATAAAAGATATTCCAATTTCATCACCTTCTTCTGCCTCTAAATCAAATCGGCCATTCTCATCTGTCATATGTACCACATCACCAATTTCAGGCGTGGGGCTGGTAACTGCTAGAGGCTTCGTGGGTTGTTTCACGTCGCTTAAAACAGGTTGGCCGACAACTGCGGGTTTAGCTAATTTCTTCTTAATAAAAAAGACGGTTGCTTTGCTTAAGGGTCTTCCGGTAGTATCGGTGACTATCCCTTGTACACGCACCGAGTAGGTAAAAAGGTCTTTTACCTTATCAAAAATTGTCGGTTCAACAGGCTTTAAAATTACATTATTGCCCACAATCGAGTAGGTAACCAGTCCGTTTTTAAAACACGCATCCAATGCTCTTTCAATTGATACATTATTGACTTTTACGTCAATAAATTTTACAGCTAATTTATCTTCGTCATAAATAAAAACGTAGTTAGTTTGCTTTTCAATTTTTTGAATCACTTGCTCCAATAGCACGTGCTTTTCATTTAAAGTAATTTGACTAAATCCCTTAGCGCTCACTTGAAGTAAGCTAATTAACAGAATAAAAGTTGACAACTTCATAATACGTAGGAGTTGTATAAGGTTAGGGCGCACCCATGGCGCAAAAATGGAAATAAAACGAAATTTCATTACATTTGTAAGGTTTGGATTAATACAGTAAACTCAGTTCCAATTTGTTTATCCCGATTATTTCGGGAAAGGTTAGTCCAAAAATTTACCGTAGCTGTGCGACAACACATCTGCGGTTTTTTTATGAATACCTGATCCTAGTTAAAGTTGCTGTCGTAATGTTGAAGTCATAGTCGGTTTGGTTTGGTTTAGTTGAAATATGTGAATTATTAAGTTGATTAATTTCCCAGGATAACTATTTTTTTGCCTTCTTTTTTGAATTTAACTCCTAGTTTACTAACGATTTGTAGTACTTGGGAAGCATTCGCATTGCGCGAAACCTTTCCTGTGATTGCATAATTAGGGATTGAACCTTCATAGACGATCTCTACGTCGTACCACCTTGCGAATTGCTGCATAACAGTTTGTAAACTTGCTCTTTTGAATTTGAAAATGCCATTTTTCCAGGATATTGAGGTTTCTAAATCAGCCAAGTCCAGATTAACTGCGGAACTGCCTTGTTTGATAATTGATTGCTGTCCAGGCTTAAGAAAAGCTATCTGACCTTGGTTTGTTATTTTGATGCTACCGTTAATTAGGGTGGTGGTTAAGTTGGTGTCATCAGTATAACCGTTAATATTGAATTCTGTGCCTAAAACTTCAATCGTTTGTCCCTTAGTAGTTACCCGAAATGGTTTTTTAGCATTATGTGAAACTTTAAAATATGCTTGCCCAGTTACTGCTACATTACGCTCATTACCTAGAAAATTTACTGGGTATTTAATTGAAGAAGATGCATCAAGTGTTACTTTGGTTCCATCCGAAAGGGTAATTTCATAAGTGCCACCTGCCGGGGTTTCCATAACGTTATAAACTAATTGCTTTGCACTTGTATTCTCTGGCAGGTATTTTATTGTACCATGTGAAGTTTTACTAATCGATGCTCCTTGCTGGCTTGCAAGTTCGCCGTCACTAGAATCAGATAAAACAATTTGTTTTCCGCTACTCAGCGTTAAAATCGCCTTCGTACCGCCTGACTTTAGATTTTGTGCAATTGTTTGAATAATTTGTTCCTGGTTCGATTCTTTATTCTTATTGTAGATATAAAGTCCAACGAATAAACAGATAAACAACATTGCAGCAACCCTGTATAAAGGCTTAAATTGAAATACCTTATTTTTGTTAATGGGAAGGGAATTCCAGATATGAGTTAGGTCGGCAGTCCGCTCCCTTTCAGACAAATCCTTTAATTCAGGATACTCAAATTGTAAGTACCATGTTTCTAAAAGTGATTTCTCCTCTTCAGAACATCCGCCACTGTTATATTTTTTTATAAGATCTTTGATTTCCTGCCGTTGCATAGTGCGAATTCTTCATTGAATATAACTAAGACAGGAAAGTATAGGTTCAAGGGTTAGATGAATATTAAAATTATACTCATTTAACAAGATTTATATCTAAAATCTGATAAGCATCACAATGTAAAGCATAAAGCCTAGGCGAACTCTTAGTAGTTTTAATGCGTTTTTAAGTTGCTTTTTCACAGTTTCTTCCGAAATTCCTAAATGTTGAGCTATTTCTCTATGAGTAAGATGAGATTTTCGACTTAATTCAAATACTTCCCGCATTTTAGTTGGCAATTCGGAAATCTCCTTCTCAATAATCTCCATCAATTGCCTTTCTCTTATTAGATGATCTGTTGTGGCCGTATAGTTTTGGGCGAAGTTATCAATTGATTCGATGTATTTATTTTCAACCTGTTGGTGTTCTATGATATTGAAAATTTTATTTCGTACTGACGTATATAAATAAGCAGAAAGCGTAGATGTAACGTTCAAACTTTTCCGTTTTATCCATATACTCGCAAAAAGCTCTTGTATAACATCTTGTGCTGCATCCCTGTCTCCAAGTTTCTTGAAAGCATGAGTATGCAACAACCATTTATAGCGATTATAAATTTCGACATAAGCATCCTCATCCCCTTCGCGAAGTAAGGAAACCAAATCATTGTCTGAAACCGTTGCTAACATACCCAATACATAAAACTATGCAAATTTAATTACAAGAGATAATTTCCTTAATCATAAAATTGACAAGGTACTTCAAAGAGGCAAAATAGATGTAACACGATTAAAAAACTGCCAGATATGCATTGGCTTACTGCAAATACTAAAAAGCTAAATCGTTCTTCCCTCCTTTTGAGCTTTGGCATCCAATCCTGCACCAATTGCCATTCCTATACCTATCCCGATTGGTATTCCGAGTGCTATATTCCCCATAGACACTCCAAAAGCTACTCCTATAGATATTCCCAAAGATAGCCATATTGCTATGTAAAAACCTTTCATCACCAACTTGTACTCTTTTAAGATGTAGTTTTTGTAAGTGCTAAATGCCTTCTTATAAAATGCTTGTTCACTTTTGAAAGTTTCGGGGTTAGTTGGGAAAGCCGCTATAAGAGTCTCCGTTTGCGTTCTGAAATTCTGTAGCTGATTATCAGTTTGAGGGCGGAGAGGAATTTTCTCTATAGCGCTTAGGATGAAATCATATCCGTTGGATTTTTTAACTCCATCAGTCAATTTTATAGATTTTTTTTCTAATATATCTTTCTGTGCTAATTGCCAGGCTTGTATGTTATCCATAATATAAATATCGTACTTCGACTAAAACTGGGCGAAATCTAATTAATTCAATAATTCTTTTGGCAGTTTATTTATCGAACGGAGTTTGATGCCTTTGTAAAAAACTTCAGCACCCTCCGATTGAATCTGAATTTTACCCTTCGCCAGCCGGGATGCTTTTCCTTTATCTATTTGTTTGTTGTGATATAGCACCATCATTACCTTTCCGTTTACTATGTGCACGCTAGTATCACCGAAACAATAAAGGTCAAGCGTGTTCCACTGACCTTTTGGTAGCTCGGCATCTGCTTCTTTTTTACAGAACCTCCCAATTTTACTGTCTTCTCTGAAAGTTACCATTGAACCTCTTGGATCATACACGTACAGCTTTTCGGATGCCTTAATTGCAGGAATGTCTGCTGCGCCCCCTGCTACCCCCCAATAGTCACCGCAGTTTCCCTCGTCGATTTGGAACTCCTGGGAACGCATCCATGATCCGTAATCCGCACCAAAGGCGCCAACTGAATGATAAAGCAGCCCGCTATCTTTACTTCCATTCTTCCGCTGGCCCCATTGCAGCGTACCCCATTTAAATTGCACCTGCAAATGATAATTTTCATATTCCTTATTGGTAGAAATGGCGCCCCAGCTCTGACCTGAAATTCGTATTATATTTTCCCCATCCTGTTTTATTACAGTAAAAACTTTTAATGGATCGTTGTTCAATCCAACTGGGATTCCTGTAATAGGCTTTCCATTATCGTCGTAGTCAGGTGCGAGATATGTGTCCCAGCCGGCAAGGTCCTTCTCATTGAACAACGGTTTCCACTGTGCCCCTACTTCAAGGCTGGTAAAGTTTATCAGAACCAGGATAAGTAAGGGGGCATAAATAATTTGGATAGATTTCATAGATGGCGCTAATAATAAGCTACATAAATATAGTTTAATAAATTAATTTTCATATATCATTCAGCTCGCTTTTATATTACTTACAGGAGTGTTATACTTGCAAATATTAATGATTGGCTTCAAGCTATTTGGAGACTCATCTAACCTTAAAAAAACAGATAAAATGAAATTACCTCAGTTAGCAGGGATGCTTATGGTCGGACTGATCTCGATAGGTGTATCCACGAGTTGTACTTCAGAAACAAAAAAAGGTGGCGTAAAAGATTCGACGGGCAAAGCCGGAGATTCAACTGTTGCTGAAGCTGAAGTAGGCACCGTAAGGGAGCCTGTTGATACTGCAAAATACAACGCAAAAATTAAGAAACTGGCTAATGGTGATACTACCGGAAGGTGGCCTGTAAAAAGTCAGCCATACCCTTTAGCAGGAGCAATACTTCCTTTTAAACGTATCGTAGTTTATTATGGAAACCTGCATTCGAAAAAAATGGGTGCGCTTGGCGAATATGCTCCTAAGGAAATGTGGAGCCGCTTAAATAAAGAAATTAAACACTGGGAAAAAGCAGATCCTTCTACTCCTGTGCAAGCTGGAATACACTACATTGCAGCAGTAGCGAGTGGTACTGCCGGCAAAGATGGCAAATACATTAACCGAATGGGGAACAAGCAGATAGATTCTGTGATGAAGATTGCTAAAATGCAGAATGCCATCGTATTCTTGGATTTGCAGGTAGCGTTAAGTAACATTAAATCTGAACTGCCTCATATCGAAAAATACCTTCAAATGCCTAATGTGCACTTGGGCATAGATCCTGAATTCTCTATGAAAGACGGCAGCCTTCCTGGAAAGAAGATCGGAACATATGATGCGGCAGACATTAATTATTGCTCAGATTACCTGACCAACCTAGTTAAAAAATACAATTTGCCTCCAAAGGTTTTTGTTGTACACCGTTTCACAAAGAAAATGGTAACCAATTATAAAAGCATTAAACTTCGCCCGGAAGTACAAATTGTTATGCACATGGATGGATGGGGTGAGCCTGACTTGAAAATCGGCACTTACCGTCACTTTATCTTCTCTGAGCCTGTACAATTCACCGGATTTAAATTGTTCTACAAAAATGATTTGAAGAAAGCGCCGAATCGCTTAATGACTCCTGAAGAGTTGCTTAAGCTTAAACCGGCCCCAATCTATATTCAATACCAGTAATCGTCATTGCGACATGAAGTCGTTGCGACCTGAAGTCGTGATGACATTAAGTCGTCGCAACATGCAGTCATTGCGACATGCAGTCATTGCGAGGCACGAAGCAATCTTTCATACGGATTGCTTCGTGCCTCGCAATGACCTGAAATGCCTCGCAATGACCTTAATGGCCTAATACCTGAAGTGCCTCGCAAGGACCTGAACTGCCTTAACACCCGAAGTGGTTTAATACCTGAGGTGTCTGGTAACAACGGGAGGTGCTACTACCAACACTAAAAATTAAAAGCGGCAGCGTTAGCGGGGTTATCCAACTTTGTGCTCTGCCGTTTTCCGTTTACAATCGCATGGATCATGTTAATTTGAGATTCATGTTGTTCGTACAAAATATTGTTTACGATGTTAAAACGGGATACGGCAGGCAATGCAGGGGTTTCAAAATAACACCAGGCAGCCTCTTCTTCTATTTCATAGCCCACATATTTCAGGTTAACATCGGTACCATTAACCTTAATTTTTAAATGTTCCTTTACATAGGCACTAATCAGGTCGTCAACCTGTTTCCGGTTGGCAGGCTTTAAAATATTTATGTTGGTCTTATAGCGCTTGCCAATGGCTTTTTCCAGATCATCATAAAAAATCCTGGCGCTTACCTGCACCACTTTAGTTTTCTGATTCTGCTCAATCTCGGTTACACTCACATAAAATGGATGAAAGAGTCCTAACCAAATCAATAGCAGGTGTTGTAACATAATCGTTTAGGGTTGTTATTATGGCAATTGCTTGCAATCTTTGAGCAAAATTACAAATTAAAGCGCAATGCAGGATTTTTCACTTTATTTCAGCCTGGGTTGGCAGCACATTCTCGATTGGAATGGTTATGACCATATCCTTTTTGTAATGGCCCTATGTGGTGTATATGCACTCAAAGACTGGAAAAAAATTCTAATTCTGGTCACCGCATTTACGATCGGACACAGCATAACGCTGGCATTAAGCATTTTCAATATACTGCATCTAAACACATCCCTGATAGAATTTTTAATTCCACTTACCATCCTAATTACTGCATCCGGTAACATTATTCGCAAAAGAGGGGCATCAAAAAACATAAAACCCGCATATTTTCTTGCTTTAAGTTTCGGTTTGATTCATGGCATGGGATTTTCTAATTATTTAAAGAGTCTTTTGGGAAAAAGCACAAACATCGCTGTCGAATTATTGGCATTTAACCTGGGTTTAGAGGTGGGACAGGTGATAATAGTTCTCGGCACATTACTTTTATCTGCATTTCTGATATCAATTGTAAAAATTAAGCTATGGGACTGGACTTTCTTCCTTTCTTCGGCTATCTTTGGTATCTCATTTATTATGGCCGCAGAGCGGCTTTCTGCGATTTTATAGGACTTATGAAAAAACTTATACTTTTAACAGCAACGCTTTTCTCATGCTATGGCGTTTTTGCACAACAACTAAACAACCCAGGCTCCAATCACGGTAATAAATTTGAGCAATTGGGCACTACCCTATCTACTCCAAATTCATACAGGACAGCTTCTGGTGCCCCGGGATCTGCGTACTGGCAGCAACGTGCAGACTACCTGATCAATGCGGAGCTTGATGAGAAAAAACTAATGCTCACAGGTTCTGAAACCATTACTTACTCGAATAACTCTCCGGACCCATTGAGTTATCTGTGGGTGCAGCTTGATGAAAATCAACATAAAGCCACCAGCGACAATAAGCTCACTGAACAAAGCAAAATGAGCGATAAGATGACTTATGCCACACTCTCAAGTATCGTACGGGCAGAAAATGATCTGGGCGTTAAGATTGTTAAACTTACAGATGATGCCGGCAAATCTATCCCTTACGTAATCAACAATACCATGATGCGTATCGATTTACCCTACGTGCTTAAACCAGGTCAAAAATACGTGTTGAAGATTTCGTGGACTTATAAAATATCCGACCGCACAACTGTTGGAGGGCGTGGGGGTTACGAGTATTTTGCGGCAGATGACAACTATCTGTTTACAATGACCCAGTGGTTTCCTCGCATGGCGGTTTATTCGGACTTTCAGGGATGGCAGAACAAACAGTTTGAAGGTCGCGGCGAATTTGCGCTTGCCTTTGGAAACTATAAAGTAAACATGACCGTTCCTGCCGACCATGTAGTTGGTGCCACAGGGGAATGTCAGAATTATTCACAAGTACTTAGTGCTTCCAGCTTAAAGAGATGGAATGACGCGCAGTCGGCTAAAACGCCTATAGAGATCGTAAATCTTAATGAGGTGAAATCGGCAATGACCAGGCATTCAACTGCTAAAAAAACCTGGACTTACGCTGCAGAAAACGTGCGCGATTTTGCATGGGTATCTTCAAGAAGAATTGTTTGGGATGCAATGGCGACCTACATAGATGGCAAAAAAACTATGGCCATGTCGTACTACGGTCCGGAGGCCTATCCTCTGTACAACAAGTACTCCACAAAAGTAGTGGCCCACACTTTAAAAGTATATTCAAAGCATACCATTCCATATCCATATCCGGTAGCCATTTCAGTGGAAGCTTCTAACGGAATGGAGTACCCGATGATATGCTTCAATTATGGCCGCGCAGAAAAAGATGGCACCTATACAGAAGCAATAAAATTAGGTATGATCGGAGTAATCATCCATGAGGTTGGCCACAACTTCTTCCCGATGATTGTAAACTCTGATGAAAGACAATGGACCTGGATGGATGAAGGCTTAAATACTTTTTGCCAATTTTTAGCAGAACAGGAATGGGACAACAATTACCCTTCAGGTAGAGGTCCGGCACATAAGATCATTGACTACATGAAAATGCCGAAAAATCAGCTGGAGCCCATTATGACGAACTCTGAGCAAATTGTAAACTTTGGTCCGAATGCCTATGCGAAGCCTGCGACTGCTTTAAATATTTTAAGGGAAACTGTTATGGGCAGAGAGTTGTTCGACTACGCGTTCAAAGAATATGCGAAACGCTGGGCATTTAAACATCCTACTCCTGCAGATTTATTCAGGACTATGGAAGATGCTTCGGCAGTTGACCTTGATTGGTTCTGGAGAGGCTGGTTTTACAGCACCGATGCTGTAGATATTTCCTTAGATAGCGTGCGTTATTATCGCATGAACAGCATGAAACAAGCAGTAGAAAACCTGGATAAAAAAGCGGTGTATGAACGAGACAACAAATACATAGGCAGAGAACGCAACAAAGTAGCAGGAATAAAATTTGCTGTGGAGCAAGATACTAGCCTGCTGGATTTTTACAACAAATTCAACAGGTTTGAGGTAGGCCAAACAGCCGATCAGGATTTCCAAACCTATTACAATACCCTTTCTGAAAAGGAAAAAGCGTTATACGAAAGCAAGAAGAATTTTTATGAACTGAGCTTTAGTAATATTGGTGGCCTTGTTATGCCGATCATATTGGAATGGACTTTTAAAGATGGCACTAAAGAAATTGACCGCATACCTGCCTACATCTGGCGAATGAATGAGCAAAGGGCAACAAAAGTTTTTGCAAAAGACAAAGAAGTGGTGTCGGTTCAATTGGATCCTTATAGAGAAACAGCCGACATTGATGAGAATAACAATGGCTGGCCGCGCCAATTAAAACCATCAAGGTTTGACCTCTTTAAACAGCAAACCGTGCCAAGAGGAGCTTCAAGCGGGACAAACCCAATGCAGCAATCGAAGAAACAGAATTAACTAAAAAAAGGGTGATCATCTAAATAATGATCACCCTTTTTTTGTGGAGCCGAAGGGGTTAAACCCATTGTCCAGTTACTTGGCTTTAGCCTTTAACTGCTTTAGCTCTGCTTTTAGTCGGTCAATTTGTTCTTGTTGCTCTTTAACGGCAGCAACCAGTATGGGAATGAGGTTATCCTTTTGAACTTCATCGTATCTTGCCACACTCGTACTATTTTTACCAGAGTTGTAGGGCTTTACAGCTTCAACCACCAAATCAGGAAAGGCTGTTTTGGTTTGAGCCGTCAAGAAACCATATTGGGTATATTGAGGCAATTTAAGGTGCTTAAACTTTTTAACATCAAATTGGTAAGTAATCGGTTTAAGGCTCTTTAAATAGCTCATTGAGTTAGAGATTTCGGCAACATTGGTTTTCAATGTTTGCTCTTCTAGTTGTTGTGCATTTGCGGAAAGCGCAGATAGGCTGATAAGGGCTGCCGCTACAGCACCCTTAAATATTAAAGTATGTTTCATATTATTTGCTCGAATTAATAAATATTGGTTGTAATTGGTTTACAACACCACTTCCGGCGGCAGGTCCGGAGATGGTAAATATTCGGTAATCGGGCTTTTTGAAGTTCCAGGATGGAGCTTCAGTGATGGTATGTAAAAAGAAAAGTGATGTGCTGATTGAAAAAACTCGTCGAACTCCTTTTCCGACTGCTTAGGTTCTTTAGTTTCTTCCTGCTGATCGCCTTGTTCCTCGCTTTGATCGCTCCAGGCGATTACCGACTGGTCCGCAACCCGGCTAAAAAGCACAGTGCATTTAACAGCAATGAAAAACAAGAGTAAACAAATGGCAATTCCTTTATTTAGCATACTAGAATTTAAAATAGCTTGGTCTGGCCCTTATCGTCAATATCAATGTCATCAGGATTAGTGATTTCAAATTTGACAGGTTTTACTGCGGGCTTTTCTATGGGTTCTACTGAATCTTCAACGATAGGTTCAGGTTCCAAATCCTCCTCTTCAACTTTATCATCCTGATTTTCAACTTCCGAAACTTCTGCTTCTGCTTCAGTTATCGAAACAACAGGCGTAACCTTTTGCACAATTTCAGGGTCTATTTCTTCATTGTTGGAAAGCGTGATCTGCTTTACCTCATGTTGGGATATGCGGTTACCATTTGCTTTGATGCCTTTAATGTCAATAAAATCCGCAAGTACAATTTCCAGTGTCTCTGGAATATGCGTCTTTCCCTTTAACACATCAATGGTTAATATGGCAGCCGGATTACTGGTTAAGTGCATGAATTTAGAGCCCGCTTCTTCGCTGATCATTCCACCTTTACGGCCAACCGCAATGGGTTCAAACAAAAAGCGTTTAACGAAGTAATTCTTCGCCTTTCCTTCATAATGAATAAGCGCAAACGGCTTTTCAGCGTCAAACTTCTGGATCAAAATTAGATCTGCATCAAAATGATTACTCAATTCAAAAGTACTTAGCTCGTACCAGCCATCTTTGTGAACCTGCAATATCTTGTCGTCACCATCAAATTCCCCTAAATATTTACCCCTTCCATCTACATTCAGTCTCCTCAATAAGGAATCGTACCAAATTTTGAGGCCCGATAAGGTTGAAACACCCTTACTTTTGAAAAGGATTTTTTTAACCGGATACTTGGAAACAATGTTTCCCTGTGAACCCCTGCCTTTAATTACAATCTCTGCATAGTCCAGATCAAACTGCAATTTCTTCAGCTTGGTGTGTGGCTTTAATTGTACGGTTACTATTTCGGCCTCACCGTTTGGATTGGCCGTAAAGTAAAGCACTTTAGATCCTTTTGTGCCTTTGGTGAGGTCGTATTCTTTATCACGTGTAACACCCACAACTGCAAAACGCTTTACATAAGATATACCAGAGCCCCCGTCTTTGTAAACCAGATTGTAAACTGTACGCTCATCGTTTTTCTTAAATACTTGTGCATGCAGAATGCTCTTGCCTACGAAGGTTTTGTCGGCCACCTTGGTAATGATACATTTACCATCCTCTCTGAAAACAATAATCTCATCAATATCAGAGCAGTCGGCCACGAACTCATCCTTACGTAAACCTGTGCCTATAAAGCCATCTTCCCGGTTCATATACAGCTTCACATTGGCAAGTGCAACTTTAGATGCTTCTACCCTATCAAACAGGCGAATTTCTGTTTTACGTTCTCTCCCCTTACCGTACTTATCCTTTAACTTTTGAAACCAGGCAATCGCGTAATCTGTAAGGTGCCTTAAGTGATTTTTAACCACCTTAATCTCATCTGCCAGCGCCTTCATCTGATCATCCGCTTTTTTAACATCGAAACGTGTGATGCTGCTCATCGGTTTGTCGATCAGCTTCTTTAAGTCTTCGGGCTGAATTTCCCTGTAAAGCTGTGCTTTGAAAGGCTCAAATAATCCATTTAAAACCTCAACAACCCGTTCAAAGTTTGTAGAATTCTCATAATCCGGGTGTTTATACATCCCTTCCTGGATAAAGATTTTTAGCAACGAGCTGAAAAATATTTTTTCCTGTAATTCATGAAGTTTGATTTCGAGCTCCTGTTTCAGTAACGCTTTGGTGTGCTGCGTATTTTGGATGAGGATATCGTTAACACTTAAAAAATTAGGCTTATCGTGTTGAATGACACATGTATTCGGCGACAAGGAAACTTCGCATGATGTAAAGGCATACAAGGCATCTATCGTAACATCGGGAGATATACCCGGCGCCAGATGAATAACTATCTCTACATGCTGTGCGGTATTGTCTTCAATCTTTTTAATCTTGATCTTGCCTTTATCGTTGGCAGACAACACGCTATCAATCACAGAACCAGTTGTGGTACTGTAAGGCACTTCGGTAATTACAAGTGTCCTTTTATCCTTTTCGGTGATTTTTGCCCTTACCCTTATCCTGCCTCCACGCATTCCTTCATTGTATGCAGAAAAATCTGCCATCCCACCGGTGAAGAAATCAGGCAATATATTCGGCCGAACTCCCTTCAATGCTTCAATAGAAGCATCAAGCAACTCAATAAAATTATGCGGCATTACCTTGGTAGCCAAACCAACAGCAATACCTTCTGCTCCCTGTGCAAGCAATAACGGAAACTTCACAGGTAAGGTTATAGGCTCATTATTTCTGCCATCGTAGCTTAATTGCCATACCGTTGTATCTGCATTGAATACTACGTCATTAGCAAATTTAGAAAGCCGTGCTTCAATATATCTGGGTGCCGCAGCACTATCACCTGTTACCGGATCGCCCCAGTTACCCTGGCAATCGATTAATAAATCTTTTTGTCCAATCTGCACCATAGCGTCTCCAATGGACGCATCCCCATGGGGATGGTATTTCATGGTGTTACCGATAACGTTTGCTGCCTTGTTAAAACGCCCGTCATCCATCTCCTTCAAAGAATGCATGATGCGGCGCTGAACCGGTTTTAAACCATCATTGATGTGGGGAACTGCGCGATCAAGAATTACATAGGAAGCATAATCGAGGAACCAGTTTTCGTAAAGGCCGTTAATAGGTATTACTGTATGCGTACTTTCTTCGTTTACGTCGTTTTGTATTTCGTCACTCATCAAAAAAGGATTGGATGCTGTAAATATAAGGGTTGAGAAGAGATTTAGGAACAGAAGTTTTTAACAGTTAACTGTTGATGATTAATTGCCGAGCCGTTCTTCTACAAATGCAAAAGGAAGCAGGTTTTTAATCCCTTTTGTTTTAATTATATCCCCTCCTATACAGTAAAATAATACTTCAATTTCCTGATGCTGCTTTTGCTCAAACTCAGCCATTACCTGCAAACAGGCTCCACAGGAAGTCACGGGTCTATCAATTTGAAAAACGGCGCTTCGAGCTGTGATGACCATCTTTTCCACGACACCTTTTGGATATAGAGCGCCAACAGCAAATAAGCCTACCCGCTCAGCACACAATCCGGATGGGTATGCTACATTCTCCTGATTGCTTCCCAACACAACAGAACCATCAATCAATTTGATGGCAGTGCCTACACTAAATTTCGAATACGGTGAATAGGATGATGCAAGGGCTTCCTCTGCTTTCATACACAACAATTGATCCTCCTGACCGAGTTCAGAAATGCTGTTAAACTTTTGATAAGAAACTGTGAAAGTTTTTTGATCCATAATTAAACATACGTAAAAAATGATTGTTATATATCTGGTGGCATGATTTTGGCATTGTGCAAATTTATAATCCTCAAAAACTTCTCAGATTGAATAAATATATACGAAAAAGCTTAAAAGTTCTACTTTGGATCATAGCAAGCATAATCATTTTGGTTGTGCTGCTGGCAATTTCTTTAAATATCCCCGCTGTTCAAAATTTCGTAAAGGATAAAGCAATTAACTATTTAAAGAAAAAAACGCATACTGAGGTACGGTTGGAAAGCATAAAAATAGCGCTTCCCAAGGATGTAGTACTCAATAAATTTTACATCGAAGACAAAAAAGGCGATACGCTGCTGTATGCACAAAGGCTTGCGGTAGACATCAGTTTGATGAAACTATTGAGTAACAAGGTCGAAATCAACAACATCTCACTAGAAAAAATAAGGGCAAACGTGACCAGGATTAACCCTGATACTGCCTTTAACTTCTCCTTTTTGGTAGACGCTTTTATGTCTGAACAGAAAAAACCCGAAGAACAAGTTGACAAAGACACCACTTCTACACTCAAATTCTCTATTGATAAAGTAAACTTTGAAGATATAGGCATCGTGTATCGGGATGATGTTGCAGGAAACGACCTCCGACTAAACCTTGGAGAATTTAAAGCAAAACTGAAAGACTTTGATTTGGCCAATCAGCATTATGTGATCAAGACCCTTTCGTTAAAAAATACCAGCGTAAAGTACTTGCAGCAGAAATCTTTAACACAATTGGCTGCGCATTTGGAAAATAGCATCGATACAGCGAAGGCCGCATCTGGCAAGTTGCCTTTAGTAGAAATTGAAGACTTTGCTTTTAACGCCGTTAAAATCAATTTCGACGATCAAACCTCAGGAATGAATGCCGATGTAAATTTGAACACGCTGGAACTGAGCAGGCTGTTTATAGACCTCACGAACAGTAATTATAAGGTTGCAAGCGGAAAAATTAACAACACACTGGTAAATTTCAATATGCCAGGCACAAAAGCAAATGTAAACCTGAATGAGTTTTCTTTAAGTGGTTTAATTGCCGATGTAAAAAACGGAAAATATGTTTTGGATGAAACCACGCTCAATAAATCGAACGTGTTGTTTGCTTTGGGTGTAGTAAAACCTTTACCCGGAGCTCCAAAAAAAGACACTACCGTTAAAAGCGCTCCGATCTCATTGACAGTTAATAAGCTAAACCTCGCCGATAACAACATACAGTTTGACAAAACGAATGCGAAACCTACAAAAGGCATGGACTTTAACCATTTAAAGATCACCAACCTCGGGTTAATTGCTGAAGCACTTGGTTATAGCGAAACCGGCATGAAGGTCAACGTTAAGTCGGGCGGATTTAAAGAGAAAAGCGGCTTTCAGTTAACTAAACTTCAAGGCAATGTGGTTTACTCCGATAAACAGATCCTGGTAGAGAATTTCCAGGCCAGAACACCAAACACTACTATTGAGAACAACACCAAACTGGAATACACATCACTGGAAGATTTAACCAAGCATCCTGAGCGGGTTAAAATTACCATGAATGTTAGCAATACCACAATCGGCCTTAAAGATGCGTCTTATTTCAGTGATGCAGTTCCTGCGAATTACAAAAACGAAAAGATAAAAGTGAATGCGAATGTGAACGGTTATATGAACAACCTTTCCATCCCTAAACTTCAAATAACAGGTCTGAAGAGTACCTATATAGATTTGAGCGGAACAGCAAAGGGCTTACCTGACATCAACAAAACCTATTTGGATTTAAATATCAAAAGGTTCTCTTTAACAAAGCGGGATTTATTAATTGTAATCCCTAAAAAATCATTGCCGGCATCTATTGAGCTTCCTAATGTTATTGCCGCTAATGGCAGGTTTAAAGGTTCCATGACAAATTTCAATACTGGTTTTAATATTAATACTGATATGGGATCGGCCAAATTAGTAGCCAATTTAAAAGGACCTAAAGGTCGCGAAAGCTATGCCGCCAATATTAACCTAACTAATTTTAATGTGGGCAGGCTCATCAAAATGCAGCCTAAATTAGGTAGGATAACTGCTAAGGCGACGGTTAGTGGTACCGGGCTGGACATGAAAAAAGCTTCAGCAAAAGTAAATGCGCAGGTAGTAAGTGCTTATTACAACAAATATACATTTAGGGATCTTTTGCTGAGCGGCACCTATACGGATCAAAAACTGAACTTGAAGAGCAGTATGGCTGATACTAATGCGAACTTCGCATTAATAGCAGCAGTAAATATGGCGGGTAAATATCCGGCAGTAAAAGCAGACCTAAATTTGAAACGTGTAGATCTGCAAAAATTAAACTTCAGCACAACTGAGTTTCAATTGGCTGGTCTGGTAAATGCCGATATTAAAACGGCCGACCCGGATTATTTGAATGGTGATGTGAGTATCCGTGGCTTACAGCTGGTAAAGCAAGGTCAGAAGTTTAACATGGACACGATTGATGTTCACGCTGAGGCATCGGCTGATCATAATTTGCTAACCTTAAAATCTGAAGTGCTAAGTGCGAGAGTTGATGGTAAATATCAGCTTACCAACTTAGGTGAAGCGGTAATCAACCAAATCAATAAGTACTATCAGTTCGGTGAAGTAAAATCTATCCCCGCACAACGTTTCAGGTTTAGTATGAATTTTTACAACCCGAAATTCCTAAGTAACCTGGTACCGGAACTGACCACTTTTGCTCCTTCCCGTATGAGCGGATTAATAGATACACAAAAGGATAGTTTGCTTATGAAAGCCTATTTCCCTCAAGTGGTTTATGGCGACTATAAAGTAGACACGACAAGTTTAAACATTGATAATAGCAACCAGCGTTTAAACTATAAGCTGACCATCAAAGGTGTTCAAAGCCCTTCAATTGCTTTGTATAACTCTGAGATTAGTGGTAGTGCAGCCAACAATCTGCTGGGCCTAAATATTTTCTTGCGTGACAGCAAGCTCAAAGACAAATATGTATTGGGAGGTACTTTTAAATCTATCAATAAAGATTATCAGTTTAGCTTTGACCCCAACAAACTGCTTTTAGATTATCAAAAGTGGGCTGTGGCGCCAGATAATTATTTGCAATTTGGCCAATCGGGCATTTTAGCGCATAACTTTAACTTGAGTCAGGGTAGCCAGATGCTGCGCATAAATAGTACCGACAATACGCCAAACTCACCCTTAAAAGTTGAGTTTAAAGACTTCAGGATTGAAACGCTGACAAAATTCGCAAAACAAGACACCGCACTTGCCGGAGGTTCTATCAATGGTACAGTGGATGTAAAAGACCTGGTAAGTAATCCAAAGTTTGAGGCCAATTTAACTGTGGATCAACTTCGCTATCAAAAAGATCAGCTGGGCACACTTCGTATTGCAGTAAATAACAATACTGCCAACGCTTTTGAAATCAATATTGCGTTAACTGGCGTGCATGAAATCAGGCTGAATGGGTTTTATTATACCAATACGGAGAATGCATTAGACTTAAATTTAAATATTGATAAGATAGATTTAAAATCACTGGAGAGCTTGTCGATGGGTCAAATTAAAGACGGATCTGGCACAATTACAGGGCAGCTAAGTGTTAAAGGTGCTATTGCTGCACCAAAGGTACTTGGCGATATTAAATTTAACCAGGCCGCATTTAGGGCTACCTACGTAAATTCTTATTTCAGAATGCCTAATGAGACGATTAGTTTTAACAGTCAGGGTGTTGATTTCAATAACTTCACCGTGCTTGATTCTTTAGGCCAAAAATTAACAGTAAACGGTGGAGTGCTGACTTCGGACTACAGCAACTTTAGGTTTAACATGGACATTGCCACGAATAATTTTAGGGCATTGAATTCTACCGCGGCCGACAATGATATGATTTACGGAACGGTCTATTTAACCAGTAACATCAAAGTTAGGGGAGATTTAAATCAGCCAAATGTGGACATGACCATCAAGGTGGAGAAAGGAACAAAATTCTTCTTCGCACTCCCTGTAAGTGACCCAACAGTAATCGATCAGGAAGGAATTGTACAGTTTATAGATGCCGATGCAGCTCCGTTCAACGGTCAAAAAGCACTTAATGGCGATAGTATTAGCAAGGCAGACATAAAGGGAATCACGCTTAGTGCAAATGTTTCAATAGATCCGGAGGCAGAACTTAACGTAGTAGTGGACCCGTCCAATGGCGATGCGCTTAAAGTAAGGGGAGAAGCTAATCTAATTGCAACTATGGATCCAAGCGGCAAAACAAGTTTAACCGGTCGCTATGAAATTACAGATGGTTCCTATAATTTATCTGTAGGTCCGCTTGGCAAAAAAGCATTCAAATTAGTTAAAGGTAGTACGATTGTGTGGACGGGCGACCCTATGTCGGCCAATGTCAACTTAACTGCTTTATATGAAGTTAATGCCGCACCTATCGACTTGTTGGGTGATCCAACTAACATACCAGCAAAAACCAAGTTGCCATTCCAGGTTTATTTGATGATGAAAGACGAACTGTTGAAACCAACCATATCATTCAGGCTGGACCTGCCAGAAAATGAAAGAGGCGCTTTGGGCGGTGAGGTTTACAGCAAGTTGCAACGTGTAAACCAGGACGAGAATGAATTGAACAAACAAGTATTCGCATTACTTGCACTAAACAGATTTATCGCAGAAAATCCTTTCCAAAGTTTAGCCGGTGGCGGTGGCGGGGTGTCTACCCTGGCAAGATCAAGTGTTAGTAAATTGCTTACAGAACAACTAAACAACCTGGCCTCCGATCTTATACAAGGTGTTGAATTAAACTTTGGGGTTAACACATCTGAGGATTACTCAACAGGATCACTAGAGCAGAAAACAGATTTAGAAGTAGGATTATCTAAAAAATTGTTAAATGACAGGCTAACTGTTACAGTAGGTAGTTCATTTGGTTTGGAAGGCCCTCCTACCCAGAACCAAAAATCAACCAATATTGCCGGGAATGTGAACGTAGAATATGCACTCTCTGCTGATGGAAGGTACCGATTAAGGGCCTACAGGCGTAACCAGAATGAAGGTATTGTTGAAGGTCAGATTATTGAGACCGGTTTAGGCTTTGCATTGGTTGTCGACTACAATAAGTTCAAAGAGATTTTCCAGAAAAAGGAAACCAGGGAACAAAGAAAAGCCAGAAAAGAAAAGAACGAACAGCGCGAGCAGGAAAACAGAAACAAGGAAGCAGAAGAACAGAAATTAAAAAATGAAGAACCTAAATAAACTTTTACTATTCCTTTTGGTATGCACCATAGCCGCAAGTTGCAGCAGTACCCGGGGTTTAAAACCGGGACAAATTCTCTATACCGGGGCTGATGTGAAAATTAACCCTGATACTTCTAAACGGATAGACGATCAAAAGTATGTTAAAAGTACACTTGAAGGAAAAACTAGGCCTAAGCCTAACAAGTCTATTTTGGGATTTAAGTACAAACTGTTCTTTTACAATCTGGCTGGTGAACCTAAAAAACCTAAAGGCTTTAAGCATTGGCTAAGAACCAAGCTTGGAGAACCACCTGTTTTGCTTAGTGAAGTAAAAATAAAATACAACAATGATGTACTAACCAGCTACCTGATCAGTCAGGGTTACCTGCAGTCTGTAGTGACCGGCGATACTATAGTAAAAGGTAAAAAGGGGCGTGCCGTTTACACTGCGCTAACTGGTCAGCGTTATAAAATCAACAGCATCAGCTTTCCGAAGGACAGTGGTAACCTGGCGAATATTATTAATCAGCATAAAGGCGAAACACTATTGAAAGTGGGTAATTTTTACGACCTCGATACTTACAAGAATGAGCGCATCAGGATTGACAACGACCTGAAAGAAGTAGGCTATTTTTACTTTAGTCCGGATTACCTGATCCTTCAGGTGGACAGTACAATTGGCAAAAACCTGGTAGACATCAGACTTAGGGTAAAAGACATTGCACCGGATGCGGGTTTGAAACCATATACCATTAAAGACATCAACATCTTTCCGAGTTATACAGTTAGAAGGGACACTACCTTGAGAAAGTTAGCACCTTTAAAGTATAACGACTTTAACATCTACGATGACCGCAATACTTTTAAGCCACGGGTGTTCGACCGTCTGGTATTCTTTAAAAAAGATGAATTATACAACAGGAGAGATCATAACCAATCGCTCAACCGTATGGTTAACATTGGCGCTTTCCAAAACGTTAAAGCAGAGTTTTTACCTATTGACAGTTTCAAAAACAACCAGTTGGATTTAAATATCTATTTAACTCCGCTAAAGAAAAACTCCTTGTCATTCGGTGTTACCGGAACCAGTAAATCGAACAACTTTGTCGGTTCTGAGGTAAAGCTAACGCAAACTACCAGGAACCTTTTTAGGGGAGCAGAAATATTGGAAGTAAGCGCAAGCGGTGGGTTCGAAACCCAGGTAAGTGGCAAATCTGCACAAAATTTAAACTCATACTCTCTTACAGGAGAAGCGAAATTAACCTTCCCAAGATTTATAGTGCCGTTTTATAAGCCAAGTACTACAAATGCTTTTATTCCAAAGACCATTACGTCGGTATCTTATCAGTTGTTAAACAGAGGCTCCCTTTATACGCTAAACAGTTTCAAAGGTGAATTTGGTTACAGCTTTAAAGAGAACCAGTACAAAGAGCATATTTTTAATCCCATCTCTATAAACTATGTTCAGCCAATTATTGGAAAGGATGTAGATACATTGCAGTTATACGATTCAATACCAGGCTTACGCTATACACTCCAAAAGCAATTGATTATTGGTAGCAATTACAGCTTTACCTATACCAACCAAATGGAGCAGTCGCGCCGCAACAATATGTACTTTAACGGAACAATTGAAACCGGGGGAAATGTATGGGGCTTGTTTACACCTAAAGATGAAAAAGGACAACGTTCTATATTCAATGTTCCACTAAACCAGTTTGTGCGCCTTGAAGCCGATTTCAGGGATTACTTTAAAGTCAACAGGGGGGTAACCTGGGCAAACCGATTAAATGTGGGCTATGGTTATGCTTATGGCAGTAGCACATCCCTCCCATTTGTCAGACAATTCTTCGCAGGGGGTAGTAATGACATCAGGGCATTTAAAGCCCGCTCTTTAGGCCCCGGAACTTATAAAGTACCGGATACCATAGCGTTTGCAGATCAGGGGGGCGACATTAAACTCATGCTGAATACAGAGCTACGATTTAAAATAGTAAGTGTATTGTACGGCGCATTATTTGCTGATGCGGGTAACGTATGGCTACGCAAAGAAGACTTAGGTGTACCGGCTACATCAACCAGTCCGGCTATTGAAGGCCGGCCGGGATCTCAATTCAAACTGTCCAACGTGTTAAACGAACTTGCCGTAGGAACAGGTGCAGGTTTAAGGGTTGATGCAACCATCTTCGTGATCAGGCTTGATGTTGCATTTCCTATAAGAAAGCCATACTTGCCGGAAGGACAGCGCTGGGTGCTTGACCAGGTTAATTTTGGCAGCAAATCATGGAGACGTGAAAACATTATTTACAATATAGGTATCGGTTATCCTTTCTAAAAATTATGAAGTTTATTAATAATATAAAATGCTTTTTTATAGCCACCTACCGCCTGTTTATTGCGGCCGGTAAAGGGTTTATGGAAGACAGGGTAATGAAGTTAAGTGCAGCACTGGCCTACTATACTATCTTCTCCCTAACCCCGCTCATCGTAATTGTAATCTCGGCAGCAACGCTTTTTTTGGGCGATAAAATGAATCCAGGCTCCGAACTGTTTTCAGAGATAAGTCAGATGGTAGGATCAGATGCAGCAGCACAGCTGAAAGGTTTTGTAGATCAGTCTAATTTAAAAGATAAAGGAACGTTCGGACTAATCATCGGCATTGGAACCTTGATCATTGGTGCTACCGCAATTTTCATCGAAATTCAGGATAGCATCAACTTGATATGGAAAGTAAAAGCAGTTCCTAAAAGGGGTTGGAAAAAACTCATCACCAATAGACTACTGTCTTTCTCACTGATAGCATCCCTGGGCTTTTTACTCCTTGTTTCGCTGGTATTAAATAGCATTGTGGTAGGCATTGGCGATAAACTCGCCTCCTATTCTACTAAAATTGGTGTAGAGCGGGTGTCTGAACTGTTGATGCTTATTGTAACCAATGCGCTTACACTTACCGTGGTAACTGCAATTTTCACCATCATTTTTAAAGTATTACCAGATGTGGATTTAAAATGGAAGCCGGCAATTGTTGGGGCCCTATTTACAGCGGTGATGTTTAGTCTCGGTAAATATGTAATCGGCATCTATATTGAAAAGGGAGATCCGGGTTCGGCATTCGGCGCGGCAAGTTCTATTATCGTGATATTGGTCTGGATATATTACACCTCAATCATTCTGTATTTTGGTGCAGAGTTTACCCAGGCCTATGCTGAAAAGTACGATAAAGGAATCTCACCAAGTAAATATGCGGTGCATACGCAGGTAATCGTTGTAGAGAAAAAGGTCGACGTATTACCCCCTCAACATCCGGAAGAAACTAAGCCTAAAGACGGTATTTAAGCCGATTCGGCGAGGTCTTCATCCACGATGTCGTGCATCACGGCAGCGGTGCCGGCATCTTCAGTGGCAGAGATTAATTCCTCAACGGTGTCTTTTTCTACCCTAAGGTTACGGATGATGTGCTGCTGCCTGTCTGGGGTATTTTTACCCATGTAATACTCTAGCAAGTTCTTGATCGTCTGATCTTTTAAGATCACAGGGTCTAGCCTAATGTCTTTACCGATAAACAAGCCGAATTCATCTGGTGAAATTTCACCCAAACCTTTAAATCGTGTAATTTCAGGCTTGTTTCCTAGCTTTTCAATGGCCTTTTTCCGCTCATCATCGCTATAGCAATAAATTGTTTCTTTCTTATTGCGTACCCTAAACAACGGTGTTTGCAATATGTAAACATGACCGGCACGTACCAGATCAGGGAAAAACTGCAAAAAGAAAGTCATCATCAACAGCCTGATGTGCATCCCATCCACATCTGCATCGGTAGCAATTACAATATTGTTATAATGTAATCCTTCCAGTCCATCTTCTATGTTCAGTGCATGCTGCAAAAGGTTGAACTCTTCATTCTCATAAACCACCTTTTTAGTAAGCTCATAGCAATTCAAAGGCTTTCCTTTCAAACTAAATACTGCCTGGCAATCTACGTCTCTCGATTTAGTGATTGATCCAGATGCAGAGTCACCCTCAGTTATAAACAGCGTTGTTTCATAGCGCTTATCATGGGTAGTATTGAAATGAACCTTGCAGTCCCTCAGTTTCTTATTGTGCAAAGACGCTTTTTTAGCCCTATCGTTGGCCAGCTTTTTAATCCCTGCAATATCCTTACGCTCACGTTCAGATTGCATAATGCGCTTCAGCAGCGCATCTGCAACATCAGCATGCTTGTGCAGGTAATCATCCAATTCTTTTTTGATAAAGTCGTTGATGAACGTTCTCACAGAAGGCCCTTCAGGTCCCATATTTTGCGAACCCAGCTTGGTCTTGGTCTGCGATTCAAAAACTGGTTCCTGAACTCTTACAGAAACTGCCGCAATAATAGAGGCACGAACATCTGAGGCATCAAATTCTTTTTTATAAAACTCACGAATTGTTTTTACTACCGCTTCGCGGAAAGCAGCCTGATGTGTACCACCTTGTGTGGTATGCTGACCATTAACAAAAGAATGGTAATCTTCTCCGTATTGCTGCCCATGTGTCATCGCCACTTCGATATCATTGCCAATTAAATGGATTATCGGATAGCGAAGTTCTTCCGGCTTGTTAAACTTTGAAAGCAAATCGTATAAACCTCTTTCAGAGAAATATTTTTGGTTGTTGAAATTTACGGTAAGTCCGGTATTCAGGAACACATAATTCCATATCATACTCTCTACAAAATCAGAGATGTAGTGGTAATTTCTAAAAATGCTCTCATCAGGATAAAAGGTAATGGCGGTACCGTTACGCTGGGTAGTATCTATTACATCGTGCTCCTGCACAATCTCCCCTTTTGAAAACTCCACTTTCTTGGTTTTGCCATCGCGATAAGACTGTACCACAAAATTGGTTGACAAAGCATTAACTGCCTTTGTACCCACCCCGTTTAAACCCACAGATTTCTGGAAGGCATTGCTGTCGTACTTACCTCCGGTGTTGATCTTTGAAACACAATCGATCACTTTCCCAAGGGGGATGCCACGACCAAAATCCCGAACGTTTACCTTTGAGTCTGATACCGTAATATCAATAGTACGGCCAGATCCCATTACAAACTCATCAATAGAATTGTCTACAATTTCCTTCAATAAAACATAGATACCATCATCCTGTGCAGAGCCATCACCAAGCTTACCAATATACATGCCGGGGCGTAGCCTGATGTGTTCTTTCCAGTCGAGAGATCGAATACTGTCGTCGTTATAAATAGGTTCTGCCATGGTGTTGAGGAGTGTTTTACAAAAATAATTTAATAACTGGTCCAATCAACCACAAAGTTTCAACAAATACACATTTTGGTGTATATTCAAAAAATAAAACCCAGCCGATGCAACCCAAAAAACAACTCTCGCTTTTCGACCTTTCCATGATCGTAGTGAGCCTTGTTATTGGCATGGGTATCTTTCGTACACCGGTAAACGTGGCAAAAGCAGCCCAGATTCCAGAGCTGTTTTTTCTGGCCTGGATTGTTGGTGGTTTTATCGCTTTATGCGGAGCATTATCCTATGCAGAGATCGGCTCCCGCTTCCCTGTAACTGGCGGTTATTACAAAATCTTTTCTGAGTTTTACCATCCATCAATAGCATTTGCAATCAACTGTATAATTGTAGTGTCAAATGCAGGTTCTGTAGCAGGAGTATCTATCATAGGTGCTGAATACTTTAGTAAGGTGATCTTGCCTTTGGAAATGCAGACAGAAAACTACCGCATCATCATCGCTACAGTTACTATTGTGCTGTTCTATTTCCTTAACCTTTTGGGCTTAAGGGTGAGTTCAAAAGCCCAAAACGTGCTTTCTATCATTAAGATGGGAATGGTGCTAACCCTCATTTGCGCCATCTTTGCAGGCACAGGGGTGGACACAGCTACCCCCCTGTTTAAAACAACAACAGGTTTAGCACCCAACTGGTTCGATTATGGAAAAGCTTTGGGGGTATGTCTAATCGCCATTTCTTTCACTTTCGGCGGATATCAGCAAACCATTAATTTTGGTGGCGAAATCAAGGATGCCAAGAGAATTCTTCCGAAGGGCATTATCATTGGTCTGGCCATCATCATCACCCTATACATGGCCATCAACTATGCATATGTACATGTTATCGGCTTTGAAACCCTAAAATCATCAGAAAGCATTGCGGCAATACTGGCCGGCAAGCTATTCGGACCAATAGGATTTACGCTGCTATCCGGCTTGATTTATCTGTCTGTGCTGGGCTATGTGAACGTTAACCTGCTAAGTAACCCAAGGGCCATGTATGCCATGGGCGAAGAAAAAGCACTGCCCTCGATATTTACTAAAAAAAGCAAGAAAACGGATGTAATGTATGTAAGCCTAACCGTTTTTGCACTGATTGCCATTTTAACCCTTTTTTACGCCCAGACATTTGATAAAATACTAAACTATACCATTTTTCTTGATTGCATAGGGATGGCCACTTCCGTTGGAACTATCTTCATGTTACGGAAACGCACAGCACATTTGGATAAGCGCACAATCTTTACGATGAAACTGTACCCATTGCTTCCACTTATATTTATTGGAGCATACCTGTTTGTTGCCATTAGCATCTATAACGATGATCCTGAGGCGGCTGTGAACGGGCTATTGATATTCGCGGCCTTCATTGTAATTTATTTTGTCAATCGTCTGTTCAACAAAAAGACGCCTTCGAAGGAAATTGATGAAACCAGCTAACCCCAGCACCGCAATAAGATGCCGATAAAACAACTGCCCTTAAGTAAACAGATTGCCTATGCTGCAGGGATGATGGGCTGGAGTATGATGAGTAACATCATCATCGTGATGCTTCCGTACTTTTATCTGCCTCCAACTAACTCAGGTTTAACGCCTTTAGTGCCGCAGCTGCTCGTTTTTGGTGCCTTTAACATACTATCTTTAATTGCCGCCTCCGGGAGGTTATTCGATGCCATTTACGATCCCTACATTGCTTCTGTAAGTGATGGAAGCAAGCATCCGCAAGGCCGCAGGATACCAATCATGAAATATGCGATAATACCGGCGGTAGTATTCTGCTCACTGGTATTCTATCCCCTCGTAAAAGGCGAGAGTGTGGTGAACGGATGGTGGCTGGCGCTCGTTTTGGCCGGCTTCTTTATCTCTGTAACTACTTATATTATTCCATACAATGCATTGCTGGCCGAATTGACGCACACACCTGAACAAAAGGTGAACCTTTCAACCTATCAGCAAGTAGGATTTGTGCTGGGCATGATCGTAGCTGCGATGGTGAACAACTATGCCGACTTTCTACAGGTTCATTTCAAACTCGCCGACCGTTCAGAAGCCCTGCAATACACCATTTGGGGATTAAGCGCTTTGGCTGGATTAGTTATGATTTTACCGATCATCAGCATCAATGAAAAAGATTATACGGAAGCCAAACCCACACACATTGCGTTAATACCTGCTATCAAAAGCACTTTCAGGAACCGAAACTTTAAGTATTACCTCATATCAGATTTTGCCTATTACATTGCATTAAGCATTATTTCCAGCGGACTACTTTTCTTTGTCACTGTTCTGCTCGGCCTGCCAGATTCTGATGGCGGCAAGTTTATGGGCATAATGGTGATCCTATCATTACTATTTTATCCCTTTATCAATTTCGGCTCAAAACGTTTTGGTAAGAAAACCTTAGTGCTTTGGGCCTTTGTGGTGTTGTGCCTCATCTTCGTTACCATATATTTCCTAGGTAAATTCCCATTCCCTCCTTCTATACAAATGCTGATCCTGGTAACACTGGCATCATTCCCGCTGGCAGCATTGGGAATTTTACCCAATGCGATATTGGCCGACATTGCCCAGCAGGATACGCTGGAGACTGGTGAAAACCATGAAGGAATGTTCTTTGCCGTGAAATACCTGTTTGTTAAACTGGGACAAACCATGGGTATTGCCATATTTGCCATGTTAACTGTGTATGGGAAGGACCCCGGTGATGATTACGGTCTGCGTTTGAACGGTGCAGTGGGCTTTGTACTTTGCGTGTTTGCATTGATCTTTTTTAGCAGATTTAAAGAACCAAAACTGCCTGTAAAATAGATAGATAACTATAAATTAGGAAGAAAAGCAAAAGCCGAAACTTATCCGTACCTTTGTGGCCAGAGCACAATTAAAGCTCCTTTTATACATTTAATACAAATAATTTGTTATTCGAAGAATTAAACCTGATTGAGCCAATTCTAAAAGCGCTGCAAACAGAAGGTTATACACAACCTACCCCAATACAAGAACAATCCATTCCTAGCATATTACAAAAGAAAGATCTTTTAGGCTGCGCCCAAACCGGTACAGGTAAAACAGCTGCTTTTGCAATTCCAATGCTGCAGCTATTAAGTAAGCCGCATACCAATACGAAAGTTCATAAATCCATTAAAGCCCTGGTTTTAACACCAACGCGCGAATTGGCCATACAAATTGAAGAAAGCTTTAAAGCATATGGTAAAAACTTGCCTATCCGCCACCTAGTAATATTTGGTGGAGTAGGACAAAAAGCACAAACTGACGCCCTGAATAGAGGTGTAGACATTTTGGTAGCAACACCTGGTCGTCTGCTGGATCTGATGAACCAGGGTTTTATTAACCTGAAAGACATCGAAATTTTTGTGCTGGATGAGGCCGACAGGATGCTGGACATGGGCTTTATTCATGACGTTAAGAAAGTCATTTTAAAACTCCCTGCAATCAGACAAACACTATTCTTCTCGGCAACCATGCCTAAAGAGATCCAGTCGCTAGCCGATACCATTTTAAGAAACCCTGTAAAAGTAGAGGTTACCCCGGTTTCATCTACGGCAGAAAAAATACAACAGGAGATCTTTTACGTAGAGAAAAACGACAAGAAGAATTTGCTTTTGCATCTTTTGAAGGATAAAACCATCGAAACCGCCCTTGTGTTTGCGAGAACCAAGCATGGTTCTGACCGTATTGTTAAAGACTTATTAAAAGTGGGAATTAAGGCAGAAGCAATCCATGGCAATAAATCTCAAAATGCCAGGCAACGTGCTTTATCTAACTTCAAAGCTAAAATTACCCGCATCCTGGTAGCAACAGATATTGCTGCACGTGGTATCGACGTGGATGAATTGGCGCATGTAATCAACTACGAACTGCCTAACGTACCTGAAACTTACGTACATAGGATTGGCCGTACTGGTCGCGCAGGCTTAAGCGGAACAGCCTTCTCATTTTGTGATTCTGAAGAGAAAGAATTCTTAGATGATATTGAGAAACTTATCGGGTTGAAAATACCTGTTAACGAGGACCATCCTTATGCGATGAGCTGGCAGAGCTTGCTGAGTGGCGCAGCAGCGGCAAAATCTAAAGGCAAAGCAAAACCTGCAAGGGGCGCGAGGCCAGAACGAAGCGGAGCAAGGCCAAGTGGTGCGGGTGCTAGTGGCGCCAGACCAGGCGGAGCAAATGCAGGCGCAAAACCAAATGGAGCTCGTCCGGAAAGAACGGAAAGACAACCTAATCTTAGCGGAGCGAAAAGGACGCCAAGTAGTGGGAGCAGGAGATGGAGCAGTAAAAAGACATCGAGCTAAGGTTAAAAATAAACCATTCTATTCGAAGTCTGCATAATTGCGCTGAAAAAGCGCAATGACGCTAGGCCTTCTCACAGAAGGTATATTTTAAATAGTTAGCTCGTGTAAAGGGAAAATCCGACCAAAGAGAATTGAATATATTCCATGCCTACTCAAGGCTGATGTAATAATAAAAGGGAAGCAACAATTGCTTCCCTTTTTGCTTAACAGAATCTAGTTTAAAACAAGTACTCTTAAAAGGTGTTGTATCATTAAATAAACACTAATACTATGATCACACCAGAAAACCAAATCCCGCTAGATGATTCTAACGATTCAGAAAACGACGATCAACAAAGTCAAAAAGACATCCATTCAAATGGATTTGAGGAAACCTCCGTTCCATCCGAAGACGATAATGACAATTCAGGAGATATTGAACGCATGGAGCATGCAACAAAGGCATCAGAACCATCATTTACATTAAACTTGGGCGACGACCAACCATCAGAGCAATAAAAGCCCTAAGTCCTACCTAATTTCGGATCTTTCTTACCCTTAAGTTTTGCGCATAGAAAATTATGCTTGCTCAGAGAAGGCCTGGCGGCATTGCGGCGTTGCCTCATTGCGTCATTGAAATCAACTGATCTAATCAGCTACACTAACAATCTAATAATATCCGGATCTTTCTCCCCCTTAGCTTTGCGCATAGAAAATTATAATTGCTCAGAGAAGGCATGGTGTCATTGTGGCATTGCGTCAATGCGGCATTGAAATCAACTGATCTAATCAGCTAAACTAACAATCTAATAAATATCCGGATCTTTTCTCCCCCTTAGCTTTGCGCATAGAAAATTATGATTGCTCATAGAAGGCCTGGCGGCATTGCGGCGTTGCCTCATTGCGTCATTGAAATCAACTGATCTAATCAGCTACACTAACAATCTAATAATATCCGGATCTTTCTCCCCCTTAGCTTTGCGCATAGAAAATTATGCTTGCTCAGAGAAGGCCTAGCGTCATTGCGCTTCTTCAGCGCAATTATGCAGCCGTCGAAGAGTAATGCCTAATTTTCCCAGCAAACTTATCTCCCAGTGTTGTTGGGCCTAACATACACCATCTGCATCACGCTAATATTCCTCATTTCAAACGCCGCTTCGCAGTAATTGAAATAATAACGCCATTTCCTGATGAACTTTTCGCTATACCCCATCGCTTTAATCTGCGCAATGTTGGAATTAAACTCATCGTACCAAAGCTTTAAAGTTCTGGCATAATCCAAACCCATATCCTTCAGATCAACCATGGTCAATTCACTTGTATTATTGATCGATTCATTAAGCTTCGCCACTGACGGCAATAACGAACCTGGAAATATATGTTTTTGAATCCAATCAACACCCTTACGAAGGCTATTGTAACGGGAATCCGGACTAGTGATCACCTGGAATGCAAATATTCCATCAGGCTTCAATAAAGAATCGACCTTAGCGAAATATTCTTCATAATAATTATGTCCCACAGCTTCAATCATTTCAATAGAAACAATCTTGTCATAGCTGCCTGTTAAATCCCTATAATCCCTTATTACAATATCAACCAGATCAGATAGTCCTTCTTCTGCCACACGCGCTACAGCAAACTTTTGCTGCTCTTTCGAAATAGTAATCGAAGTAACCTTACAACCATAGTACTTTGCCATGTAGATGGCGTTGCCACCCCAGCCACTGCCAATTTCCAGCACATGGTCAGATTTCTTTATATGCAGCTGATCACATAACCGCTGATACTTAGCATATTGAGAAGCCTCTAAAGACATCCCTTCCTCAAAGAAATAACCTGCAGAATAGGTCATAGTGGGATCTAAAAACGTTGCAAAAAATTCATTGCTCAAATCGTAATGCTCTGAAATGTTCTTCTGAGAACCTGAAATGCTGTTAGACCTGTTGTTATGATAAATCCTGTTGACCCACTTAAAAAGATTCATCGAAAGCGATTTGGCGCTGCTTCCGGAAACTGAGGGTGCATGATCTATGTTCAGCAACACCCATTTAATCACCTTGGTGATATTGCTAGTTTCCCACAAACCATCTACATAAGCTTCACCAAAACCTATATCGCCATACAACACCAAAGCCTTAAAAAATTCATCATATTTGATGTGAATATCTGCCTTAAGCGTTGCATGCTCATCACCAATTTGAATAAACTCTCCATTTGGAAGGGTAATTTCCAAACAACCTTTAGTCATCTTACTAAGGGCAGCTATTACGGAATTTTCATAAAATCCGGCTCTTCTATTGGTTACTGTTAGCGCTTGCATAATATTTTGTTTGCGGTTATTACGTTTTGTATGGATTATATACGTCCTTTTGAAGTTGCTGGTTTGCGGATTTCTTATGAAATGAAAATTTCTTACGCCATAATAAAAATGCTTGCCAGTGTATTAAGCCCATCACCCTCAAAGGGATTAATGGTATCGAGAAAAAATAATGTAACAGGTTCCTGTTTGACAACGATTTTCTTGTACCGGTAAGCGTGCTCAGGAAAAACCTGTGCCCTTCTTTATCATAATCATCTATCCTGATGTTTAACTTTTCCTGGGGAATGGCTAAGTTGAAATCAAAGGACGTATCTAAATCTATAAATGGCGATACATAAAAATACTTTTCTGCACGCTGTCGGAAAGCATCACCCTCTAATTCGTCCTTGCCGATAAAGAACAACTTCATTTCCCTAAAGGTATTGCTGATCTCCACTACTGCGCAAAGTGGCTCACCCTGTTCGTCATAACAGAAATAAAAAGACACAGGGTTAAAATTGTAACCCAGAACTGCCAGGTTAGTGAGCAGCATAACGCGACCGCCCCCTAGTGTGATCCCATTATCAGCCAGGTAGGTAGTTAAATGCTCCTTAACCGTTTTACTTTTGTCCGGGTTCTCCTTCGGCAATTGCAAATGATCTTTATCTCTGAAATTGAATAAATTAAAGTGATTGTAACCAAACCACTTAAGCCTTTTAGAAATTTGAGAAACCTCATCTAAATCCAGGTAAAATAAGTACACATTGTACCAGAAGCTATGTTGCCTGGGCGACAACCTATTGTGCATTACCTTACAGATATAGAGCGCAGAATTCATGTTTTTATAGATTTTTACACAATTCTACTGCACTGGCATAGGCGTCTTCATGGAAGCCGTATCTGAAATAACTGCCGCAATAGTAAATCGGACCGTGTTCATTTAACAGATGTAATTCTTTCTGAGCCTGCATTGCTGGTACATCAAATAGCGGATGCTCATAATCAATTGACTTGATAATTTTCGAAGCATCCAGTTGATCTGATGGGTTGATAGAAACAAAATAATCTTTTTTTTCTGAAACCTGCTGCAATTTGTTCATCCAATAAATTGTACTTGGAACCAACGTATCGCCTTTTTTTTCTACCCGATAGTTCCAACTGCTCCATGCTAGCTTCTTTTTAGGCATCAACTTTACATCAGTATGCAATACAGCTTTATTGGGCTGATAATGAAACTTAGAAAGCAATCTTTCTTCATCAGCTGTTTTATCAGCAACGATAGCATACGACTGGTCGGCATGACAAGCCATAATCACTTTGTCAAATATCTCCTGTTCGCCGTTAGCAAACTTAACAGCAACCTTACCATCAGCTGATCTCAATACAGATACTGCTTTTTTGTTAATTTGAATACGGTCTTTAAAAGGTGCTATCAATAACGATCGATAGGCCTGACTTCCTTTATCCAGCGTAAACCACTGATGCTGCGTGTCCAGACCAAGAAACCCATGATTCTTAAAGAACCTGATTAGCGATACAGCAGGAAAATCCAGAATCTGTTCCATTGGGGTAGACCATACGGCCGAGCTCATCGGGATCAAATATTTCCAAACCATATCTTCACTATACCCAAACTCTTTGATGTACCTGCCAATAGAATAATCGGCATATTCAGGCTTATCCAATATGTCTACGCTCTCCTTATTGAAGCGGTTAATCTGCATCAGCATCTTCAAAAAAGAAGGATTAAAGATATTTCTCCGCTGTGCAAAAAGATGGTTCATACTAGAACCACTATATTCAAGGTTAGCCGGAAGATATTGCACGCTGAACGACATATCTGTCTTCTTCACCGGTGCTTTGATTTCATCAAACAGCTTAGTTAAATTAGGATAGGTTTGATAGTTAAATACCATAAAGCCCGTATCAATATATACCGGCTCCCCATCTTCATCAACAGTGACCGTATTGGTATGCCCGCCCACGTAATCCAGTTCTTCAAAAAGCGTGATGTCGTATTTTTTATGAAGGAAATGTCCGCATCCCATACCAGCAACGCCGGTTCCAATAATAGCCAGTCTTTCCATTAAAGTTGGTTCTTCTTAAACAGGTAGTGGCAAACCATCCACTCATTACCCTTGTTGTAACCAAATAATTCTGCGCAAGCCATATAAAATAACCGCCAGTAAACCCACCATTTTACCGCCTGATCCTTACCGTACGTTTGTTCAAAAATTGGCATGATTTGCTTTTTATGCTTGTCCATATTGGTTAACCAAGCCTCAGAGGTTTTAGAATAATGCATACCATTAACTGCCCACATATTTTCTACAGTAAGGTCGTCATTAAAATAGAACAGCAAATGGTTAGAAGGCATAATGCCTCCTGTAAAGAAATATTTACTCATCCAATCCGTCTCATCCTTAACTTCAAATTTGTAGGCAAGGGTTTGATGGGTAAATATGTGAACGAACAATTTCCCGTCCTCTTTTAAAAACGAAGCAACTTTTTGAAGCAGCAACTTGTAATTGCGCATGTGCTCAAACATTTCTACCGAGACCACCCTGTCAAACTGCTGCAAAATTTGGAAGGTATTCATATCTGCAGTTATCACTGTCAGGTTTTCAATGCCACGTTCTTTCGCAGCAGCATCAATATAGGCTTTTTGTGTGGTGGAATTAGACACTACTGTAAACCGACTTAATGGGTAACGTGCCGACATAAACAACGACAATGATCCCCATCCACATCCCAGTTCTAATACATCCTGACCGTTCTGTAAATCTGCCCGCTGACAAGTTAATTCCAGCATATCAGATTCTGAAGTATCGATATCTGTCACGCCCGGCTTCCAATAGCCACTAGAATATTTTAAATGCCTGCCTAAGCAGTATTGATAAAACTCAGTAGGTACCTCATAATGCTGTTGGTTGGCATCGGCTGTATTTATCGCAATCGGCGAGTTCCTTAGCTCGATAAGCAAATCATTAAAGGCCTGTTGTTGTTGTTCTGCGTCAGGCAATATTTCATCATCTAAACGCTGCTTTAACAGCTTCTTGATGCCTTGGCGTAAAACGAAATCGGGAAGTTTGTCTTGTTCAATTAAAGAGTCGTACCACATTTAGCTGTAAGTATTAAATCGTAAGTCTAGGTTATTAACTTTACGCAGCAGCGTAAAATAATGTATATTATAACTATACGTTTTTGCTAAACAAAAAGATTTTACTTATCAGTTCTTTTTAAACCAGGGCACAAAGGCACTGGTGGTTTCCTGATACTTACGGTACTTATCGCCTTTAGAGCGAAGTGCTTGTTCTTCAGTAGCCGGAATGCCGGTTACATTGAATAACAAATAAAGGATAATGGCAGGACTGACGATTGCAATCCAACCCAGGGGCGCGGTCACCGCAAAAAGGAAATACGCGATCCACATCAACGACTGAAAGAAATAATTAGGATGCCGAGAGTAATTCCATAAACCTAAATCGCACACTTCTCCTTTGTTCTTAGGGTCTTTCTTGAACAGGTCCAGCTGCCAATCGGCCACGGCCTCACCAACTACGGCAACTAACCATATACCAACTGCAATATATTCCAGCAAATTTAGCTGAGGATTTTTATTAAAAGCAATCAGGAAAAATGGTGCAGAGAGCACCACATTAGAGATCCCTTGAAACTGAAAGAAAGTAAAAAATTTAAAGTTTTCATTTGGGGCCCACTCCTTCCGCAATTGTTTGTAGCGCCCCTCTTCTTCATTCAGGTGACCAATTACGCGACGACCTAAGTGAAGCCCAAGCCGTGTGCCTGCAATTACCACCATGGCGCATATCAACAACTTACGCGCTTCGAAGCCATCAGCTAAGAAATAAATCAGAACAGCTACAACGGGGAAATTGAGTGCCCAGAATACATCTACCACCCCTGCATTAGTAATTCGCTTTGCCCATACCCAAACACCCGCCATAATGAGGCAGCAGGCAGCCAGACAAATCAAGATTACTATAAACGGGCTCATGCTAGTTCTTGTTATTAACCAACTCGTTAACCCCTTCGCCAGGCTTAAGCTTAAATAACTGTATCAGTATGTAAACACAGGTACCAATACTGCCAAGGCAAAAGAGTAACACGAACCAAAGGATTTTAATGGCAATGTTGCGCTCCTTGTAAAGCAACCAAAGGTAAATAACAAAAAGGTTTGCATAGAAATCCCAAAGCGTAGCACGCATCCAGGGAATACTGCCCAGAAAGTCCCACTCTTTAAAAAGGTTGCTCTCCAGGCTTGTGGCAATTACCTGGTAGGTTACCCAAACAAGGATAATGCTGAAGACAACCTTCAAAAGTGTAATGATATTCATAACTAAATTTTTCTAATCCTGATGATATGTAACCAGTGCATCACCTTCATCAAAGGATAAGTAGGATCAAACTCGAACCACCTGGAAGCAAAATTCGGACTGTTAGGCTTCTTATGGTGGTTATTTTGAAATAACTCTCCCATCATGAGAAAATCCAAAGGAATGGAATTCTTGCTATGATCGTTGTTATCGTGATTAGAGTAACCATACTTGTGGCCACACCAGTTAACAATAGCGCCATGAAGCGGACCCATCAGAAAATGGATAGGCAACAATAAATACATCCACCAGGCAGTAGCAAAAGTTACATAAAACCAAATGTAAAAACTGATGAAGACCATTCTGGTGATCCATGAATCGCCTATCTTATCAATAATTGGCCATGAAGGATAGTTATCTCTAAACTGCTCTTCAGGCTCATGGTTGTACTTAGAATAATTCAGGTAAATGTTTTTGGTTTGAATCATCATGCCCCACACATCTTTAACAAAGTGCGGCGAGTGAGGATCCCTTTCTGTATCACTGAAAGCATGGTGCATACGGTGTAAAATAGCGTATGCACGTGGATTTAGGAAAGAAGAACCTTGTGATAAAAACGTAATGGTATAAAAAACCTTCTCCCAAAAACGGTTCATTTTAAACATCTTATGCGATGCATAGCGATGCAGGAAAAAAGTTTGCGAGAAAAGGGAAAGGAACCAGTGTAATAAAAAAAACAGTAGTATGATCATATCTATTATTAACGAAGAATATAGGGGTTTAGATGTGTCTACCTTCCGAAATCATCCTGAACCCTTACAATATCGCTTTCATCTGACGGGTTGTCCAGATCAGTATGCTGCCAGATTTCTGAAACAATACCCCAGTCTTCCAGGCCGATCAAACGGTGTCTTTCACCTTGTTTTAGTTTAATAGACGCTCCCGAAGCTAATTTTTGCAATTCTCCTTCTTCATCTGTATCACTGGTCACAACGCCAACAGTGCCGTTTACAACTCTCCATATTTCAGCGCGACGGTGGTGATATTGCCACGATAACCTCGTATTAGGTGCAACAATAAGAATTTTAGGGCTCAGCTTACCTGAAATACGAAGGTCTTCTACGTTTATACCTTCAAAATAGCTGTTTGCAAACTGCTGTGCCTGGTCTTCATCTATTACGAAGAAACCACCCCATGGACGGGTCTCATCACGGTTTACTACATTAAACCCTTCACTTTGTAAGCGTTGTGCTACGCCATCAAATATTTCTTTCTTTTGATCTGACATTTTATATCGGTATTTTATATTGTACTAGCCTCGTTTTGATAATCTTAATCACTTATCGCAATTAATCCCCAAACTTACCTAAAAGTGATTTAGCTTTTATAAAAAAACTTTAAGTCGTTGCGAGGCACTGTACTTTGGTCATTGCGAGGAGCACTTCGTGACGAAGCAATCTTTAGAATAGGATTGCTTCGCTTCGCTCGCAATGACTGTAGTTGGCTCGCATGACTACATGGCTCGCAATGAGTACGTGGCTAGCAAATGACTATATGGCTTGCTATGACTACATGGCTTGCAATAACGGTATTCTGGTCATTGCGAGGAGCACTTCGCGACGAAGCAATCTTTAGAATAGGGTTGCTTCGCTTCGCTCGCAATGACTGTAGTTCGCTCGCAATGACTGTACTTGGCTCGCAATGCTGTAGTTATCTTGCAATGACTACATGGCTTGCAATAACGGTATTCAGGTCATTGCGATGACTACATGGCTTGCAATGAAGTTATTTTGGCGATGACCATTACTAAGGAAACATACAGCTAGCAACCATACAGTTAACCTCCTAAACGTTACGGGAAAGTTTGTCGATCTTTAATAAATCCAGGTTTAGGTGATGAATCAGATCATACAGCAGAGAGATGTTTTTATCGCTAGATGATATCTCCTCTCTGCAAAAGTCACTGTAACGCACCATAAATTCATCATAGATTTCATCGGGCACATCTATGACTTTCAAATCGATTTGGCAGGTTGTATGATAAAGCAATTGTGCAATACAAAAGTAAACTGTATTCAGGTTTAACACCAAATCTCCATAAGTTTTGTTCTCCCAATTAATGATGTAGGCGTAGTAGTTATCAGATGCTACCTGATTGTATTCCTCATTTTCCATCACTTCCAATTCATCCAGATTATTGATCAGGTAATAAGTTTTCATACATCTAATTACCTTTTCAACGGACTCTAATAGCATTTGAACTATTGGGTCATCAACGTTATCAAGCAACTCAAAATCATCAGGTGAAATAGAATCAGCATCAACAAGTCCTTTGAGGTCTGAAAGGTCGTTCTCAAATGCCAGCAAAAAAGCATTCTTAGAAATTTCATTGATGATGAATCCCAGGGTATGAGGCACAGAACCTAAAATTGCTTCTTCCAAAATTATATTTATTAGTTGTGGCGGTTGCTGAAATTAGTCAGCAGACCTTAATTTACAAAATATTTATCGGACTATTGCGAGAATTTAGGCCATAAAAAAAGCCCGGATGATTAGTCTGGGCGATCTTAATAGGTATAATTACTTGTTATTTAGACAACTGTGAGTTGATTCGTCTCACAATATAATCGATATCAAACGGCTTGCTTATATAGTCATTCGCACCTGCGTCTAAGCTAATTTGTTTATTCTGGTCATTCGCAGACATCACAATGATTGGAATATGTTTGGTGAAAACATCACTTTTCAAATCTTTGCAAATACTTGCCCCATCACCGTCAGGAAGCATAACATCTAAAATAAATAAATCTGGCACAGAGTCTTTCAGTTTACTTTTTAGCTCAGCAAATGTAGATGAAAGCTGTAGTTCATACCCTTCATCCTTCAGCAAAACGCCAATAATGTATCTGATATCTTCATCATCTTCAAGTACATGTATTCTTTTAATCATAATTTGATCTTGTTTATATGGATTAGTTCCAATGTACTAGCAACAACTTTGCCATTATTTCATATTAATCCACGCTGAAAGGTCATCAATCAATAACGAAGAAACATTTGCGGGTTTTTGATATTGAGCTACGCTTCCTTTTTCAGTCTGAGTGCTCATTAAATGGTTCAAGTCAACGTAAGATTTTAAGGCTACATTTTTTCTGGCACCCAATGCTGCTTTCCACAAATCAAAGTCGGCCATCGATACCTGGAAGTCGTTACCACCCTGGGCTACAAATATCTTTTGCTTGGTTAATTTCTTTGCGGTAGCTACCTGGTTATAGTTATTTAAGTCAATCCAGTAAGATGCAGGCAAACCAAGCACTATAGAGTCAGCCTTGATAGTCGTACCTAAAGATGTAAGTCTGGATTTACTAAACTCAACATCATTCTCTGCCATCATTTTTCTGCCCATTTCTGTTGTGTCTTTGGACAATGCAAACATGTATTTGTTCTGCTCAACTATCAGGTCGGTTAACGTCCGTGCAGGTGCAGCAAGTAAAATCATCCCGTTCAAATCAGGTGCCATAGCGGCAATCCTAGGTGCAAGCATTCCCCCCAAACTATGTCCCAATACAAAAAGCCTTTTTTTGTCGGCGCCCACCGTGGTACGCGCCAGCGCAATAGCCGCCAATGCATCATCAAGTACCTCTTCCTTGACAGAAAAAGCGCCTACAAAGTCATTGGGGTAAATCATGGTGCGCTTTACGTAACGAATGGAACCAATTCCCTTCGATGCAAGGCCCGAAGCCAGGTCTTTCAGAATCCTATTAGGCCCAACGGTTCCATCCATATCACTAGGGCCTGATCCGTGTACCATCACAACCAATGGATAGCTGCTGATTTTTTTCGGATACGTCAATATTCCTACAAGACTGTGTTTCTCAGCTTTAACATAAATTTCTTTTTCTGCATATAAATTTGTGTCTGCATAGGCCGGTTTGATGTATTCTGCTGAAGCAGCCCTTGGCATCAGTCTTAACCCGATTACTTTTTCGGCCTTATTAAAAGCAAGGCTGAAACTCTGTACATCATTAGCAAATTTTCCTTCGACTTGCAAAACATAGATACCACCATCCATGGCTTTACTGCTCTTAACACTGATAGACTGAAGTTTACCAAGCTTGCTGGTAATAGAGCCCCACATTTCCTGAAACTTTGGCAATGGTGCCTGAGCCTGGAAGGTTGGATCAACTAATTCATAAGCTTCAGTATACTTTTCAGTCCCAAGCAAGGTAAAAAACTCATCCGCTTTGCCAAAAAGGTTTAACATCCCCTGTGAAAATGCAGATGTGGTAAAAAGCAACGCAATAAATAATACAAAAATCTTCTTCATGAATGGTATGGTGTAGTTTGGTTATTAAGTTTTGGAGCACCAAAGTTAGCAAAATTTAATAAGTATATTTCCGGCACAAATGGCCATCACATCAATGTAAACGTCTGTAAAATGAAATTTAATATAGACACCCAAACTTTTAGGGACCTCAACATATTTACATCGTCGCATGATGCTGAAGCGATCTCTAAATTTTTTAGATGCACTAAAACAATTGGTGGTAGAGAATCAATGCTTGAAATGATGAATAACCCGGTTGCGGACATTTCACTACTTCGCGACCGAACTGCAAGCATCAGGTATTTCAGCACAGACAAAATCACGCTATCAATTACCAATAATCAACTTGATCTTATTGAGCATTATTTAAAATACGATAAAAAGTATCTGAAAAATAACCTCATTGATGCTGCTGCCGATTACATTACCAATCTTTTCCGAAACGGGGATCAGTACTATATTATCACCGCGGGCATAAAAAATCTCATTAACCTATTTTCAACAATAAATGTATACACACTAGAAATTGCTAAAAGCGACGCCCCACTATATCTGCAACGGCAGGCAGTGAGGATAAATGAAATTGTCGATATAATAATGCCAGGTGGTTTTACGAATCTCACAAACAAAAAACTGAAGTTTTACAAAATAAACCATCTCGATACCGTCTTTAAGCAAAAGCATAAAGAAATTCTGAAGGAACTGTTGACATTGGTTTACGAGCTGGACGTATTTGAAACCCTGGCCTTTGTAGCCGAAGACAAGAAAATGTGCTTCGCCAGTTATTTGGAGGATGGGCCAATGAGATTACAAGTGGAAGGCCTGTACCATCCGGGAATAAAAAACCCTGTTGTTAACGATATAAATCTAAAAGAAGATCTAAATATGACCTTTCTTACTGGTTCAAATATGGCGGGCAAATCATCAATTCTAAAGGCAGTAGGAATATCTATTTATCTGGCGCACATCGGTTTTCCAATTTTTGCAGCTAAAATGACAACTACCGCTTTCAATGGATTGATTACAACGATTAACCTCCCTGATAACCTGGGCGAAGGACTTAGTCATTATTATACCGAAGTAAAAAGGGTTAAACAGGCAGCCAAAGCGCTTTCTGATCACAACAAAATGTTTGTTATTTTCGATGAGCTCTTTCGGGGCACAAACGTGAAAGATGCTTTTGATGCTTCGCTTTTAATTATCTCTGAGCTTACCAAAATTAAAAACTCTGCTTTCTTTATATCTACACATATTGTAGAGCTGGCTGATGAATTAGGTTCCTTTAATAATGTCGCATTCAAGTATATGGACACCTACTTTGAAAACAGCAAACCTATCTTCACCTACAAGTTACTTGAGGGAATTTCCAAAGAAAGACTGGGTATGTATATCGTACAAAATGAAGGGATCATTGAGATAATAAAACGAGCTGCTGAAAATCAGAATAACTTACAATAAAAACGGGATTGCTCAGCCTGAACAATCCCGCATTACTAAACATATAAATGCTTATTTGGTGTTTTTCTTGTCTGTAACTTCAGTACGGATCTCCTGAGCAAGGTTTTTCAAATCCTGCATACCTTTTCTAACGCGGGTACCAGCTGCACCGTTTCCTGAATTGTAAAATTTAGCTGCATCTGTTTCAATTGTAGCTACCAGTTCTTTTAGTTTTGTAAATTTTTCCATGTTTATTTTTTATAAGTAATTCGAATATAGTTTTTTATCATTAAAAGGAAATAATTTAAGTAGTATAATTTAACATTTTTTCGATCAAAACGCCAACACGTTTAACAAAAACATAAAACTGTTAAACAATATGCATTATTTGGCCTTTAAATACGCTGGAACGCTTTATTCGCAACTATTCTCGGCCATCCCCCACGAGAAGCTTGAAATATCAGTATAAGTTTTGTGCCGGTGAAACTACGTAAGCGCACTGATAACCACTTACCAATTTATTTTCTCTTGAAAATCATATCGAGAAAACCACCCCGTAACCAAAATTGAATTTATTCAAATTGACAATCAACCACTTAAACAAATAAAATCACGAAATGCGAAAGAAACTAACATATTAGTTGCGGAACTAACATATTAGTTCGATATTAGATTTGCAATTAAGATAAATAAACCAATCACTACGAATACAATAGTAATTTATGAAAGAACTTACGAAGGCGGAAGAACAGATTATGCAAGTGTTATGGGACATTAACAAGGGATTCGTTAAAGACGTTATCGCACATCTACCTGAGCCTAAACCTGCAACTACAACTGTGTCTACTATAATAAGAATTTTAGAGGGAAAAGGATTTGTGGACCATGAAGCCTTTGGCACTACCCATCGGTATTTCCCCACCGTAAGTATCGAAGATTATAAGACTTTCGCCGCGGGCAAACTGCTCAATAACTACTTCGGAAATTCGGTCGAAAAAATGTTCTCCTTTTTCTTAAAACAGGAAAAGGTTGACTTAAAGGAGGCCGATCAAATACTTCAGCTCATTGAAAACCTAAAAAAGAACCAAAAATGAACGGACTAGCTTATTTGATTCAGGTCAATCTTTATCTAATTCTTTTCTACGGATTATACGTGCTACTTCTGCGTGGTGAAACATTCTTCAAATTAAACAGAATCTATTTAGTAGGGTCTGCATTGCTATCGCTGGCAATTCCGTTAATGAAAGCCAAGTGGGTTACACAGTTATTTCTGACAGATGAGGTTAAAGAATTTAGCCAGACATTTAACACAATTGTAACAGAGGCTAACTTCACGTCAGATAACCTAGCAAATAATCAGATCAACATTTCAGTTGAGCAGCCCATGTTCACGCTGGCAAATGGGCTAACTATCATTTATATAACAGTTACGCTGCTTCTGCTAATTAACTTATTACGTAAGTTTTACCTAATAAAACAATTAGTAAAAGGCGACACTACTGGCAAGGCTTTTTCTTTTTTTAAAGAGATAATTATTGATCAAAATATAGATGGCAAGGAGGCCATAATGGAGCATGAATTGGTGCATGTGAAGCAGTGGCATTCGGCTGATATTATATTCTTTGAAATCTTTGCCATTGTTAACTGGTTCAATCCAATTGCGTTTGCTTATAAAAAATCCGTTAGGAAAATTCATGAATTTATAGCTGATGAAACTGCGGCTAACTTTTTAAGTGATAAATCTGCCTACGCCCTCCTCTTGGTATCGAACTCATTTAATACACAACCAGAATATCTGGCTAATAACTTTTTCAACCAAACTTTTTTAAAACGCAGACTCATCATGTTAAACAATAAGAAATCCAAGAAAGTCGCCATTTTGAAGTACGGTCTTGCTGTGCCTCTTTTTGCCGCAATGGTAATTTTTACATCTGCTACGGGGGCAGATGCTCAAGCCATCTCGCAAATAGAGAAAGCAATCTATCCATTGATAGATAAACTGGAGAAAGATCCTCTAACACAGACTGAAAAGCAACTGGCTCCTAAAGTAGAAAGTGCTGTGATTAAGGCTAAAATGAAGCCGGCAGAAACGGCTATTGAAGAAAATCCACCTGTGGCAACCCCTAAAAACTTGCTTGACTATGTGAATAATATATATGGAAAAGTGTCAATGACAAAAATTGCAAAGGAAGGCAATATCTATGTCTCATTTACAGTTGGCAAAGATAAACGAACCGCTGATTTCAAGATCATGAAAAGCATTGATTCTAAATGGGAAAAGGAATTGATTACAGGCTTAACTGGTTTTACTGATACCGTTGCCCTGCCACAAGGAAAATACCACTTCGTTTTAGGCTTTGCCTTTGGAGGTAATGATGATCTTCTTGAGATCAGTAAAACTGAACCTTCACCCTTGTTCAAAAGATGGAGAGTGGAAGGCCCAGGCGTTGGAACAGCAACTGAATTGGAAGAGGGAGTGGAAATCCACAATACCTATGTTAGTTTTAATACTTTCCCAAATCCCATAATCATAGTGGACAAAAAGGAAGTAGCCTACACTCCTACAAAGATGGGTTTTAAACTTGCTCAAAGCATATATCCGAGGGTTTCTGGATCATCCAAAGCGCTCAAAGGCAATAAAGCAGTTGAACTATATGGGGAAAGTGCAAGAAAGGGAATTATCATTATTGAAACAGCTGAAGAACAATAAAAGAACTGGCCATGAACCCACTCATCTACTTAATTCAGGTAAACCTGTACCTGGTATTGTTCTACGGACTTTACCATTTGATTCTCCGCAACGAGACATTCTTTAAAATGAACCGACTGTATTTGGTAGGCTCTACGTTGCTTGCCCTAGCGATTCCCTTGCTGAAAGCAGAATGGGTGAAAGATCTATTTGTCACTGAACAAATCTATCATGCTACTCAGCAGGTAAGCAATACAGTTAGCACAGTGATGTTAAATGAACCAATTGTTGTCGGGAATTACACTGCGGTACAATCTGACGGGATTACTGCGGGTCAGGCATTTTGGATCCTGTACGGCATCATCACGCTTTTATTTTTAGTTAATTTCTTACGGAAGCTCTACTTCGTAAACCGGGCATTAAACCACAAATCCAAATATCAGGCTTTTTCCTTCTTTAATAAAGTAGTTGTTGATGATAACCTTCAGGGTAACAAGACAATTATGGACCATGAGATGGTCCATGTGAGACAATGGCACTCATTGGATGTAATATTCTTTGAACTGTTCGCGGCCTTCAACTGGTTTAACCCGATTTCCTTTATCTATAAAAAAGCCATCAAAAATATCCATGAGTTTATTGCCGACGAAACCGCAGCATCTACACTGGAAGATAAATCTGAATATGCTTTGCTACTGGTATCCAATGCCTTTGGCACCCAACCACATAAATTAACAAATAGTTTTTATAACAATTCACTCTTAAAAACAAGGCTCATCATGTTAAACAAAAACAAATCAAGAAAGACCGCCATTTTGAAGTATGGCCTTTCAGTACCTCTATTCGCAGTTATGATTATTCTTTCCTCAGCAACGATTGAGAAGTCGCAGACCATCAATCAAATTGCAGAAAGAATAGAAAAGACAATGCCCGCAATTGTTGAATCTGTTACAGATGGTAAAATCATTATTCCGAAATCTGATGTTTCTCCTGTGGTTCAGTCTGATAAAACTGCTGCTATAAAAGAAGAAAATAGCCCTCAAGCAGCCGGGAATGTCATTGGAGGAATAAATACTACGGAAGATGAACGCCTACAGCTCCTTTACACATATTTTATAAAAAATATAAAATACCCCCCTACAGATAATTCCAATAATAATACTGGTGATAATTTCGTGAAGTTTGAACTGGATGAGGTTGGTAAAATTTCGAACCCCGTTTTTATCAAAACCATGAGCCCCACCATGAAGGCAGAGATTGAAAGGGTAATATCGGCTGCGCCCACTTTCGGGGACGGGATTGCAGGTAAGTACATCCAGCCGGTGCTTTTCAGATTGTCTAATACTGGCTTTGGCGATTTAAAAAACTCCATGCCTGGAAATCCTGGAGAGTATAAATTATTGAAACCTGCTATAATTAGAGGATATACTAAAGTGAGCCGTGCAGAGAATATGCAGGCGCATTTAAGTCAGTTTTCTATATCAGTTGATTTAGATAACCCTAAAGAAGGCATCGTTGTTATTGCTTTTGATGTACCAAAGGATAAAATACCCGTAAACTATCGTGTGGTTAAATCATTGGGATTTGATTGGGAAGGACCTTTGGTAGCTCACATGAAATTGTTTAGAGATACTGTTGTGTTAGCTGAGGGCACCTATAGTTTTTATGAAAAAATCACATTAGGCGAGGATGAGTGGAAGAAAGTTGAAATAGAAAATGTACCACCAGTAATATTCGGCCATGGGATTGCAAATAGTTTCAGTCACACTATTTCTGATGAAACCAAAAAAGACGCTGGGAGAATAGTTGATTACATCAAAGCTCCTTACCTAAAAAATCCAGTCATTCTGCTTGATGGTAAAATAGCGAAATACAGCAACACTGCTAAAGGATTTCAGTTAGATGAAACGCTCTATCCAAAGAAAGTCACCGTAAAAGTATACCGGGGCGACAAAGCCGTTGCCAATTACAATGAAACTGCAAGAGAGACAGGCCTTATTGTGGTGACTACGAAAGAAAAATAATCATTAACCTACCAAATATGAACGCTTTAAGCTATTTAATACAGGTAAACCTATACGTTGTGCTGTTTTACACCGCCTATCTGCTGCTGCTTCGAAAAGAAACCTTCTTTAAAATGAACAGGTTCTATTTAGTTGGCTCTGCGATACTATCCCTGGCAATCCCCCTTCTAAAAATGGATTGGATTAAAGATTTATTCGTGACAGAGCAGGTCTACCATGTAACACAAACACTAAGCAGCAAGGTGAATAATATAGTAGTTTACAGTCAGGAATTCTCCGATAAAGCGCTTACCAATAGCCAAATTTCGTCAGCTACTTCTGCAGATATGGCAAAAAAAGTAGCGTCAGGTTTTAGCATTCCTCAGGTGTTTTTAATCATCTATTCCACTATAACCTTGCTTTTCTTACTTAACTTTTTTAGAAAGTTATTTTTGGTACACCGGGCATTAAGGGGCAGTCAGGAAAATAAGGCATTCTCATTCTTCAATAAGGTTATTGTCGATAATAAGCTGGAATGCAAAGAGACGATCATGAACCATGAGATGGTGCACGTTCGGCAATGGCACTCTCTAGATGTCATATTTTTTGAACTGTTCGCTGCTATAAACTGGCTCAATCCTGTGTCATATGCCTACAAAAAAGCAATCAGAAATATCCATGAATTCATTGCTGATGAAACGGCAGCATCTGGCCTTAGGGATAAAACTGAGTATGCTTTATTATTGGTCTCCAATGCTTTCGGAGCCCAGCCTCAACAGCTGACTAATAGTTTCTATAACGACTCACTAATTAAACGCAGACTCATCATGTTAAACAAAAACAAATCAAGGAAAGTCGCCATTTTGAAGTATGGCCTTGCTGTGCCTCTTTTTGCCGCAATGGTAATTTTTTCATCTGCCACCTCAGCCGGCAAAAAAGTGATAGCAACTATTGCTGAAACTACTAGCCCGGTTATGGCTAGCCTCTCCAATCCGGAATTAACAGGCATCGAAGATACAGAGAGTGCAAATTTGCATGTCAGCACTTCAGATTCACACACCGATTCAACACCTGCAACTTCTAATGTAGAGGTAACTGAGGCCCACAGTAATCCGGACATGCGGATCTTAATTGACTATTTTACAAGATCAACAAAATATCCCGCAGAAGTCCAGGAAAGCAAAACAGTGGGAAATTCCTTTCTGTCATTTGACCTGGACGAAAAAGGTGCAATAACTAATCCTGTTGTAATAAAGGCAATGAATGGGACCATTGAAAATGAATTGATGAGGGTGGTACAAAAAGCGCAACCCTTTGGGCCCGGTTTAAAAGGCAAGTATATCCTGCCGATTAAATTCTCGTTAAATTTTGGACCTAATGAGAACCTGGCATATGACAATGTCATAGATTATAGCAATTATAAAGATCATACCATTTTGAATGAAATTCATATCAGAGGTTATTTAAAGTCGTCGATTGTTAGTGAAAAGCCAATCGACGAGTTGAGAAGGTACTTCATGAAAACGACCAGATATCCAGCGGCTGCACAGGAAAAACGCGCTACGGGCGAGAATTGGATTGCCTTTGAAATTGACAAGTCCGGCTCAATTTTGAACCCCACCGTCATTAAAACGGCCGACGCTTCCATGGAATATGAAATTCTTAGGGTTCTAAAAAGCTACAAGCCTACGGTAACAGGGTTGGAAGGCAAATATGTCATGCCCATCAACTTTGTACTTTCAGGATTTAAAGATCCAGGCACAAACACTCCACTACAACTAAAAGACTATGAAAATCATACCATTCTCGGTCCGGTTATTATTAGGGGCTACGTTAAATTGACTGCTCAGGATAGTATAAACGCGCGTTCGATCAACCTGGAAGTCAAGAAGAATTCGAGGGAGATATACAGGTATGTGATTGCAGATGAAACAAAAGAAAAAGCGGGAAAATTTGTGGACTATATAAAGGCCGACTACCTGAAGAAACCTATAATCATTGTAGATGGCAAAAAGGCGGGCTATAAAATTACGGATGGTAAGGGCTTTATGCTTACCAATTCCATCTATCCTAAAAAGCCAAAGATCACAATTTATGAAGGTGAAGAGGCGGTTAAACATTACAATAAAAGCGCTAAGAAACGCGGGCTAATAGTGATTACTACAAATTAGTTGGCAAACTTAAACTATTAATAATATTGGCGATAGCAGCTCTCCAGATTTAGTTAAAACTGTACGTCACAACAGGCGGGACCATTGGTTCCGCCTTTCTGCAGATCAACTAGCATTTGCATCCAATCTTGCCCATGCTACCATTGCATCCAGAATTGGCGTTAACAAATTACCAGACTTGGTTAAACTATATGTTACCACCGGTGGCACTACCTGTTCGGCGGTTCTGCTAATCAATCCATCAAGCTGCAACTGTTTTAAATGCTGTATCAGCATCTTCTCTGTAATTTCTGGTATCGCCCTGCGCAATTCGCTGTAGCGTTTTTCGCCACTCATCAAATGAAATATAATGATGGGCTTCCAATGCGACCCGATTTTATTCATCACGTAGGTTACCGGACAAGCGCTAACTACTGTTTTATTAAAATTCCTTGTTGAGCTCTCTTTAACTGCTGTCATGTTACATACTTTGGGGTAAGTACTTGTAGAAAAGTAAGTACAAATATACCTTTGACAATCATTAATTAAAAATAAAAAAATCATGAAAATAACAATCACAGGATCACTGGGAAATATCAGTAAACCATTAGCAGAAAAATTAATTAAAGCAGGCCACGAAGTAACTATTATTAGCAGTGATGAAAATAAAAAAGAAGCCATTGCAGCTTTAGGCGCGACACCTGCAATCGGATCAGTAGAGGACGTATATTTTTTAACTCAAGCATTTTCTGATAAAGACGCCATCTACACTATGGTGCCTCCGAATTATGGCGCAACAGATGTAAGGGGCTTTATTGCTGGTGTTGGTAAAAAATATGCAGCCGCTATTCAGGCTTCCGGGGTTAAAAAAGTGGTTAACTTAAGCAGTATTGGCGCACATTTAGATGGTGGCACCGGACCGATTGCCGGCTTGCACGATACAGAAATAACGTATGCTCAACTAGCCGATGTAGCGGTTAAGCACTTGCGACCAGCTTACTTTTACATTAACTATCTGGCGAATATCGACATGGTTAAACATGCGGGAATTTTGGGCTCAAACTATAGTGCTGAAACACCGGTAGTTTTGGTACATCCGCTGGATATTGCTGAAGCCGCTGCCGAAGAATTTGAAAATGGATTTACCGGACAAAGCATCCGCTATGTAGTGAGCGAAGAAAGTACAGCGGGCGAGGCGGCCAAAATACTTGGCGCGGGAGTAGGAAAACCAGAATTACCATGGGTTGAGTTTAGCGACGCTGATACTTTACAAGGTATGGTCAGTGCAGGCTTGCCTGAGCCAATGGCGAAAAGCTATGTAGAAATGGGTGATGCAGTTAGGAGCCAGAAATTATTTGCTCACTACTTTGAGAACAGGCCAGCTGTCTTCGGCAAAATTAAACTAACTGACTTTGCAGAAGAATTTGGGAAGGCTTATAAAGCTTCTTTATAAAAATTTATCATATTTAATGCCCCATGTCAGCGCGAGTCAAGTGCAATTGCGAAGCCTGTCATTGCAAGTGAACAACTTGTCATTGCGAGTTAACAACTTGTCATTGCGAGGCACGAAGCAATCCTTCATACAGGTTGCTTCGTGCCTCGCAATGACAAAAATAACGTATTTAGCACCTGGCCCTAAGGGGCCTATCCAAATAGCAAAAACGCAATAATTAAGGTGACTATTACATTAAATCCCTGTGCGATTAAAAATGCATAAAACGGTTTCTTGCTGTTTTGTCCAAAGAGCTCCTTAAAGTTAGTTTCCAATCCTATACTGGTAAATGCCAATGCAAACCATAAACCCTGCAAGTTTTTTAAACTTCCTTTTACTGCTGCATTTGTTTCCGGGGATACGAAAAATGAAAACAACAAAGAGGCTGCTATAAACCCTATTACAAACTTAGGGAAGCGCTCCCAAATCACTTTCAACGTTGGTTTAGCCGCTTTGTCTTGTCCGGCCGGATGCTTGGTGTACGTCCAGTAAACCGAGATTGCAAATGCCGCGATCCCTAATAACACATTCTGCGAGAACTTTACGATTGTACTGATCTTCAAGGCTTCCTCTCCTACCAAAGTACCCGAGGCCACAACTGCACCCGTGGTATCAATACTACCACCTAACCAGGCACCGGTTACTGCCTGCGGGAAATGAAAATATGCGGCGATGTAAGGCATAAAGATCATCATGGGTATCGCAGTGATCAGCACCATGGAAATCACATAGGAAAGCTTTTTAGAATCGCCCTTGATGGCGCCTGAAGTCGCAATTGCTGCTGATACACCACAAATAGATACCGCACTTGATATCATCATGGTCAGCTCATCATCTACCTTCAATTTCTTACATAACCAGAAAGCGAAATACCAAACCGATAGTACCACCACCAGGGCTTGTATTAACCCAAGCGAACCCGCTTTTAGGATATCAGAAAAGATTACCGATGTACCTAGTAAAACCAGTCCGATTTTCACATACAGTTCGGTGCTTAAAGCCGAACGCAACCACTCTGGTAATTTAAAAAAGTTGCCTATTGCAAGCCCTATGGCCAAACTAAATATTACGGCTTCAAGGTTCAGTGCTTTAACTTGTGAATTGCCCGCAAGTACCAGCGCTACAATGGTTAAGATATAAACTATTGGAAATGTTTTCAGGTTACCGACGATAGATTTTCCAGTCAGCAGCGCGCCTAATACTGAGATAACCAGTACAAAAAGGAATTGTATCCCTATCACTTGAAGGTTGGATGCAGATAGTACGTTGGTGGTTAGCTCGGTACTGGTTTTCCATCCAAAAGAAGGAACTGACAAAATGATGCCAGCTAGCGCTAAAAGGATAATGAGGCCGCCCAGGATTACGACAACCCAGTCTTCGTGTATAACCAATTTTTTTTGATCTGACATGATGGTTCTTTGTGTGTTTTATTAAATAGTGATTGAAAAAATATCTTTAAGTGCCCGCTTAGCTGCATGGTAACCGCACATACCGTGTACGCCACCACCGGGAGGGGTTGATGAAGAACAGATATAAAGGCCTTTGGCCGATGTTCTGTAGGGCGAACTCCTGAGCGCCGGGCGGGTAAATAATTGTCCGAGGTCTATGACGCCTCCATTTATATCCCCTCCAATATAATTGGGATTATAGCTTTCTACTTCGGCGGTATTCATGGTATGTTTCGCCAGGATCAGGTCTTTAAAGCCTGGTGCGAAGCGTTCAACTTGCTGTTCTATAATTGCGGTCATGTCTTTAACAGAACCATTAGGCACATGGCAATAAGCCCATGCGGTATGCTTTCCTTCTGGCGCCCTTGTTGGGTCAAACAGACTTTGCTGGGCTAACAATACATATGGGTTTTCGGAATGCTGATTTTGCCAGATGACCTTTTCTGATAAAGCGATTTCTTCAAAGGTATTTCCTAAATGGACGGTACCTGCTCTTCGTGCCTGAGGCGCAGTAAACGGAATTTGACCATCTAATGCCCAGTCTATTTTAAACACCCCCATCCCGTACCGGTATTTTTCCAACTGCCATTTATAGATGGAAGAGAACTTGTGACCGGCTATTTGCAGTAACTGCTTTGGCGTAACATCAAATAGCACCGTTTTAGCAGATGGAAGTTCATCCAGCGATCTGATAAATGTACCTGTCTGAATTTTCCCGCCCAGCGATAAAAAGTAGGAGGCCAGCGCATTGGCTATCTCTTTTGATCCACCCTTCGGGATAGGCCAGCCTTTTAAATGGGCGGCAGTCATCAACACCAACCCTATCGCCGAAGTGCTTAAATTAGTTAGTGGTTGAATGGAATGTGCGGCCATTCCCGCCCAGAGGCCTTTTGCTTGTTTGGTTTTAAACCTTTTGGCAAAATACGAAGCGGAAGTCAAAGCCTTTAACCCAAATTTCGCCATTGAAATAGGGTGCTTTGGAAAGGTTAGCGGACCGAGCACATCTGCGGCCATGCCGGGCCAGGCTTCTACCAATGGTTCAAATATATCCAGATAGGTTTGCTCATCTGCGCCCAGCGACTTTGCGGTCTCCTGCACCGAGGTTGCCAATACTGCTGCAGTACCATCATCAAAGGGGTGTGCCGCCGCCAAATCAGGTAACAGGTATTGTAACCCATGTTGTTCTAAAGGCAGATTTTGAAAAAAAGGTGAGCCAATGGCTAAGGGATGTATGGCAGAACAAATATCGTGCACAAAACCAGGAAGCGTAAGTTCCGCAGATCTTAAACCTCCCCCAATCTCCCCCTTTCCCTCTATAATTAAAACAGAAAGTCCTTGCTGTTGCAGGGTAATAGCAGCAGCAAGGCCGTTTGGTCCGGAACCTACTATAATCGCATCGTATTCTGTTTTGCTCATCTGTTCACTAATTCTTCTAGGGCTTCGTGAAGATATGGATATTTGAATTTAAATCCCTTTTGTTGCAAAAAAGTTGAAACCACTCTCCTGCCTGATAATACCAGTTCGGCTTCTGTACCGATAAATATTGCACCAATTTTTATGAGAAAAGCGGGGTTGGGTATGCCTATCGGAACCCTATAAGTTTTGCGCATACTGCTCATAAACTCAGAATTGGTAACCGGATTCGGACTAGCCGCATGGATAATTCCCGTAGCCTCTGGTTTCTCTATTGCCCATTGAATTAGCTTTTGAAAATCGGCTTCATGAATCCATGTCATGTATTGTTTACCCGAACCAATTTTGCCACCTACACCCAGTTTTACCAAATTGGCGAAAGGTTTTAATATCCCGCCCTTTTGCTGCAATACCATTCCTATCCGTAAAAATACCTTTCTCGTTTTGGGGGTATCATAAGTGTAAAATGCTTTTTCCCAAGCCTTGCAAACATCCGGAGAAAAACCACTTCCAGTAGCTGAATTTTCATCTTTAAAGTCATCGCCAGAATTACCAAAGATTGCCGCCGAACCCGCGTTGATCCAAACTTCAGGTGGATTTTTCAATTCAGCTATGGCTTTTCCCAGAGCAAGCGTGGCATCCACCCTGGAGCTAATGATCTCCTTTTTATTAGCTTCTGTATAGCGGCAATTCACAGATTTACCAACCAGGTTAATTACCGCTCTGCTTCCCTCCAGTTCTTTAGTCCACAGCCCTGGAGTTTTGGCATCCCATTGTACATACCGCACATTTCCTTTTATTGAGGGGGCCCACCTTGTCAGCACCACTATATCTGAATCTGGAAACTGACTGACCACCGCGGCACCCAGAAAACCGCTGCCTCCTGCTATCACTATCTTATCTTTCAAATTAGCCTGACTCATATACTTAATAAGCTTTTACAGCACTTAATCTGCCTTCCACCAATGGATATTTCTTTGCAGAGCGGTCTAAAACTACATAAATAGAATCCTTAAATTCATTAACCCCCTGTAAGATAATCCTGCTGGCAGTTGGCCGGGTGTAATGCAGCACCTGTGTTTCCTCTTTGTGGTTCTTGTTCTTGTTTTGTAAATACAACACCTGTTTGGCGGTATCCGTATCGTAAAAGAAATAACGCCGCTCTCCAGCCATACCACCTACTTCCCAACGGGTTACGCCCAAGTCCCGGTTTAACTTCAGTTTTTGCAAGGCGTCAGAATCCTGTGTGTTTACCTGGTTAAGCTTATTGTTCTTTTTGTCGTTCTTAACACGCAGTGGCGAATAACCTATCATGCGGTCGGCAATGGCGCCGCGATTGGTTTTGTAGCTAATGGACGACCACTCTTCAAACGTGGCATCCTGCCACCTTATAGAATCCTGAGGGGTGTATGGAACTACTTTTCCGTTTAACTTAAACTCAGTCACATTGTAATAACCTTTGGCATCTTTTAAGCCCGGTGTGCTCGGGATATTGTAGTTATTGCCGTTGAAGAACCCATAGGCCCACAAAGCCGCAGCAACCGGAACAAAAAAGAAGTTGAAAGTCCATTTCACACCAAAGGCTAGCCGGCGTTTCCACTCCTCGCTAATAATCGGAGTGTATCTGTAAGGCGCAATATCTTGCTCATTTACCACAAGGTTCCAAATCTTAGGCAGGTCATACCAAACAATGAAAACACCTATTATCGCAAAATAGGCGGCTGGTACAGCTACACCTGCATCATAGGCATGGTTAGCAATACAAATATTAAAGGTCACCACCGCAGCAAGTGCAGCTCCCAATGGGGATGTTTTTCTATTCAGCAGCAGTAATCCGGGAATGATTTCGGCGAAGCCAAGAAATACGGTGTACCAGAAAGACACGCCCACGTGCGACCAGTACAATTTCTTTTCTGCCATATCTATAAATGGGGTATTGAGCATCCCTACGGTTGGAAAAACCATTTGCATTGGAAACGCCTTTTTCAATCCCCAGCCAATCATCCCATAAGCCAGTCGGTAGCGTGCTAAAACCCGGATCCAGTAATAAAGCTGCTCATATTGAGTCGTCTTTTTATCAAAGGCAGTCCAGATTAACCCGCCAATAACAGAACCTGCAAACAGTAGGATGAGATTGATGTAATTAAGTAATCCAAAAACACCTTCTTCAGATTCTATAGTGATAAACTGCGGGGGCCAAAAAGCTACAATAGCCTGAAAATCATGATAGGTGATTTTTGAAAACTTTAAACCGAACAGGTGCTCATAAAACTTTGGATAAGTTGGTATGCACAGAAAAAGCAGGTATAAAAAACCTATTCTGAAGGCGATCTTTTGATAGTTTTTCCAACCTTCAGATGCGGCTGGCTGTGTGGTATGCGCTGAATGTACTGAATCCGATTCAACGGGTAGTTCCAAACTGGTGTCTAATGTTGACATAACAATTTCTTTTTAGTGATAACTATATTTTAACCGGTCTGCGGCGGCCTTCAAACATCATGTACTTCTTATTGATCTTAGCGAGAACGACATGTATAGAATCCCGGCGTTCGTTAGTACCTGAAAGCACAATGGTCGAATCATTAGGCCGGTCATACTTAAGGAAAAGCTTTTCTCCACGGTGATTCTTGTTTTTGTTCTGTAGTGCAAGGGTATGGTTCACCGTGTCCGCTTCATAATAAAAGTAATGGCGACCGGCAAATCCTGCCAGTTCATAATTCCTGTCGATATCCTTTTTGTGGTAGTCTTCCCCGCTTGAGCGGTCAATTATCACTGGCCGGTTTTGCTTAATGGTTAAGGTCGACCACTTCTCAAATACCACATCCTGCCAGCGGTTTGGATCTGTTTTAGAATAAGCAATGGTATCCTTATTCAACACAAATTCTTTTACCTGGTAATAACCATAGGCCTTGTTTAACCCCGCAGTATGCGGAATCTTGTAAGGATCGTTGATAAAGCTATCGAAGGTTTTATAGCCAAACAGTACCACGAAAGCCAAAAAGGCAATGCGCAATCCAGTACGCAGGTTCTTCAGCCTAACATCCGTATACCGATAATGAAACTTATTAGCTGTAGCTGGAACTTGCCGAATAAGAAGGTCATACAACCTTGGAATATCATACACAAACAGAAAAACTGCCATCAGTACAATGAACGTACTTAAAACTTGTTCACCAATATCATAAAAGCCGTTGGCTACCGCCACGTTGCCCAGAAAACCAAATATCAGTCCAACCCCAAAGGTTACAGTTCTACGGTTCACCAGTAAAAAGGCTGCCAAAATTTCTACAAAGCCTAAAAACGATTCGTACTTGGGTGCAATTCCTACCGTTTGAAAATAGATCTTCCAGGCATAGTAATCGCCGTAATTGGTCAGCAAATTACTCAATGAGGGGTAAGGCATTTGCAAAGGAAAAAACTTGATAAATCCATAAGTAATCAGCACAAAAGCCAAACGGTACCTAACCAATACCCGCAGCCAATAATACAGCACAGTGTATTCTTTTCTGTCTTTATCAACCCTTGCCCAAATAATTGTACCTATTGCGGCAATCAGGATAAATACGCCCCAGTTAGCAAAACTGCCGATGTACCAGCCGGATACCTGGTCGGCGCTAAAAAACTGGGGTTGGTATTTACTGAGCTCAAACAAATCATGAAAATGGAGCTGCAGCCAGTTAATTGAAAACAGCTGAACATAAAATTTCCAGTCGAGCGGAATGATCTGTATCAACAAAAAGATAAAAAAGAAGCGGAAAAGGTTCAGCTCGTACCCTTTCCAGGCCTTTAGGCTTTCATTAGTTTTTGCCATAACCAGGGTTTTGAATTAATGATGGATCCGCAATAAGTTCTCCTCCTGGTATCGGGAAGATGTATTTGTTAGGATCTGTTAGATTAAAAACTGCAGTGGCTCTTCCCGTGCGAACAATATCAAACCAGCGGTGAGGTTCAAGGGCGAACTCCACTCTTCTTTCATTTTCTATAGCAAGCGTAACCTGGGCTTTATCGAGCGTTAATGGCAGTTCAGCTACGTTCGCACGTACACGAACGGCATTGATGTCGGCAATTGCACCTGTTAAATTGGTAGCCGTTTTAAGTGCCCTTGCTTCTGCCCTTATCAGGTAAACTTCGGCGGTCCGTATTAAATACCCTGCAGAAGTATTGGTTGGATAGATGCCACCAATAAATTGTCCGGATGCATTCCTGACTGACAACAGCTTCCTATCGCCCCCAACTGCGGGGTCATTTAACAGATTATGAATTACAGGTTTAGGCTCTAATGCCCGGTTACTGGTATTCCACTGTGCATAACCTGCGTTAACATCGTTTACGCTATAGGAAAGTTCCAGAATAGACTCTGCAGTTCCGGCCGCAAGGGCGAAAGGTTTGATGAGCCTGTAACCCGCGTTTGCGATGACGATACCGGCCTCAGTTTCCGCATCGTCATACCTTTTAAGGTACAAATATACCCTTGCCTTAAGCGCATTGACAGTTGTTTTAACTGCACGGTTACGGGTGATGGCAGTGGGCAAGAGCGGCTCTGCTTTTGCAAGATCGGCCAATACCTGCGCATAAACCTCAGCTTGCGTGCTTTGCTTTACGCCAAGTTTATCAGCCACAACTACTGTTGGCGTTAAAAATATTTGAACGTTACCGAAGGTTCTCGCAAGGTCAAAGTAAGAAATGGCACGGATGAAATAAGCTTCACCAAGTAACTGATCCCGCAGTGTGGTAGTTAGCTTGATGTCGTTCACTGCCGGCAACTTCTCTATAATGTGGTTGGTACGGTTAATGGTATTGTAAAAATTCCCCCAATAGGTTGATAGAAATGCGATGTCCGAACGCAGATCATAGTTGATCACGTTCAAATCTGTTTGCGCATTATTTAATGATTTAATGTCGCCACCTGATTGCAGGATGGTATTTTGGAAACCTGCACCGTAATTTAAACTGGCAAGAGAACGGTATGCGCCCCTAGCGGCAGCCTCTGCTGATGATTTGTCGTAAATAGTTGTTTCATCCGGAACGGTATCGTATGGGGTTTCCTCCAAAAACTTCTTGCATGAAGAAATAGAGAAACTGATCAGTAATGCAAAAAATAGAATAATTTTATATGGTATTTTCATAACTATAGCTGTTAAAATGTAATATTAGCACCAAACTGAATTCCTCTTGGCTGTGGCGGCGTGGCGGTGTCCAGTCCGTCTAAATTCTGACCAGAGCTACCTGAACTTTCCGGATCTGCGCCTGTGTAGTTGGTTTTGATCCATAAGTTTGTACCCAGTGCATAAAGGCGTACTTTATTCAGTTTTACTTTTGAAGTGATCGCTGTTGGCAAAGTATAACCGATTGTAGCAGTTTTCAGGCGGATAAAAGATCCATCTTCCAGATAGCGACTGTTCTGCTCAATGTTGTAGTTGTTACCCACACTGGTTACCCGTGGTGTGTTAGTAATGTCACCGGGCTGTTGCCATCTGCTGAGCTGACTGGCAAGTATAGATCTTGATGCATCTCTGGTACCACCTCCTTCTAATATGTATTTATTGAAATTGAATACCTTGTTCCCATATTGATAAGTAAACAATACATTAAGATCAAAGCCTTTGTAAGTAAAGTTATTTGACAAGCCGCCAAAGAAATCTGGTATTAAATTGCCCATCAATTGTCTGTCGGCTGTAGTTACCGTAGTTCCGGTAGTACCATCTGCATGTTCAAAAACAGCATCTCCTGTTTGCGGGTCTACATACAATTGTTTATACAACCAGAAACTGCCAAGAGGAGCACCTTCTTGTGTCCTCCTGTATTCCCTGGCCTCAAAAGTAATAGGGCTCACCAGCTTCTCGGCAGTGTTTACATTTCTTGCAATATTGAAATTGGTAGTCCAGGTAAAGGCGGCAGATTTGATGATATCTCCCGTAATTCCCAGCTCGATACCTTTGTTGCTTACTTCACCAGCGTTTGCCAGGGTGCTTGAGTAGCCGGTCGACTGTGGTACAGGTAAATACAGCAACGCATCTGTGGTGTATTTATAGTAAGCATCAAAATTAATATAAAGCCTGTCCTTAAATAATCCGACATCTAAACCTGCATTATAGGTGGTTGTTTTTTCCCATTTCAAATCTGGATTTTTAAGCTGTGCTGGGGCAACTCCAGGCTTCGGACCGCTTGTCAGGTTATCAGGGTAGGCAGCGGCGCCCGACCATAATCCCAATGCGGCGTAGTCGTTAATCCCATTTTGGTTACCGGCAGAACCGGCACTCAGACGAAGTTTTAACTCCGATACCGTTTCATTGTCCCGAAGAAAATCCTCCTGCTTAATGCGCCAAGACGCCCCTATTCCAGGGAAATAACCCCAGCGGTTATTTGAACCAAACTTGGAAGAACCATCGGCACGCACCGCAGCTTCAAAAAAGTACTTGTTATCCAGGCTGTAATTTAACCTTCCAAAGAAAGAGGCCAAGGTAGATTTAGACCGGCGCTGATCTGCCGTTCTAACCGAGGCGGCAGTAATTTGCTGGAAGGAATTGTTAGGGAAACCCTGACCTACTGCCTGAGCAATCTGGACATCAGTCGTTTGAATACTATTTCCCAATAAAGCAGTAATGCTGTTCCTGTCGTTTATGGCCTTGGTATAAGATAAAGTTTGCTCATTTTGAAAGATGGTGCTGGTCGTGTACACATCTTTACGGTAACCTAATGGGTTCGGGGCACCACCAATAATGGTTTGATCGTTAAAAAATTCACGCTCGTTATAAGTATTGTAATCCAGGCCGACGGAACTCTTGAACTTTAATCCGGGGATAATATCTACCTCCACATATTGGTTTCCAATGTATCGTATACTCGTTGTAGAAATATCGGTAATACCGGTATTGGTCAGGTTATCGATGTTTTCATAGATTGATCCCCTTGCCGGTGTACCATCTGCATTTAACAGTGGTAAATAGGTAGGGTGGTGCAATGCGGCTAAAAGGTGACCAGCTTGCTGTCCGGCTCCTCCCCTTACTTGTTGTCTGAAGGTCCGGTAAGCACCATTACTCGAGCTAAAAGTAATTTTGTCGCTCAGTTTGGCATCCAGGTTTAACTTGAAGCTACCGCGCTGAAAATCTGCTGGTTTCAATATTCCTTCCTGGTCGGTGAAACCCGCACCAACATTGTATCGGATCTTTTCACTTCCCCCCTGCATCCCGAAATCATAGTTCTTTACCTGCGCGGTACGGAAAACGCGACTTAAGCGGTCGTAGGTTTGTTGTTCTTCCGGAGTACCACGACCGGCAACTCCATTGATCACTTCAGATGCCGGCCTGAACGGTCTGTTAGCAAAAGTCTGATTTAAACTAGGCCTGTCGATTCCCGAATTAATCCATTGTTCGTTTACCAGGGCGGCGTGTTCCGGACCAGTCGTTAACTCCCAAATTCTGTCGGGATCTGCTTTCTGCCATCCCTGGGATATCTCGAGGTTATATTTTGTTTTACCAGAATTATAGCTACCCCTTTTTGTGGTCACTAAAATAACCCCGTTGGCACCGCGGGAACCATATATTGCGATGGCACTTGCATCTTTTAATACTTCTATACTTTCAATATCAGCCGGGTTGATATCCGCCAAAGGCGAAGTACGTTTACCGCCCAGATCAAGAGTGGAGAGCGAGTTATTGTTTACGAAAACCCCGTCAATAACATATAAAGGCTCGTTACTGGCATTAATGGAAGCGGTACCACGTACCTGAACCTTAACACCTTCGCCTGGCGAACCTGAGTAGGTGTTAACCTGAACCCCGGCTGCCCTGCCTTGTAACTGGGCATCAAAACTGGCTACAGGAACTTGTTTGGTCTCGGTGGCATTGATCTTCGTGATTGCGCCTACAACACTTTTCTTGGTTTGAGTACCATAACCGACTACCACAATATCGCTGAGTTGATTAGAGATCTCTTTCAAGGTAATAGTTAGGGGACTTCCATTGGCTACCACTTGCTTTTTTTCAAAGCCTACGTAACTGAGTTCTAATGTGTAGGGAAATTTCTGACCGGTTACAAAATCAAAGTTCCCGTTTTTATCTGTCTGAACAGAATGGGTTGTACCTATAATGTGAACGCTTACGCCAGGTATACCCTGCTTGGTGTCGGCATCAATAACCTGTCCGTGCAGGTTAGAATTGATTAACGGTTGGGTTTGCGACCTGACGATCAAAGGAACCAGTGCCAGTAGAAAAATGGCAAGTGGTATGGTTTTTTTTAACAAGGACACTGCACTAAATAAATGCAAGCCCTTTTTAAAATTTTGCATAATTTTAAAAAGTTTTAATTAATACTAATCTATTGTTGGAACTAGGGCTTATCAGTAAGGGATTGGCGTTTCAAACCGATAGCCTGGATAAAGGCAGGATTCACGTCCTGTCTTTATTGTTTTATAAGCAAGCTGATTTGCTATTGCATGACGTCACAACAACAACATGTTGAGAAAGAATACCTATTCAGGTGAGGCGTGAGGCGTTGATTTCTTTTTTGTAAAGTTGTTTTCATCTTATTAATTCTTCGTTTCAGCAGCAAATGTAGACTCTATTTTTTTAAAAACAAATTAAATCTACCGATTTAGTAGTATTAATATAAAATGCTTGATTTCAATGACCAAAGCGACCCGCGAATTCTCGCGATGACTACCTCTACATATAATTGTTTGAATTTCGCAAGTATCTGTTTGAACCTGGCTAACACACCATCCCGTGTTAACCCCACCTTTGTGATATAAATAATGACAATTATTATCGCTTAAAAGCAATTATTATCACAAACACAACAATTATGAACACAAGAAAAACATGGTTAATCACAGGAGCTTCTAAGGGTTTGGGATTAACACTCGCAAAGCAACTATTGGAAAAAGGCTATAATGTTGCCGCTACATCAAGAACAATCGATGCATTAAAGACTGCGGTTGGTACAGATTCAACTAACTTTTTACCCCTGGCAATGGACCTGGTTAATGAGGCCGATGTAAAAAAAGGAATCGACGAAGCAGTAGCACATTTTGGCAGTATAGATGTAATTGTGAATAATGCCGGTTATGGATTAATGGGCGGATTGGAAGAACTTTCAGATGCAGAAGCGCGGACAAACTTCGACGTAAATGTATTTGGCTCACTCAATGTGATCCGCCAGTCGCTGCCTCATTTGAGGGCACAAAAGAACGGACATATCTTCAATATTTCCTCAATTGGTGGCTTCGCCGGTGGTTTCCCTGCATTCGGAATTTACTGTGCGACAAAATTTGCGGTACACGGCTTCACAGAATCTCTATCACACGAAGTAAAGCCTTTTGGTATCAACGTTACGCTGGTAATGCCAGGTTACTTCCGTACAAATTTCCTCGATGAAGGCTCTATAGTAACACCAAAAAATGAAATTGAGGAATATGTAAATGTAAGGGCAATGCAAACTGCACATCAGCAGACCATCAATGCCAATCAACCCGGTGATCCGGAAAAAGCAGCAGCTGTGATGATTGCAGTTGCCGAAGAGAAAAATCCTGCCCTGCACCTTTTCCTTGGGGCAGATGCTTATCAAACCGCCGAACAAAAAATAGCGCAGGTTCAAAAAGACATGGAAATTTACAAAGTGGCAGCCACAGCTACCGGGTTTGAGAATTAATGTTTTAAATTTACAATCATGGAAGTGACAGAAACACTGGAAGATTTCTACCAGAACAAGTTCAACCTTAAATACGATGGTGTAAACAACGACCTTGGGCACTTCAACGTATTTAAAATGGAAGAATGTTATTTACCCGGTCGGCCGCCCATACAGTACAGCCGCCGGGACTTCTATAAAATTACGTTAATGCGGGGCAGGCACCTTTACCATTACGGAGATAAAACGCTGGAAGTTGAAGGAAGTACCCTTATATTTTTTAACCCGCAAATCCCATACACCTTTGAGCGGTTAACAGAAGATGAGGGTGGGTACTTCTGTATTTTTAAAGATGCCTTTTTTGCAGAGCACATAAGAGGGAGCTTGAAAGACCTGCCGATGTATGCTGTAAATGGTAAGCCGGCATATGTTTTAACCCCGCAGCAAGATGAGGCATTTGAGCAAATATTTAAAAAGATGCTGGATGAAATGGGTTCAAATTATGTGTTTAAGTACGACCTGATCCGCAATTACATCCTTGAAATGATTCATGGAGCGTTAAAGCTGCAGCCTTCAGAAACGCTTTACAAACATGCAGATGCCAATGCGCGCATCGCTTCCGTATTTACAGAACTTTTGGAGCGGCAGTTCCCCATAGAGTCACGCTCGCAACAGTTCTCCCTCCGCTCTGCGAAAGATTTTGCAGATAAGCTGAACGTACATACCAATCACCTTAACCGGGCAATTAAAACTGCGACAGGTAAAACCACTACTTCGCATATTGCAGCGCGCATTACAACAGAAGCCATTGCGCTTTTGAAACATACAAATTGGAATATCTCAGAGATTAGTTATAGTTTAGGCTTCGAAGAGCCCTCGCACTTCAACAACTTTTTTAAAAAACACACCAGCTTAACACCGGGCGCTTACCGTGTGTAACGGACAAACGCCAAATCAACATTATGGATAAATACGCATTAGTTACGGGCGCTAGCAAGGGAATTGGGAAAGAGATTGCCATACAGCTTGCAGAGAAAGGTTACAATCTGCTATTGATATCCCGTTCTGAAAAGGAACTGGAAGACCTTGCTCAGCTGGTTAAAGAAAAATACCGCGTTAAAGCCTTTTATCTATCAGTTGATCTTGCTGCTGAAGGTGCTGCTTATCGCGTTGCGGAATGGTGCACTGAACATACCTCCGGAATTACCGTATTGGTTAACAATGCTGGATTTGGAATATGGGGCAGCTTTGAGGATTCGAAACTACCACAACAGATGGAAATGATCAGACTTAATGTTGATGCGGTAGTTGGTCTGACCCATTTGCTGCTGCCCGCCCTTAAACTGCAAAGCCAGGCTTACATATTAAATGTTTGCAGTACCGCCGCCTATCAGGCCATGCCAACCATGGCCATTTATGCCGCTACAAAATCGTTTGTCCTTTCTTATACCAGGGCGTTAAGGTATGAATTAAAAGATACTGCTGTGGCAGTGACGTGCTTGTCGCCCGGACCAACCGACACCGGGTTTGCAAGTCGCGCCGGACTGGATATTTTCGCAGAGCTTGCCGAGAAATTTAACATGAAAGCAAGCGATGTTGCGGCGATCGGACTCAAAGGAATGTTTAAAAAGCAGGCAGAAGTGATACCCGGATTCCTTAATAAAGTCTCCGCAGCCGGTGCTACTTTACTTCCAAAACGCTTAATAGAGCACGTCAGCGCCGGTTTATATAAAAAGTAAAAAATAATTTGATATTATAAATATTTCCCTACATTTGTAATGTCTACTAAAATGGTAGACATTATTTAAATGTTAAGAACACAGCACATATTTACTGCATCCCGAATGCGAATGCCCAACCCCAAAGGGGCGGAATGCTGCTGTTGTTGTTGTTGATCTGTAAGTAAATTACCGAAAACACCCACACCTCCCCTGGCTAGTATCATCAAATCAGCGGAGCAACTCAATCAATCTTCAACAACAATTTTAACACGGGAAATCATGGAAAATTCATATCCAAAATTCACACTAGGCAACACCATCACTCAAGAACAATCTGACTTTTTTAACAAAAACGGGTTTATACATTTCAAAAACTTTATCAAAAAGGAAACGGTAAATGACATCATTAACGCTTCATTAACGGTACAGGATGAATGGTTGAAAAATCAACGGGTGAAGGTTAATGGCATCCCTGTTAAATATGGCAAAGACCTGGATGGATCTGATATTGTGCAGCGCTTTGCCTTCATCAATCAACACCACGGTCTGTTTTCAGAACTGGCTAAAGATCCAAGGTTTGATGTGTTGCTCAGCATCATCGGTAACGGCGCCAGATTGGGAACTGAAGAAAAAGATGGAATGGTATTGAATCACTATGTGAATAGTCCGAATAGTAAATTTACCCAAATGGGCTGGCATACTGATGGATTGAGAGATATTTTCCACGGACAAAAGTTAAACCCTATGCTCAATGTAGGGATACATTTAAATACTTTAAAGCCTGAAAACGGCGGTCTGCGTGTACTGCCGGGCACCCATCGCCAGGGTATTTACAACATGCTGTTTCGTAAAAGGTATTTCCTTGATAACAATGCCGACCGTGAAGAGGTAGCGATCATACCTGAGGCGGGAGACTTAACCATACACGATGGCAGGTTATGGCATAGGGTTGCGCAATCATCAGTTATTGGTGAAGAAAGCCGCAGGCGGGTAATTTACCTTCCGATAATCGCCGGCAAATTTGAGCCTAAAAATGAAAATAGTCCGACTGCCTTTTATCAGCGTTTTGCAGGCTTAGTTAAATAAAGAATTATGCTGATCGCTTTGATAATTACCTGGTTGGTACGCACAGGAAGAATGGAAACTGGAAAACAGTTCCTAAACTCCCTTATAAGAAAATAGATACTTGGTTAGATCTATGTTTGGTTTAGCAAAGCCCGGGTCGGATGATCCGGGCTTTCTATTTTAAAATATTTTGAAATATTTTTAATAATATTTGTTTCGTACGAAAGTTATCCTACCTTTGATTTATGAAACAGAATAATGCTACCGTTCCCGTTCCGGCACCTACCCCAGCCGAGTTAGAGATACTGCAGGTTTTATGGGAATTTGGCCCTTCTACGGTTCGCCTTGTTAACGACAAACTGAATGAACAGCGTGACGTAAATTATACTTCTACGCTAAAACAGATGCAGATCATGGCAGATAAGGGTATCCTTAAACGCGACGAGAGCCAGATGAAACACATCTATATTCCTGTTGAAGCCGAACAAAAAACCAAAGACCAATTGCTTAACCGCTTTGTAAATACACTCTATAAGGGCTCTGCATCCAACCTGGTGATGCAGGTATTGGGCAATGCCGAAACTTCAAAAGAAGACCTGGACGCCATTAAAGAGCTGTTAAAAAAACTAGATAAATAAATTCAGATAATTTAAGAACCACAATTATGGAATTTCAAACCGCCATTTACACCACACTCCTGCATTCTCTATGGATGGGATTGATCCTTGCTGTTGCAACCAGCATTATTGTCATTGCGACCAAAAAAAGTACGGCATCCATCAGGTATAACTTATTAACGGGCGCGTTATGCCTGTTTGTAGTTGCCATAGGATTTGTTTTCTATCTCGAAATGGGCAACACAGAAGCGCAAAGCAGCAGTGGCCATTTGGCGGGATTGAACCATATTACCACGGAAACCATTACCGGCCCAAACCAGAATCAAGCCGCCTTAACTTCGACCCAGCAGCTTTTGTCAAACGTTAAAGGTATGGTTGCATTTTGGAGCAGCTATTCCAATCAAATTGTACTAATCTGGTTTCTAATCATCTGCGCCAAATGCGTGCAATTGCTGGCAGGTCTGCATGCGGTAAACTACCTGAAAACGAATAAAGTCTTTAATGCAGGCGCCTACTGGGAAAACAAAGTTGCAGAACTTTCAAACCGGTTGGGAATAGCCCGGAAAGTCGAAATCCTGCAATCCGGAATGGCAAAAGTTCCTATGATAGCGGGTCACTTTAAACCTGTTATTCTGGTTCCCATTGGGATGCTAAATGGCTTGTCGCTCAAAGAAGTAGAAGCAATATTGAGTCACGAATTGGCGCATTTAAAGCGAAATGACTATTTGGTAAACCTGCTGCAAAGCTTCGTGGAGATCATATTCTTCTTCAATCCAGCCGTGTTGTGGATCTCAAAATTAATAAAAGAAGAACGTGAAAACTGCTGCGATGACCTTGCATTGTCCTGCACAGATAATAAACACCAGTACATCAGGGCACTGATCTCTTGCCAGGAGTTTCAGGCCAGTCAGCCCGCCTATGCAATGGCAATAACCGGCAGAAAAAATTCACTAAAAGAAAGGGTAAGCAGAATGGTATTCAACAGCAATTCATCATTAAACAGGGTTGAAAAAACCCTCCTAACAGTCGTGTTAATCTCAGCAGTAATCCTAACAGCAGCATTCACTAAAGTCACCACCCCCGCCTCGTCATCCCTAACCCCCGCATCGTCACTCACACCGTCATCCCGCACCGGGTCATTGCGAGGCACGAAGCAATCCTCAACCACCATCACCCCTGCCTCACCACTCACCCCGTCACTCATCACCCCGTCAACCCCTTCCTCATCCCTTACCACCCTCTCCTACATCACAACCTCGTCCCTACAAAACCCCGACTTACTAAAATGCCCTCCAGGCACAACACTCCAACAAGACACCACTAAAAAGAAAACGAACCAACCAAATAAAAATTCAACCCTGCAAAAAACCACAAATCAAAATGCCAACCAAGCAGCTGCTGCCGCAGATAAAAAAGCTGCAGAAATCCAAAAAAATGTAGCTGTCCAGGTTGCAAACGAAATAAATATTTCAAAAAATTTAAACGTTGCAAATGATGTTAAAGTTGAGCAAGACATGGCCAAACAAGCCGGCCGCGATGCGAAATACAATTCAGAAGCAAAAAAATACCGGGAAGACTTTCGTAAACGCGCGATAGAGATGAAAAAATACCAGACAGATATGGCTAAATTCAAAAAGGATATTGCCAAATATTCAGCTGATATGGACAAGTACATCGCAGATGTTGATAAGCATGCCCAGGACCCTAAAAATTACCCATTGCCCGCAGTTCCTACAGTCCCTGCACAACCGGCTATCCCCGCCATCCCAGCTTCTCCTGGTGTAGCAGCAGTTCCGGCAGTGCCTGCAGTTCCTGCCCATCCTGGAAAACCGGCAACCATCACCAGAATAACAGTTCCCAAAACTCCAAATGCGCCTAACCAAGCCGCTGCTCCTGCGGCTCCGGCTGCTCCTAAGCCGGACATGACTAACGATTTAAAACGTGACGGCTTACTGCAAGCCAATGCCAAAAACTTTAAGTATCAGCTCAATGCAGAGAAATTAGTGATCAACGGTGTAACACAACCCGCACAAATTCATCAAAAGTATGTTAACAAATACCTGAAGAATAAAAAAGGCACCATCACCACTAGTGTGAGCACAGACTAAGCAAACCAGACCATGACAACCAAATTGATGCTCCTGCTGGCGATGTTATTTATCGCCCCGGCTTTCTCGTACGCGCAAAAAGCTGATACCACCACCAAAAAACTAAAAGAAGTTAGCGTGAGCGCTAAGAAAGCATTTTCTGTTAGGAAGATGGATCGCGTAGTGGTCAACGTAGACGCGCTGATCAGCAATGCCGGAACCACCGCTTTCGAAGCACTGGAGAAGTCGCCGGGCATCCAAATAGACCAAAATGGGGTAATCAGTCTGAAAGGTAAACAGGGTGTGCTCATTTACATTGATGATAAACCTACCTACCTCTCCGGTGATGACCTTCAAAATTACCTGAAGTCCCTCCCTTCTTCGGCCCTGGATCAGATCGAGATCATGAGCAACCCTCCTGCAAGGTATGACGCGGCAGGCGGCGCAGGGGTCATCAACATCAAGACTAAGAAAGGAACGGCAAGAGGCTTCAACGGAGCTTTCAACATCGCACTCAACCAGGGCCAGATGACACGGTCGCCAAACAGCGCCAACCTCAACATCAGGAACAATAAAATGAATTACTTTGTGCTGCTTAGCGACAATTACAACAACAGTTTTACTGATCTGGACATCAACCGGGCGTACAAAAATGCCGACAATACTCCTAAATCTTTCTTCAATCAAAACAGCTATTTCGACAGAAACGGGAATACTTTTAACGGCAAAGCGGGTGCAGATTATTACCAATCACCCAAAACTACCTGGGGTATTGTGCTTACCGGTTTGAAAAGAAAATCTACCCAGGTTAACAACAACACCAGCAATTTGCTCAATGCTTCCAACCAATTAGACTCTATCATCACTGCCAGAAACATCGATAAAATCAATTACGAAAACGGTGGATTGAGCTTAAACTACCGTCACCAGTTCGATAGCACCAGCCATGGCATCACTGCAGATGCGGATTACTTGATTTATAAAAACCAGACCGACCAAACCTATTACAACACCAGTTATTTCGCCGGTGGCGGATTAAAATCTTCCGACATCCTGAGTGGCGACCTCCCCTCTACCATTAACATTTATTCCCTTAAAACCGATTATACATTGCCATTGGCCAACCAGCTGAAGTTTGAGTCGGGCTTAAAAACCAGTTATGCTACTACTGATAATGAGACCGGATATTTCAACACCGTAAACAAAAACACTACGCCCGATTACAATAAAAGCAACCACTTCCTTTTTAGAGAACGCATCAGCGCTGCCTATGTGAATTTAAGTCGTGAAATGAAACGTGTATCAATGCAATTGGGCCTGAGGGCAGAAAACACCCGGTCAGACGGCCACCAGCTGGGCAATATCATGAAATCAGACTCTACCTTCAGCAGGTCGTATACCAGCATTTTCCCGACATTATATGTGCTTTATAAACTGGATTCGGCAAGTAATCACCAGATTGGCTTAAACTATGGCAGGCGAATAGAAAGGCCATATTATCAGGATTTAAACCCTTTTATCTCGCCATTGGATAAATTCACATACTATGTAGGGAACCCTTATTTAAAGCCGTCCTATGTTCAGTCGCTTGAATTGTCGTACACCTTAAAGAATAAATATACGCTCACTTCATCCTATTCGAATTCTAAAGATGATGTAAACGAAACCATAGAGATTACCAACAGCATGTATTACAGTCGCCCTGCCAACCTTGGCCGAACCATTGTAAAAAGCATTTCCTTCAACGGCAGTTTTGATCCATTCAAGTGGCTAAACATAAATGTATACAGCGAATTAACCAACATCACCAGCAAAAGCGCGTTTTATACCGGCACATTAAATACCAGCGGCACCTTCTCTTTTACCAACGCAAATGCGAGGATCGCGCTAGGCAAGGGATGGGATGGGGAACTGAGTGGCAACTACCGGAACAGGATGATCAGTGCACAGTTTGAATTGGGCAAAATCTGGCAGGCAAATGCCGGACTGCAGAAAAAGCTTTCCCCTAAATCTACGCTCAAACTGAGTGTTAACGATATATTTTACACCAGTGTCCGCACCGGGATCATCAACAACCTGATACAAACAGAGGCCAATTGGGTTAATAAGTCCGACAGCAGAACGGCCGTTCTTTCGTTCAACTACCGTTTCGGCAAAACATTCTCCACACCTGCAAAGCATGAAAACAATGGTGCCGACGCAGAAAAGAACCGGGTTAAAGGCTAGTTAGTCGCCGCCATAAAGTATTATTGGTAAACAAAGCTAGTATTGGATAATAATAGCTTAGCTTTAAGGCATTATAGCGGAAATCTTTTCCGTTCTCACCATCACCAGTGGTATTCTTACTTAATCCCTAGGATACATCTACAGTAAGAATATGAAAAAAACGGAATCAGACGAATTAATTCTTGCCAATAAGGAGATTGCTTTCCAAAATAAAGAGAAGGAAAGCCGGGCAGAAGAACTCCTCGTAGCCAATAAAGAACTGGCCTTCCAAAACGAAGAAAAGGAAAAAAGGGCACAAGAGCTCATTATTGCCAACAAAGAACTGGCCTTCCAAAATAAGGAAAAGGAAAAGCGTGCAGAAGAACTCATCATCGCGAATAAAGAGCTTGCCTTTCAAAACGAAGAAAAAGAAAAGCGGGCACAGGAACTCAGCATCGCCAATCGTGAGCTAAAAAGCGCAGAAGACGACATCAGAAAGCTGAATGATGAGCTGGAGCAAAAGGTAATTGAGCGTACGGCACAGCTTGAATTTGCCAATAAAGAACTGGAAACGGTTAACAATGAGCTGGAATCTTTCTCCTATTCCGTATCGCACGATTTACGCGCCCCCATCAGGGCAATCCACGGCTACACACAAATCCTTGCAGAAGATTATTCAGAGAATTTCAACGCAGAAGGCATGAAGGTATTTCATTCCATCACCCGCAACTCTAAAAAGATGGGTGAACTGATTGACGACCTCCTTGCATTCTCAAAGCTTGGCAGAAAGCAGGTTACATTTTCAGAAATAGACATGGACCTGCTGGTAAAAAATGTGCTGGAAGAACTCACAGAAGATGGAGAAAACGTTCCTGAATATACCATAGCTGCCTTGCCAACTGCACAGGGTGATAAATCTCTGATCAAGCAAGTTTGGATCAACCTGATTTCCAATGCGATTAAATATTCCCAGCATACGGCAAAAACGAAAATAGAGATTGGCGCATATGCCCAGGGAAAGCACATTACATATTTTGTTAAAGACAACGGGGCAGGTTTCGATATGCTTTATTACGATAAACTTTTTGGCGTTTTTCAACGTCTGCATTCGCAGGAAGAATTTGAAGGCACCGGCATCGGGCTGGCCATTGTTCACAAGATTGTACAGCGGCACAATGGCACAGTATGGGCAGAGTCTGAACTCAACGTAGGGTCCAGTTTCTACTTTAGTCTGCTAAAAATAAACAACTAATTAAACTAAAAACATGAGCTACCATAACGTTGAAATTCTTTTTGTAGAAGACAGTCTGGATGATGCAACACTAACCATTCGTGCCCTAAACAAAAGTGGATTTACCAATAAATTGCACCATGTAATTGACGGGGCTGCTGCGCTTGACTTCTTATACTGCCGCGGAGTTTACGCGGAAAGAAGTGCTACAGAATATCCTAAGCTAATATTGCTGGATCTTAAAATGCCGAAGGTTTCAGGCTTACAGGTACTGGAGAAAATTAAAGCAGATCCCAACTTAAAATCCCTTCCCGTAGTTATGCTTACCTCATCCAATGAAGGTCCGGATATCGAAAAATGCTTTGCCCTGGGCGCAAACAGTTACATCGTCAAACCTGTGGATAGCGAGAAGTTTTTCCAGGCTGTTAAGGAAATTGGCACCTATTGGATGGTATTAAGTCAGCAAGCCAATTAGCATTAAAGCCTATGCCAGCAACCCTTAGAATACTCATTGTAGAAGACAATGAAAGTGATGCCGACCTGCTGCTGCGGGAGTTGAAGAAGTCGGGGCCCGACTTTATTGCCGAAGTCGTACAAACCCGCACTGCCTTTGAGCAGGCTTTGAACACTTTCGCTCCTGATCTTATCCTTTCCGACTACTCACTACCCACATTTGACGCAGTTTCGGCTTTTAATATCAAGCAGGAGCAGCATCCGCTTATCCCCTTCATCATTGTTTCTGGGGTTATTGGCGAAGAGAATGCAGTAGAACTAATAAAATCAGGGGTAACAGACTATGTTTCTAAATCTAAACTGGTTACCTTATCAACCAAGATCACCAGGGCGCTGAATGATTTGCAGGCCAGGAAAGAGAAAATCATTACCACTGAAAAATTAAAGACCCTTAATCTGGAACTCCTGAGTTTAAACGAGGAGTTGGAGATCAGGGTAGCCAAGCGTACAAAAGCATTGGCAGAGAGTGAAAGCAGGTTCAGGAGCATGATGGAAACCATCCCGCAAATTGCCTGGACAAATACCGCAAAGGGTGAAATCGTGTTTTACAATCAGCGCTGGTACGATTATACCGGCCTCAGCACCGCAGAAACTAAGTCAGCAGGATTCAAAGCTGTGGTACAAGAAGAAGACCTGAAGATGATCTCCAAGCGTTTCAATGCGCCCCTGCCAGATAACCAGGCCAGTGAATTTCAAATTCGCATCAAACGTGCGGACGGAGTGTACCGGTGGCATTTAATTCGTTTAGTTCCAATAGTGGATGCACATAGCCGAAGTCAACTTTCTGTAGGTACAGCAACAGACATCCAGGAACTTAGACTGCTACAACAGTATAAAGATGATTTTATCATCATCGCAAGTCACGAAATCAAAACACCGATTACCAGCTTAAAGGCATCACTGCAAATGCTGGACAGGATAAAACATAAACCACAATCCAACCAGTCGTCAAAACTCATTGACCAGGCCAACAGAAGCCTTGTTAAAGTAACTACGCTAATAGACGACCTGCTGAATGCAAGTATGGCCAATCAGGGTCAGTTAAATATAAAGCGACAGCCGTTAAACTTGTATCAGGCAATTGCAAGCTGTGCTGCAGACATGCATATTGACAACAGCTTTACCATTGAAACGACAGGTGATGACACGATCACTGTTTTGGCAGACGCCATTAGAATTGAGCAGGTAGTAAGCAACTTTATCACGAATGCGATCAAATATGCACCAGAGTGCAAGCAAATAAAGATTAGCATCGTCATAATGGACGGAGTAGCTAAGGTATCCGTTATAGATACAGGCAAAGGCATACCTCAAGAGAAAATCCCATTCCTGTTCGACCGCTTTTTCCAGGTGGTAACCAGTGAAACTCAATATACCGGATTGGGACTAGGCCTTTACATCTGTTCGGAAATCATCAAAAATCACGGTGGAACTATTGGCGCAGAAAGTGACCTTGGCGTTGGTAGTACCTTTTGGTTCACCTTGCCGCTGGCAAATTAGCCTGCTAACTAAGCATAACAACATTACCGCATCAAATTAACTTTAACAGGTCCAAACAAGCCTGAACGTTCCAAATCCCTGCGTAACAAATTGTTTGCCCAGTTATTTGTTACCTTTATTTCCAGTTTGTTATTCCCCTTTTTAATCGCCTTGGTAATATCCAATCTATAAGGCGGCGTCCATACCCCACCAACTGCTACCCCATTTAGCGTAATCTTGGCAATATTTTTAACACCCGCCATTTCAATCACGTAGCTCGTGCCCTGCTCTATTTTTTTAATGTCAAACTCATTACGGTAAACCGCAGCACCAGAGTAGAACTTGATGCTGTCGCTCGCATTGGCCGACCAGTCAGTCAGCGTTTCAAACACCACAGGCTTAGCCGGTCCACCCATTTTAGCATCGAAAGTCACACTCCAGGGTTTGGTAATTTCAACCGAGGCAACAGGCAGCGGGTAGTTTGTTTTAGTAGCGTCTCCAGCCACTCCAGCTTTTCTAAAAACTACAAACGTGCTCTCATTTGGCGCAAGCTGCAAAGGTATTGTTGTAGTCGCTGTGCCCTGATTGAAGTTAGGCAGATTACGGTAAGTACCCGTTACCGGATCCCACAATTCAGGCACTTTACCTGTTATGCGAAATTCCGGGTTAATCGTAATACCTTCATTTCGTTGGTTGGAAATAAAATAGATATCCCCATCCTTAAGCTGTCGGTGGATAAACAAAACAGGATCTTCCTTTGCCGTCTTCAGGTCAGGAATAATTTTAAGCAAATCAAATGCTTCCTGCATGCTCATGCCGTTTAGCACCTTACCCTTTCCGTATTGGTGTACTTTATTGCTTAGGCCATCCACATTTCCCCACATTTCATTAGCAAGCGTTTTCAGTGTGGCGTCAGATTCCGGGTAACCTTCTAAACTAGGCGAACGTACAGGCTTAGGTCCTAATACAACTGCACCATCCTGTACCAGCTGCTTAATTTTTAGCAATAACTCTGGCCGCATACTCTCCTGCTTAGGCAATACCAAAACGTCATAGCTAATGCCGTTAGGCAAGTACACCCGGCCATTTTTAACAGTCATTTTTTCCTTTATGACATCTGCATTGATGTAATCGAATGAATAACCTTTAGGCAATTCCGGATCGGTAACACCAATTAATTTAGGCGCGTCTTCCCCAATGAAATAAGCCGCATCGGCTACATATTGCCCCTGCTGCAACATAAAGTTGGAGCGTTTGAGGTAATGGATAAAAAGATCAAGATCATAAAACCAGGTATTTCCCCTGTTAAACTCTGTACCAAACCAGGCGCTGATACCTGGCTTAGGTTCCGCATCAGGCTGATGTATAAAAACATGCAATAAAGTATTGTTAATGCCATCGGTAAAGAAGCGGTCGCCCCTTGCCTTCAAACTACCCGGGTAAGCCCGCCATGCCGAACCTGCAGAAGTAAACGATTCCGAAGAAACCTTGATCTTGCCATAGGTATGCGCAGCAGAGGCAGCAGCCCTGTTTTCTACCGTCCCTAATCTGCCATCCAGCCAAAACTCTCCTGCAATCTCATCCGCTTGTCCGCCATACTGTAAAAACTCTCCCGGAAAACCGAAGTACCCATAATTCTCCAGCCAGGTCTTCAAACCATGTTTATGACTAATCTCCGTTAAACCACCCACATATTTGAAGGCTACATCATCGGCAATTAAACGCCTGAAATCCCATAAAAAACGATCAGACAACAGCGCACTACCAACCACCTTACCTTGCAGTACAGGGATAAAAGGCGTTGCGTCATATTTATATTTCTGCTGAAACTCTTCCAGTAAATGATCTGTCCAGTTCTGGCTACCCGTTTCATAACTATCGGCAATAACCACCTTAAGTGTTTTCCTATCTTCTGCGGGTATCCTCTCCAATATCTTGCCCACATAGTTATCAAAGTGCGCAACAATGTGTTCCTTGCTCATTTTATCCGTCTCCAATCCTGTTGCTTCCGGTGTTGCGGGCACATTCGTAGTGTTGGTGGTCGTCATTCCCGTGCGCTCAATGATCCAGTTCCCGGCAGGAACTTGCCATTTCAAAGTCCCGTCTGCCGACAAATATTTCGAGATGTCTAAAACCTTTGCAGGATCAATTACCGTAGGCGAGGCTTCCTCCTTTTGTGCATCCCACACATAGGCGTTCCAGATCAGGTCTTCCGTTTGCCAGGCTTTTGCCAAAGTCTTTTCATTAAATCCATCAACAATAGCAGTTGAAGAAAGGCTCAGCTCACTAATACCCGCATCACTCGAAACCCTGGTAATCGCTATCCTGAAATTAGTACCGGTAGTTGCCGGAATGGCGATTGCCGACTTAGCCCATGGCGAGAACCCAAAGTTAAGTGCAGGGGCACGGCGGTCGACCGTAAAATGCTTCACAGTCTCATAACCCTTGTCAGTCTTTACCTGCACATCCCCTTCAAAATATACCGCCCGATGCTGCGTTTGCAGTGTCAAACTCCTTACTGTATAGGCTTTAGGCAAAGAAATATCTATGGCGAAATTCTGGTCGCGCTTAAACTGAATGGCCGTAGCCTCGTTATTGTCGACCAGGTTCTCCAGCGATTCAATCTTTTGTTCAGAAGACAATTTAGGCTTTAAGGCGTTTATGTTCTCATTGAAATCAGCAGGCACCGGGTACGCCAATACTTTCACATCCTGAAAGTTTTTATGCGGTTGCGATAAAGGCTTGTTGAATAACATTGGTCCCTTCACCATTTGCTCCGTTGAAGTAAGGTAACGCATGGCTTGTTCAGGCTTAACCCATGGTCCACCTGCCTGGCTCCATCCAGGTCCGTTAAACAAGCCAATCTCAATATTTAGGCGGGTGGCAGCTTTGAGGGCCACATGCAAAATCTCCCACCACTCTGTAGAGAGGAATTTGATCTTACCATAAGGAACATCATTCAAACCAATATCACCGATGAAGGCCCTATTGATACCCACTTTTTTCATTGACTCCAAATCCTTTACAACACCTTCTTTAGACACATTGCCCGAAAGCCAATACCAATAAACACTGGTTTGCATGGAATCAGGAATGTTTTTAAAACCAGATTCAATTGCTTTAAAATCTGCAGAGTGGTAAGGTAGTTTTGAACTGGGAGCCTGAGCAATCACAAAGGCCGACTGGATTGAAAAGATTAATAACAGGCAAAGCCTTTTATGGTTGAGGTAGTTCATTGAATTTGAAATTTGGTCGTTATGCAATAATAGCGATAGCCTTTACTTTTGGCAACCCGAACCGTCCTGTTAACTTACCAACATTTCGTATCCGGAAAATAAACACAACACTGTGTGACATTCCTCGCATTGCTGCGATTAACTATAAGAATTTAAAAACTATATTTAATTGCAAGCCAAAATCAATGACATCAGCCAGCCAGGAAAAAGAATTTATCGAAGTTATTGAGCGGCATAAGGGGCTGATCTATAAAGTCGCCAATTCCTTTAAAACGGATGAGGACGACAAGAAAGACCTGATCCAGGAAATCATTTACCAGTTGTGGCGGTCGTACGACAGCTTCGATCAAAGGAGCCAGCTCTCTACCTGGATGTACAGGGTAGCGTTGAACGTGGCCATCAGTTCCTATCGGAAAGACAAACGCGAAACCGCACAACGTGTTCCATTCTCGGCAGACCTTCTTGAATTCAAATCATCTGAAGCAACAGGCGAAACAGAGCAAAACTTGCTGCTGCTACAAGGCTTTATCAACGAGCTGAAGGAAATTGACAGGGCATTAATGCTACTCTATCTGGAAGAAAAAACCGGAAAGGAAATCGGAGAGATATTGGGTTTATCAGAAACAAATGTGCGGACAAGAATCAACAGGGTTAAAGAACAATTGAAACAACGCTTTTCAGCGATAAAGAACAACTAACATGGAAGACAACGAATTATTAAACATCTGGAAATCATACGATTTAAAATTAGCAGACACGCTGCAGGTTAACAGGGAACTGACGGCTGAAGTAATGAAAATCAAGGCAGGGTCGTTCCTATCGGGCATGCAACCGGTAAAAATATTCACGATAACTATAGGCATAATCTGGGTAGGCTTTTTAGATGTGATCCTCTTCAACATTTGGTCTTACGCAAGTCCTTTCTTTCTTGTGTCGGCAGGATTGCAGGTGCTACTTACAAAGCTTGCGATCGGCATTTATTGTTACCAGATGATTTTAATCAATCAAGCAAAGCTGAGCGAATCCGTATTTGAAGCACAAGAGAAAATTGCGAGGTTAAAGACATCGACGCTATTGGTTTCCCGGCTCCTATTTCTGCAATTGCCATTGTGGACGATCTTTTACTGGAACAGCTCCATGCTGGAGAACGGGAACATTTGGCTATACATACTACAGATCACGATCACCGGACTATTCACTTTCGCAGCAGTGTGGCTGTTTGTGAATGTGAAGTACGAAAACAGGGATAAGAAATGGTTCATTTTACTATTTAGTGGTAGTGAGTGGAAGCCGTTGTTTAAAGCAATGGATGTGCTGCGGCAAGTAGAGAAGGGGTAAAAATGCAGCACATTACCGTATCATTCACCGCAACACTGCGGCAATTAGATCAATTTATCGCCTCAAAATAATATTATGCGGCTAATATCTACTATATTTACCGCATAATTGCGGTAAATATGTTTATACATCAACTGGCCAAATGGCCTGCATTTACATGGGATAGTAGGCAACTGGCCGCCAAACTCGGGGAGGTCAGGCATCTCCAGGGGAAAATTCTGGGTCAAATGGCGGCATTTGGGTTTAAGGCACAAGAAGAAGCTATGCTGGAGGCATTGACATTAGATGTTGTGAAATCCAGTGAAATTGAGGGAAAACTTCTTAGTGAAGAACAGGTAAGATCTTCGATTGCCAGGCGTTTGGGAATAGCGATTGCCGGTACTGTTGCTACCGGGCGTGATGTGGAGGGAGTAGTTGAGATGATGCTTGATGCCACTCAAAAATATGATCAGCCTCTGAGTAAAAACAGAATCTTCGGATGGCATGCGGCACTGTTTCCTACCGGACACAGTGGTATATATAGCATAAAAGTTGCTGAATGGAGAGATGGCCCAATGGAAGTCGTATCTGGTCCAATGGGACGGGAAATGGTACATTTTACTGCACCAATAGCTGAGAAAGTACCCGATGAAATGAATGTTTTCTTAACCTGGCTGAATGCGACTCAGGAACTGGATCCAGTAATCAAAGCAGCAATAGCTCATCTGTGGTTTGTAACTATCCACCCTTTCGATGATGGAAACGGACGTATCGCAAGAGCAATTGCCGATATGCAACTTGCCCATGCAGATCAAAGCAAACAACGGTTTTATTCGATGTCGGCACAGATACTCAAGGAACAAAAAGGCTATTATGAGATCCTTGAGAGCACCCAACGCGATGGAATTGACATCACCAATTGGCTGGAATGGTTTTTAAACTGCCTTTTCCAGGCTATGGAGCAGACCGGGTTAAGCATGTCAAAGATATTAGACAGGATCAAATTCTGGGAAAAACATAGAGACCAGGTATTCAATCAACGTCAGCGAAAGATGCTGGAAATGCTGCTGGAAAATTTCTTCGGAAAACTAAACGTTTCCAAATGGGCAACAATGACTAAAGCTTCAACCGATACCGCATTAAGAGACATACAGGACTTGCTGAAGAAAGATATATTGGAACAAGAAAAAAGTGGTGGCCGCAGCACAAGCTACAGGTTAAAACTTCAATAAAGGCCTTTAACATCGATCCTCCTTTACTAACCTTTTGAAGAACTTTGATATTATCTCACCAACAAAACACTTCCCTTAAGTGGTCGTGGACTTTGCTTACTTGTTATAACGTAATAATATACACCGGCTACCGCATCCGATCCCTTAAATTTTCCATCCCACTGCGCGTTCATACCAGTTGTTTGCAAAACTAATGTTCCAAACCGATTATAAATAAGAACAGTAGCTTTAGGATCAGACTCAAGTCCGCCTATTCTCCACAAATCATTGTTACCGTCCCCATTTGGACTAAATGCGTTATGAACTACAATTTCGTTGCACCATGAAATAACTTTAAATGTTGTAATGGCTTTACAGCCTGCTACGTCCTCAATTTCTAATTTATACTCGCCCGCAGAGTTTACTTTAAAGGTATTATCTATTGTCCTGGTGCCATTCCATATATAGCTTTTGTAGCCGGCATCGGCCAGCAATGTAAGTTCTTCTCCGGCAAAAGTGCATAATTTAGATTCTGGAGGTTGATTGAGAATTATTTGGTTATTGACCACGACCGACACCGGTAAACTTGTGCTGCTACAGCCATTGGCATTGGTTACTGTAACGGAATAAGCCCCTGAATTGGCAGCTATGGTTTTCGATGTCCTATTCCCATCGCTCCAGGCATACGTATAACCAGATACTTCTGGGACTGATAGCGTGGTGCGTTCTCCGTAACACAATAACCGGTCAGGATTTTTTGTAACTGAGATAACTGGTAGCACATTAATTTTTAAAACATAAACCTCTGATGACTTCTCACACTCATTTGCATTAAGTATTACAGCATGATAACTACCTTGAATCAAAGGTTTTATAATTTCCTGATTTTGTAAAACTATTTGTTCAACACCATTCAAAAACCACTTTATGCGGTTTCCACTTACATTACTTATGCTAAGTTCGGGGACATCTCCGTCACAATAGGCTGCCTTACTGGCAATTAATGTTGGCTTAGTCAACGTTAAAACATTAACCTGAACATTTCCCGATGACACAAAATTCCCTGCACAGTTGCTAACATCCACATGGTAAGAGCCACGTTCACTGACAATATAAGTTGCGCTAGTTTCACCAATCATTTCTGAGCCATCCTTAAACCATTTATAGCTGTATTCAGACCTTTCAAGAGTACTCAATTCTTTTGTCTGTCCTTCGCACAAATTTATGGCAGGTGGATAATTAAATGTTATTTGTGGTGCGGTATTGACACGCACGGAAAAGACCGGCGACCTCATTGTTACTCCCTCACAGACCGCAGTATATCTACCCTCATAATCGCCGGGCTCGACAATAGTTATAGCATTTTTGCCTGAAAAATTATTTAGCGGATTTCCATCTTTAAACCATTGGATGAATACCTGGTCGGAATTTTCGAAAACGGGTCCACCCTGTACCAGAATGCTGTCGTTTGAGCAGAGATCCAAGGAAATTTTATTGGCGGTTTGGCTTGCAGGCTGCTTACTTATATAAAAACCTGTAAGTATTTGGTCTTGAAATGCAGCTCCATCGAACACAACATATAATTTCTTAATGCCTTCATTAGTCGCCAACCAAATAGCCTTTTCGCACATGTTTTGAGCATTGTGATTGGGATTTTCATCAGGCACGAAATCGACGTATTCCGAATATAGGTTATTTATTTTGATGCCTGCCAATGGTGTAAACGCAGTAAAATTAATTAAACCAACATCTGTAAAATAAATGTCGTCAGGATATATTTTAGCTGGTGTATAATAGAAGCCCTGATCTGTTGCAGCAATAGCAAAAGTTTGCCTTTTTAAACTACCTAAAGCGTAAATAATATCAACGGAATTAATTTTTCCTGAAATTAATGTCTTGATTACGTTTCCAAAATATTCGCAATTTCCAAATCGCTTTGCATATAAACCCTGGTCTGTACCCCAGATATCTATGGCCCATTCATATGATAGATTTGATTGGAAATCAAACAATGAACACTTAATATCGCTGTAAGGTGACTTGTCTGGAATCACCGAGTTATATTTTGTTGTCATAATAGTTCTAACTACACTATAGTCAGATTCCCAACCTCCGCATCTACCGGAAGTGGAAAATTTAGCTTTAAAATCAACTCCTTTTATGCCATTACGAGTGATACTATAATCACGGATTTCGAAATTAGGTTGGAAAAACAAATCCCGTCGAGAAACATTAGTTTCTCCCCTCAAAACCATGTATAGATATTTATCAGTTGCTATCGCAAGCCAATCTTTAAAAAAAGGATCGTCGATGTAAGTTGTGTCTGCAAGTCTTGTATCGTCCAAAACCACCGCTATGTTCCTAATATCTGTAATTTCAGGATCGGGAAGCACAATTTCTTTTTTATCATTATTTTTAACCAGAATTAATTTTTTAGGCTTGACAGAAAAATACATTTCAGGTTCTCCGTAGCCACTAAGATCATCCACAACTTCACCGACAGTGTAAGGATAAATGGAAAAATTTGCTTCTAAAGCCCGCTTAATATAAACCTGACCCGTTGCACTTAATGCCCAAGCTGTACGATCGTCATGGGTAATGACCACCTTCTTCATAGGAACACCTGAAAAATACTGCTCTCCGAGTTGGAAATTCAGCTGTGCGGACGCCGAGATGCAACTTAATAGCAAATACAAAAAGAGAGCGAAATATTTCAAAAGATAAAAAGTTAGTCTGGTAGAAAGCAATTTAAAGATTCTTTATAAGAATGCAAAGGTCAATTCGTATTCTTATAAATGATAAAAATGATGATAGCCATTTAAAAAATTTAAAGCAATTTTAAGGACCAAATCCTTTATTAACAAACGCTTTTAACTTTGTTGCTTAATTTTCAGGCACCTTGGGTATGACTAAAATGATATGTAATCATATTATAGAATTCTTTAAAATACGCACTATAACTTATTTTAGAAAATTTCGAATTTTAGGAATGACCTCTTTATCAAACCTATCCTCCATTCTCCTTCTTTCTGTATCACTTAAATCAGCAAAATTAATCCATGTATCACCGTTACTAACTGCTCTAATAAAAATAGCCGTTTTACCTACACCATTAATGGTGTCACTGCTAGCAGTTAAGAAATACATCTCTTCTGGACTCTCCCTAAAGTATAAAACTCTACCATTCAAATAATCCATTCCCCTTTTTGACCAGTTATCTAAATCATGCCACTTTTCAGGTACTTGATATTCACTATATTTTGAAAAAAGACTATCCAGTCCTTCATTGATCTTGTCGCTCGAGTGCGGAAATTCCACCCCATCGGACGCTCCTAATGTACCTCCTGCATAGTTGCAGGCAGTATGGATTATTGATAATAATCCTACATAAATAATCAAAACGTTTTTCCTTAGAAAGTCGATCATTACTCTTTAATTAACATTAATATAATTTTAACAGTCGGACTTATACATATCATGCAATAAGTCAATGTACAACCTCCGCTGCGTACACTCCAAATTTAATAACTTCTATATCAGCATATCCTGTATGTCATCGCTAACCATTATCTCAACAATTTCACCATCGATTACTTTATCTTATACGCCTTTATTCCCTTAATGACAGATCCGTACAGCTACGAAGTAGCTGAGCAAACTTACAGACCTTGGCCATCATAATTATGGCTAAAATCTAACCTATTAGTAATCTGAGTCCAACACTTTTTCAAATCTAAGCTGCTTCAATCCTAATACTCGTGTTTTAATCTGGAACTCTTTTTTAGTTAATGGACCTAAAACTCCTTTTTCTGGTGTAATTGTATGTTCCATTTTCTCAATAATATAATAATCGAATTCGGAATCATTATCGTTACTTTTCGATTGCTTGGCTATTATAAATTCTTCGTTCTTTCCTATTTCAATAATTTTCGAGGATATGACACCTACAAAATCACCACTTTCTAACTTATATCCGATATAAATATCCTTATTATAATTATCTGTAGTTATAATAAAATAATTCCCCAGTATTTTCTCCCGCTGGAATTCACTACCGAAGCAAGAAGACAGAAGCAATCCGAGTAAAAAAATGATAACCTTGTTTACTTTCATTTCTTTCTAAATTTAGTATTCTTAAATTGCCAGACATATAAGTTTTTTCTGTTTAAAAAACTCCCACTCCTTACATTCTTTTTGACGTCGGCGATATACCCGAAATTGCATACAATTACTTCAGCAAATCACCGAGTTTTATACTACTTATAGCGTATATAAATTAATTTACGAAATATAACATTTTCACACTTTTGTACCCAAGATACATGTTCAGTAAATCACTAATTATAAAGCCTCTGAATATCGATTCAGAGGCTTTATAAATTAACTTGCACATTAAATGGTATGGGTTAAAATACCATGTAAAATAGCGACAACAAAAGCTCCAAGCCCGCTTACTAATGTATTAATAAATGCATATTTGATTTTTTGCACACCATATTTTTTTATCAATAACTCGTATCTATTATTATAAAAGATCAAAAAGTAATTTAGAACACCAACAGGCAGTCCGAAAGTAATTATGAAATTGACAATATCGTTTAACAAATTTCCTGGAAATATATTTAGCGCTACTAAAGGAATCCCAAGAGGGGTTAAATACTTTAGAGCCATAAATAAACACCATAAATTTAGGGCATTCATCCACGTGTTAAAGAGAAAAACAGTTGTTTTCCAATTTTTATTCCCAGGATTATGCTTCTTAAAACTCAGAATCGCATCAACCCAGATTAAATGATATATTTTTTTTATCGTCATCTATAGCTATTTAAAATATTTTGTATCATCTTTTCCAAACCATTTACTAGGCCCATAGCTACCTCCCAGAGTAGAGGAAACATCCCAAAGTAACCTTCCTGCACCATAAACCATTACTGCCTCGCCAACATAAGGTATTTGAGCACCTGTAAAATAAGAAGCTCCCGACGCAATGATGCCCGCCGTACCAACACCTGCATCGACATATGTAAGAGGTTGAGCCCTTCCGCTACCAATCTGATAATATGATAATGCTGTACCAGCAACACCAGCGCCAAAAGATATTCCTTTTGCTAAACTTGACATGCTATAGGTCGTAATTTGCGCACGGCTACCGCCTCCCCAACCATTACCATATAATCGCGGACTAACCTCAGACCCATTATATGACCCATTAGTTAATCGGTAACTAGCAGTTGAATAACCACCTACATCTCCTGCTAAGCCAACAGTGCCTGAAGCAATACCTGCCGCATTTACAGTGCCTGAAAATTTATCTTCAATTCTCGTTTGTCCACTCACAGAAGTAGCGGCGAATTCTCCAGTAGTTGCATTTGTAGCGGTACCATCCGCATTTAGGTTTACCGTTCCACTAACTTTTCCTGAACTAATAACCTGCCCAGTTTTACCTATATAAGTGTCTTTACTATCTAAATCCACATCAGTTTTACTTGTAACATCTTCCTCCCAACTAACAGTCCCATCTTCCTTTTTCACCCAATCATTTACTCCCATTCCGTCAGGGTCTATAAACCTTAAAGGATTATTCACACCATAATTAAAAGTAGACCATCTTCTATACTGCTCCGCCAACGGATCAATCACATTCCATCGTCCAATCACGGGATCATAGAACCTTGCGCCGTAATCGAACATCTTCATCTCACCCTGTAGCTCCTTGCCGTTGAATTGGTACTTATTCTCCGTTCCAGACACAGGACCTACCTGAATAGCTTTCCCAAAAGCAAAGTAATCAGTTTCCTGGATGGGTCTTGCAGCACCACCATAAATATCAAAGTACACTCTTCCATTCCCAAGGTGGTCGGTTAGCGTATATTCATAACTGTAAACAGGATCTGCTCCAGGAATCTTTATCGCCCTCCCTAAAGGAGTTGCTACAAATGCTATCGTTCCTCCCTCGTACTGGATACCTCCAATATAATCATTTGTTGTACTTCCCCCAACAACTTTCTTCAATTTATTACCTCTTGCATCGTAGGAATACCAGACTGTTCCTGATCCAGTAGTCATCGATATCGGAAGGTTCAAATGGTTATAGCTAATACTGGAAATGTTGTTTAATATATAAGGGCTTGATAGATTTGTATTAGTCCTTGAAACCATATTGCCGTTTACGTCATAATCATAACCTGTTGTTCCTGCAATTTGATACTCTTGGTTCGTACTGGCATTGCTATCAATTACTGCATTTAATCTGTTACCATTAACATAATCATATCGCATTTGGTCAATTAATATTGTTCCCAATTTACGCTGAAGGCGGATAATGTTGCCCATCGGATTATAGCCGATACCCTCATTGTTACCCATGCTGCTGGTTGCGTCAGTTAACTTGCTTAATGCATCGTAACGGTAATTGTACCATTTACTGCCCGCCCACTCTTGCCGTTCGATGTTACCATTGTATTGTGGGGTAACTCCTGATATCGGTTCATTGTATTTTAGTGACTGACTAAACCAAGGAGCACTCTGGCTGCTTAACCATCCCCTCTCATTATAGATATAGCTAACTTCCTGCGCAAAGCTGCTTCCAGAGTTAGTACTGTGAAGGCTCTTCTTTTTAAGCTGGCCGATCTCATTATACTCATTTCTTGATAACAGCACCAGGCTATTAGTTGCTGTCGAGCTAGTCTGACCAGTTTTCTGATAGGTATCTTTCTGCCTGCCAATATGGTCATAGCTAAACTCATTCCTTACATATAAACTTTCTGAACCGGTTCCATGACTGCGGCTCGTGGTCAGCAGTTCCCCTGCAAAGTTGTATGTGTTATCAATTACATCAGTACCATTAAGGTGGTTCTCACTTTTGCTTTGTCTGACCCTTCCATACTCGTCATAATAGGTCACGCTTAATAACATTGTTCCAGTTCCGAGAATCGTAGTCCTGTTTCCTGTTAACAAACCTCTAGTAAGGGGAGAATTTATTTGAGGGGACACGGGAGAACCAAAAGTATTGTTGTAAAAAGTATAGTCATCATAATAGTTTATGGTATAATAATAAGATGGAGATTGAGGATAGGCGTCGTTTGTATAACCAGTACCTGACCCCGTCCTCGCTTCCCATAATAAGGTTTCCAAGTCCAAAGTTCCCTGTAAGGTACTCCTCGAAGATCCAGTCGAATAGTATCCTGTCACAATAACTCGTGCTAGCGCGTCATACTTGATGAAATTCCACCTTCCCAACGAGGCTTGTAAAGCATCTTGCGAAAGTACAAGCTGGTCTAATTTATTATAAACCATGTATTCCCACCCCTTCCCAGGTATCTTCTTTTCAATCAGCCTTCTTTTACCGTCATAGTGATAGCCGTAAATAAAGTCGCTGAAAACTGGATCACTTTCTAGAAAGCTTGTTACAGTAACTGCAGGGGGAATCACGTACCTCAAGTTACCCAAATCATCATAAGCATAGTAGGTAGAATACGATGTAACTTCATCCAGCCAGTGCCGTTTCAGCACTACCCTCCCTTCCATGTCTTTAAACTCTTCACTGGTTCCGGTTTTACCTGATATCCAGTTCTCATCCTTGCTTACTGTTTTATACAACTTGTTGGCAGCATAAGCAGCACTTGTTGCCCCAGTTGAAGTAACAGTCCAGGCAAGAACCTCATTTGCTACATTAATGCTGTCGATAAAAACTATTGTTCTCCCTGTAGTAGTTCTTGAGCCAGCCGGCTGCCATGCAGCACCCGGCGCACCCTGCTCCAGAACCTTGTTTAACGGCGAGGGTTCAAATACACTTTTGCTAAAAGGGTAGGGTGTTTTAACCACTGAACCATCCCAACTGCTGCTGCTGCTGTAATAATTACTCTGGTTAGTCAAAGCGGCAGACTTAAAAGATGCATCAGCACTGCTTTGCTCCGCATACGGCAGGTATTTTGTAGCCTCCCTGCCGTGAACATCATAGACCATGAGTGAGACAATATCCTTTTTACTCGGGCTTCCCTGCCACTGCACAGTTTGCAAAGGCCGTCCCAGTCCGTCAAAATAACTAATTTTTTTGTTAACTGAATCGACAGGTAAACCTAACAGGCTCCCCGGGGTCTTCCGGCCTACAGATTTCACCGCGGATTCAATCACATAGTTCTGGCTGCTGGTAGGCCTCTGGGCATAGAGGCTGGCAAATCTTATAATCGCCATTTCCGGACAGCCGGATTTTATACAGGTTCATCGCTCGTTTGTAGTAGCAAAACATAAAATTACCGCCTATCAGGATCGGAATATTGAATTTAAGGGTATCAGATTCAAAGTTCCTGTTGGGAGTAAATACTTCGATAATATTAAGAACCTCATAAACGAAAAATCTCTATTTGACGATCTTTTATAATCTATTATAGCTTAATTACCTTATCACAGTCACATGCCCCTTCATTGGCGCCACACTACTCTTACTCGTTATCAGATAATAATATACCCCGGCAGCAACTTCAATACCCCTGTATTTGCCATCCCACACTGAATTACTATTACCAACAAACACCAGCTGGCCTAAACGGTTATAGATTTTCAAGCTTGAAACTGCATCATCTGCCAAACCAGATATTTTCCAGTAATCGTTAACGCCATCGCCATTCGGACTAAACGCATTAAGCAAAGCGAATCCGGTTGGTGCCGGGCTAAACTCCAATTTGATGGTATTACTTATCGTGCCGCATCCCGACCCGTTGCTAACAGTTACCCAATACTCGCCGCTGGTGGTGACCACAATGCTGGCACTTTGAGCGCCTGTGTTCCATAAATAACTGAAGCCCGAACCCTCATTGGCAGAAAGCTTTACCTGATCTCCCGAGTAAATAATGCCTGTCGCATTGGAACTAATAGTTGCCAAAGGCTTGGCGCTGTACGAAAGGTCGTAGTCTTGCGAGGATCGTGTACATCCTTCAGTGTTAATCAAAGCGGCCATGTACCGGCCAGCCCTGGTGGGAATAATTGTTGTCCTATCTGCAAAAGCAACTACTTCTTCCTTATCCAAAAACCATTTGATTTTGTAATTCGCAGGATTGTCTATCCTTAATTCAGCCTGATCGCCAACACAATAACTTTGTTTGGAAGCAGCGATTCTCGGCACGGGAAGGGACGCCACATTCACCACCGCATTACCCGATGCAATGTATTCACTCCCGCAATTCTTAACTTCTACCCGGTAAGTTCCCGCAGCATCTGCAATAAAACGACTGTCTATCTCGCCATCGATTTTCTGATTGTCTTTAAACCATTGATAAACGTATCCCGGCTTGAGCACCGTGTTCAACTCAACAAAACTTCCCTCACAAATCTTCAGCGGGTCTGGATAATTAAAGCTGATCTCCGGTGGCGCAGTAAGGTTTACCGTTGCTGTTACCGAATTGATGGTAGCCGTTTCGCAGCCTAGGTCTATAAGCGCACGATAGGTTCCGGCCTCATTCACTGTGATGTCTTTCCTGCCAGACCAAGCTGCAACCTCTGCCCCGTTCTTATACCAATGCAACTGTACATTAGGGCTGCTGCTTATCAGCGATGCCGCACTGATCTGCACACTTTCATTGAGACATAGCGTGAATTGTGGCTGATCTGGATCCGTATTATCCGGCAGTTTCGAAAAACTCAATGCCCTAACCGGTGTATTTGTATAGGAAGACTGGTCTAACACTACGCTTAGCTTTCTAATACCCAGGTCGGTAGCCAGCCATACTACCTTTTCGCATGGCATAATAAACTGATAGGATCCTCCTTTGTATGGCGCCTTGGTAATGGTGATTTCGTTGGCGATGGCATTCACTTTTTCCTGGATTACACTGTGTTGCACAAAGCCAAAATCATCACCGGCCGAGACCCCATTCTCATATTCCAAATTGGTAGAAAAGTGTACCGGATCCCGGGTAAAATACAGTCCGTTGTTAGTGGCCGCCATAGCAAACCGCAGGTCATACAATGTGCCCAAAGCGCTTACTTCCTCCAAATCATTAATGACCTGACCAGGCAGCGGCATCCAGATTAATGAGCAGTCAAGGGATCGCTTTGCATATAAACCCTGATCTGTTCCCCAAAAATTGTAGGAACCAAAAGAAGAATTGGTTAAGATGGAGTTCAGCCGGTAATCGAATAACGTGCAATTGATCTTGCTGGGATAGGCACCTTTGTCTGGGAATATTTCCTGATAAATTGCCGTCCCCACGCTGTTGTACGAAACGTAATCTGCATCTGCACAGCGACCTCCAGAGGGGTATTTGTAACGGAAATCTACACCATTGAAGGAAGAATTGGTAATCGTCCAATCCCGTTCCGGTGCCAATGGTTGATTGGGATAAGGTATCGCTTCGCGAATCACACTTGCTCCTTTCATGATGGAATACAGGTCCAAATTTGTGGCAACGGCTATCCAGTCTTGCCTGGCATAATGACGTTCGAAATTCTGATTGTCTTTCCCCTGCACTACAGCGATGTTGTTAATGGTAGTTACCCCCGCAGCAGTAACGGGGATTTCAATTCGAACTGCATTCTTAATCTGGATAAGCTTTTTGGGTTTTACAAGGAAGTACATTTCCGCTGTACTAAACCCGGTCACATCAGCAACAACATCATTTTGTGTAGGCAAATACAGGGTAAAACCAACATCTGTTTGTCGCTTTACATATACCCTCCCCTGAGTTGACAGCGCCCATACAGAACGGTCTTCAAAAGCAACAATCACTTTCTTCATTTCCGTACCCGGAAGGTAAGTGGCATCTACATTCAGGTTGAATTGCGCTGTAACCGGCAGGGCAAAAGGCATTAAGGTCAGCAGCATTAACGCCCGACAGTAAATAAAACACTTTTTTGCCCCCCTCATTTGCTAACTAAATTACTCAAGATTATTTAAAAATAGAGCGGAATTAAAAACTGGTGAAAATACATGCCTTAAGGAAAAAACCTATAATGATTTGGAAAGAGGCTTATATATTTATATATAGATTATTTAGTATATACGCTATAATTAGGTTATTTCGATATGTTTAGTATATCCTTGATATATGGTTGCTATATCTAATAAGATATAGCAACCATATATCAACCATATCTCAAGGATATGTCAAGGATATACCAACCTCATAATTTATAGTTAAGTTTAATATAGGTTTATTGAAAGTATTATTTACTGTTATGCTTTGTAATATGAAACCTTCTGCTACCTTTGCGGCCATTAACGACTTATTATTATGGGAATTATTAAAAATGGGCCTAATGGCGCAGTCACCGGAAGGGTAGATAACTTGGTTTACTACATGCTAAACGGAAAAAACATAGTCAGAAAGATTGGAAAGGTATTTACCGATCCGACAGTTTCGCAGCTCCGTGCCCGCATGATCACCAAGCTTTGTGGCGAATTTTTCGGCAAACTGCAGGATTATATAAACGTAGGTTTTGGTATCGAAGCTTTAGGCACTGATAAAAACGCATTCAATTTCGCTGTAAGCGAAAACCGCAGAAAGATGTTCACCGGTGCTTATCCTAATCTGGAGGTAGACTACCCGCAGCTGGTGTTTAGTCGTGGCGACTTAAAGCAGGGCGAAGAAATTAAATCTGCAGCAACGGCTGAAGGTATTTCCTTTACCTGGAAAACAGATGATAAAATGCCATGGGCAGAATCTACAGATCAGGCAATGCTCCTGGCCTACTTTCCTGAGGAAAAGAAATCAGTATACAAGCTTTTTGGGAATAGCCGCATTACCGGTCAGGATAAATTGGTTTTACCTCCGAGCTTGTTGGGTAAGTATGCGGAAACTTATGTAGGCTATATTGCTGCTGACAGGAAAGCTGTTTCTTTAAGCACCTATGCAGGACGAGTGGATCAGCCTATTGCGGAAGTTATCCAGTTATCATTGGCATTTTAATTTAAGTTTATTTTAAGATGGGAATTTTAGATACAGGGATATTAGGCGGTTTCCGTAAGAAAGCAGGATCTGTAGTTGGTCGCAAGCACCGCGGACAGGATTTAATAACAGGCTTACACAGGACAAGCGGTAAAACCAAAAAAGCGACACCGTTACGGAAAATCGCGCGTAAAAAGTTTACCCTGTTGAATTCATTTTTAAGTAGTGCAGCCCCACTGGTTAACGTTGGATTTAAAAAATCTAAGCATGGTAATCCAGTAAATACTGCATTTAGTTATAACTATGAACATGCGTTTATCGTAGAGGAAGAGGTGGTAACCCTCGATTATGCCAAACTGGTTTTCAGCAAAGGAAACATTGAGGAGCTAGAGGGTTTACAGCTCAGTTCAGAGAATGGACATGTCATCCTGAACTGGCTGGCTCAACCCCAATCACGATTATGCCAGCATACTGACAAAGTGAACCTGCTATTCTACAGGGCGGTAAAAAAAGGCACTGCTAATTGTATGCAGGCGGCGTGCGACCGCTCATCCTTAACACATAGCGTTGATATGAAAGACTCAGCAGGTAAGACTTTTCATTGCTACATCAGCCTTGGTTCGGCAGATGGGAAATTGCAGGGAGATAGCAAGTACTTAGGGACGATAAAGGTGGTTAGGTAAATGTGTTAACCGTGAAATACTGAAATTGAATTTCAGTATTTCACGGTTGACTAGTATTGAAGCTTGAAAATAAACAATAAAAAAGCATTACGTCGCTGGATCAATTTAAAGGATTCAGAATATCAAATAAAAGGGCCGCTTCAAATTGAAGCGGCCCTTTTATTATTGCAGATAGCAACTAGAATTGGTAAAATTAATTGCCTACTACTTATATGTCGCAGCTAATTGTAAAGCGCTGTAAAGATTAACAATACCTCCAGATACGCAAAGGGAACTGAATGGCACTAATTTACCTTCTCTGTCGCCCGGTAGCTTTACATCATGTGTAACCTTGGTAACCGATTTCATCAAAATCTCTTTTACCTGAACTGCAGTCAACTTTGGATAATACTCCCTGATGGTAGCTGCTACACCTGCCACAACTGGTGCTGCCATACTTGTACCGCTATGGTCTTCGTATTTTGAACCCGGTGTAGTTGAGTTTATTTTTACGCCAGGAGCGAATAAATCAACCATCTTAGCGCCGTAATTGCTGAAAGGTGCGGTAAGGTCTGCACCGTCTTTAAATGCCGAAGCACCTACTTCTATCCAGCCGGTTTTAGCATCTCCACCATCTTTGTAAACCGCTGTCGGAAAGTTATTGCCTAAGTCGTTGTTGCTGGCATCATTACCCGCGGCATGAACCAACAGAACATCTTTACTTAGTGCATATTTCACTGCCTTATCTACGGCTTCCTTATTGGGCGAGTAGCCTTTTCCGAAGCTCATATTAATTACTTTCGCGCCATTGTCGACCGCATAATAGATGGCATTCGCAACATCTTTATCGCGCTCATCTCCAGTCGGCACAGTTCTAACCGGTAAAATTGCAACGTTATCAGCAATGCCAATAATACCTAAATTGTTGGTGCGGGTTGCAGCAATTATACCTGCTACATGTGTACCATGGTCTGAATCGAAGGCATCTACAACAGCGTTACCATAAATCTTCTGATTGACATCATTTGCATCATCGCCTACAGTATCCCTCGAATTATAATTGATGTTATAGTTGTATTTAAGCTCATCGTCCAGGTGTTTGATGTCTCCATCAATGGCTTTAGAAATTGCCTCTACAGAGCCTTGTTCTTCCAGCATGGAGAGAACGATTTTCTGTACTTGTTGCTGCGGACCGGTAGTCGGTTTGTAGGCAGTTAGCGCAGCGCGATCAGGGTTAGTTGATCCTGTTCCTTTGATCACCTGATCAAATACAGTTTTGAATCCCATGATGTTATTCCTTGTATTTGTTGATTTTTGGATTTTAGCATCCAGGGTATCCTTCAACGGTGAAGTAGGATTGTTTTTTACTATCCTTGCCAGCTCCAGATTGTCATAGGTGACACTACCCTTCGCAGAGCCAAGGAAGTTCCAGCCATACACATCATCTACATAGCCGTTCTTATCATCGTCTTTTCCATTCCCGGCTTTTTCTTTGGTATTTACCCAGGCAATGGTTTTTAGGTCTTCATGTTTGTAATCGAGCCCGCCATCAATAACCGCCACAATTACTTTCTTCGATTTCTTTCCTTTAAGCAATTCGTTATAGGCTTTATCGCTGCTCACACCAAAGATGCTGTCTGTCTTTAAATCTTTATGCTGCCAGTTGGCTTCCTGCGCATTTGCCACCGCAGCCCCGCTAAATAGTATCGCTAATAGTAATTTCTTCATTTTTAAATTTTTGGGTAAATTAATAGTAATCCTTATAAGTTGTATGATGTAACGGTAATAATGTTGGTTAAGTCCGCCTATTCCATAAGGTTGTGCGAATTTTTGAGGTTAGTTGAACAAAGATAATCCCGTAATGTTATTTGTGTATATCTATCTATTTAAAACATAAAACAAAAGTTATGAAAAATTTAACAGAAAAAGAGCAAGCTGAAATCAATGGTGGCGGTTTGTTAGGCGGAGATGATTCAGCATCAAACAGTTCACTTACAGGCGGACTGAGCATCGGAAATTTATTATCAACCAGCTCATCATCTACTGATGGCGACGAGTCTAGCTCGTCATCTACTTCACTAGGTAACGGCATCAATGCAGACCTTGGTGCAATTTCAAACAAGTTGACCAGCTAAACCAATCTGTTAATTCAGAATAAGAAAGGGGAATAACTTTACGGTTACTCCCCTTTCTTATTTAAATCGCGACGAGCGCGAAGTATATAGCTACATTTTTATTCTCATTGCCTTTAAATAATAAAAGCGGCCAATAAAGCCGCTTTTATCATGGTGGAGAATATCGGATTCGAACCGATCACCTCTTCACTGCCAGCGAAGCGCTCTAGCCAAATGAGCTAATCCCCCATGGGTGGCAAAAGTAAGTATTTACATAAAGCCTTGCAACTAATTATAAATATTATCGTCTTATAATAGGCTGTCAGATTAACGGCCAATTAATTATCTTTAAATTTTAATTTCAATATTATGAAAAAGCTATTTACAATCCTGCTTGCGGCATCATTAAGCACTTCTATTTTTAATGCAACTGCTGCGATTACCCCTGGTTCTAAGACTGAAAGGTTATTTCAGGAGGAAAGACCAATTAAAAATTTCACAGGAGTTGCAGCTGGTGGCCCCATTGAGGTAATCATTACCATCGGAAGTACGGAGAGCCTGAAATTTGAAGGTGATGCGGAAGCGATTGCCTCCCTGGTCTCTGAAGTAAAGGGAACTGTATTGATCATCAGACCTAAGACAAGCTGGACAAGCTGGTCGCACAAATATGAAAACAAAAAGATTATTGCCCGTGTAACTGCCAAAGATATTACCAGTTTGACCATGAGCGGCGACGGCAGTATTAAAGTAAACGGAACTGCATTAGCTAAAGAGCTGACTGCAACTTTGAGCGGTTCCGGAAGTATTACTGCAAATATTGATACAGAAAGATTAACAAGTGTTTTAAGTGGTTCCGGAACTTTAAATTTAACGGGAAAAGGTGGAGATGCTGATGTGACCTTAAGCGGTTCTGGAAAGTTTAACGGCAAAACATTGGCCCTGGTTGACCTGAACACCAGGATTAGTGGTTCTGGTTCGGTGAATGTTAAAGTGGACGGCAATATCAAGGCCTTGATCAGCGGTTCCGGCCATGTTTATTACACCGGTAATCCAAGTATCGAACAAAGGGTGATCGGATCGGGCGGCGTTAGCAAAAGTTAACCTCAATTTATGCCGCTCTCTATTTTATACCTTTTTATATTTCTTAAAACTGCCTCTTTTCAGCAAAGTTATGTTGCAACCATCGTTGATGCTAAAACCGGCAAAGGATTGGCAAAAGTTACCGTACGCACAACTGGCAGCGAATTCAGCACCGAAACAGATGCACAGGGTAAGTTTGCGGTTACAGTTAAGCTGGCGCAGACTGACACACTACTTTTTAGTTTTATAGGTTATAAGACGGCAGCGGTGCCCGTGAAAGATTTGAATAGCCGAACCCGTTTTACGCTTGAGGAAGATTCGAGAGCATTGAAAGAGGTGGTCGTTTCTAACAAAAAAAGGAAAGTTGTGACACTGAACAAAGTTGGCGGAACTAGAGAAATTGGTCTTCACACTATAAATACAGTTGCACAACCAATTAAATGCCCTGAGGCCGGGGGCTTGCTGCAATCGGTAATTTTTCACAGAAAGTTGCCATCTACCGGTATCAACCCGCAAACAAAATTTGTGTTAAGAATATATGATACAGACCCGAAAAATGGCGGCCCGGGTGCTGAGCTTTTGCCTGGCGGATTGGAGGTGACTAATAAAAAAGATGAAAGGATAGTTATTGATCTCTCTAGTTATCGAATCACCATTCCAAAAGACAAGTTTTTTGTGGGCATTGAATGGTTAATTATCCCGTTCAATCAATTTCCTATTATTTCGGTATCGAGGTATCCTGTAGCACTAGACGAACAAGGGAAGCAGATTCCCTGGACAGCATATCAGGGTTCGGCTTCTTACCAGGTAGGAGCCTCTGCAGGAAATGGTGCACTCAAAGGCTATCAATTGGTAAAAGGAAGTGTGAGCAAAGGCATCAATAAAACGGAAGTATTGACCAGAGAAACTGTGCACGAAGACCTAATGAAAATATCTTATTACTATTCTCCAATACTTGCAACCGTGCTGAATGCAAACGTGGAGGCCATGTGGACAAGATACCTTTCAAAGAATACCGGCACGCTATCCTGGCATTTCAACAATAATATAGGTTCGAAGTTGGCTATATCTGCTGACGTTATCTTTTAGCTCCACTATGACACAACTCAGCCTTATTGCATTCGTGATTATAGCTTTTCCGGCTCTGTCGTTGGGCCAGACAAAGAAACAGTCCCTTAATGATTTCGGTAAGGATGAGATTTACTATTATACCGGGATAAGCTCCTCCACTGCTAAATTTGATTACCTGCAAATCGCGCAAAGACTGGAGACGCCTGTTGTTAATGCAGTTTTGAACAGCGTCGAAATTTCCAGAATGATGCCTTACTATCAGGACGTTAGAATTATCAACTTTGACGTGACTACTTTTAAAATCAACATCTTTAACACAGATCCAATAACAAATGGACCGGGTAAGGTGATTAAGACTGCAGAAATCCTGATTAAGGACAAACGTTCCAGAACTATAACAGTCAACCTTGATAAATATAAGATCAAAATCCCAGGCAAAAGCTTCTTTATTTCGATAGAGTTTATCCGGGACAAAGTAAATGAACGACTGACGCCTATGACGCTTGATGGTAATGTAGAGCCCCTGTCTGTTGATTTGAAGCCACATCAATTTATCGGATCTTACCAGCCTTATGTCGGCATGTCTCCAATTAAAGGCAAACAAATCAATACATGGGCGTTAACCCAGTATAACAAATGGGTGATTTATGATTATTTTGCACCGGATTACACTGATTTCGCCATCTCTGCCGTTATCAGTTATTAGTTGAAATACTTTATGAAGTTTTATCTATCGATCTTCTTTTGTTGTTTATTTACGTTAAATACCTCAGCGCAAACCCTTAGCAAAACCGCGGATAGCTTGCGCATTGCCAGCGAAATCCCTGAAATGGCGTATGCAATCTTATCAAGTGATTCTCTTTTAGTTACAAATACATTCGGATTTCATCGGTCGACTTTAAAGAATGATGAGACCAAAGCACTGCTTGATGATTATTTCCATTTGGGATCTAACACAAAAGCAATAACAGGCTTAATTGCTGCCTACCTGGTAGAGCAAAAAAAGATTAGCTGGACGGCCAAATTGTTTGCGCTTTTTCCTGAATGGAAGGCCGCAGCCAACCCTGCGTATTATGAAGTTACACTCGCTGATTTGTTATCGCACCGAGCAAGAATAAAACCTTTCACTAGTGGCACTGAGTTCCAGACCCTGCCTAAATTTGAAGGAACGAAATCTGCAAAGCGCAAACTCTTTGCTTATTACTTGCTGACTAACGAGCCACTTGCTAAAAACGCGGAAACCTATAATTATTCAAATGCCGGATACAGTATAGCTGCTTTAATGCTGGAGCAGGCTTCGGGTAAAACCTGGGAAGACCTGGTAGATGAGGTACTGAACAAAAAACTGCATTTACGTTATAAATTTGGCTGGCCTAACCGGACTGATAGCAAGCAGCCTTCCGGTCACTGGCTGGAGGACAAAGTCCTTACTCCGCTTGATTCTACTACTGCTTATAACTTGAATTTGATTGAGCCTGCGGGAGACATTAGTATGCCCCTTGCAGATTATGCAAAGCTGATACAAATGAACCTTGAAGGTTTGGAAGGAGAGAACAATTTTTTAAAAGCGCAGACTTATAATTACCTCCACTATGGCTTGCCTAAGTATGCCATTGGCTGGCTTAATGTGAATACGGCCGACAAGCATTCAAGCGAACATGCCGGGTCGGCAGGTACTTTTTACTGCTACACCCACATCAACCGGGATAAAAACATTGCTTACATCATTATGGCCAACAGTGCCACAGAAAAGGCTTTGGATGGTGTATTTAAGTTGTTTAACTCAATGGTTAAATCTATAGAATAACGTATTGGAACAGGTATTTAGGTTTTATAAAACCGCAGCACATAAGTGGTTTGTTGATCTTCCCGACTGGGGTGGCAATATTGACGATTTGGAGATGGTTGAAGGAGCTGATGAAATGCTGGACATCATTAGCGGTTATAGTGAGGAATGCCATTTAAGAATGTCTGACGAGAGGTTTGATGAGGCGGAAGTTCTGGTATTGGATAGGCCTAAGCTGGAAGAATTTGGCGGAGGCGGGATATATGTTTTGGAGTGTTATAAGGACAATCAGCTTAATCATGAACTTTGGCTTTGTGGGGTAACTCAAACAGTGTTTAAGGATTTGCCAAAGCATATTTATTTTAAGAAAGCGTCAGGTTGATTTGATTGAGGAGGGCACAAGGAATGACATGGGGATCACTCCTTGCAGTTCGCTATGACAGGGCGCATAGGGATGACGGGCGTGTAGGGAATGACGGGCGTGTGGAGGATGACGGGGAATGATAATGAGCGGCCAGGTAATAATGTTGAGATGACGGGTGTTCAATTCAGGAATTCCTTATATTTAAGGGTTAAATACCAAATATGAAAAAATTACTGCTCATCATCTGCCTGGCGTATTCGGCATCTCAGCTGTACGCCCAAAAACTTAACCTTCCAAAAAACAAAGCCTTCGAGATTACCCGCATTGAAAAAGACAAGGGTACTTACGGAAGCAATACAGAATACGCTTATGCATTCAAATCGCTAGGAAAGAACGCAGAGGGTAATATCCTGCTGGAAGGCAAGCTTGTCCGCGCCGTAATTGGTTATGACCGCCTGGGCGGGGAGGTATTAAATACCGACTCCCTGCGCAAGACTAACTTCAATTCTTCGGCAGTGCTTAGCCCGCTTGCCCTACTTCACAAACCCTTTAAGGTAACATTAACTCCGGAAGGTAAGGTTTTGGAGGTGACGGGTATGGACGAGGCATTAAGGTCAACGATGAACAGCTGGTCAATAGACCCTGAAGTTTCCAGGAACATTTTAGAAACTTCTAACGAGAATTTTAAAACCGCCATGCAAGGCTTGTTCTTTACTGCGGCACCCGTTAAAATTGATGGACAAGATGGTAAGTCAACGAAGATTGATGGCATGGGGTCTTTGAAACTGATCAGCAAGAATGCCATCTCTTCTACTTATCAATCCAGCAATGTGAATGAGGATGTCAAATATGATCAAAAGGTTATCCTTGATGCCCAAACCGGACTGGTGCAAAATCAGTTGGAAAAGAGCTTCACTCAGTTTAAAAAGAGTCCGCAATCCGGTATAAGTCCTAAAGCAAAAATAGACCTCACCAGAATGCAGAAACTTTCGGCTGTTAAGCCTTACAAAACCCCTGATACAGGCTGGGTTAATATGGCTTCAAAATTAAGCTATTGGAGTAAATCCATTAAGCCCAACACCAATTACGATTCAGTGAAAGTAATGCAAATGGTGAATTCACCGGACGCGAGGTTTATGAATGACATTTACTACCGACAGAAATTACTCAATGCAGTACAGGGTTTAAAGGGCGATGAAGCCGACAGACTTTACGATAAAATGCTGAATGAAACACCTAATAAATATTTGGCCGGAAGTTCAAGTTCTCACCATGTACAAAATAAATTGGGTGGTGCACTGGATGTTTTTGATATCGCAAGTGTTTATGATTTATCGAAAATCGCCGCGCAAACCACAGGGCTTGAAGACTGGATGCAGCATTCATTTTACCAGTACATTCTTTATGGCAATTACGATGACGAGGCTAAACGGCGCAAGGCTAAGGCTTATGAATTTCTGGCAATGGCACGGACAGACAAAGACCCTAAATATATTGAACGCATAAATCCCCTTTATTATTGGGCTACCGCATTCAAAGACCTGGATGAAGCAGCATTGGTAAAAGCCGGCAATCAGTTTATTGCGATGGGCGACAGGGAAATGAAGGTCGGTAACGGCGGCAGGTATGCTTTACTGACCTATAAATTATTGCTTGATAAGGGAAAGCGTGCTGAAGCAGAAAAGCTATTGGTATCGACTATTGGAAAACTTGACCGCTATGCGGCAGACACGCTCGACAAGGATCGGTTTCAACATAAGAACCTACTGGCAGGAGCGTATTACTTAAGGTATCTCGATGAGGTGAAGCAGGAGAATACGAATGCATTGAAGAGCTTGTCTATGGCAGCGCAGCTGTCGCCAAAAGGTCCCAAAGAAAAAAATTACACAAGTAATTACGACCAGGCGGCCTTAAAAACAAAGGAAAGCTACCGTGATGTATTTATAGAAAAACTTTTGGGGAACGGTGAAGAAGACATGGCTTTGAAAATTTTTGCTGAACATGTAACGGCTATGCCCGATAACATTGCAGAAATGAAGCAGTTGTATGAGAAGAAATTCCCCAATAAAGATTTCAAGGCGTTTTTTGCGGATCAAATAGTAGGCACCTGGCCTGTAGCACCTGTTTTTTCTGTCAAGGGTATTGATGGCAAGGCCTATCAGCTGGCAGATTTTAAGAATCAATGGACCGTTATTGATTTTTGGGGCACCTGGTGCGGTCCCTGCCGGGAAGAAATGCCTGTAGTAAATAAATTCAGCACACAGGTCGCGGATGGCAAATTCAAGAACGTTCGCTTTTTAAGTATCGCTTGTAGCGATACGGATGAAAAGGTGAAGCAGTACATTAATGAAAATAAGTTTACGATGCCTGTGGCAATGTCTGACGGGGATGTAGAACGTAATTACAAGGTGAGGGGCTATCCTTCTAAAATCATTATTTCGCCGACCGGAAAGATGATACAGGTTGACTTTGGTAAAGACTGGCAAGCAGTAATTAAAAACTTTAGCGAGATATAACACTAACGGTTTGTAAAAATAACAGCCGCCATATCGGACTTAGAAGATCTCTCCTTTCAGTTCGAGATGACGGCCGTATTAGAGACGTCAGCCAGGTTATCTAAACACTAGCTTATGGATGCTAATGAGTTAAACTAATAAATGTGGTTTCTCTTTGTAAACTTTCCAAAGGAATTCTCCGAATATGGTATTTGCCCATGCAAACCATGACCTGGTGAATTTAGCAGGATCGTCCATATTAAACGATTCGTGCATGAAACCTGTACCGGCATGGCATTTCTGTAATATCTGCAGGCATGATTTAATTTCAGCATCGCTGCTGCTGGTTAATCCCTGCATGGTTACAGCGATTGGCCAGATTTTGTTGATACCGGTATGCGGACTGCCAATTCCCTTAGCTGCAGTACCCTTGAAATAGAAGGGGTTTTCTGAAGAAAGGATCAGTTTGCGTGTATTGATGTATACCGGATCGTTTGGTTTTACTGCACCTAAATATGGTAACGCCAATAAACTAGGTACGTTTGCATCATCCATAATGTTGAAACTGCCGTAACCATTTACCTCGAAGGCGTAAACTTTACCGAAAGTAGGGTGTGAAACAATAGCATGTTTTTGTAAGGCAGTCTCTACTTCTGTTGCCAATGCCCTGCATTCTGCCACCAACGCTGTGTCTTTATGTACTGCAGTTAAGATTTCGGCAGCTTGTCGCAAACTCACGACCGCGAAGAAGTTAGAAGGAATCAGGAAGTTGTAAATGGTTGCATCATCACTCGGACGGAATGCTGAACAGATCAACCCTACTGGCTTTACCGGATAACCGTAACCACTAAGTGGCGTGGTATCTGTAGCAAACATGGTTTCACGTTGGAAATGGTAAGGACCCTGACCATTTTTACGCTGCTGATCTTTAAAGGTTTTCACGATTACCGCAATTGCTTCTCTCCAGGTGGCATCAAACGGAGAAGTATCTCCTGTTAATTTCCAGTACTGGTAGCTTAACCGGATTGGATAACACAATGAATCAATTTCCCATTTGCGCTCATGAACACCCGGTTTCATATCTGTATGGTCGGTTTTCCACTCGCCTACTTTTGTAGGATCTCCGTAAAATGCATTTGCATATGGATCTTTAATGATGCTTTTAACCTGGTGGTTAACTACACCTGCTATGAGGTCTTGTAATTGCTTATCGCCTTTGATCAACTGAAGGTATGGCGTAACCTGAGCTGTACTGTCGCGCAGCCACATCGCATCAATATCCCCGGTGATAACATAAGTATCATGTTTACCATCTTTTTCTGTATAGGTAACAGTGGTATCCAATGTGTTTGGAAAACAATTTTCAAACAACCAGGCCAGTTCTTTATTCTTCACGTTTTTGTGGAACTCTGCAATTGCGCTTTCTACCGACTTGCTTTGGAAATGCCTTTTACCGGCAGCTACTCTTACCACAGGGAAATCTGGTGCTGCAGCGAACGACACTTTACTTGCCATTACACCTGCGGCCAGCATGCCCGTGTTTTGTAAAAAAATTCTTCTTTTCATATTGCTATTTGGTTAGAGAAAAAGGTTTATCTTCTTCAGTAAGACCTCTTTGCTCATTTGGTTTGTTACTCATTTCTAGTTTTAACACACCGCCTTTTAGTAAGTCGGCATGGGTAATGAAGTTCTTGGTATACGTTTTACCATTTAACGTGGCAGATTGAATATACACATGGTCTTTATCATTTGCAGGCGCATCAACCACAAACTTTTTACCATTCTCTAAATTAATAGTTATTTTCTTAAACATCGGACTACCGAGTACATATTCTCCGGTACCCGGTGTAACACTATAAAAACCTAAGGCACTCAACACATACCATGATGACGTTTGACCCTGATCTTCATCTCCGGGATAACCGTTCTCTGTAGCATCATAAAGTTTAGTCATCACCTCTCTCGCCCTTGCCTGTGATTTCCATGGCTGGTTGGCATAGTTATATAGATAAACCATGTGCTGAATGGGCTGGTTGCCGTGTGCATACTGACCTAAATTGGCCATTACCATCTCCGTCATCTCGTGGATCATCCCTCCGTAGGTACCCACTTTAACTTTATTGGGCTCACTGAATACAGAATCCAGTTTTGCGGTAAAGTTTTGGTTGCCGCCCATCAGATTGATTAAGCCTTTAGTATCCTGGAAGACCGACCAGGTGTAGTGCCAGGAGTTTCCTTCGGTAAATGCGCCACCCCACTCTATTGGGTCGAAGTTCTTTGTCCACTGTCCGTTCACATCTTTTCCCCTCATAAACCTTGTTGATGCATCGTACACATTTCTGTAATTGTACATGTTGCGCTCAAAAATGTCCATGTAGTATTTATTGCCCGTCATCTTGGCCAGTTCATAACCACAGTAATCGTCGTACGCATATTCTAATGTTTTGGCAGTCGATTCCCGGTATTTTGGATACGGAACATAGCCCAATTGATAGTATTCCTTCCAGCCATCGCGACCGTTCGCCGGTCCCCATGGGCCCTTATTCATAGCCTCATGGTAATAGGCATCTAAAGCTTCTTTAGGATCGAAAGTGCGGATTCCTTTAGCCCACGCATCTGCAAGCAAGGAGATGGCATGGTTACCGATCATACTACCGCCTTCACTGGGGAACGACCATGATGGCAACCATCCGCATTGTTTGTAGGCATCGATCATGGCCTGCATGTACTGTCCGTGCATTTCAGGATGCATCAAGGTATTTAGTGGGAATTGGGCACGGAAGGTATCCCAGAGCCCTGTATCTGTAAACATGTAGCCGGGGTGTACTTTGCCGTCGTACGGACTAAAGTAATACGGTTTGCCTGCTGCATCGATTTCATAAAACTTGCGGGAAAAAAGGCTCGCCCTGAAAAAACAAGAATAGAAAGTTGCTTTGTCAGCGTCTGAGCCACCTTCTACCTGTACGCGGCCCAATGATTTGTTCCAAACCGCAGCAGCATTCTTTTTGGTTTGTTCGAGTGTTTTATCGGCACCCAATTCTCTTTTTAAGTTAAGTTCTGCCTGTTCTAAACTGATGTAAGATGAAGCTGTTTTTACCTGTACTTTAGTTCCTTTGGCGAATTCTATGTAAGCACCCTTGCCCCTGCCTTCTGCAGCAAGTGAATCAGGATTAATGTTGTTGCTTCTATTGTCCCAGGTTCCGTAACCTTTTATCGGCTGATCAAACTGGATGACGAAGAAGCTTTTCCAGTTATTTTTAAAACCCTCTCCATTGCTTACCCAACCAGTGATTTTATTTTCCTTAGGATAGATTTTTACGCCACTGGTGCGGATGTACCCATCGAGCACAAGAATACTCCTCTCTCCTTTTGGATAGCTGAATCGCAAGTGCGCTCCCCGTTCTGAAGGAGAGATCTCTGTGGTGATTTTGTTGTCAAACTGAACTTTATAATAGTTGGGTTTGGCGACTTCATTGGCGTGGCTAAATTTCGCTTCGCGTTTGTTTTGATCTACTATAAGATCAGTCATCGGCATCAATGAAAATACAGCATAATCCCTGGTCCATGAACTGCACTGATGCGCTTGTTGGAAACCCCTGATCTTATCAATAAAATACTGGTACTTCCAGCCGTCGCCGTTCTTGCCAGTCTGCGGTGTCCAGGTATGCATACCAAACGGCAATGCCGTTGTAGGATAGGTGTTGCCCCTTGTTAATTCGTGTTTTGAGTTGGTTCCCTGGAGCGTGTTGACGAAGCTGACCAGGTCTGCCTGCTGTGCAAACGAAGCGTTTGCTGTGAGGAGCAGGGCGATGAATAATGGTTTTAATTTCATGTTGTGTGTTGTTCCTTATTACCTATTATAAGGGGTTTGGTTTGGGTAAAATCGTTTTCGTAAACATAGGGATTTTCAGTTACTTAAAAAAAAGAACAGGTGATTGCTTTAACACAACCACCTGTCCGAACAATTGGGATATTAAATGTTATTGAGGATAACCTGTATTTTGAGTAAGTTTTGGATTGAGTGCCCTTTGTTGTTGCGGAATTGGAAACAATTTCTTGTAATCCACACTAACCTGATGGTCCCACCAGGTGCCGGTTGTAAACTTTCCAAAACGGATCAGGTCATCTCTTCTGAAACCTTCGAACACAAACTCGCGACCTCTCTCGGCCAGCAACTCAGTTAAGGTAAGCGTTGCAGGGGTATAGGCATTTGCCGCCTGATCTGCAGGTGCGAAAGCCCTCTTTTTGGAATCGTTTATGAGCTGAACTGCCTCAGCCGTAGCGTTACCACCATTTTTTCGCATAATTGCTTCTGCCTTGGCAAAATAGATCCAGGTTAAGCGATAGATATGCCAGTCGGTATTGTTGTAATTTGGATCTGGCTGCTCACCATTTACACCATTAACCTGGTTACCCAATTTATACTTATTGAAACGCACGCCGCTGTTTTCCTCGCCTTCACTCATGTTGGTGACCGTAGAGCCTGATTTATTTTTACGGATGTTATCAACGAAAACCAATGGCTGACCATCGTACTCATTACCGCCGGAAGATACAACAGGCTGACCATTGTCGAACCTTTTCATTGGTCCTTCCAGCAGCCATTGTCTTTTCCTCAAATCTGCATCTGCATAAGTGGTAAAGTTACCTGGTACCATTACTACACCATCATTACCATTGCGGCTACCGCCATAAATGAATTGCTGTTGAAAATGATAGAATTCGCCGGTCCATGATGGTTGAAAATTCGCTTTCTGAAATTCATAAGCGATCGAGAAGATGGCTTCTTTAGATAAATCATTGTTTGGTTTGAAGGCATCTGTAATGTTTGCATCCAGGACCATTGCGCCATTTAGGCCACCAGCCTGATTATTGATCAATTTATCGGCCGCAGCGATACATTCATCCCATTTAGGTGTACCGATCCAGGCTTCAGCATTTAAGTACAGTTCAACCAGCATGGCATAACCGCCTGCTTTCGACATTCTGCCCAGCATTGCTTTAGACAATACCGGTGCTTTCTCAACATTCTCAAGAATCTCCTTTTCGATGAATGCGAATACCTCTGCCCTGGTTGAAGATGCCGGCAGCTGATCGGTAGGCACTGAACCGATTGGAACCTGGGTAACAATAGGCACATTTCCCCACAGGTCCATAATTTTAAGGTAGTGGAAGGCACGGAACAATTTAAGCTCCGCTACGTATTCGTCTTTCTCTGTTTGAGTAAGGCCGATTGCAGCCGGATCCTTACCTTCGATTTTCGTGATCGGATCATTACACAATCCTACACCCCACCACATAAGGATCCAGGCGTTGTTTAACCCGCTTTCGTCGTTGGTCCAGGTATGATAATGTAATCTTTTCCATTTACCGCCATCTTCACCGTGCCTGCCTTTTGTAGGCCAAGCCAGCTGATCAGCAGAAAGTTCACTTGGTCGCCACCAGTTGTCTTGCCCGGATGGTGTTACCCAGGCATTTGCATGCGTATATGGTCTCAATACAGCCGAGATGATCTCGTTCTTATTGTTATAAAAGTTATCACTCTGTGCGGTATCGTAAAGATTTTCGTCCAGCTTGGTACAAGAGTTGAACAAGGCAGCCGCCGAGATACCTGCTATTATTAATGTTTTATTAAATGTTTTCATGTTTCTTAATTAAAATCCAACGTTTACGCCAAAAAGGAATGATCTGGTACTAGGGTATGGGCCTCTTCCATCGATGCCGGGCGCCAAACCTGTATCACTAATGAAATCGGGATCATTACCCGTGTATTTAGTGAACGTGGCCAGGTTTTGACCGGTTGCATAAACACGAAGATTTCTCAGGAACTTGGTTTTAAGATCAAAGCGATAGCCAAGTGTCACTTCATCCAGTTTCAGGTGACTACCACTTTCAACGTAGTAATCAGAATACATATAGGTATCATTGATCTCTGAATATTTGGTGAAAGTTGAATTCAGCAGGTTATCACCGGAAACCTTATTGCCATAGGAAATAGCTGATGTGTTTAAGATATCATAGCCGAATTTGCCCCTTAAGAAGATGCGGAGGTCGAAATTCTTATAGCTGAAATTGTTGGCGAGCGACAGGTAATATTTAGGAATACCGTTACCGATAACTACATAGTCGGTCGTATTTCTATCGAACGAGTTATTGATGTCATCGTTACGCACCTTTTCTCCCGCGCGGTTATAGAATAACCATTTACCATCACCGGTGAAACCTGCAAACCGTTTGCCCCAGAACTCACCCAGCTTGCCGCCTTCGTAGGTACGAATGGCATTACCCAGGGCACCGTAGCCACCTATGTCACCAAGCGACAAGTACTCACGCTTGTAGGTATCATTTGAATAGCTGTCCAGTTTGTTATTGGTTGTGCTACCTGCGAAATCCATGTTCCAGCTAAAATTGTCGTTTTTAATGGCCGCATAACTTAAGGTAAGCTCTACCCCTTGTGCAGAAATAGATCCCACATTGGTATAGATGTTACCGCGGATGTAAGGCGGCTGTGGCGACTCATAATTGTCAAGTAAGTCTTTGGTAACGCGTTTGAACACATCGATGGAACCGGATAATTTGTTGCTGAATAAACCGAAGTCTAACCCGACGTTGAACTCACGCTTTTTCTCCCATTTCAAATCAGGATTGGGATTGCTATTTGGCCCATATGTTTCACGATATTGGCCATCAGGATAAAGATATACCCCACCTGTACCCAGCGTAACCAATGAGGCGTAATTGCTGATACCAGAGTTTCCGGTGATGCCATAACCAGCACGCAATTTCAGGTTGCTGAATATTTTATTGTCTTTCATGAACTCCTCCTGACTGATTGTCCAGCCTGCAGAGAAGGCAGGGAAATCTCCCCATTTGTTGTTCACACCAAAACGGGACGAACCCTCACGGCGGTAAATTGCTTGCGCATAATACCTGCCTTTATAAGCATAGTTTAACCTGCCAAAAAAAGCGATTAAGGTATTATCGTTTTTGTAACTGCCCAAACCTGCTTTACCGGCGGCAAGCTGGTTACCCGCGTTCAGGTTATTTTCATCGAAAAGATCATTAAGGAAGCCGAGGTTATTGGCATTGAAACCTTCAAAAACTTCGTAACGGTAACTATAACCACCTAATGCAGTTAAGGTATGGTTTGCTCCAAGTGTTGGTTTGTATTCTAAAGTAGGTTCTACGTTGAAGTTTTGCTCCAGAACTGTCGATCTTGAAGCGTAACCTCCATCCTTGTAGACATCGTTCTCCTGAGAAAACTCTCCGTTAATTGCACGGTATTCCCCGTTGAGGTAACTGTTGCGCTGAACTGCGCCAAATACGGAAGCTTTAAGACCTTTAGCAATGTCAAAATCTGCCTTGGCATCTACTGAACTGGTCTGCTGTTGTCTTTTGTTACTTTCCTGGAATAACCTTGCATACTGGTTTGTGCTGGTATTTTCAAAATAATAGCTACCATCTTCATTGAAATTTGACAATGTTGGGTTGCGTTTAAACTGATCTTCCCAGCCGCCCCCACCAAGCAGATTCGCCTTGTTGAAAGTGGTGGTCAGGTTGATGGACAAGTTTAAGCGGTTGTCGAAACCTTTCTGGTTCAGGTTTAACCGCATTCCATATTCCTCCCTGCCATTTTCTTTAGCAAACCCTTCCAGGTTCCGGTAATTTAAGCTGGCCCTGTAACTGGTGCTTTCAGAACCACCTGAGATGGCCAGATTGTGGTTCTGACTTAAGTTGCCGGAATTGACTAAGTCGTTGAAAAAGTCGCTTGTGCTGCCATAATCCGTTCGGTCTAGCTCACCCGAAGCAATCCTTGCCCTCAATTCATCGGCAGTCATGAAATCAGGGCGCTTATACAAACTCTCACGCCTGATGTAACTGGAATAGTCGAATTTTGCGGGGCCAGACCTCCCTTTTTTAGTTGTGATTAAAATTACACCGGCATTGGCACGGGTTCCATAAATGGCCGCACCGGAACCATCTTTAAGCACATCCATCGACTGGATGTCGTCCTGCTGTAACAGATCCAGGTTACCGCCCGGGATACCATCAATAACGATTAGCGGACTTTGACTGCCCGTAACCGAAGTAACGCCCCTTAACTGTACACCAACGCCCGAATTGGGATTAGAACCCCCGGTGCGTGTGATTTGTAAACCCGCTACTTTTCCCTGGATAAGATCAAGCGGATTACGTGAACCGCCTTGTCGGAAATCTGCAGAATCCAAATGCGCTACCGCAGAAGTAACTTCCCTTTTATCCAGTGTACCATAACCTACAGCAACAATCTGTACGTCTTTAAGTGTTTGGCCTTCGGACGGCGCCAGCCGGATACTTAATGGCGCATTACCTGCACCCGCAGCGCGGGTAATGGGCGTGTAGCCAACATAAGTGAAGGTTATTTGCTCAGTTGGACCAGTAACTGCGATGGCAAACTTACCTGTATTGTCTGTTACGGCGGTTTTACCCGAAGCCGTTTTGATACCTACACCAGGCAGGGGTAATGATTTCTCATCGACCACCAGTCCGGTAATTGGTTTCTGCTTTGTGCTGTCCTGGGGGGCAGGTGCTGCAACAGGTGCGGGCACTACCGGGGCTTTTTTGGTAGTGTCTTTTTTTGTAGTGTCTTGCTGAAAATAATAAGTGCTAACGGATTTGCCGGCTTTGGAGGACCCGGCTCCGCCGGCATACCCCCTAAAACTTAGCGTACAGAGCAAAAGTATGGCTGTACTAACAAGTAATTTAATTCTCATGGATGATTAATTAAAAGTTTATAAATAGAAATGATGATTAGATGGAACTAATGATGAGGCATAGCTGTCCGAAGCCTTAATGAAAAAGCCGGAAGCAAGGAGAATTTAGATGAATAGGGGTTTAGAAAATCCTAATGATCGTAGGTAACGATAATATAGTTTAGGTTTCTTTTAATGATGGAAGGTGTACTTGTTTTGGTGTGTTTGATGGTGATAATGGTTGTACTTTTCATAACATATAGGGGGATATATATTAAGAAGAAACGGTACAACTATGTGAAATGTTTCATTTAAGATGATAAAAACGCAAAAATTTGTTTTGCTGTACGTGCTGAGGCCCCAGGATGACCCATAAGTTTACTTAAGGAATCGTAATCTGCAAGCATCGTTTCTCTGCCGTCACCACCCAATACAGACTTTAAATATTTGGTAATTTCAACTTCATTGCAACGCTTCTGGATGAGCTCTTCCACAACCCTCCTGTTCATGATGAGGTTTACCAGGGAGATGAATTTAATGTTGACCAGCATCCTGGCGATGGCTACTGATATGGAACCGCCTCTGTATACAACTACCTGTGGGACATGGAAAAGCGCTGTTTCTAAAGTTGCTGTGCCAGACGCCACAATGGCGGCATGGGCAACGTGCAGGAGATCATAAGTTTGATTGAATACCAGGGTAACATTTTCTGCAGTACCAAACTGCCGGTAATATTCTTCAGAGAAACTTGGCGCGGCGGCAACAACAAAATGGTGGGCTTTAAAGTGACGCACAACGCTTAACATATCGGGCAGCAAACGCTCGATCTCTTGTTTACGGCTACCAGGTAAAAGTGCGATGATGGGTTTGTCTGGAAATTGTGTGGTGAAAGCTGGATTTGGGGTAAACTGGGCGATGGCATCCAGGAGTGGGTTGCCAACGTAATTGACTTCCATGCCCCATTCTTTGTAAAAGTCGACCTCAAAAGGCAGGATGCAATATAGCTGGTCTACAATCCTTTTAATCTTTAGAACACGTTTTTGATTCCAGGCCCAAACCTTTGGAGAGATGTAGTAGCATACTTTAATGCCTTGCTGTTTTGCAAACTCAGCAATTTTGAGGTTGAATCCCGGGAAGTCGATCAGGACAAGTGCATCTGGCTGGTAAGCGAGTACATCTGCTTTGCAGGCCTTCATGTTCTTTAAAATCGTGCGCAGGTTGAGCAACACTTCGGTGAAACCCATGAAAGCCATATCGGCGTAGTGCTTTACCAGGGTGCCTCCTTCGGATTGCATCTTGTCGCCGCCATAATAACGGAACTCCGCAGCAGGATCTTCTACCTTCAAAGCCTTCATTAGGTTTGCGCCGTGTAAATCTCCGGATGCCTCTCCTGCTACGATATAGTACTTCATGGTTGGTTGACTTTATAGAAAAAGAATGCAAAGGCCCACAAAAAAGTGGCGCTGATGATGCCCCTTGCTGTTTTCTCTTTATCCAGCTTAAAAAAGTAATGCATCAGTAACGCATTAACTGCGATAGCTGCTATGAGTAAGAGATCTGCCTTAGCCAAAAATGCGAAGCGGTGCATTAAATACCAGGCAAGGGGGATCAGGACGCCGGGTAAAATGAGCCCAATGGCGAGTCCGGCCCATACAGAATTTACCATATTTTGCGCTGGGTTTTGCATACTGTTAGCCTAAAGTAGCGCCGTTAGGAATTGGAGTGCTTTTGGCGGAAGTTGGTTTGGCAGTTATACCGGGCACATCGAATGTCCAGGTGTTTAGTACTGGTATCGCATGATGTGCGGTAAGATCGAACTGAACAGGCACCACGGATACAAAACCATTTTCCAATGCCCAAACGTCAGTATCCTCGCCCTTATCATAATTCTGAAAGACCCCGGTTAACCAATAATATGGCCTTTGGTAAGGGTCTTTGCGTTCATCAAACTCCTCTTCCCATTTCGCATTAGCCTGCCTGCAGATTTTGATCCCCTTTAAGTTATCCCCTTTAGGAAAGTTAACGTTCAATAGGGTTGCCTGAGGAAGGCCGTGCTCTAATACCTGAAGCGCAATTACTTTTATGAATTTTTTAGCGTGACTGAAATCGGCCTCCTGACTAAAATCGTCAAGGGAAAAACCTATTGATGGAATTCCTTCAATGGCGCCTTCTACAGCTGCCGACATCGTTCCGGAATAAATAACATTTATAGAATTATTGAGGCCATGGTTAATCCCGGAAACACAAATATCCGGCTTCTTGCCTTTGAAGATCTTATTAACAGCAAGCTTTACACAATCTACAGGTGTACCGGAACATTTGTACATCTCTACGCCGGGGTAAAGGTCGACCTTATCAAACCGCAGCGGCTTTCCAATGGTAATGGCGTGGCCCATTCCGGATTGTGGCCCATCAGGAGCAACAACAACGACATTGCCGATTTCCTGCATTACTTCGATCAGGTTTTTGATGCCTGGCGCGGTGATACCATCATCATTTACTACTAAAATATTGGGTTTATTCTGCTGTTTTTTCATATACCGGAGCTCGTTTGTGTTAAGCACGTAAAAGTACAACATCAAATATTCACATTTTAATATTTTTAACCTCAAAAAATCACGCTTGCCGCTGTTTTTCCCTAAGTTTGAGTCATTAACTTATGATTCATATGAAAACTAAACTTTTGCTGATTGCTTGCCTTTTAGTTGTTGGGCAGCGCGTTACTGCGCAAACCAGTTACCTGTGGAAAACTGCCTCAGCAGGCGGTTACCCTTACAAATACGTTACCGGTGACCCAACGAAATCGCGCTTCTATACCCTTAGAAATGGGCTTACGGTTATACTTTCTCAAAACACCAAAGAGCCGAACATCGAGTTTCGTATGGCAGTTAGGGCAGGAAGCAATACAGATCCACGCAGCGCAACAGGACTGGCACATTACCTCGAGCATTTGTTGTTCAAAGGAACTGATAAGTTTGGTACAATGGATTTCGCAAAGGAAAAACCATTACTGGATAAAATAGATGCCCTATATGAGACTTATAATAAAACAACTGATCCCGTAAAGAGAAAAGAGATTTATGCAGAAATAGACAAGACATCTGGTTTAGCGTCTAATTATTCTGTAGCTAATGAGTACGACAAAATGATCAAAGCCCTGGGCGGGCAGTCGAGCAACGCACATACCTGGTATGAGGAGACTGTTTATAACGAAGGTTTCCCATCGAACGCGACAGACAAATTTCTTGCGTTACAGGCAGAACGTTTCCGCAACCCGATCTTCCGTATTTTTCATACAGAGCTGGAAGCAGTATACGAAGAGAAAAACCGCGGGTTAGACAATGATGGCTGGAAGCTTGACGAAAAAATGTCGGAACTCTTATTCCCGACTCATAATTACGGGCAGCAGACAACAATTGGAACCATTGAACATCTAAAAAACCCTTCACTGATTGAGATTAGAAAATACTATAACAAGTATTATGTACCCAACAATATGGCTATTGTATTGTCTGGAGATTTTAATGCCGACGAAATGATTAAAAAAGTTGATCGGTCGTTCGCTTTCATGCAGCGTAAACCATTGCAACTCTATACCCCTGCACCGGAAAAACCATTGACAATGGTGCAGAAAGTTGATGTTTACGGACCAAGTGCAGAAAGCGTTGAAATGTATTATAGAGGTTTTGCGCAAAGCACGAAACAAAGCCTGATGCTCGACTTGATATCCAGTATTTTATCGAACGGAAAAGCAGGTTTGCTTGACATCAACCTCAATAAGCAACAGAAAGTACTTAGGGCTAATGCGGGATACCAGCAAATGAAAGATTATGGTGTGTTCAGTATTTCGGCCCAGCCTAAACAAGGACAAACTTTAGAAGAAGCCCAGAAGCTTTTGATGGATCAGATACAATTGCTTAAGACAGGGACTTTTGATGAAAGCCTGATTAAGGCAACAGTAGCCAATGCTAAACTTAGTTTACTGCAGGCATTTGACAATAACAACTACCGTGTAGAAGCTGCAACGAATGAGTTTATTTTGAACAGGGGTACAAATTGGAATAAGTCGCTGGCTACCCCAGATGAGATGTCGAAAATTACCAAAGCACAGGTTGTAGCTTTCGCAAAGACTTTCTTTCTAAACAACTATGTTGTGGGTTATAAGCATAAGGGTGAGGATAAAACGACTTTGAAGGTTGAGAAACCATCTATTACGCCGATTAATGCAAATGCGGACTCTACTTCAAAATTTACAAAGAATTTATTGGCCATCCCTTCTAAAGAGATGCTGCCTCAATTTGTAGACTATAAAAAAGACCTGAATTTTGGTAAAATAGGAATTGCCGATGTAATCGCTGTTCAAAACAAAGAAAACAGCATTTTCCGTTTGTCTTACCGCTTTGATATGGGCGCATGGAATTACAAACTAGCGCCTTACGCAGCGCAATACCTGACTTTTTTAGCGACAGATAAATACACTGCAGAGGAGATTAGTAAACAGTTTTACAACATCGCATGTAATTACACATTCAGTGTTGCCAACGAAACGGCGACCATTACGATTAGTGGTTTACAGGAGAATTTCGATAAAGCAGTTGGTCTGGTTGAACACATATTCGAGAATTGCAAAGCGAACGAGCAAGCCCTGGCCGACTTAAAGAGCCGCATTCTTAAATCAAGGGAAAATAATAAATTGAATAAGGGTGCGATATTGAGCGGGCTAATGAGCTACGCACAGTATGGACCAAGCAATCCATACAATTTTGTTTTGAGTAACGATGAGGTTAAAAATATGACCTCGGCGCAGTTGCTGTATATCCTGCACAACATAAACAACTATAAGCACACGATTACTTATTATGGTCCGCAGGCACTACCTGCATTTACTGCCGGCTTAACTAAAATGCACAAGCTGCCTACTGAGTTTACCCCGGCAGCTCCTGCTAAAGCCTTCACGTACACCAATACAAGCAGCAACCAGGTGTATTTTGCGGATTATGACATGGTACAATCTGAGATAAGATGGATAAGAAACGGGGGCAACTATGACCCTGCGATGTCGCCAAAGATAACTTTGTTTAACAGCTATTTTGGCGGTGGAATGGGCTCAATTGTTTTCCAGACTATTCGTGAATCTAAAGCATTGGCTTATTCAACTTTTGCTGTATACTCGACTCCCGACAGAAGAGACAGGCAGACTTCAATGATGGCCTATGTAGGCAGTCAGGCCGATAAGATGAATGATGCTGTAAATGGTATGAATGAATTGTTAAATGACCTGCCTCAGGCCGGTGAGTCATTCAATGCTTCGAAATACAATGCGTTAAATGGCATAGCTACCGACAGGGTTACCAAAGATGGTATCATCCAAAATTATCTGGCAGATAAAAAGCTTGGTATAGACCATGATTCGAGAATCGATGAATATGAGGGATTAAAGCCGCTTACCTTTGGTGATATTAAGTCGTTCCACGCAGCTAATGTGGCCGGGAAACCTTTCAACTATTGTATAGTGGCTTCTGAAAAACGTGTGAAATTGGAAGACCTTCAGAAATTTGGCACTGTGACGAAGTTGAGTTTAGAGCAGATATTTGGGTATTAGGATTTTTATGAAAAAGGCCCGTTTCGCATTTGGCGAAACGGGCCTTTTTTATTGGTTTGTTGAGCAGATTGCTTCGTGCCTCGCAATGACGTCAGGCTATAAAGACTTAATCCAGTCTACAAGTTCGTCTCTGGTTTTGCCGGTTTTTTGCTGTAATCTTCCGTAAAGCTCATCATCCTGACCTTCTTCATATTTTAGATCGTCGTCGGTTAAGTCGGCATAAGCCTGTTTCACTTTACCTTTTACCTCGTTCCATTTTCCTTTTAATTCTAACTTATCCATGATATTTGTTCTAAATAGGTTTAACAATGTTTTGTTATCCTAGAACAGAAAACAAGAATTAAAGTTTTTACTGTCTTGATTTTGAGATGATCTCTTCTACAATCGCCGGATCTAGCAGTGTAGTAATATCGCCTAAATTTGATGTATCGCCTTCAGCTATTTTCCTCAATATCCTCCTCATAATTTTTCCTGAACGGGTTTTAGGGAGACCTGACACAAATAGGATCTTATCGGGTTTGGCGATAGCGCCAATTACACGCGTAACTGTTTGAAGGATGTCCTTTTTTGTTAAGTCCTCATCGCTATGCGAATTGGGAAAGATCACAAATGCAAAAATACCCTGTCCTTTCACTTCATGCGGGAAGCCTACAACCGCGCTTTCTACCACACCCGCGTGCATGTTTATTGCATTTTCTACTTCCGCAGTACCGATCCTGTGCCCCGATACGTTAATTACATCGTCTACCCTACCGGTGATCCTATAATAGCCGTCATCATCCCTTAAACAGCCATCACCGGTAAAATAAAGATCCGGGTACGTAGAGAAATAGGTTAGTTTGCAGCGCTCATGGTCGCCATAGGTAGTCCGCAGCATTCCCGGCCAGGGGAATTTAATACAAAGGTTACCGCTAACACCGTTTCCAATAAGTTCATTGCCCTGCTCATCAACGAGCATCGGTTGTATTCCGGGAAGCGGCAGCGTAGCAAAGCTAGGTTTGGTTTGGGTTACGAAAGCAATGGGAGAGATCATGATGCCGCCGGTTTCAGTTTGCCACCAGGTATCGACAATTGGCGCCTTTCCTTTACCAACATGCTCATCGAACCAGTGCCATGCCTCTTCATTAATTGGCTCGCCTACAGAGCCAAGTACACGTATGGAACTTAAATCGATTCCGTTTAACGGTTCCAAGCCAAAACTCATCAATGAGCGGATGGCAGTTGGTGCAGTATATAATATATTTACTTTATGCTTTTCTACAATTTGCCACATCCGGGAAGCATCCGGATAGGTTGGCACCCCTTCAAACATTAGTGTGGTTGCACCTTGCGATAAAGGCCCGTAGACAATGTAGGAATGCCCTGTGATCCAGCCAATATCGGCCGTGCAAAAATAGACCTCTTCAGGTTGGTAATTGAACACATTGGCAAAAGTATAACCTGCATAGACCATGTAGCCACCTATGGTATGAACAACTCCCTTTGGTTTGCCTGTAGAGCCTGATGTATATAGGATAAACAATAAATCCTCCGCATCCATCTCTTCCGCAGGGCAATCTGTATCGACCAGTTTGATCTCATCCTCCCACCATATATCGCGCCCTTTGAGCATAGATACCGGGGTGCGGGTATGCGTTAAGACGACCACCTTTTCTACAGTAGGGCATGCAATCAGGGCATCGTCTATTACTTCTTTAAGCTGAATCTGTTTGTTTCCCCTGAAAGCACCATCTGCAGTGATCACGATTTTGCAAGCAGCATCATTGATGCGGTCGGCGATTGACTTCGCAGAAAACCCGCCAAACACTACGGAATGAACCGCTCCAATACGTGCGCATGCAAGAACGGCGACTGCCAGTTCCGGAACCATTGGCATATAGATGCAAACCCGATCGCCCTTTTTTACACCATTTTTCTTTAAGACATTCCCGAAACGGCAAACCTGCTCATGAAGGATTTTGTAGCTCAGGGTTATGCTGTCGCGATTCGGATCATTGGGTTCCCAAATGATTGCAGGCTTATCGCCATCCTTTTCCAAATGCCTGTCCAGACAGTTTTCTGTTATATTGAGCTTTGCCCCTTCAAACCATTTGATGTTGGGTTCTGTAAAATTCCATGAGAGCACCTTATCCCATTTTTTTCGCCATAAAAAGTTGTCGGCTATTCCAGCCCAAAATTCTTCCGGGTTGGCAACACTATGCTGATAGGTTTTGTGGTATTCTTCGATTGAGGTGATTTGCATATTTGGTCTTTTGCGTATCTGATAACCAAACTTAGAGAAAAATGTTAAAGTAAGGAATAAAGAAGGCGATCAAATTGACCTGCGGCAGATTACAAACGGTTATTATGCCACAGAGGAAGATAATTAATTGAAAATATTTTAGATAGCATCTTGATGATTACAATTATTTTATTGATATTTGCACACTCTTAAAAAAATTAAGCGAAGAATAATTAACAATATATAACAAGGCATGTCTAGAGTTTGTGATTTAACCGGAAAAATGGCAATGACAGGTTTTAATGTTTCTCACTCAAACGTTAAAACTAAGCGTAAGTTTTATCCCAACTTACAACTTCAGAAATTTTATATTCCTGATGAGGATCGTTGGATAACACTGAAAGTATCTACTTCAGCTATCAAAACCATCAATAAAATTGGTATTACAGAAGCGATAAACCGCTTCATGAAAAAAGGATATTTGTAGAAACAATGGCTGATGTGAATTGGCCTAAATAATAAAGAAATGGCAAAAAAAGGTAACAGAGTACAAGTTATTCTAGAGTGTACAGAACATAAAACCAGTGGCATGCCTGGTATGTCTAGATATATCACTACTAAAAACCGTAAAAACACTACTGAGCGTTTGGAATTGAAAAAATTCAACCCGGTAATGAAAAAGGTAACGGTACACAAAGAAATTAAGTAATACATTTTGGTATTTAACTAAAATACAATCTATTTAGATCATGGCAAAGAAAGTAGTTGCAACCCTAAAAACGGGTAAAGGAAAAGAATATTCGAAAGTTATTACAATGACTAAATCACCTAAATCTGGTGCTTATTCTTTCAAAGAAGTTATTGTTCATAACGATCACGTTACGGATGCTATCGCATCTAAAAAATAATATTAATATTTAATAATATTAAAGCCGTCCCTTTATTCTGGGAGGGCTTTTTTTGTTTAGTTATACATTCTTATGGGTTTATTCGATTTTTTCAAGAAGAAAGAAACTGCTCCTGAAGCACAGGTAGCCCTGGACAAAGGTTTAGAGAAAACCAAGACAGGTTTCCTGAATAAGATCACCAAAGCGGTAGCCGGAAAGTCTACCGTTGATGATGATGTTCTTGATAATCTGGAAGAGGTTCTGGTAACGTCTGATGTTGGCGTAAGTACAACGTTGAAAATAATTGAGCGTATCCAGAATCGTGTAGCAAAAGACAAATACCTGTCAACTTCTGAGCTCCATGGTTTGCTGAGGGAGGAGATCCAGTTGTTACTGGCAGAGAACAACAGCAACGATTTCAGAAGCTTTGAATACGGTAGTGCCCATAAACCATACGTTATTATGGTTGTAGGCGTTAATGGTGTAGGAAAAACTACTACTATTGGCAAGCTGGCACATAAGCTGAAAGCAGAAAACCTAAAAGTGGTGCTCGGTGCTGCCGATACGTTTAGGGCTGCCGCTGTTGAACAGATCAAACTTTGGGGTGAACGTGTTGGTGTTAGGGTTGTAGCCCAGGCGATGGGTTCTGATCCTGCTTCTGTGGCATTTGATACTTTGCAGTCGGCAGTAGCAAATGGCGAGGATGTGGTAATTATTGACACCGCAGGCAGGCTGCACAATAAAGTAGGCCTTATGAATGAGCTTGGTAAAATTAAAAGTGTGATGAACAGGGTTGTTCCCGGTGCGCCTCATGAAATACTTTTGGTACTTGATGGCTCAACCGGACAGAATGCCTTTGAACAATGCAAGCAATTTACTGAAGCGACAGATGTAAATGCATTGGCCATTACTAAGCTGGATGGAACAGCAAAAGGCGGCGTAGTGATAGGTATTTCAGATCAGTTCAAAATACCTGTAAAATATATAGGCGTTGGTGAAAGTATGAACGACTTGCAGCTGTTCGACAAGAAGGCATTTGTTGACAGTTTGTTTAGTTAAAAATTGCTCCAGTCATTGCGAAGTAAGAAGCAAGCAGGTTGAAGGCTTGCTACATATCATTGCGAGGCACGAAGCAAGCGGGATGAAGGATTGCTCCATGTCATTGCGAGGCACGAAGCAAGCCGTATGGAAGATTGCTTCGTACCTCGCAATGACGAGTAAACAGTTAAAGAGGTAAAGTAAATAAAGAGGGTAAAGTAAATATTGCATGAATACAAAAATTATTTCCAGAGAAGTACCTGTTAAAAAGCCAAGAATAAATGTAATCACATTGGGGTGTTCTAAAAACACTTATGATTCTGAGGTTTTAATGGGTCAATTGCGTGGAAACAGTATGGATGTTGTTCATGAAGCCAATAAAGTTGGAAAGGACGACATCGTTGTGATCAACACTTGTGGCTTTATTGACAATGCGAAACAAGAATCAATTGATACGATTTTACAATATAGTCAGCTCAAAGACGAAGGAAAAGTAGGGAAAGTTATTGTTACCGGTTGTCTTTCTGAGCGGTATAAACCGGAACTTGAAGCTGAACTGACCAACGTTGACGCTTTTTTTGGCACCAACGACCTCAACAACTTACTGCATTCATTGGGTGCCAATTACAAGCATGAACTCATTGGGGAGCGTTTACTTACCACCCCTTCTCATTTTGCTTATTTTAAAATTGCGGAGGGATGTAACCGCCCTTGTTCCTTTTGTGCCATTCCATTGATGCGCGGAAAACACGTGTCGAGAGACATGCAGGAATTGGTAAATGAGGCAAAAATACTTGCTGCCAACGGAACCAAAGAACTGATCCTAATTGCGCAGGATTTGACTTATTACGGACTTGATATTTACGGAAAGCGCAACCTGGACGAATTGCTGAGGAGAATTTCTGATGTACCGGGTATTGAATGGATCAGGTTACAGTACGCCTACCCTTCGGGCTTCCCGATGGAAATACTTGATGCAATGAATGAGCGCGAGAACATATGTAAATACCTGGATATGCCTTTACAGCACATTACAGATAACATGCTGAAATCGATGCGCCGCGGGATCACGAAGCAGAAAACCATTGATATTGTAAATCAAATAAGAGATAAAGTACCTGGGATCGCTATGCGTACTACCTTAATTTGTGGTTATCCGGGTGAGACTGAAGAGGATTTTGAGGAGATGATGAGCTGGGTAGAAGATACCCGCTTTGACCGTTTGGGTTGTTTCACCTATTCGCATGAAGAAAAGACGCATGCCCACAACCTGATAGATGATGTGCCTGATGAAGTAAAACAGGAACGCGTTGATGCCATTATGGAAATACAACAGGGTATTTCTTTCGACATTAACCAGGAGAAAGTTGGAAATACCTATAAGGTTTTAATTGACCGTAAGGAGGGTGATTTCTTTATTGGAAGGACAGAATACGATTCGCCGGAAGTGGACAATGAGGTATTGATAGACGCAACCACAGGCTATGCGGCTGTTGGTAGTTTTGTGAATGTGAAGATAGACCGTGCTGAAGACTTTGATCTCTATGGTTGGATTGTAAAATAAAAACCTGATGGTAATATTCGTGGCTTATTAATTTTAAATTCGTTGCAATGCAGGCTAAATACATCTCTTACAAGGAAACCAATGCGTTCTCAGCAGCCATACTTGACTACACGAGCGGGAAAGAGCAATTAAAACCTTTTTACCGATATAGTCCTGACCTTAAGGGATTTTCAGATGCCATCAAAAATAGGAACTTTAAGGGCGACAGGAGCATACTTGTAGAGGTACTGCTAAAGCAATATGGATTAATAAGATCTTCAAACACTGTTAAAGCAAATATCAATTTGCTGGCCGACGACCGGACGTTTACCATCACAACAGGGCACCAGTTAAATATATTCACCGGTCCGCTTTATTTTATTTACAAAATAGTTACCGCAATAAACCTGGCCCGTCAACTTAAACAAGAATTTCCTGATTATAATTTCGTACCGATTTATTGGATGGCTACTGAAGATCACGATTTTGAAGAGATCAATCATGTAAAGCTGGAGGATAAGCTGCTTACCTGGAATAAGAAAGCTGCTGGGGCGACAGGTAAACTGAGCACTAAAGACATAGAGGAGGTACTAATTGCCTATAAAGGATTTTTAGGGATTAGTGAAAACGGCTTGAAACTTTCTCAGATTGTGGAAGATGCCTATACAAACCATTCAAATCTGAGCGATGCCACCAGGGAAATGGTTGATGCACTATTCGGTAAATATGGCCTGGTGTGTATTGATGCCGACGAACCGCAGCTGAAAAAACAATTTTCAGGTATAGTGTATCAGGACATTATTGAGGAGAACAGCTCAAAACTCATAGCGCAAAGCAGTGAGGCCCTGGAAAGTTTGGGTTACAAGCCACAGGTAAACCCAAGAGAAATCAATTTCTTTTACATGACAGAGGGGTTGAGAGAGCGAATTGTGGAAGACAAAGGAAGATTTAACGTAAAGAATACCAGAACCAGTTTTTCTGCTGACGAGCTCAAAACAGAGATAGAGAACTACCCCGAGAGGTTTAGTCCGAATGTGGTCATGAGGCCGATTTATCAGGAAGTGATTTTGCCAAACCTTGCCTATATAGGTGGCGGCGCAGAGGTTACCTACTGGCTGCAGCTGAAGGCTAGTTTTGAGCATTACGAAATTGATTTTCCTGTACTGCTTTTGCGCAACTCTGCTCAGGTAATTGATAAAAGAAGTGAACAGCGTATGCACATACTTGGTATCTCGCAGAGAGACCTGTTTAATGACACTTTACAATTAAAAAATGACTGGATCAAGTCGCACGTTAACCTGCAGCTTACATTGGGCGATGAGGAAAAGGCGATAACCGCAATATTTGAACAGATCAAGTTGAATGCATATCAAATAGACAAAACGCTTTCACAGTCGGCCGACGCTGCAAAGACCAGGGCGCTCAAACTCATAAGCAGCCTGGAGCAGAAAATGCTGCGTGCTGAAAAACGGAAACATACCACATCTCTGGCACAGATTGAGAACCTTAAAGCGAAGTTGTTTCCTTCGGGAGGCCTACAGGAACGGGTAATGAATATTGCGCCTATGTATGTACAGTTTGGAGATGGATTTATTGAATCTCTAATAGAAGCCTTTAAGCCGCTCGACAATCAGTTTACCATTCTATTTGCCTAAAATGAACTTTATTACATTTTCAGAAAGTAAGCTGCGTTATTTTACGAAAGCTGTATTTATAAAAATGGGCTGCCCTGAAGTCGATGCTAAGCTGGCTGCAGATGTGCTACTAAAGTCTGATTTAAGGGGGATAGACTCCCATGGTGTAGCACGGTTGAGTGGCTACGTCAGGCTGTTGGAAAAAGAAAGGATTAACGCAAAGCCGGAAATTAAGGTTGTGCACGAAACTTTCACTACAGCTACTGTAGATGGTGATGCTGGACTTGGCCTTGTTGTTGCCCCATTTGCAATGAAACTGGCAATTGAAAAAGCCAGGACTTACGGTAGCGGATGGGTTGCTGTTAAAAATTCAAACCATTTTGGTATAGCAGGATACCATTCACTATTGGCCGTTGAACAGGATATGATAGGGATAAGCATGACAAACGCAAGTCCGCTTGTTGCCCCTACTTATGCCAACGAACGGTTATTGGGCACCAATCCGATGTGTTACGCATTTCCGGCAGGAAAATATCCACCGGTAATTGTTGATATGGCTACTGCTGCCGCTGCAAATGGAAAGTTAGAAATAGCCCAGCGTGCAAACCTTCCGATTCCTGAAGGCTGGGCGCAGGATAAAGATGGTTTAAGTACTACCGATGCAAATGGCTTGAAGGCAGGCGGCTCATTGTTGCCGCTTGGCAGTGATAAAGACCACGGAAGTCATAAGGGCTATGGTTTGAGCGCTACGGTTGATATTTTATCGGCTGTGCTTTCAGGTGCTAATTACGGACCATGGGTTCCACCGTTTGTTTCTTTCCTGGAACCATCGGCTAATCCGGTTGGAGAAGGAATAGGTCATTTTTTTGGAGCCATGCGCGTAGATGGTTTCAGGCCGGCACAGGAATTTAAGGATCATCTTGACAATTGGATTGCGCGCTTTAAAAGTGCAAAAACAATAGATGAATCAAAAAAGGTAATTATCCCGGGAGAACCAGAATACGCCTTTGAACAGGAGCGCAAAAAAAACGGCATCCCTTTAATAGATGCCGTTGTAAATGACTTAAATGAATTGGCAGTTAAACTGAATATAAGCGGTCTATCTGCTTAATTAAGAGGATTTCTAATGGATCCCTCTTAATATTCTGCTCCACCTTATTTTGTTCAGGAACGAACCATTTGTATCGTAACTCATCCAGATAAATAAAGCCTTTCCTACTATATGGTCTTCAGGTACAAAACCCCAATACCTTGAATCGAGTGAGTTATGCCTGTTATCGCCCATCATCCAGTAGTAATCCATTTTAAATGTGTAACTGGTAGCAGGCTGTCCGTTGATTAACCAGCCCGTACCGGATTTCTCCAGCTTATTTCCTTCGTAGATCCGGATGCTTCGCTCGTACAAAGGCATGGTATTGCTGTCCAGTTGAACTGTCCAGCCTTTTTTAGGGACTTTTATCGGTCCGAAATTATCCACGTTCCAATTTCTGTTCTGATCAAAAGGAAAAACGTCACCTTCCCGTATGCCGGCTGCTCTAGTGTACTCTTTTACAGATTCTACGATATCCAGTTTTCTAACGTTATCCATCATAAGTTCAGATCCGGTGAAAACATAACTTCTTTCGCCTTCCTGTGCAATATCAGGATCTGTGTCTCTTAAACTGAAGCCCATTTCTCCGAATTGGCTAAAGTTAATATCAGTAGTTTTGAAGGTTACCAGGTATCTGAAGTTGCCGGTATTTTTAAGCTTTTCGGGCTTTCCATTAACGGAAACAAGTCCATCTTTCATGCTAACCACATCGCCGGAGATTGCAATACACCTTTTAATGTAGTTCTCTCGTTTATCAACCGGCCTTGTTATGATTGTGAATTGTGAATTGATCTGTGCCCAGCTGCTGTTTCGTACCATCTGGTAATAGTCGCGGTCTTGCGCCTCCAATGCAACTGTGTCCCCTTGCGGGTAATTGAATACTACTACGTCATTTCTTTTGATGTCTTGCAAGCCTGGAAGACGATGGTATTTCCATTGAACTCCATCCCAATAAGCTTTCACACCAGTAGTATAAGGCATGGTATGGTGGGCAAAAGGAAAGGCTACAGGAGTCATAGGGATACGGGGACCGTAGTTAACTTTACTTACAAAGAGGAAATCCCCGATTAAAAGGGATCTTTCCATAGATCCGGTAGGGATGGTATAAGCTTCTATAAAAAACACCCTGATGATGGTTGCAGCTATTACTGCAAAGAGTATGGCGTCTACCCATTCACGCGTTTTAGTCTTCTTTTTTTTGGGCTTGGCATTTGTGTTTTTTTGCCAGAATTTCCAACTCATAATGGTTATTTAAAATTAAATATGTCTGTAATATTATAAAAGCCTTGTCTGTTTTCCAACCACTCTGCCGCTACCAATGCGCCCAGGGCAAAACCAGAACGGTTGTGAGCGGTGTGTTTGAATTCAATTTCATCAACCTCTGAACTGTAAACGACAGTGTGTGTTCCCGGAACGTTCTCAATCCTGTGAGATTCGATCAATAGCTGCTCCTTTTTAATCACTTCTTCAAACGGTGTACCTACCAATTCATTAACCCACTCTGTTTTGCGGTCGAGGTTATCGATAATACCTTCAGCAATTGTCATGGCTGTTCCGCTTGGAGAATCCAGCTTTTGTGTATGGTGAATTTCTTCAACCTGTACTTCATAGGCAGGAAAGTTATTAAGAAGTTTGGCAAGCATCTTATTCATATGGAAGAATATATTGACTCCGATACTGAAGTTTGATCCATAAAGCAAGGTATTGTTACTGGCAAGACACTCGTTCTTAACTTCCTGCAGTTGCCCGTACCATCCTGTGGTGCCTACAACGATTGGGAGATTTGCGGTAAAGCAAGCATAAATGTTATCAAGAGCAGCATCCGGAGCACTAAAATCTATGGCAACGTCCGCTTTACGAAGGTTTGACTCTGTAAGGTCTTCTTTGTTGTCAATGTTTATTTTTAAAACGACCTCATGGCCTCTGTCTATTGCTAAACGCTCAATGATCTGACCCATTTTCCCGTAGCCAAGCAAAGCTATTTTCATTCTTATTATATTTTCATTTTGGTAATGAAGCTTGCTTACGCAGGTTTCATTACTATATTTAAATTTATTTGCTGCAAAGATATTATAAAGACAGCGTAATCTTCAATCCGGGCGCTAAGCTGTTAAAGCCATACATACCGTTGTTGTTCATGAGCCCGGGGCTTACCTTAAACGCCACATCACCAACGTCAAAATATTTAAGCCGCGCATCTACGTAAGCTTCAACAATATTTAGTAGATATAATCCGGCAAGGGAGAAGATAACTACCTCCCTGTTTCTGCGAAAGGTATCTTTGGCAGCAAGCAGCCCTGTTTCCGGGTAGCTGGCATAAACGCTATTCGGATCTGCAGTACCCTCCCTTCGGGCGGTCAACTCGTTCAGAAAGATCTTATAGTTTTTATCATTGTCAAAATAAGACAACGTGAGTAAGGTTGCCCCTGTATATATGGCAGCCACTTTGGCCATTCTATACAAAGTTACCCCATTTCTAATCTGACCAAGGCCAGGCACAATTGCAGAACTGATTGCAGCCCTGCGACCGGCAATCTTACCTAAATTTATATATTTTGGCTTGGTGGTATCAGCCCTTTGCGATTTAATGGTATCAACTACAAGGCTGTCTGGCTTTGCTGTAGCAGGTTGTACCTGAGATCTGGCTTCGAATACCGCAACATTAATCAGGAAAAACAGGATCAGTAGTCTATACATTACCAATCTAATAATTCAAGGATCCTACTTAGGTCTTCTTCTGATACGAAAGGAATTTCTATTGCCCCTTTCCCATTCTCAGCTACTTTCAATTTAACACGCGTAGAGAATTTAGATGCAAGTTCCCTCTGAAGCTTTTGGTATTCAAAGGGAACCGGACTAGCCTTCTTTATCTTTTTATGTTCTTCATCATTACCGAGGTTTCTAACCAGTTCTTCTACCCGGCGCACTGAGAGTCCTTTCTCAATGATTTCATTGTGCAGGAAAAGCTGCTTTTCTACGGAATCTACGCTGATCAATGCCCTTGCATGACCCATTGATATTTTCTGATCCCGGATTGAAATTTGAATAGACGGCGGTAACTTAAGCAGTCGGAGGTAATTGGTGATGGTAGACCTGTTTTTACCTACACGTTCACCTAGCTGGTCTTGTTTGAGATTACAATCATCCATCATACGCTGAAAACTTAATGCTACCTCTATGGCATTTAAATTCTCTCTCTGAATGTTCTCGATAAGGGCCATTTCCAGCATTTGCTGGTCGTTAGCACTACGAATATAGGCTGGAACTTCAGTTAAGCCCGCCAGTTTTGACGCCCGCAGCCTGCGTTCACCTGATATGAGCTGATAGCCACCCTGAGGCTTAGCCCGAACTGTAATCGGCTGAATTAAACCATGTACTTTAATTGACTCGGAAAGTTCATCAAGTGCAGTCTGGTCAAATTCAGTGCGGGGTTGATAAGGGTTTGTTTCGACATCACTGATCTTGATCTGACCAATGCCATTGCCATTATTTGCTTCATGACGTGAATCACCATTAGAGTTTGCCCCTGTTTGCTTTGGTAGATTTACGGCATCAGAATCATTTAAAAGGGCACTTAACCCTTTGCCTAATCCTGTTTTTCGCTGAAAAGATGTCATTAAATATATTTTAAATAATAGCTGTAGTCTGGCTTTCCAGTTCTTTTACCATCCCGTTCTTGCGAACAATTTCGCGTGCCAGGTTTAAGTAATTGATGGCGCCTTTGCAATTGGCATCATGCATAATTACAGAAACACCATAACTTGGTGCCTCACTTAACCGGGTATTGCGCTGGATGATGGTCTCAAATACAAGGTCCTGGAAATGCGTTCTCACTTCTTCAACCACCTGGTTGGATAAACGAAGGCGCACATCGTACATGGTAAGCAGGATCCCTTCAATTTCCAGTTCAGGATTTAAACGGTTTTGTACGATTTTAATTGTGTTCAACAGCTTTCCTAATCCCTCTAAGGCAAAGTACTCACATTGCACAGGTATAATAACAGAATCTGCAGCTGTTAAGGCATTAATGGTAATTAAGCCTAATGAAGGAGAACAATCTATGATAATGAAGTCGTACTGATCTTTTATTTTCTCAAGTACCGCCTTCATCTTATACTCGCGGTTATTAAGATTGATCATTTCAATCTCTGCACCAACAAGGTCGATATGTGCGGGAAGCAGATCAAGATTGGGTGTTTCCGTCTTTTGAATGGCTTCAGACGGTTCGATATCATTAATGATGCACTCGTAAATACTGTTCTTAATATTTCTTGGGTCAAAACCTATTCCGGATGTTGAATTGGCCTGCGGATCAGCATCCACCAGTAACGTCTTGTATTCCAGTACGGCTAAACTTGCAGCGAGGTTGATAGATGATGTTGTTTTACCCACACCACCCTTCTGATTTGCCAATGCAATAATTTTACTCATCTATTTTATTACTAATTTGAATTGTATATTAAGACTTGTTTTTGCTCGGTATAAATGTAAAAAATGCTATTTTTGTGATGTTTCAGGCATATTTTTACAAAGTAGCTAAGATACAAAGTAAATGATAATTTAAGTATATACGCCATACGTGTTTTACACATCTTATTAACAATTCGAACATGTTAACCATCATATCAGGAACCAACAGAGCTGAAAGCAATACCCTGAAAGTTGCCAGGTACTATCAAAGAACACTTGCTGAAAAAGGCGTGAAATCTGAGATTTTAAGTCTAGAAAACCTGCCGGCGGACTTACTGGCTACTGACCTTTACGGCAAAAGAAGTGAGCAGTTTCTGTCTATACAGAACATGGTTTCCAATACCACCAAATTTATCTTTATTATTCCCGAATACAACGGTAGTTTTCCCGGTGCGCTTAAGTTATTTATTGATGCATGTGATTTCCCGTCAAGCTTTTACGATAAGAAAGCCGCATTGGTAGGAATTTCTTCGGGAAAATATGGCAACATCAGGGGCATTGATCATTTTGGCGGAGTTTGCAGTTACCTTCACCTAAATGTATTGCCTTTAAGATTACACATCCCGGTTATTAAAACGGAGTTTGATGAGGGCGGGAACTTCTACAAAGAAGATACTGTAAAATTCACTACTCAGCAGATCGATAAATTTATTTTGTTTTAAAGCTTATCCAGGTTTTGCCTTCGTTACCGAATACAAAATAGCCCGGGTAAAGCATTTCCGCAAGATCTTCTGCTGCGTTTACAAGAGCTTCTGCCGTTTTTCCAAATGCAGCTTCGTCATCCCATAAATAGACCCGGTTGTACTCAACTGCAGGCCAGTCGGTATTTAGTAATGCGGGCACGGTACCCATTAAATGCAAGGCGCTCTGACCTTGTTCAACATAAATCAAAACCCTGGATGTAACTACGTCTGATTGCATAACCCCGCCTACTTCATTAATTACATTTCCAATTTCGGTTACAGGATTGTTGTTTGCGTCCAAAACCAATACCGATACCGGATCCATAAATTTTATTTTATGCTGGATGAGCTCTATACGCTCCTGAAGCCTTTCCTGCAAATCGCCGTCGCCAACCTCACTAATCAGCGTATTTAAAAAAGACATATTGATTTATTTGTTACTTTGTGCAAAATTAGTATTCCTGATCTGATGCGTAGTATTATAATCAATATTTTTTGCGGACTACTGGCTACGTTCATCCTCTCTTGTGGCAATTCTTCATCTGACGACTCAAAAACTGTATTCAACATGAATATCGATCAGGGGCTTACTTCGCTGGACCCTGCTTTTGCAAGAAACCAGAATGCAATGTGGATGATCAATCAAATCTTTAATGGATTGGTGCAGATAGACAGTGTATTGAACACCGTGCCCTGCATTGCCAAATCATGGAAAGTAACCCCTGATGGGTTGAATTATACATTTCTATTGCGAAAAGATGTCTACTTTCATGATGACCCTTTATTTTTAAAGGGAAAAGGCCGAATGGTTGTTGCATCAGATTTTGTTTATAGCTTTTATCGCCTTATTGACCCTAAAGTAGCCTCATCAGGAGGATGGATTTTTAGTGACAAGGTTAAGGACATCAACAGCTTTAAAGCTTTAAATGACAGTACCTTTCAGATCGAGTTGGTTAAACCCTCACCGGCATTCATGAAAATATTGGCAACGCAATATTGCTCTGTTGTGCCTAAAGAAGTGGTTGAACATTATGGCAAAGACTTTAGGAGCCACCCGGTGGGCACCGGACCTTTTAAATTCAAATACTGGAAAGAAGACGAGACCCTTGTGCTGCTAAAAAATGAACGGTATTGGGAAAAGAAAGATGGAGCACAGCTTCCTTACCTGGATGCTGTTAAGGTTAGCTTCATAAGTGATAAACAGAGTGCTTTTATGAATTTTATAAAGAAGGACCTGGATTTTTTTGATAAGGTAGACGGAAGCTACCGGGATGACATTCTTACCAAAAGCGGTAAAATGACCAAAAAATATGAAGGCAAGTTTAACCTCACAAAAGGCCCCTATCTTTGCACAGAATATGTAGGCATCCTGGTTGATACGAACATAGCAATCGCCAAAAATTCCCCGCTTAAATACAAAAAAGTGCGGCAGGCTATCAATTATGCTATTGATAAACCTAAACTTATCAAATACCTGAGAAATGGGGTTGGCATTCCCGCAACTTCAGGATTCGTACCGCAGGGCATGCCCGGGTTTGACAGTACAGCAGTTAAAGGGTACCATTACGATCCTGAAAAATCTGCAAGACTGCTTGCTGAAGCCGGCTTTCCGGACGGTAAGGGAATGCCGCAGGTAACGCTCAATACCTCTACCACTTACAAAGATTTGATTGAATTTATCCAGGGTGAACTTCATGCCATTGGAATTAGTGTGAAAGTTGATGCAAGCCCGAGCGCCAGCTTGCGGGACCTGATGTCTAAAAACGAGGTGAACTTTTTCAGGGGTTCATGGATAGCTGATTATCCTGACGGAGAAAATTATATGGCCATGTTTTATTCAAAAAACAAGGTGCCTAACGGCCCCAACTATACAGCTTATTACAATAAGGATTTTGACAGGCTATTTGAACAAAGTTATTATGTAAGCGATGATAACGAGCGGTTTAAATTGTATCAGCAAATGGACAGGATGGTTATGGAATACGCAAATATTGTCCCAATATTCTATGATCAATCTGTGATCATGACTCAAAAAAATATTAGCGGGTTTGTAATAAACCCGCTAAATTTAATGATCCTTAAAACTGTTAAAAAGAGTAAGTAGGCCTTACTGTACACCACCCATTCCGCTACCCTGTTGCTGCTGCTCTTCCTTCTTTAAATCGTCGTTTTTAACTGTTTTCTTTTGAGTAAACTTCAGTTTACCAAACTTATAGCTAAAGTTGATTCCAAAAGAGCGCAAGGGATAATGTATGTCGCTAATTTGTGTAGAATTGCTGGTTCTGTTAGTTGTTTTAATATTCAAATCCCTCGCAAACGGGTTGAGAACATTCAAACCAATAGTAGCAGCTTTATTCATAATTTCCTTCTTAATTGCCCCTCCATAAAAATACATCATTTCTGTTTTTCCCTGGAAAGTTCTTTTTGGTGAATTGATTACGCCCCACAGCTCAGTGCTCCATCCGCCATTGAAAGCATAAGCAGATCTTGAAAAGAAATTGTAATTCACCAGAGTTCCCGTATTGATACCTACTGCAGTGTTTTTAACCTCGTAAGTATTCAACCCAAAATTACTCATTAGTGTCCATTTTGGTTTTGGATTGTAGGAGCCGAAGACGTTAAACCCGTAAGACTGGCTATTGCCCACATTGAGGTAACTTGTTAAATTTTTACTGATCCCATCTTCCAGAATACCTGATACAACGCTCTCAATCACATCGTGAGTATTGCGGTAAAAGATGGAGGCGTTTATTACAGAACCTTTGATAAAGGTTGAATATCCTATTTCAAGGTTGTCTGTTAATTCAGGATCCAGAGCCGGATTACCCTGCATTGGATTGTACCTGTCGCTTTCGTTTCTAAAAGGATTCAAATAAAATAAACTTGGGCGCTGCACACGACGGTTATAACTAAACTTAATGGTAGTCATAGCCGATAAGTTTTGAGATAAAATCAAACTTGGAAACAAGTTAAAATAATCATTGTCGAAATTTAACGTATTGCCGGCCAACCCATCTATGGCTGTATACTCTGCCCTTAAACCCGCCTTGGCTACAATCTTTTTTGTTAATTTGAAACCCATTACCCCATATGCAGATGCAACGTTCTGATCGTAATCAAAATCTTGGGCTGCAACATCATAGTCACTCGTAATTTGACGTGCAATTCCCTTCACACCAACCTCCAGAACAGTTGCTTTATTGAATGGGTAAACATAGTCGCTTTGTAGCGTGTACTCATTGTTTTTACCCGTATTTGAGTTGGCAAGAAATACGTCGGGAAATCCGGCATTGATGAACCTGTTTGAAAAGTCGCTGGTATTCCTGCCGGTAGACAGCTGTCCGGAAATAGAAAACTCTTCGCCTTCACGCTTGCTGGTTTTACGATAGTCGGCCGTCCAATCCATATTTCTGAAGCCCATATCCATATCCCTGATATTTGTAGACATCAAATTTGGATCACCTGAAATACCACTGTTGCTGATGATGTTTGTACTGCCCGGACCACCATTAGAAAAGCTGTTTAGCTTTACATTTGTAGAGAAGTTGTTATAGCCATTTAAATCGTAATCCAAACCTACACTTCCATTATAGCCTACTCTGGACCATTTTGAAAATCCATTTTGTGTGACCGTACTTATGGCTCCGGAACTAGCAGTTAGACTGGTAAAATTATCGACCTGAGAGTTTTGTGGATAGGCGTGGTTTACACCTAAACTTGATGTAACTGCCAAACGACCGGTTTTTACGTTCAAATTGAAGGCACCATTATTAGACCTGGTTCCCGCCGATGCGTTTACACTTCCGCTTGTTCCTTCAGCATTGCTTTTCTTTGTGATAATATTGATAATGCCACCGGAACCTTCAGCATCGTATTTTGCTGAAGGACTTGTAATAACCTCCACGCTTTTGATCTGTTCTGCAGGAATCATCTTTAAGGCATCAGCAACACTGTTCGCCATAGTACCGGAAGGTTTACCATTGATTAAAACCCTTACTGCGCTACCGCGAAGCTGAACGTTACCATTCATGTCTACAGAAAGCATTGGCACCTTGCGCATCACATCCGTTGCGTCTCCACCGGCGTTTGTAATGTCTGCTTCAGCGTTGTATACCAATTTATCTACCTTATTTTCTATCATCGCCTTTTGGCCTACAATGGCAACTTCTTTTAAATTGCTCTCAATTGATGCGATATAGATGGTACCTGCATTAAAATCTGGCTTTTCAGGAGTAGTCTTAACACTTACCAATTTAGTTTTATAACCAAGAAAGCCAATTGCCATGGTATAAGCATCAGGTGTTATATTTTGTAATGTTACTTTACCTTTCTCATCAGTAACGCCTCCGTTTACAGATTTTTTTGTTGTTGTATTGGTTAAAGCGATACTTGCGTAATCAACTGGTTTTTTGGTAGCAGAGTCGAGCACAACTGCTGTAATCCGTCCCACCACTTTCGGCTTTTGAGGAACTCCTCCTCCCATAGGGAACTGCGCTTTGGCAGCGGTTATCATTCCCAATCCTGCAAGTAAAAGTATAATTCTTTTCATATAATTTTTATTTCTTCAATTAGTCTGCGCAAGGTGGTATTTGTTACACTAAGCCCCAATAGATTTAAGTTCACTCCAATAAAATTATCGGTGAAATGATGCCTGCAGGCGGTATAAATTGAACCGCAACAATTTAGCAGAGGCATAGTCCGTTGTTAACCTATAACATATTAAACTATTATGACCAGTATATGTCTTAAATCATATAAGTTTGCAAACACATAAAACTGAACATGAAAAAACTAATGATTTTGCCTGTACTGCTTTTTTTAAGTATTACAGTAAACAGCCAGATCTTAAAACCAGTTAAATGGGCTTATTTGGCTAAGAAAATTTCTAAAACGGATGCAGTGGTGGCCATTAGGGCAACTATCGATAATGGATGGCATATTTATTCTCAGAACATTGCTGAGGGTGGGCCGATTAAAACAACGTTTAAATTCACCCCGGCGAAAGCCTATAAACTGAACGGAAAGACTACTGAACCAAAACCTGTAGTTAAGTTTGAGAAGACTTTTGATATGAACGTGAGTTACTTTGAGAAATCAGTAACGTTTACGCAAAAAATTAAATTAACAGGTCCGACTGCTACTGTAAAAGGTACTGTGGAGTTTATGGTTTGTGATGACTCGCAATGTCTACCGCCAGAAACTGTTGATTTTTCCATAAACGTAAAATAATGTTAAGATCTGTAAGTCAATATTCTACGTATCTATTTTTGTAAGAGATTAATTTCTTTTATAAGGGAAAACTGTTTTAATGATGTTAATGAAAGCCGGTGTTTGGAAAAGTCGCCGGCTTTTTTATTGAAAACCAATAGGCACCTTGTTTATTATTCAATAAAACGACATCTTTAAAAAAACTTAAGTTCCAGGTATGAATTCCATTTTTAAGACCTTATTAACATCAGCTTTTTTACTTGTGGGTTTTGCGGCAGGAGCTGCAGACATTTCAATAAAAGTCACAAAAAGATACTTAAATTTTCCGATATCGCAGCGCCAGAACAGAGCCAGCATGCGGTTTGAAATTGGAGGTAAGGTTGAGCGTACATTTACCATCAGGCTTACAACAGAACCAGAGTACTGGACCTTTTTAGATGTATCTGAGTTTAAGGGCAAGACAATCAAAATTAGTTATGACGGAGATCAGGCCGGCTTGGCAAAGATTTACCAGGATGACAAAATAAATGGTCAGGACTCCATTTATCATGAGAAAAACCGTCCGCAGTATCATTTTACTACAAGACGTGGCTGGATAAACGATCCAAACGGAATGATCTTTTATGAAGGAGAATACCATCTATTTTATCAGCATAATCCTTTTGAAAGAGAATGGGAAAACATGTCATGGGGCCATGCAGTAAGCAAGGACATGATTCATTGGGAAGAACTTCCGGTAGCCTTACATCCAGACAAAATCGGGACAATGTTTTCAGGATCTGCAGTCATTGATTATCAAAATACATCAGGTTTTGGAAATGGGAAAACACCTCCTATGGTTGCCCTTTACACTGCCGATAATCCTGACAAGCAAATTCAGTGCGTAGCGTATAGCTTAGATAAAGGCAGAACATGGACTAAGTATGCAAATAACCCGGTAATAGATTCCAAAGCGAAATGGAACAGCAAGGATACGCGTGACCCACGGGTATTCTGGTATAAGCCTGGCAACCACTGGGTAATGGTCTTGAATGAGCGCGATGGCCACTCCATCTATACTTCAAAAAATCTTAAAGAGTGGAACTATGAAAGTCACGTAACAGGTTTCTGGGAATGTCCGGACCTTTTCGAACTTCCAATTGACGGTGATAAAACCAAAACAAAATGGGTAATGTATGGTGCTTCAAACACCTATATGATTGGCTCATTTGACGGTAAAACTTTTACTCCTGAAAATGGAAAGTATTTTTATACAACGGGAACGATATACGCGGCCCAGACTTTCACTAATATGCCGGAAACTGACCCAAGGCGCATTCAGATTGGGTGGGGAAGGGTTGCGCAGCCGGGTATGCCTTTCAACAATATGATGCTGATGCCAACCGTACTCACTTTGAAAACCACCAAAAACGGGGTTAGGCTATTTAGTGTTCCTGTTAAGGAAGCCGAACAGCTTTTTGAAAAGGTTAAGTCATGGCCTTCATTAAGTTCAGGTGACGCCAACACATACCTGAAAGAATTTTATGGTTCAGACCGTTTTAGGCTTAAGGCAACCATCAAGTTATCTCACGCAACCAGTGCCGGATTTAATTTATTTGGTCAGCGCATTTTAGACTATGACATGAACTTCAATACGATTAATGGGGTTTTCTACTCTCCGGAGGATCCCAGTTCAATGGAAATTACAGCTGATATTTTTGTTGACCGCACTTCGATAGAGGTTTTTATTGACGGAGGTGCGTACTCGTACTCAATGGAAAGAAAACCATTTTCAGACAACAAGGAAGGTTTGCATTTCTGGGGAAACAATATTGAAGTCAAGAACCTGGATGTATATTCAGTGAAATCAATTTGGAAATAACAATCTAAAATATAGCAATGAAAAAGGCAAACCAATTGGTTTGCCTTTTTTGTTATGTGGTGTTATAGAACTATTTAAACTCCAACAATGGTCAAAAGTCTTTCTGGTTTTATATTACAATATTGACTATTCTTCCCTTTACTACTATCACCTTTTTTGGCGCTTTCCCTTCAAGATATTTTTGTACGTCTTCATTCGCCAATACCGCTTTTTCTAATTCAGCCGCATCCAGTGAGAGGCTTAAGTTAAGATTCAAACGGGTTTTTCCATTTACTGAAATTGGGTAACTGAATTCATCTTCAACCATATGCTCAGGATTAAACTTGGGATATTTAGCGAACGACAAGCTACCTGGCTCATTTCCGAGCAATAACCAAAGCTCTTCACAAATATGCGGAGCATAAGAAGACAGAACGATAACCAAGTCTTCCAACACCTGGCGGTTGTTACATTTTAAATCTGTTAATTCGTTTACCGCAATCATAAAACTCGATACCGAAGTGTTGAATGAAAAACGGTCAATATCGTCCTGTACTTTCTTGATGATCTTGTGTAAAGCTTTCAATTCCCCCTTGGTAGGTATTCCGTCACTTACAGTAAATACCCATGCTTCATTGTGAAACAGTCTCCAGAATTTTCGTAGAAACTTGAATACACCTTCAATACCGTTTGTATTCCATGGTTTACTCTGCTCTAAGGGCCCTAAAAACATTTCATACATGCGCAGGGTATCCGCACCGTAATTCTCAATCAATATATCCGGGTTAACTACATTAAACTTCGACTTAGACATCTTTTCAACTTCGACACCACAAATGTATTTACCATTTTCAAGGATAAATTCTGCATCAGCAAATTCCGGTCTGAATGCTTTAAACTTCTCCAGGTTCAGAACTTCATTCTCAACAATATTAACATCTACATGCAGCGCAGAAGTTTTATAGTCTTTCCTCAATCCGCCAGAAACTAAAGTATTTGTACCTCTGCCATCCTCATCTACAATCCTGTAAACAAAGTTACTTCTTCCCTGAATCATGCCCTGATTGATCAGCTTTTTAAAAGGTTCTTCTTCGTTTACATAGCCAAGGTCTTTTAAAAACTTATTCCAAAAACGACTGTACAATAAGTGACCTGTAGCATGCTCTGAACCACCTATATACAAATCTACATCCTTCCAGTATTCAATAGCTTCCTTCGAAGCGAAATCAGATTTGTTTTGTGCGTCCATGTACCTGTACCAGTACCAGCTCGATCCGGCCCATCCTGGCATAGTACTCAATTCATACTCATATTGATCGTCGTAGCTCCAATCTTCTGCCCTACCCAATGGGGGTTCGCCAGTTTCTGTAGGCAAATATTTGTCTATTTCAGGAAGCATCAATGGCAACTCTTCTTCTTTAATAAGGAAAGGCAATCCGTCTTTAAAATAAACAGGAATGGGCTCGCCCCAATAACGCTGGCGACCAAAAATAGCATCGCGCATTCTGTAATTTACTTTTGCTTTCCCTGCCCCTTGTTCTTCAAGCCAGGAATTTAATACCAATGTCGCTTCCTTGTAGTCCAACCCATTGATAAAACCAGAATTGATATATCTTCCTTCTTTAGTTGCATCGGCCTGTAGGTCTATATCCTTTTGTCCGTCCAATATTTGAATGATGGGTAAGTCAAAATGAGTAGCAAACAGCCAGTCGCGCTGGTCTCCGCTAGGCACTCCCATTACGGCACCGGTACCGTAGCCAGCAAGCACATAGTCGGCTATCCACAGTTGTACACGCTCTCCATTAACAGGATTGATCACATAGCTACCAGTAAAAGCACCGGAAACCGTCTTGGTATCTGCCATACGGTCTAATTCAGACTTCTTCTTTGTCTGGACGATATAAGCATCTACTGCAGATTGCTGAACAGGAGTTGTAAGTGGCGCAACCAGTTCATGTTCTGGTGCAAGCACCAGGTAGGATACACCGAATATAGTGTCTACTCTTGTGGTAAAAACCTCTATATATCCGGGAATTCCAGCAGGTGGATTTTCAATTTGAAATTTAACACTCGCACCAACACTTTTCCCAATCCAGTTTCGTTGCATTTCTTTTACCGGTTCCGGCCAATCGATGGTATTCAAACCCTGTAGCAGGCGCTCTGCATAAGCGGAGATCCGCATACTCCACTGCATCATTTTCTTTTGCTCTACAGGATGGCCGCCACGTTCTGAATAACCATCTTTCACCTCATCGTTAGCCAATACAGTGCCTAGCGCTGCACACCAGTTAACTGTACTTTCTCTAAGATAAGTTAACCTGTATTTTAACAATTCGGTCTGCTTTTGCTCTTCAGTCATGTTTGCCCAATCGCTTGGCATGAAAGCAATAACATCCTCATCGCACACGGCTTTTACATCGGCACTGCCGGCAGAATTGAATTTTTCAATCAGGGTAGTAATGTCTTCAGCACGATTCGTCTCCAGGTTATACCAGGAATTGAAAAGCTGCATAAAGATCCACTGTGTCCACTTGTAATATTGTGCATCACTGGTACGAACCTCCCTGCTCCAATCGAATGAAAATCCGATCTTATCGAGTTGTGTACGATAAGTGTTGATATTTGTTTCAGTAGTAACCGCCGGGTGTTGTCCGGTTTGTATCGCATATTGCTCTGCAGGTAAGCCGAAAGAATCGTAACCCATAGGATGCAGCACATTAAAACCTTTGAGCCTTTTGTAGCGGGCAAAGATATCTGATGCGATGTAACCCAACGGATGACCCACATGCAGACCGGCACCAGATGGATATGGGAACATATCGAGCACATAAAATTTTGGCCTTGAAAGATCTTTTTCTGCTTTAAAAGTATGATGTTGCGCCCAGTGCTTTTGCCACTTTTGCTCTATTTCTTTAAATTGGTAATCCATTATGTGTGTTATGATTAACGCTAACGCAGCGTGCTTTTATTTTTAAAGGGCAAAAATAGTTATTTATAGCTTGGTATGGAAAGGATTGCTAAAAATTGAAATGTGATCTAAAAAGAAAGTGACGCGGTTGCTTGTTCTCGCCCGCATTATAAATGCTGTATCTTCCTGATATCAGATAGGCAATGACACAGGCCACCATCATATAAATACAGCCGGATATGCCGAACAACTCTACAGACATGACGATGCATGCCACAGGAGTTTTAGCTGCGCCAGAGAATACCGCAACAAAACCCATTCCTGCCATTAAAGACACAGGTATTGGAAAAACTAAACTTAATGCGCTTCCCAGCGTGGCACCGATAAAAAACAATGGTGTTACCTCACCTCCTTTGAACCCCATCCCAAGTGTAATGGCGGTGATCAAAATTTTTAGAAGAAAATCGGCAGGTAATGATGGTTGCTCAAAGGCCCTAAGTATTGTGGGAATGCCCAGGCCGGCGAATTTTTCGGCACCAAATGCTAATAGCAGAGCGACAACAATAATACCTCCAGTAAAAGGTCTTAGAGGAGGAAATCTTATGAGCCTGGTGACTGAACTGACCTGGCTGGTAAGCCTTACGAACAGAACAGCTGCAATGCCAAACACCAGGCCTGATATTATTGTATACCCTAATAATTGAACTGAAACATCTGGTACTTCTGGTATTTGATAATGGATATGTTTTATACCCCATAATTCGGCAACAAAGTTAGCTAAGTAAGCAGTTATTAGCGCTGGGGCAATTGCCTTAAAAGGAATTTTACTGATCAACAAAACTTCTAAACCAAAAATAGCGCCTGCTAAGGGTGTGCCGAATACGGATGCGAAACCGGCGCTTAAAGCTGCTATCAGCAATACCACCCTGTCTTTAGTAGATATTGTAATAATGTTATGAAATTGATCGGCCGCTGCAGCCGACATCTGTAATGCTGTTCCTTCCCGCCCGGCGGAACCGCCGAACAGATGCGTTACAAGTGTACCAAACAAAACGAACGGCAGCATTTTGAAAGGAATAACATCCTTAGGGAAATAAATTGTATCAAAAATCAGGTCGTTCCCGCGCGCTACCGATTTGCCGTAATAATGGTAACATAACCCAATACATAACCCGGCAATGGGCAGTAAATAAATTATCTCACGGTGGTAGTTTCGATAAGAGGTTACATAATTAAGCGATACAAGGAATACTGCAGAAAGGGAACCTGAAATCAAAGAAATTGAGGCAAGCAAAAAGATCCATTTGAGGAAGAAAAATAACAGTTCCTTAAGTTTGAGTATTACAGACATGCCAATCCAAATATAGAATTTTCGTTGGCATGTCTGAATCGCTATTATAGGTTAGCGTTCAAGGAAATACTTTTTTATGATTAATGGGTTAGAACCCTCTTCTGTAGCTGTAAACTCAAAACTATTATCATCAACCAAAGTAGGACTACATTGATACAGTTTTCCGCCAATGGTAATGTAGAATTCATTGCTTACGAGAATTGAATAAGTTCCGGATTGCAATGACGAGGAAACACTGATCTCGACAATGTCATCATCTCCGCCTTTAAAATCTACGTAATCATTTGCCGATCCGGCGACGGTTGTGGGGGCTGAACTGCCTATTGAAGTTTCAACTTTCGACACCTCCCACTTGCCAACGATTTTCGTTTTTAACGGTTTAGTCTCATCATCCTGCTTTTTGCAACTGCTAAGAATTAATAAAAATGCTGTCAATAAAATTGCTGGCTTCTTGCCTGAAATGAATGTTTTTGTTAGGGATAAATTCATACAATTGGGATTTGTTGTTCATCTAATAAACGTCGACTACCAGGTTTTCGTACAAAAATGTTACACGGCACTCAACCAACCGCATTACACTAATTCAATTTTCACGTTAAATAATGTTAAATGATTGGGCGATATCAGCATATTAAAACCATATAATTTAAATTAGTTGCTTATATTTTTTAATTTCGCAAAACATAATTTACTCTACATGGAAGAATTTGAGGTTAGCGATGCTTCTAAGAAGACAAAAACCATTTATATATCTACAATCTTCAGCATTGCGCTCGTTTTATTAATGCTGGGAATGCTTGGACTTATCCTGGTACATGCAAAAAACCTTTCCAATTATGTAAAAGAGAACATTGTATTAAATATTATTGTAGATGAGGGTGCCAAAGAAGCAGACGTTCTTCAGTTTCAAAAAGAGCTAAATTCAAATCCGGCAATCAAAAATACCCAATACATTAATAAAGAAATGGCTGCAAGAAATCTGACCAATGATTTAGGGGAAGATTTCGTAAACTTTTTAGGATATAATCCTTTACTTTCTACTGTAGATGTATACCTGAAAGCAGATTTTGCGAACACGAAAGGCATAGATGCGCTTAAAGCAAGTATTGCAAAAAACCCGGTAGTAAAAGAAGTTATCTATCAGAGCTCACTTATTGACATGGTAAATAATAACATCAATACAATAGGTTTGATTATTCTGGGTTTTGCGGCAATATTGCTGGTCATCTCTGTAGCCCTGATCAACAATACGATCAGGCTGGCCATTTATTCACAACGTTTCCTGATTAAAAGCATGCAATTGGTTGGAGCCACAAGAAACTTTATACGCAAGCCATTTATTTTGCTTGCAGCCCTGCATGGTTTGATAGCTGCCTTTATAGCCATATTGATCCTTCTCGGATTACTTTACTATGCTCAGAAGGAAATTCCTGAAATTGTAATTTTAAGAAACTATACTGAATTTGGAATTGTATTGCTTGGCCTGGTAGGCGTGGGCATCTTTATTACTGCTATAAGCACCTCGTTTGCGGTTAGCCGCTACTTACGTTTAAAAATATACGACCTTTACAGATAATGATGGAAAAAAAAGCTACTCCTGCAACGCAAGAGTCTAAATCAGAACTGGTATTCACAAAAAAGAACTATCAACTTTTGCTAATTAGTATTGCAATTGTTGCCTTAGGCTTTATTTTAATGATGGGCACAACCGACATCTATGATTTCAGAAAAACCCTTCTTGCACCTATGGTAGTGTTATTTGGGTTTGGGTTTGGTGTATATGCCATCTTAAAAAAGTAAACCTTAATGAGTTATTTACAGGCCTTAATTCTGGCCATAATTGAAGGACTAACGGAATTTCTTCCCGTATCCTCAACGGGCCATATGGTTATCGCCAGCTCTTTTATGGGCATTGGAAATGACGAATTTGTCAAATTATTCGAAGTAGCCATTCAATTAGGTGCTATTCTTGCCGTTGTTGTACTATACTGGAAGAAGTTTTTTGACTTTAGTAAATGGCAGTTTTATCTTAAGCTGATCATTGCGGTAATACCTGCGCTAATTTTCGGGAAGTTGTTGAACGACTTTATTGACGAGAAACTAGGCAATCCTATATTTATCGCCATTGTGCTTTTGATAGGGGGCATTATTTTGTTGTTTATTGATAAACTATTCAAAAAACCGGAGATCGCTGAGGAAGCAAATATCAGCAATCTTTCTGCTTTTAAAATTGGATGCTTTCAGGTACTGGCAATTATATTTCCTGGCCTTAGCAGAAGTGCCGCTACCATAATTGGGGGTATGCAACAAAAATTGACCAGACATGCAGCTGCAGAGTTCTCCTTTTTTTTAGCTGTCCCTACGATGTGTGCAGCAACGGGTTACAAACTCTTAACCGGTTATAAGTTATTAAATGCAGAGCATGTGAAGCTTCTATTATTTGGAAATGCAATTGCATTTATTGTGGCGATCATTGCAATTAAATCCTTCATAGGCTTTTTGTCAAAGCATGGTTTCTGGATGTTTGGCTGGTATCGTATAGTTGTAGGCATCGCCATTCTTGCACTTTATTTTGCGGGTGTTGAAATGAACGTTGTCTAATGACTGAGGAAGAAAACACTGTTAACAAGTCTGCCTTTCCTGAATTTAATTTTGCAGAAGGAGAATTATTGCTGATTAACAAACCATACAAATGGACAAGTTTTGACGTTGTTGGGAAAATCAGGAATTCATTAAAGCCTTTAAAACTTAAGGTTGGTCATGCCGGCACGTTAGATCCATTGGCAACAGGCTTGCTTATAATATGCACAGGCAAGCTTACCAAACAGATTGATTCATTTCAAGCTGAGGAAAAGGAATATACCGGTACGATGATATTGGGTGCAACTACCCCATCATATGACATGGAGACAGTTGTTGATCAGGAATTTTCTATGGAAGGATTAAGCGAGACAGTAATAAAACAAGCTACTGCTCCTTTTATTGGCGACATACAACAATACCCCCCGGCCCATTCAGCAGTAAAGATAAATGGTGAAAGATTATATGTGAAAGCCCGCCGGGGTGAGGAACAGGAATTGCGTTTACGAAGCGTAACTGTATCAGCATTTGAAATTACACGAATAGACCTTCCTGAAATAGATTTTAAAATTATATGCAGTAAGGGAACATATATCAGGTCTTTAGTTTCTGATTTTGGAAAGCACTTAAACAATGGAGCTTATTTATCCAAGCTCATAAGGACCAGAAGTGGTAAATTCTTATTAAAAGATGCTTACGAAGTAGCGGATCTTGTTGGCTATCTTCGCAATAAATAAATCTTATGCCAGCCTCAAAAAAATATATTAGATATCTGAAGGACCTACTTTTAGTTAGTGTAGGAATTGTTTGCGCTTGTTTTGGCTTGAAAAGCTTTTTAATGCCAAATAACTTTGTGGATGGGGGAGTAACCGGAATTTCACTATTGATTAGCAGGTTAACAGGTCTGGAACTCTCCTACCTTATAGTAGCAATTAACATTCCTTTTATTATCCTTGGATTTAAACAAATTGGTAAAGGGTTTGCTTTCAAGACGGCAATCGCCATCTTAGTTCTTGCCGTATCACTGCACGTAATCCCTTTTGAGCCGGTAACCAGCGACAAGTTACTGATTGCTGTTTTCGGAGGCTTATTTTTAGGAGCGGGAATTGGATTAGCCATGCGCGGCGGCTGTGTGATAGACGGAACAGAAGTGCTGGCATTGTACATCAGCAGAAATAGCATATTGACTGTGGGTAATATTATTTTGGTTCTAAACATTTTAATATTTGGGGTTGTAGCATACTTTTTGAATCTGGTTATTGCGATGTATTCGATACTAACCTATTTATCTGCTTCTAAAATGATAGATTTTGTGGTTAACGGTCTTGAGCAGTATACCGGGGTAACCATCATTTCTGACAAGAATGAGGAAATCAAAAAAATCATTACAGATAGGATGAAAAGAGGCGTTACCATTTACAAAGGCGAAGGTGGATATGGTGTTAAAAAGGAAATTGACATCTTATACACTGTTGTTACGAAACTTGAAATGAGTAAACTTCAGGGTGAAATCAGAGCAATAGATCCGGATGCTTTTGTAGTACAACAGCAAATAGCTGACATAAAAGGTGGTGTGGTAGTTAAGCGACAATCTTTACATTAATTGCAATTAGTTGAAAGTATATCATCATTTTTCCGATTTTAAAAAGCTAAATAATGCTGTAGTTACAATAGGCACATTTGATGGTGTGCACTTTGGGCACCAAAAAATTATCAAACGGCTTTGCGAACTGGCCAAATCAACACATGGAGAAAGCGTAATACTTACATTTTTTCCTCATCCACGGTTAATTATAGATCCTGAAAATCAGAATCTAAAAATGATCAACACCGTTACCGAAAAAGCCCGAATTTTAGAAGAGCTTGGTGTGGATCATTTAATCATTACTCCATTTACCCGCGATTTCTCTAACCTATCACCTGCTGAATACATAAAAAACATATTGATTGAAACGATTGGCGTGAAGCAAATTATTGTGGGTTACGATCACCGTTTTGGCAAAGACAGGCATGGCGGAATGAAAGATTTACAGGAATTTGCTAAAGCCTACGATTTCAAAATTGAAGAAATTCCAGAGCAAGATATAAACGATGTTGCAGTCAGCTCAACCAAAATACGCAATGCCTTATTAAACGGGGAGGTTGCACTGGCAGCAAGTTACCTTGGGTATAATTTCAGTCTTCAAGGCCAGGTAATAAAAGGAGATAAAATCGGCAGGACAATTGGTTTCCCTACAGCCAACATCTTCATCGAAGAAACATATAAGCTAATCCCGTCCGACGGAATATATGCTGTTACTGTTGAACTAAATAATATTACTTATAAGGGTATGGCATATATAGGGCAAAGGCCAACAATTAATGGTATGACCAGAAATATTGAAGTAAATATATTCGATTTTAATAAGGAAATATATGGACAAGATATCAAAATGAATTTTCTCCAATTCCTGCGCCACGACGTTAAATTTACAGGATTAGACGCTTTAAAGGACCAATTGCAAAGAGACAAAGAAGCCACCCTAACATACTTCAGCAGACGGTAAAAATAGAGAAAAGTGCCTTTTTTATGCGGAAAAGGCACTTTTTATGTGTATATTACAAAACACCATATTTGTTACTATGCATTTACCTGACTTAATTGCTGATCTAGGACTCATTTTAGCCGCCGCTGGTATTACCACTTTAATCTTTAAAAAAATCAAACAACCTTTGGTTTTAGGCTATATCCTGGCAGGAGTTTTAGTTGGTCCGTACCTTGACTTCTTCCCTTCTGTTATTGATAGTAAAAGCATCAACATCTGGGGTGAGATTGGAGTAATATTCCTTTTATTTAGCTTGGGACTTGAATTTAGTTTCAAAAAATTAGTTAAGGTAGGTGGCTCTGCATCCATTACCGCAATTGTAAAAGTGCTTTTTCTTATTCTTGCCGGTTATGGACTAGGTAAGGCCTTAGGCTGGTCTGACATGGATGGCCTCTTTTTAGGGGGAATTCTTTCGATTTCTTCCACCATGATCACCATCAAAGCATTTGAAGAACTCGGTATTAAGCATAAGAAATTTGCAGGACTTGTATTTGGAGTGCTAATAGTTGAAGATTTAGTAGCGATCTTACTACTGGTGCTTTTTTCTACTCTTGCTGTTAGTCAGCAATCTGCCGGCTCTGAAATGCTATTTTCTATTTTGAAGCTTGGTTTTTTTCTGGTCTTGTGGTTTTTGGGTGGAATTTTCCTCGTTCCCACGTTTCTTAAAGCAACTAAGAAACTGATGAATGATGAAACGATGCTTGTCGTATCACTTGCCCTGTGCCTTACAATGGTCCTCCTCGCAGTAAAAGTAGGGTTCTCACCCGCTCTTGGTGCATTTATTATGGGTTCTATTCTCGCGGAAACTACTCAGGCAGAACGCATTGAGCATCTAACTAAATCTGTTAAAGACTTGTTCTCTGCCGTTTTCTTTGTCTCAGTTGGTATGCTTATCGATCCGTCAATGCTAGTAAAGTATGCTGCACCTATTATATTTGTAACACTTTTAATCATACTTGGTAAAGTGATATTCACAGTTTTGGGCGCATTGCTTGCAGGTCAGCCTTTAAAAACATCTGTACAAGCAGGCATGAGTTTAGCACAAATAGGTGAGTTTTCTTTTATAATTGCGACGCTGGGGGTGACATTGAAAGTGACAAGCGATTTTCTTTATCCAATTGCCGTGGCGGCCGCCGCAGTAACTACTTTTACAACTCCTTATCTGATTAAATTATCTGATCCGTTCTACAGGTTTCTTTTAAAAATACTTCCACAATCGTGGCTGGATGCCATTGGAAGATACAGTACAGGTACTGAAGGTATTACGAAACTGAGTGATTGGAAAATTTTACTTCGCGCGTACGCGTTCAATACGATTATTCATTCAGTTATTGTAATAGCAATTATTTTTCTATCCTACCGGTATTTGAATCCATTTATCAATAGCAACATTGCTTCTGGAACTAGCGGAACTATTATTAGCGTTGTTGTGTCTTTTATTATAATGGCTCCATTTTTATGGGCATTATCTATAAGACGAATTCAAAAAACGGCATATTCCCATCTGTGGTTAAATAAGAAATACACCAGGGGGCCGCTTATCTCAATTGAGTTTTTCAGGATTGCATTAGGAGTTTTTTTTGTTGGTTTTTTGATGTATGAATTTTTCGACACGATCATAGCGGCAAGCATTGCGCTTGTACTAATCATTTTAGGAATGATCATTTTCTCACGGAAATTACAGGCCTTTTATGATCAGCTGGAGAAACGCTTTTTACTAAACCTGAATGCGAGAGAAGCTCAAAATGCCCAACCTGAGATATTACCCTGGGACACCCACCTTGCCGAATTACTTGTTGCCCCAGAATCAAAATTGGTTGGAAAAACGCTTGTTGAACTTGCAGTTAGAGAGAAATTTGGAGTAAACATTGCGCTCATCGAACGGGGCAAAATTATGATCCCCACTCCGGGAAGGGACGAACGGCTTTATCCAAACGATAAAGTTCTGGTTATAGGAACAGATGATCAACTGGCAGCAATTAAAGAATTATTTGAGGGTGGTATGGAGGAGAATGCTGAGGCCAGCTTTCCGAAGGAAGATATGGCGTTGCAAAAAATCATCATCAACAGCAACTCCCCTGTGTATAATCAAAGTATCCGAACTTCAGGTATAAGGGAAACCACACAGGGCCTGGTTGTCGGAATTGAGCGGGCCGGACAAAGAATTTTGAATCCTGATTCAAACCTGATATTTGAAAGTGGAGATGTAGTGTGGATTGTAGGCAACAACAAAAAAATACCAGGTTTGTTAAAGCAATAATTCCAAACGGTAAATGAAGATTGATCAGGAAAAAAGCGAGTTTTTAGATGAAATGCTAAAGCATTGGCAGGATGAAAAACTGTTGTCTGAAAGCGATGTAAAACGGCTTCGAGAAAGCTATGAGACAAAAACATTCGACTGGCGCAGACTTGCACAATATTCATTCTGGATAGCAATGGCATGTGGGGTCATCTCCCTGGGGGCACTTTTGATTGATGATAAGGTTTTAAACTATTTAAAATTTCTATTTAATGCCTCTGATTTAATGATCAGCATATTCTCTGGTTTGGTTGCCGTGTTAATTTATTACTTCGCGTTTAAAAGAAAAAAATCCTTGTCTCACCAGGTATTTAGCAATGAAGCACTGGTTTTTAGCGGCATCATGCTTACCGCTAATTCCATAGCTTATTTTGGTAAGGCTATTGGCAACGGAAATTCTCATTTCTCTTTACTGATTTTGCTCTCAGTGTTTATATATGCAGTTCTGGCATTAATTTTCCAGTCCAGATTAATATGGGCATTCGTACTGATCTCATTAGGTGCCTGGTTTGGTACAGAAACCGGATATCTTTCCCGTTGGAACTGGTATTTTATTGGAATGAATTATCCTTTAAGATTTGTATTTTTTGGATTGCTTATCACAGCATCTTCATTCTTACTACGCAAACATGAGAAACTGGGGTTATTCTTTCAAACCAATTACATCTGTGGCATGACTTATCTATTCGTTTCTCTGTGGCTGCTTTCAGTTTTTGGCAATTTTGGAACGCTGGAAGAATGGTATGGGGTAAAACAGCTTACATTGTTTTACTGGGGCATAATTTCAGCAGGGGTAGCTTTAATAAGTATTTTTATTGGCCTGAAATACCGGGATGACATCGCTAGAGAATTTGGCATTACTTTTTTGTTTCTTAACCTTTACACCAGGTATTTCGAATACTTCTGGGACAATTGGAATAAGGCTTTGTTCTTTAGTGTACTTGCTATTTCTTTTTGGTTTATTGGAAGAAGGGCCGAAAAGATCTGGAATGTTGAATTCCTTAAGAAATAGCTACTTTATAAAATGCAGGTATAAGATTTTGCAAATGTGGTATGCAGATAACGCAAAGAAAAGCATCGCAATTCCTTTATTAACTTTGTAGCTCGTTAAAGCAAATTTTTCCTGCACGTATTCAGCAAATTTCGCAAAGCCATAAAGGGCTATAGCAGCTCCGAATCCAGATCCGATGCTGAATATGCTTAGAGAAAGGTACCCAATATTTATCCATTCTTGAGAAATTAAATACGACCCAACAAATAACCAATATGGAATTTGCATTGGATTAATTACACCAAGTAATAAGCCATACCTTATACTGTCTTTTTTAGAATAGTCGGCTTTGGGCATTTCTTTGCGGGATCTCCAGGTTACTATGCCCAACACACCGAACATGAGTATCATGATCACATCGATAATGTCCCCAAGCTTAATTTCGCTGGATAGCCATTGCACAAAACGCATCACACCAAAAGTGAATAGGATTTCTACAGAAGCAAACGCAGCAATAAAATACAATGCTTGTTTGATACCACGGGTGATGGTAATTTGAACCACTGTAAGGTTAATATTGCCAGGAGGGATATAACCCACAAGATTCAAAATGACCCCAAGAAAGAGTGTTAAAAAAAGCATTTGCAAAGATACAATTATTTCAAATGAGCCTTTAAATACTTGGCAGTATATGATTCTTCAGCATGCACCAGATCTTCAGGTGTACCTTCGAACACAATATTTCCACCCTTATCTCCTCCTTCGGGTCCTATATCAATTACCCAATCGGCCGATTTAATCATGTCCATATTATGTTCAATAACTAAAATAGTATTGCCCTGTTCAATTAATGTGTTCAAAGCAATTAATAGCTTTTTAATGTCATGGAAATGAAGACCTGTTGTAGGCTCATCAAAAATAAACAGGGTTTTTTGAGCATTATTTCCTTTGATAAGGAATGAAGCTAATTTGATTCGCTGGGCTTCTCCGCCGGAAAGGGTATTAGATGATTGCCCAAGGTGAACGTAACCCAATCCCACATCAACAAGAGGTTGCAGCTTATTTAAAATTTTAGTCTCAGTTTTAAAGAATGACACTGCCTCATCAATGGTCATATCAAGGATATCAGCTACATTTTTGTCCTGATATGTCACATCAAGAACCTGTTGCTTAAATCTCCTGCCACCACAAGTTTCGCAAGGCAGGAAAATATCCGCCATAAACTGCATTTCAATTTTAACTTCTCCTTCTCCCTGGCAAACATCGCAGCGACCACCTTCGACATTGAATGAAAAGGCTGCAGGCTTTAGGCCTGCTGATTTTGAAGCAGGCAAAGCAGAAAACAGTGCGCGTACATCATCCCAGGCTTTTACATAGGTAACAGGATTGGACCTTGATGACCTTCCTATCGGATTTTGATCGACCATTTCAACCTGGCTTACCAAATCATAGTTACCAAAAATACCATCATAAGCCCCGGTTTGCTCACCCGAATAATTGCCGATTGCTTTTTGCAAAGCAGGGTAAAGAATTTTTTTTATTAAGCTAGTCTTACCAGAACCTGATACACCGCTTACTACTGTAAAAATTCCTAAAGGAAATTTTACATCTATATTTTTTAAATTATTCTCTCTGGCGCCTTTAATAATGACATGGTCTTTCCAGGTTCTTCTATTTCCTGGTATAGCAATTTGTTCCCGTCCTGAGAGGTATTTTCCAGTTAAACTATTTTTATCTTTTATGATTTGATCATATGTCCCGCTAAAAACTAAATTACCGCCGTGGGTACCGGCTTCAGGACCAATGTCAATAATGTAATCTGCAGCCCTCATCATTTCCTCTTCGTGCTCAACTACTAAAACAGTATTTCCTACGTTTCTGAGTGAAACAAGAACCTCTATTAATTTATTGGTATCACGTGGATGGAGACCAATACTAGGCTCATCCAGTACGTACACAGATCCAACAAGACTGCTCCCTAAGGATGTTGCTAAATTGATCCGTTGAGACTCGCCGCCTGAAAGGGTGTTTGACAACCTGTTCAAGGTTAAATAACCCAAACCAACATTGTTTAAATAAAGAATACGGTTGGCAATCTCTGCGAGCAGGCGCTTTGCAATTTTTTCTTCTGTACCTGACAATTTAAGGTTATCGAAAAAGTTAAGAATAGTGCCCAGAGGCATAAGTACCATGTCTATTATGGACTTTCCATTTATTTTAACATAGGATGCATCCTTACGTAATCTGGAACCTTTACAGTCTGGACAAGAGGTCTTACCTCTGTATCTTGAAAGCATTACGCGATACTGGATTTTGTAAGTTTGTTCTTCAAGCTCCTTAAAAAAAGCGTCGAGACCTTCAAAATATTTATTACCGGTCCAAATCAATCTTTGCTCGCTTTCTTTTAATTCGCTGAAAGGGCGGTGGATTGGAAAGTCGAATTTTGAGGACGCTTTGATTAGTTTATTCAGCCATTCGCGCATTTTCTCGCCTCTCCAGGGGGCAATCGCATTGTCAAAGACGCTCTTGCTTTTATCAGGGATAACCAAGTCCTCATCAATGCCAATTACATTACCGTATCCCTCACATCTTTTACACGCGCCATAGGGGTTATTAAAGCTAAAAAAATTGGGAGTAGGTTCTTCAAAGCGAATCTCATCAAGTTCAAACCGATCGCAAAAGTGCCTCGAGTGTTCATCATGCTCAATATAGCAATCACCCTTTCCTTCAAAAAAAGCAGTTTGAACTGAATCGGCAGTGCGGCTCAGTGTTTCATCATCACCGGCAACTACAATCCGGTCAATTAATATTCTGACTGTTGATTCATCCTTGAGCTCAAAATCTATAAATTTCTCATCTTCCAGGATGCTTTCTATCTTGTGTATTTTGCCCTCATATGAAATTCTTAAAAAACCCTTCTGAAGCAGTACGGCAAGCTCCTCCTTTAATGACCTGTTGTTGTGAGGAAACAGCGGACAAAAAATAGTTGCCGTACTTCCATCACCTAAACCGACGATATAATCTACAACCGTAGTAACTGTGTCTTTTTTAACAATATTACCAGATATTGGAGAATAGGTTTTCCCGATTCTTGAAAATAACAATTTAAGGTAGTCGTAAACCTCAGTAGAAGTTCCAACTGTAGATCTTGGATTAGAGGTAATCACCTTTTGCTCTATCGCAATCGCCGGTGCAATACCCTTAATATAATCCACATCAGGCTTGTTCATACGACCCATAAACTGTCTGGCATAGGAAGATAAACTCTCAACATACCTTCTTTGTCCTTCTGCATACAAGGTATCAAAGGCAAGAGATGATTTTCCTGAGCCCGACATCCCGGTAATTACAACAAGTTTATTTTTTGGGATAGCTACATCAATATTTTTTAAGTTATGTACTCTCGCCCCTTTAATTATGATATGTTTATGTGGATCTTTATCTATTTCTTTGCTCATTGATATTACGATAGAATGCTACAAATATACCGCAAATAAAGGACTTGCAGATTGAAACAAAATACCTAAAATGACAGCATCAGGAAGGGTTTAACATTTTTTTAACACTTTTTATGTTGTAATCTGATAAAAAAATGCTTCTTTTGAATTAACAACTGTTTAATCAATTCACCACATCAAACTTTAATAGGAGAAATCGATATCGAATCAAACATCTACTAAGTATTTTTTTAGCAAACAGCAAGGGAAATTAGTAAGGGGACTCCTATGAAATTACAACATTATAACGATCAGGATCTGATAAAATTATATCTGAATGGAGAAGAATCTGTTTTGGAAGAACTTTTACGCAGACATAAATCGAAAATTTACACATCAATCTATCTGCTGGTAAAAGACCAGTACCTGGCGGAAGACATCTTTCAGGATGCCTTCATTAAAGTAATCAACACACTTAGATCCGGCCGTTACAACGAAGAAGGTAAGTTTTTACCATGGGTAATGCGAATTGCCCATAACTTGGTTATTGACTATTTCAGACGGGAAAAAAGAGCACCGGTAATTACCAGTGCAGATGGCACCGATGTCTTCAGCATGCTTCAGTTTCACGAAGAAAGCGCCGAGGATAAGTTGTTGAGAGATCAAACCCATGTTGATCTGCGAACAATGATAAGGCTACTCCCCGACGATCAGAAAGAGGTTTTGATCATGAGGCATTATGCAGATTTGAGCTTCAAAGAAATAGCTGATTTAACAGGAGTAAGTATCAACACTGCATTGGGAAGAATGCGATATGCCCTAAGTAACCTGCGGAAGATGATGAAAGTCAAAGAAATTTCTTAGCATCACTAAAAAGTGTGTTTTTTATTTTACGCGTAAAATAAATCATATTCAATTACGTTGTATTAAGAAAACTTAAATACACTTTATTGCTTATGATGGAAACCTCTACTTCAATTAATCAGTTCAATTACGAAAAATCAATGATGGAATCTTCTATTGAAAATATAGATACATCTGATTTGATATTTTACGAGAACATCAGGACTCAACTTGATGCTTTAAGCAAAAATCCTTCAGAAGACACCATCAGCAAAATTCTTGCTTACGCAAGAAAAAAGTAATTTCCTTTAGGATGTTTAAACAAGCGTATGAGTGTATCTCTGCGTAGTTTAAACATCCTCTTTTGATTCTCCGTACATTTTTCTATAAGTTTGCTGATGCTCAAAAAAGAACGTTATAAACTTTTTGTGTCTCATTTTTCTGCGAAGCAACCAGATGCAGAAACAGAACTGCATTACAACAATCCGTATCAGTTATTAGTTGCCGTTATACTCTCTGCGCAATGTACAGACAAGCGGATAAACATGGTAACTCCTGCCTTGTTCCAACGCTTTCCAAATCCTCAGGCAATGGCTGATGTTACCCCAGATCTTGTTTATGACTATATTAGGAGTGTCAATTATCCAAATAATAAAGCCAAGCATTTGGTTGGCATGGCCAGAATGTTGGTAGACATATTCAAGTGCCAGGTTCCGTCTGATATAGCCGAACTTCAAAAACTTCCTGGTGTTGGCAGGAAAACGGCAAATGTAATTGCCTCGGTAGTATATAACGCACCAGCCATGGCTGTTGACACACACGTATTCAGGGTAGCAAATAGAATAGGGCTCTCTACGGGTAAGACACCACTTGCTGTGGAAAAAGAATTGGTTAAAAACCTTCCTGAAAAAACGATTCATATTGCACACCACTGGCTGATATTGCACGGAAGATATGTATGCGTAGCCAGATCGCCAAAATGCAGTATATGTGAGCTCACAAGTTTTTGCCGATACTTCCATAATAACAATAAAATAACTAAAATATTTAGTTCCTAAAGCGCTTAAAAAATAAATAATACTATTTACTTGTACCAATAAATTATTTATATATATATTTGCTAATATACTTAGTACAACGAAATACCTAAAATAAACTCTGGAATTACAACTATGAGCACAAGCGCAGATAAATTAAAAGCATTACAATTAACTCTTGACAAACTTGAGAAATCCTATGGAAAAGGAACCGTAATGAAACTGGGAGACAATGCTGTTGAAGCTATTGAATCCATTTCAACCGGATCAATTAGCCTTGATATTGCCTTAGGAATAGGCGGAGTACCTAAAGGAAGGGTTATCGAGATTTATGGTCCGGAATCTTCAGGTAAAACAACTCTGGCTACTCACATTATTGCTGAAGCTCAGAAAAAAGGAGGAATTGCAGCCATTATTGATGCTGAACATGCATTTGATAAAGGGTACGCTAAAAAACTCGGTGTAGATGTAGATAACCTTTTGATATCTCAACCAGACAATGGTGAACAGGCACTGGAAATTGCAGACAATCTGATCCGCTCGGGAGCAATTGATGTTATTGTAATTGACTCTGTAGCCGCACTTGTTCCGAAAGCCGAGATCGAAGGAGAGATGGGAGATTCAAAAATGGGATTACAAGCCAGATTAATGTCTCAAGCCTTAAGAAAATTAACGGGAACAATTGCAAAAACCGGATGCTGCTGTATATTCATTAACCAGCTGAGAGAGAAAATTGGTGTGATGTTTGGAAACCCAGAAACTACCACAGGGGGTAATGCACTAAAATTCTACGCATCAGTACGTCTTGATATAAGAAGAACTTCACAAATTAAAGATTCTGATGAGGTTTCAGGAAACAGGGTTAAAGTTAAGATTGTAAAAAATAAAGTTGCACCTCCGTTCCGAATTGCTGAATTCGACATCATGTTCGGAGAAGGAATTTCTAAAACCGGTGAAATTATTGATCTGGGAGTAGACTTTAACATTATAAAAAAAGCCGGTTCATGGTTTTCTTACGGAGATACAAAACTGGGTCAGGGAAGAGATGCAGTTAAACAGCTATTAATGGATAATCCAGAGCTGTCAGAAGAAATAGAAGCTAAAATAAGGGCTGAGGTAACAGGAGATAAACTAGAAGATAAAGTATAACAATATATAGAAATACAAAGGGGCATTCTTTACAAGAATGCCCCTTTTTTATTTACCAGTTACCTATAACTTGGCGTTTGAGATTTGCCATTTAATGCCGGGTTAGTTTCCAAAAAATTGCTGTCAAACTTTACAATGGCATAGATTGCAATCACAGCCATCGCTACCAATACTACCAATCCTAAGTAGTTCTTCTTTTTATCTTTTTTAATAAGCCATATCAGGAAAATCACCAGTGGCAGCAACATTAGTCCAAAAAACACAAAACTCATTACACTCATAACTATTTACTAAAAAAGTTTAAAATTCCATTCTTGACAACGGGGCAACCTCCTGCCCAACAAAATCATGATCCTGATACTTAAAATGCCCGGTAATGGCAATCATCGCAGCATTATCTGTACAATATTCAAATGCAGGTACAAAAACTCGCCAGTCGAGCTTGAGGGCCAGTTCTTTCAAAGCATCCCGCAAACCAGAATTGGCAGAAACACCTCCAGCGATAGCAATATCTTTAATTCCGAACTGCTTTGCCGCTTTTTTGAGTTTATTTAATAAAATATTCACAATTGAAAATTGAACAGATGCACAAATATCATCTAAATTCTCAGCAACAAAGTTTTCATTAATCTTTTCTTGTGCTCTTATGAAATACAAAATTGACGTCTTAAAACCGCTAAAACTAAAATTAAGATCTTTAATTTGGGGTTCTGCAAATTTGAAAGCAGTAGAATTGCCGTTTCGAGCACGCTTATCTACCAAGGGACCACCAGGGTATGGAAGATTTAATATTTTCGCAGTTTTATCAAAAGCTTCGCCCGCTGCATCATCCAGTGTCTCTCCCACAATTTCCATGTCAGAATAGCTTCTTACTAAAACAATCTGTGTATGTCCACCTGAAACAGTTAAACACAAAAAAGGAAAGGCTGGTTTAGGGTCTTCAATGAAATGCGCCAAAATGTGTGCATGCATGTGATTTATCGAAATCAAAGGCAGATCAAGTGCGAGGGCAAAAGATTTCGCGAATGAAACTCCAACAAGTAACGACCCCAGCAAACCCGGACCCTGCGTAAAAGCGATGGCGTTTAGATCCTTTTTACTAACTTTAGCATCAGATAATGCTTGATGAATTACCGGAACAATGTTTTGCTGATGAACACGTGAAGCTAATTCAGGGATCACCCCTCCGTAATTTTCGTGAATTGTTTGGTTAGCAATAACATTGGCAGTAATTTTGCCGTTGTTACATATAGCGACCGAGGTTTCGTCACAAGAGGATTCAATAGCAAGTATTATCGACACGTTTTATTTTATTAAGCTACAAAACTATTAAAAAACTATTAAAAATACTTCTTTGGATAGTTGCATCGGTTATATTATTGATCGCAGTTATTTTGTTTTCAATTCAATTTAAGCCCGTTCAAACTTATGTGGCCAAGAAAGTAGCATCCTACTTATCGAAAGAATTACATACTACAATTTCATTAAAAGGGGTCTATATTAAACCGTTCAAATCCGTTGTGTTTGAAGAACTCATCGTACTTGACCTTCAAAAGGACACGCTATTAAGTACACCCGAATTTCTTGTCGACCTAAATAATTTTTCTTTAAAACAAAGGATCATAGATGTAAATACGGTACAAATCAATAATGGAAGTTTTTTCCTAAAGTCATACAAAGACAGATCAACTAACCTGGATTTTATAATCAATTATTTTAGTTCAGGATCCCCAAAAGTGAAAACAACTAAGAAACCCTATAAAGTTTCCTTTGATAGGGTGATACTTAACAACACAAGTTTTAAATACAAAAATCTGCGTGTTGATACCTTAATCAAAGGCGTTAATTTTGATGACATTCAGTTGAATGCCTTGAACGGGATATTTGAAGATTTGAACACATCTGATTATATTCTACAGGCCAATATCAAAAATCTGACGTTCAAAGAAAAAAGCGGTTTCTTTTTGAAAAACCTCAGTTCGTTTGCCACAATTGATACGAATCAAATCGAACTTAAAAATTTGATGCTGGTGACTAACAAAAGCAGGTTATCCGACTATTTTAAAATGAGCTTCTCAAAGTTTTCAGATTTCAGAGATTATGTGAACAAAGTTAGAATGAAGGCTAACTTCAAAAACAGTTTCTTATCATCCAGCGACATCTCCTATTTTACCAGGGAACTTGCCAAAATTAACCTCAATCTGGAGTTAGACGGTCAACTTTCTGGCTTTGTTAACAACCTAAAAGCTAAAAAATTGTCTGTCAAAGCAGGAAAAGCAACTTACATCAAAGGTGATTTTAATGTCAAGGGTTTGCCTAATCTCAAAGACACGTTCATGGATCTAAAGATCGACATGGCAGGAACAAATAAAACAGACCTTGATGAGATCTTAACCAGCTTAACGGGAAAGAAATCAAAGCTTGTTCCAGAAATTGTAGCCAAATTCGGAAACATAAACTTTAACGGATCTTTTACAGGTTTTCCAAATGATTTCATTGCTTACGGTGAATTCAAAACCAAATTGGGCAGGGTAATTTCTGATGTCAATATGAAGATTGACAAACAAGGCATCCCCTCCTACACAGGAAATGTTAAGGCTTATGACTTTGCTATTGGCACCCTGATAAATGAAAAATCCCTGGGTCGGATATCAGCAAAAATGTACGTTAAGGGTAGAGGAACAGAAATAAAAAGCTTATCAGAGAAACTAAACGGTGATATCGAATACATTGACTTCAACAAATACCGTTATAGAAACATAAAAATTGACGGGACATTTGTTAAGAAATATTTCAAGGGCTCTGTTCGTATGAACGATAAAAACGCTCAGCTTGTTTTCGATGGCGGGGTTAATCTAAATCCCAAACTGCCCGTATTTAACTTCAAGGCTACTATCAAAAATGCCAGGCTTAAAGCGCTTAAACTTTACAAGGATTCCTTAAAGATCGACGCCAGTTTTAGCACTAACTTTTCCGGTAACAATCTTAACAATATACAAGGAAATCTTTCCATCCAGCAAATTAGGCTTGATAATGTTAAAGGGATCTATAACATAGATTCTGTACGGCTACAAGCTAGCGGATTAGGAAGGGAACGAAGTCTCGTTATTAATTCAGACATCCTTGACGCCAGCTTAAAAGGACAGTATGACCTCAATACCATCATTCCTTATTACACGGCGCTTGCCAAAAAATATATTCCATCTTTAAAGACAAACAATCTTCGTTACGGGGATCAGATATTTGATCTCAACTTAAACATCAAGAAATTTGAGCCAATTGCTGAACTAGTAGCGCCCGGTTTGGAAATAGAAGATCAGGCAATTTTGATTGGAAAATTCGATTCCCCGAATAACATAGCAACCCTAAATGCCTTTGTTAAGAAGTTGACCTATAAAGGTGTCATAGTCAATAACATCATTTTGGATGAAAGTACTTCTACAAATGAGTTACAGGCAACCATCACTTCAGACAGGGTAGATCTAAACGATAGCTTATATATTAAAAACGTAAATATCTCCAACATTCTTAAAAATGACAGCCTGTCGTTGAACGTAAAACTATCTAATTCAGACGATGCTAACCAACTGGATCTTAATGGACTGATTGAGTTTTCTAACGATACCACTGCACGAGTAAGCGTTCTGCCTTCCATACTTAAAATCAACAGTGAGGATTGGAAAATACAAGAGAAAGTTCGCATCAATTTCCACAATGGAAAAACTGAGATTAGTAATTTTGACCTCAGCAACGGATCTCAATTATTGACGATCGACGGTGTTCTTTCCAGCGATCCCAAAGACCTTCTTCTTGTTGGCTTCAAGGATTTTGACTTAAAAACTGCCAATCCGTTCGTAAAAACACTCGGGGTCAAATTATCTGGCAGGGCCAACGGAGAGACAAAGGTGTACAATATTTTAAAATCACCGAGAATATCAGACAACCTTAAAATTGATTCGTTAACATTTAATAACACTTACATCGGTACACTTACAGATACTTCTGCGTACGACAGGAGTAAGAACGCTGTGAATATTTTTACAAATATAGTGGCGGGAGGTAAGGAAACCTTGTTAGCTACAGGGGATATAAATCTTGAAAAGAAAGAAATTGACGTCCGTATAAAATTGGACGAAAGTGAATTGGCAGTATTAGAACCTTTTGTGAAAAAATTGGTAACAAATTTAAAAGGTCATATTTCGGCTAACCTAGAAGTAAAAGGACCTTTTAGCAAACCTGGTATAAATGGCGACGTAACTTTTGATAAAGGTGAGATGACAATCAACTATTTGAAAACAGCTTATACTATATCAGACAAAGTCGGAATCGAAAACAGTGTTATACAAATTAACGAACTAAAGCTGATAGATGTTGAGGGGAACCAGGCTGTTGCCAAAGGTTCAGTAGATCTAAACGATGTTAGCAACCCAACAATTGATGTAATAGTGAATGCCAAAAATTTCATGGCATTAAATACTACATCGAAAGACAACCCGCTCTATTACGGCCGTGCTTATGGAACAGGAGTATTCAAGTTTAAAGGCCCTACAAACAAAATTTTTATTGACATAGACGCCAAGACTGAAAGAGGTACTGTATTTAATCTTCCTTTAAACAGTTCAGAAACCGTTTCAAGCAAAGACTTTATAACTTTTGTTAGCCGTGATACCAGCAAGATAGTGAAAAAGGAAACAAGCTTTGATGGCTTAACAATGAGCCTTAAACTCGTTGTGGATGCGAATAGCACAGCAAATATTTTTACTTCTCTCGGTAATTTATCTGGCAGGGGATATTCAAAAAACCTGGCGTTAAATATTAATAGCCTAGGAGACTTTGAAATGTCGGGTGACTATATCATCGAGACAGGAAGCTTTGACTTTACTGCTCAGGAGATCATAAATAAAAAGTTTCAGATTAGACAGGGCGGAACTATTAGATGGACGGGAAACCCAACCACTGCTCAAATAAATTTGAAGGCAATATACTCTCTAAGGGCGAGCCTAAGCGACCTTTATACGGCAGCCAACAGAGAAGGTAGTAGTGCCAATGAAAGGGTACTAACAGAGGTAGAAATGGGATTAACAGGTCCGTTATTAAAACCCGAAATTAAACTCGATATCTTCTTTCCATCAAATCCGGCCATTAAAGAAGAAATGCAATCTTATTTCAATGATGATAACAATAGAAATCTTCAGGCATTGAGTTTAATCATCAGAAGAAGTTTCGCTCCGGGAACTGGGAAAGAAGCATTAGGCAAACAGCTTACCTCTGGTGTAGCAAGTACAGCCACAGAACTACTCTTTAATCAGTTCAATAACGTGCTATCGTCACTGAACCTCGATTTTGTTGACATCAATATCCGATCACTAAGCGAAGCCAATGCCTCATTCAGGTTGTTCAATGACAGGGTAATATTAAATGCAGGAATTGTAGACAGGAGAAGTACAAACGACCTTTCTCCTATAGGCTTTACCAAGAATAATGTGGGTGGTGAAGTTGAGGTGCTTGGGTTGATTAAAAAAGATGGGACCCTAATTGGGAAATTAGCCAATAAACCTCCTACCCAACAAAATAATTTTTTCAATACAGGATTAAGCCAAAGTAACAATGTTACTTCCCTCGGCTTAATATACACTCAGCAGTTCGATAGCTTCAAGGAGTTTCTACAAAAAATAACAGGACAGTATAAGAAAAGTCAGAAGAAACAGGATGAAGAACGCAAACCTGATTCCGTTAAGCCTGAACTAAGTCCTGTAACTCCGGTAAAACCTGTAGAAAAAAGAGAGCCGATTAAGAAATAATTAGCCTTTCATAATTTGATGGCCCATCTTATCTCTTTTTGTTTTAAGGTAACTTTCGTTGTGCACGTTACTGGCTATTTCTATGGTTATGTTTTCTACAATCTCTAAACCATATCCTATCAATCCAGCCCTTTTAGTGGGATTGTTAGACATAAGTTTCATCTTAGTAACGCCTTGCGCCCTCAGTATTTGCGCACCAACACCATAGTCCCGCTCATCTCCCTTGAAACCAAGTTGAATATTTGCCTCAACAGTATCAAAACCGGCATCCTGCAAATTATAAGATCTCAATTTATTAATAAGTCCAATTCCGCGGCCTTCCTGGTTCATGTAAACAATTACACCTTTACCTTCACGGTCAATCATTTCCATTGCTTTGTGCAACTGCGGACCACAGTCGCACCTGCAGGAACCAAAGATGTCACCTGTAACACATGAGCTATGAACTCTTGTAAGTACTGGCTCATCTTCTTTCCAAACACCTTTGCTAATAGCCAGATGTGTTGCATTGGTATCCAATTGGGTGTAAGCAGTCATCTTAAAATCACCCCATTCCGTAGGCAGATTTACAGTCACTTCAGGTCTTATCAAACTTTCTTTGCTCAACCTATAGGCAATTAAATCTTTTATAGATATGATACTTAATTGGTGCTGAGCGGCTATTTTGATTAAATCCGGTAAACGGGCCATTTCTCCATCGTCTTTCATTATCTCTACCAAAACACCAGCTGGTTCCATCCCTGCAAGCCTCGCTAGATCTACTGAAGCCTCAGTATGGCCAGACCTTCTCAATACACCACCATCCTTTGATCTTAATGGGAAAATATGACCTGGCCTGCCTAATTCTGATGGATCGATATTAGGATCAATTAGCGCTTTAATTGTTTTAGACCTGTCTGATGCTGAAATACCTGTCGTACAACCGTACCCTATTAAATCAACTGATACAGTGAAATTAGTTTCATGTACAGCTGTGTTTTTATTCACCATTAACTCAAGACCCAGCTCATCGCAACGCTGCTCTGTTAAAGTAGCGCATATCAATCCCCTCCCATATGTGGCCATGAAATTTATAACCTCAGGGGTTGCATTACTCGCCGTAGTAACGAAATCGCCTTCGTTTTCCCTATCTTCATCATCAACAACGATAATAACTTTTCCTGCTTTAAGATCGGCAATAGCGTCTTCTATCGCGTTAAGTTCAATTCCCATGTTTTAATTAATCAAAATCGGTACTGATGCACCAATTGTTTACGAGTGCAAAGTTACAACCTTCAGGTGCAATTGTGCCTATCCAAATATCACAAATAAGTAATGTAATTCTAGCGCTTTAGGCAGATGGCTTTTTCTTCTTGAAGAGATTTAGAAACAACTGTTTGAAATAATTGATGTCAAACAATGCAGAGTCAACTGTAGCTTTATAAGTCAGAAAAGCGCCTAGAGGTGACAGCACGAAAATTGAGAGCCACATACCAAAAAAAGAATTGAGCGATCCCGTAGTGGCTGATTTTTCAGATACAGTGGCAATAATGTGATATAAGAGGAAGAAAACAATTGCCATAACAACCGGCAATCCCAAACCACCCTTTCTAATAATAGCTCCTAATGGTGCGCCGATAAAGAATAAGAGTAAGCAGGAGGCCGCCAAAGTGAATTTACGCTGAAATTCCATTTGCACCTTGATAATACTTTTCGTCCTGTCTGTATGGTCAAGAATTCTTCCAAAAGTAGTTTGCTTAATGGATGTAGCCAAATCGAAAGCTGTTTGTATAACAGTCATTTTTTTAGTTGCAGGTATCTGATCAAGAATATTCTTTCCTATCTTTTTAGCTGGAGTTTTTATCTTGGTAAAGCCTTTAACAAAGTTATACTGCTTATAATAGGTGCCAATACTTGTTGCAGCAAATTTATTGATGCTGTCCAGCTCATTGGTTAGCGAATCTTGCTTCTTAGCCAATCCTTTCAGATTAAGCATCTGAGTATTGCCGCGAAAATCCTGTTCGTTAGTACGATTCATTTTAAAGCTGGAGATATCAAACTTTTGATCTGTCTCTCCAAACCGCATTCTAGTCATCTGCTGGCGTGCATTATCGTAAGTATTTCTTCCCTGAGTTTCCTCATAACGCACTCCATCTTTTAACTTAAGAAGTAAGAATTCATCATTACTTGACATAACACCTTCTTTCGCAATAATGATTCTGGCGATGCCACTTGTATTGGTATGATCATAAATCATAACATTATGAAGGGTCCCATCTTTAGATTTGTTGTCCACCCGTATTGAATAGCCTGGGATGCTATTGTTGAATACACCCTCTTTAATTAGAAACGAAAGCTTTTTATTTCTTATATCCCACAGCAGGGATCCAAACTTCAAGTTTGCTTTAGGCAACATGTAGTCAGAAAAAAGAAATGATCCAATGGCCAGTCCGATGATTAGTACAAACAATGGCATCATAGCCTTTTGCAGAGATACTCCTGCAGATTTAATTGCTACCAGTTCGTAATTTTCCCCTAACGTACCAAACGTCATGATTGACGACAGCAATACTGAAAGAGGTAATGCCATAGACACATTTGAAGCAGATGCATAATACATCAACTCCAAAATAGTATACCACTCAAAACCCTTGCCTATCAGGTCATCCACATACTTGAAAAGAAATAGCATTAGCAGGATAAACATCACGATGAAAAACGTAACGATAAACGGTCTTACAAATGCCTTAATAAGAAGTAAGTGAATCTTTTTCAAGCTGCAAATTTAGAAAAAGACAGTGAAAGATCAGGCACCTATTACGCTATGCAAATAAGTAATTTGGTTATCCCAAATAAGCGTACGCTCAGCTCTTGTTTCATCTGTTGCAAAATCTGTGATTGATAAAGCAACATCATTCGTTAACTCATCCTGTACAATCTCCATTTCAAAATAACAATGTGGTTCATCATCGATCCACTTAAACTTTACCAATTTGTTTTCTTTTATACTTAACAGCTTAGCTTTTTGGATTTCATCATCCCAGGTAAAAGTGTAAACTTGATCGCGAAATACAACGTCATCTGCAAACCATTGAGACAAACCATTAGGTTCACTTATAAAGCTGAATAAAATACGCGGAGATGATCTTAATTCATACTCCAAAGTAAACTTCTTTTTATCTGACATTGATTAATTCTTATACCTGAATTATTGGACTAATTTTTTACTATTTGTTTCTAAAGAAAAGTAATTTATTCTATATTTGCAACTCTTTAAAAATAAGAGTTTGGCGGGGTAGCTCAGATGGTTAGAGCGCAGGATTCATAACCCTGAGGTCGGCA
>JAZKHD010000006.1:0-110577 GCA_040385565.1 Bacteroidota bacterium | reverse complement strand
AAAGGGAAATTAGCTCAGCTGGTTCAGAGCACCTCGTTTACACCGAGGGGGTCGGGGGTTCGAACCCCTCATTTCCCACCAAAAACCGAAAGCCTTTCAGTAAATACTGAGAGGCTTTTTTGTTTACTTAATAAAGGAGCAGAGACAATATAGATATGGCCTGCAACACGAATAAAATAACCAACACGCTAAAATGAATTCCTATATTCTTTTGGTGTTTGACTTGTTTTGTTTTTAAATAATTTACTAAAAGATTGCGGATATTCGAACCCTAGCTTGTAAGCAATTTCACTAACGGAAAGTTCCGTAGAACTTAAAATATCCTTCGCTACATCAATTATTTTTTGCTGTATCAACTGCTGAGTAGTTTGGCCGGTAAGCTGTTTAAGGGAATCCGCAAGATACTTGGTCGATATATTTAGTTCTTGTGCCATGAAAGCGGCAGTTGGCAAACCTTTCTGATTATAATCTGCAAAATATGACTTCAGTAGCTGCTCAAACTTATTTAACAATCCGTTGCTGCCTATTTTTCGGGTAATAAACTGCCTGTTATAATAACGGTTGCAATAAGAAAGTAATACTTCAAGATTAGCTACAATTACATCCTGGCTAAAATTATCAATTGGCAAATTGTATTCCTTTTCTATTTGTTGAAAAATAATTTCCATGGACTTCTGTTCTTCGGCAGACATAATTAGCGCCTCGTTTATCCTATAATCGAAAAAACCGAAAGAGGATATTTTCTGATTTAAGGCATAGCCTCTGAGAAAATCTGGATCAATTAAAATTTGCCAGCCTGCCTTTGCTAAAATGAAATCTTTCTCTAAAAAGCTTACTTGTTTTGGGGCAAAGCAGGAAACAATACCTTCATCAAAATCGAAAATTGTCTGACCGTACTGAATTTTGCAAGGGCAAGCTGTTTTTATTGTGATCTGATAAAAGTCAGCAATTAGCCTCACTCTTTTATCATTATTAATTACTGGAAAATCTTCGAAGCGAATAATACTAAACAAGGGATGTTAGGTGGGGCGATTCCCAGCATCTGGTGAAGCTCTGAAATGCTTCTAAAATGAATATTTAATGTTTCGTTATTCATTAAGTTTCCCCGGATATAGCTTGCTTTTATAGCTTCATTTTTTTCCGGTACGTACTGCCAATATAGGATGTGATTATTGAATTAGGAATTAATGCAATTAACTTTGCCCCTAACTTATTCTTTTTGCCTGATATAGCAAAATTACGATGCTCGTCAAGTGCTTTCATTAGTTCATCAGCTACTTGCTCAGGAGTTTGGGTACTTGCACTTTCATAGTCAGAGTTCAATCCAACGCCCGTTTCATTATCAATACCTGCTGAAGCATTGAATTTTGTTTTGGTTAGGCCGGGTGCAAACAAAAGCACATGAATTGGGTAAGGTTTACATTCCTGGATAATTGCTTCAGTAAATGATCGAACGAACGCCTTGCTGGCCGAATAAGTGGCCATGTAAGGTACAGGCATGAAAGAAGCCATTGAGGAAATGTTAACAATAGTACCACCATGAACTTGCATTTGAGGTAGAAATAGATGCGTTAACGCTACTAAAGAAGATATATTCAACTGAATTAATGCCAATTCAGAACTCAATGCAATCGTTGAGAATTCGCCACCAGAACCGATTCCAGCATTGTTGATCAACATTTTCACTTGCAGCCCTTTTCCCTCTGCTTTTTTTAATAGCTCTAATGCCGCATCTGGCTTCGATAGGTCGGTCGCAATAAACTGTGCGCTTATGCCATATTTCATCGAAAGTTGGATGCATTGCGTTTCCAGTTTGGCAGCATTTCGGGCTACTAGCAGAAGATTTTGGTTGCGACTTGCGATTCTATTTGTAATTGCCTCGCCAATTCCACCAGAGGCACCAGTTATCAATGTTACATCCATTTTTTTCTTTTAACTTTGACACAAATTACGGCACAACAAGTGAAGCTAAAGTAGCCGGATGTCGGAACCTTGTATCCATAAGTCAGCAAGCAGGTTTCAATATGCCGACCGGACAAGGGATAACATTAGGCCTTTAAGGAGTATTGAATTAAAGTTGAACTCTCAAAACCCTTCTGGAACAACCATATAAAGTTGGGGTAACTCAAGGCTTATCTTCAGGTCCGGGACAGGTTTGGTTCAGGTCCGGGTCAGGTTACCATCGCCTTTAGGTGAACGTAACCTGAGGAAGACCTGAACATAACCTGAAGCAAACCTGACCCAAAGCCTGTCTTTAGACAGTCAATATACTAGCTTATCCTAATGCATCTATAAGGATTAAAACCCGTCATCATTCGTCAATATAATATATGAAAATGAATCATATAAGAAGCAACCAAGAAAGTAGCTATGGCTTAAAGTCGTAATCGGGATCAATTCTTTTCCTAACTTAGGGCAATGTTCAAAACGCAATTTTCAATAATAATTGTATTTCTATTTTCAAATTACTTTTCCGGCAATGCCCAAAATAAAGTAATGGTTGCAGCCCACCGTGGAGATTGGCGTAATGCCCCTGAAAATTCTTTGGCAGCCTTTATTTCCGCGGCAAATATGGGTGTAGATATTATAGAGCTTGACTTAAAGAAAACCAAAGATGGCGAGATTGTAATTATGCATGATGACCAAATAGACCGCACAACAACCGGGAAAGGCCGTCCAGAAGAATACACCCTTGATCAATTGAAAACCTTCAGACTTAAAAACGGCTTAGGCAGAGCTAGCGAAAACAATTCAATCCCAACATTGAGAGAAGTAATGCTTGCTCTCAAAGACAAACCGGTTACTGTTAACCTTGATAAAAGTTATCCTTATTTTAATGAGGCTTATGCCATACTCAAAGAAACAGGAACGCTAAAAAAAGCAATTTTTAAGGCTGATGTTCCTTTTGCAGATTTAAAGACCAAATATCCAAACCTTATAGGTAAAATCATCTATATGGCTGTAGTCAACTTAGACCAACCACAATCAAAAAAAGTAATCAAAGATTATATTGAAAAAATGAATCCATATGCATTTGAGTTCATTTTTTCTAGAGACACCTCAACTCTTTTGACGGACAATAAGTTCGCCAGAAGCACTGGTGCCAAAATTTGGGTCAACTCATTGTGGGCTTCCTTAAATGGGGGTCATGATGATGACCTGGCTGTTGAAGCTGGGAATAAGAAAAATAGCTGGGATTGGATAATAGCCCATGGCGCTACCATTATTCAAACAGACCGTCCGAAAGAAATGCTGGACTACTTAAAAAAACGATCCTTGCACAAGTGATTTCCTAAATGTAAAATGGATTTCACTAAAAGATAGAACTAGGCTTCCTTTATTATTGCGGGCGCAGAAGAAAATTGCTGTTCATGATTTAATAAGTCTGCGTCAAACTCATCCAACTTGCCAAGCAATATCTTATGCAAAGCTTCTTTGGTAAGAAATTCAGATCCCTCTGCAGTTTTGAAACTATTATGTATCACCCTCATAGGAACCGCTTTACGCTTTTGGATGCGCAAAGGAGCCGTTAATTTCGCATGATAACATTCGTTATACTTTTCTTTCATGAGAGACATTAACCAGTGCTTTATTGTAATTGATTCAGCGTAAGTATCAGCCTCCAGCAAAGCTTTGATCAAAGTATCCTGAACGAGTTGATCAGCTTCTTCTGTATTCAATGGGTAGCGCAAAACATACATCTCTAACGTCGGTTTTAGCATACAGATTTTGTTCATCAAAGTAGAAATTTCCATAGGTAGGTGTTTTGAGGTGATAGGTACTAGTACACAGCAAATTATATACCGAAATCATACTTATTCAAGAACTATTTATTCTTGTTAATGTTTGTTTATCATGGAGACTATCGGTTTTGGGGGAAGTTGTCACTGGTGTACCGAAGCAATATTTTTGTCACTCAGAGGCACTGCAGAAGTTTTGCAAGGTTGGATTAGTCCGGCCGATAACCTACAATCGTTTTCTGAGGCAGTAATTGTTAAGTATAATGCTGAAATTATTTCCCTTGAAACATTGGTAGCCATTCACCTTCACAGCCATAGTTGTACTTCAACTCATTCCATGCGCGCGAAATACAGGTCGGCTATATATGTTTTTGATGATCAAGATGCCGTGTATGCAAAAGAACTACTTATTAGGATGCAACCGGAGTTTGAAGACCTCATTATAACTGAGGTCTTGCGCTTTGGAGATTTCAGGCTAAACAAACCAGAATACCTTAACTATTATTTTTCGGATCCATCACGCCCTTTTTGTGAGAATATTGTTAATCCCAAACTATCGGAACTTATGAAAAATTTTTCAGCGAGTGTGGATCAAGAAAAATTAGCTCACTTAGTAAAAATTTAAAGTCTGGTCTGGCATCAACATTAACATTCCAGCATAAATCTCTTAGCATTGCTATTTTAATTGCAGCGGGTACCTCTTGTTCTGCACATAGCGTTAACAGGTCATCCAAAAGGTAGCCAAAAGCAGAAATCTCTAAACGCTCTAAACCAGTTGCCATCAATTGATCCTCTTTATTATAAAATGATGCAGCCCCAAAGTCACCAAAAAGTGTATTCCCCTCTGGATCAGTTAAGGTGTTGTGCGCGTACAGGTCGCCATGCATAATTCCTTTTTTATGTAACAGCTGAGCAACGGACGCTATCGTTGCGGCGATTTTTAATACTTGCTTAATGCCGGGTGCTTTCAGATTACTGAATACATCTCTTGTGCAGGTCACTAAACTTGGCGGATTACCAAGATTAGAAAATCTGGATGGAATTAACTCCATAACCAAACCTTCCTTATGATTGGGATGATGATCGATTTGACCGATTAGCTTCACCAGTCCAAAATGATCTCCAGCCGTAATGCAGGTACTCATCTCGTCTTCTGGTAGCCCGTCACTTGTTACTGCACCTTTAAATAATTTAATTGCAACTTCTTTCGTTGAGGTTCCATTATCCCAAATAGCCTTGTAAATAGTTCCGGAGGCGCCTTCACCAAGTAACTTTCCAGTTTCTAATTCAACCCAATTGATTTTTGAAAGCACTTTGACAGCTGGTTTTTCGGAAAAAGGGTTCCCTAAAAAGGCCAGCCAGGAGAGTTTTGGCATACCAAGTAACCAATTAGGAAATTTTTCAAGAAGATTCGCAGAAATCCTCAATAACCCCAAGTTAAGGCATTTACTGAGGCTTTCCGGAAGCGATGTTAGCTGATTCCCTGCAAGCATCAGCTTTTGCATTCTTACACAATTCCCTATTTCAGAGGGTAAAAATTTAATTCGGTTATTGGTAAGGATTAACCATCGCAAATTTATATTAAGTGCTTTTTTAGGAATGGTATGGATCAGGTTGGATTTGAAACCTACAATATCCAATAACGGGCAGTCTGCCAATACCTCTGGTAATACTTCAAATTTATTATCTGAACAGAATAGAGTTTTAAGCTTCTTCAGCCGCCCAAATTCAGCAGGCAGCTCACTTAAGTTGTTCGCTGATAAATCCAACACTTCCAGCGTTTCTGAAAGACTGAATATTTCTTCTGGAAAATGAGTTAGGTTTTCAGATAATCTGAGCGAAGTTGAACCCTGTAGTTCGCCAAGTCGTAATTGTGCTAAGGTTTGCATTGACAGCAAAGATAATATTAATCTGCGGCTGCGGGATTTCCGTATCTATCACATATACAATACATCAGGTATTTTATGTATTTTTAAATACCAAATTAAACTGAATGAAAAGGAACCGGCTCTTGTTTGCCTCAATACTTGTGCTTTTATTTTTTTCTTGTCAGAAGGAGAAAGAGCTTGAAGTTACTGAATTTCATGAAAAGCTACTTACCCGGATCACAGAATCTAGAGGTAATTTGGTTACCGTCACCTCTTTCAGTTATGATGAAAAGAAAAGGTTGAGCACCATAAAAAAAGGAGATGAACTAACAACCTATACTTATACAGGAAATCAGCTTACAGCTATATTAAGCGTTGAGGGAACGAGAAAAACGTTTACAGAGCTATCGTATGAAGATGATTGCCCAAAAAAAGGTGTTTCAACTATCTTTGAATCAGGCACGTTACTTAGGACACTGGATTATCATCTTGTAACCTCTTTATCTGGAACTGAACAAATAAATGTTACAGACAAAGGGGTTTTAACCAGAAGGCTATATTTTCAATATGATAACAGCAACATCACCGAAATACTAGATCTGCAAAATAGAACGTTAACAACCTACGATTTCAGGTATGGCTCAAAGAAGAACATTTTATTCAATGCCAATATCAGATGGGCAATGGGTATTGAGAAGATTGACCGCATGTCTACAAATGAAGTTTTGAGAGAAATTTCGGAAGTTAACAGCAAGAAACACATCAAATCATATGTTTATACTTACGATGCAGATCTGTTTCCTGTTACAGCTATTATAACTGAAACAGACCCGCCTTCTATTCTTGAAACCAAAACTACAGTAACTTATACCTATGAGGTACTTTAGCTTAATATTTAATTCTGCTAACAGTAACAGACCCCGTTAATCCTGAAGGTGCTAGCTGGCTATCGGGGCGGTATGGATTGTTATTCGTCCATGTTTTCCGATCAGCTTCTGGCAATTTACTATCCCCTATTAATCGGTTAACCCAGGTATTTACTACAGAAATTTCTACTGAATTATCCCCCGTCTGTACTGCATCAGTAATATCTAAACGCCATGGCGCCGTCCACATTCCCCCAACATCGATACCGTTAACTTTCGCTTTAGCCATAACTTTGACATCAGACAGGTTTAGATAAATTCGCTCACCATTTTCAGGTTTAGCCGATTGGAATTTGTTCTTATAAATAGCCGTCCCTGAGTAATATTTAATGGCTTCCTCAGGCCTTGAGGTCCAGTCGACCAACTTATTAAACGTCACCACTTCTGAAGGGCCACGCATTTTTGAATCAAATGATACCGCCCATGGCCCCCCAATCTCAGTTTTATTTATGGGTTCAGGGAAATTTGTGCCTGCGCCAACCTTCTCTGATGTTGCCTTTCTAAATACCACGAAAACGCTTTGAAGTGGAGCAAGAACTAATGGAACCGTTGTGCTTTGACTTGCCAATGAATAACCTGATAAATGGCGCGTCCTCCCTGTAACCGGATCCCATATTTCAGGTAACTTACCTGAAACACGGAATTCAGGAGCAAACCTGATTTCCTTTTCACTTTGGTTGCTAATAAAATAAAACTCTCCTTCTGCGGAGCTGCGGTGAATAAATAATACCGGATCTGTGGTTTTAGCATTGAAATCGGGTATTGTAGCCAGTGTGTTTAATGCCGACTGCATGTCCATTCCAGACATCACTATACCTTTTCCAAGATTCCTGATCTTTACATTCACGCCGTCCACATTTCCCCATATCTCTGAAACGAGCTTCTTCACCTGATTATCAGCTTCAGGAAAATTCGCTAAACTTGGTGAGCGCTCTGGGGCAGGGCCTAATATGTGTGCACCCTGCATTACCAGTTCTTTGATTTTAACAAGGAGCTCTGGCCTTATGGTCTTCAATTTAGGGAGCACAAGCAGTTTATAGTTCATGCCATCTGGCAATACCATTTTACCATCAGCAACTTTTAACCGTGTGTTGATCACTTCGGCATTGATATAATCGAATGAATATCCGGGAGGCAGTGCAGGATCAGTTACGCCAGTCATCTTGGGTGCATCCTCTCCAATAAAGTAGGCCACATCTGCAACGTATTTACCCTGCTGCAATATCAGGTTGGTGCGCTTAAGATAGGAAGTAAACAGGTCCATATAGCTAAACCAAGTATTGTGCCTGTTAAACTCATTGCCAAAATTTGCATTGATACCCGGCACTTTATCATCGCTTGGCTGTTGTATAAATAGGTGAAGTAAGGTGTTGTTAATGCCTTCGGTAAAAAAACGGTCTCCCCGCTGCTTCATCATGTAAGGATATCGCTGGTATGGACGGTCACCTGCAGTAAAGGACTCTGCCGAAACTTTAGTTTTACCATAAATATGTGCTGCTGAAGACGCCGCCCTGTTTTCAATATTTCCAAGTTCACCTTCACTCCAGAATTCACCCCCTATCTCGTCAGACTGCCCTCCATATTGCAGAAACTCCCCTGGGAAACCCCAATGGCCATAGTTTTCCAACCACGTGGTCAAGCCGTGTTTATGGCTAACCTCTCGTAAACCTCCAACGTAATCGTAGGCTACCCTGTCAGCAATGAAGCGCCTTAGGTCCCAAAGAAATCGGTCAGATTTATCCTGACTACCAACAACTTCGCCCTGCAGCACAGGAAGGTAAGGCAAGGCGTCATAGCCATAGTTATCCTTAAATTTGGCCATCATACCATCAGTCCAGTTTTGCCCTCCGGTTTCATAACTATCTTCCACAACAATCTTCCATGTCTTACGATCTGCGGCCGGGATTCGGCGCAGCAACTCTCCCATGAATGCATCAAAATGGCTTGCCACATGTTCTTTACTCATCTTATCGATTTCTAAGCCAATCCCTTCTGGTGATGCCGGGCCATTTTGAACCCCTGTAGGTAGCATACCCGTGCGCATAATGGTCCAATCGCCTTTCGGGGCATCCCACTTCAACCGTCCCGCTGTATTCATATATTTTGAAATATCAATCACTGAACCTGGATCAACTGCCAATTGCTGGCTATCCAGCAAGGGCTGATCAGGCCATTGATATTCATTCCAATAAGGAAGTGGCGTCTGATACATTTTAGCAAGCGTCTTTTCGATATAGCTTGCTACCACCGGGACTCCTGACAGCTGAATTTCAGCTAGTCCAAAACCACCTGACTTGCCAAACACAACACGAAATGCTTTTGAGGTGGTGGCTGGAATAGAGATGGCAATTGGGCCGTATGGTTTAAAGCCCACATTTAAATTATCGTTAGTTCTGTTGATTTCAAAAGATTGAACAGTTTTGAAGATTTCGTTTTCTTTTACCTGCAGTTCTGCGCGGAGATGGATTCTGCGATGGGCAGGATAAACAACCAGACTTCTTGCTGTAAAACTTTCTGGCACGCTAATATCCACCACGAACTTCTCTGATGCAGGTACATTTACCTCGGTATTTTCTTTTCCGTCCACCAAAAAAGAAGGGTTTTCTACCGTTGGAACAGTAGTAATTTTTGGATTTAAAGCAGCGATGCCAAAGCCTTTTGGGGTGTTGTAGGCGATCAGTTTCACGTCCTGAAAATTAGATCCCGGCTTTTCCAATTGCATATCAAGCTTTTGACCTCCATTTACAACAACCTTTGACGAGGCAAGGTACCGCATAGATTGCTCCGGTTTAACCCATGGCCCTCCCGACTGGCTCCAGCCTGGCCCATTAAAAATACCGATCTGGATATTTAATTCTGTTGCTGTTTTTAAGGCGGTATGCATGATCTCCCACCATTCATCAGAAAACAACTTGACTTTACCATATGGCGTTGTTTCATAACCAATATTACCTATAAAAGCGCGGTTGATTCCTACAGACTTCATCGCATGCAAGTCTTTAATCACCCCTTCTTTGGAAATATTGTCGGACATCCAGTACCAATACACACTTGTTTGCAAGCTATCAGGCGGGTTTGTAAATGCTGTTTCTAGTGGAGAAATCGAGATACCTGTGTTATTGGTGACAATAGTTTGCTTGCCTGCACAAGCTAAAAGCAAACAAAACAAAATGGCTAGGACAGGTAATTTTTTTAACATTCGCTAAGTATATCTTGGTTATTGGAACTAATTAAAGGCTTTTTATTACCGATCAAAATACAAATATAATCGGCAAACACGTGTCATATAATCCTTTTTTTACAATGCGCTATTGTTAAAACGACTTATTATTCTGTTTCTTTGTGTTAAGTAATCAAATAACACACAAATTAAATTTCATTACCATGCTACTGAGCATTTTAAATGCATTTTTTTGCCTTTCTTTCATTGCATTTGCCTATTTGAATTTGAACGATATCGACCCATGGTTATGGGTTCCTATCTACATGGTAGCAGCGATTTGTTGCGGATTTGCCATTTTTAATAAATTTTATCCGAATGTTTATTTGGGAGCCATATCTTTCTATTTGGTTTACGCAGTTATACTGTTTTTTTCCAAAGATGGTGTACGAGATTGGATCAGTAAGTATAAGAGACCTAGCTTAGTTGAAAGCATGCAGGCAACAAAGCCCTACATTGAAAAAACAAGGGAATTCTTTGGATTATTGATCATTAGTGCTGCGCTTGCCATCAATTATTTTGTGGCTATTAATTAATTAGACATGCTGTTACCAGGTGTAAACGAGTTTAGAGTGCTTGACCGACTTTTTTTTGATGTCTTACAGAAGAATATTTCGCCAGACGCAATCGCCTGGCTAACAGTTAAGGCAGATCTGGTTCGAAACGAAGAAAAGTCTACCCAGCTAAACCTTGCATTTTCACATTTGCCAAAGCAAACCGGAAAAGCTGCGGTTGAAATTACCCCGGCAGAAACCCTAGAAATCAGTGCCTTGCTACCCGGCTTTTCTATTGAAGGCTGGAGTGCCGACCGGCTTGCAAGGGTATGGTTACTTATGCAGGTCCGAGAGACGGACAAAGAATTGTACTTAAAAAAAATTAGCGGGCTGTTTGATGCTTCAGAAATGAATGAGCAGGTAGCGTTATATTCAGCACTTCCCTTTTATACAAACCCAGAAAATTGGATAGCGAGGTGCGAAACTGGGATTCGCAGCAACATAGGTACCGTGCTGGAAAGCATCATGTACTACAACCCTTACCCGGCAGCTTATTTGAGCGAAAATTCCTGGAACCAATTGGTGCTAAAAGCATTTTTTACAGAAAAAGACGTTACAAAAATAACTGGATTAGAAAATCGTGTAAACACCGCACTCATCGATACCCTGAATGATTATGTTGCGGAAAGAACTGCCGCCCATCGTACCGTAGAGCCTAACATCTACAAATTAATTGAATTAAGAAATCAGACTATATAAAATTGAATTATGTGCTGTAATGAAAATTTCCAGGAGAGAAATGAAGGAGAGAAAATTCAAACTACTCTTAATCTGAATGCAATAAGCGGAATGAAATTCTTCGACCCGCATGTGCACATGACCTCTCGTACAACAGACGATTATCAGGCAATGGCCGACGCAGGTATTGTAGCATTGATTGAGCCGGCATTTTGGCTTGGTCAACCGCGTACAGGACTCCATAGCTTTACCGATTATTACAGCAGTCTTATCGGCTGGGAAAGATTTCGTTCATCACAATTTGGTATAAAACACTATTGCACAATTGGCCTAAACTCTCGCGAAGCGAATAACGAGGCTCTTGCAGAACAGGTGATGGAAATATTACCAAACTTTATTTTTAAAGAAGGTGTGGTAGGTATTGGGGAGATTGGGTTTGACGACCAGACCGCAGCTGAAGAAAAATACTTTCGCCTTCAACTCGACTTAGCGTTAGAAGCCGGTTTGCCTGTTCAAATCCACACACCTCATCGGGACAAAAAGAAAGGTACCCAGCGCAGCATGGACATCTCCATTGAGCAAGGCCTTCCACCACATATGGTAATTGTTGACCACAATAACGAGGAGACAGTTAAAGAAGTGTTAGACCGGGGTTTCTGGGCCGCTTTTACGATATATCCATTTACTAAAATGGGTAACGAGCGCATGGTTGAAGTTGTAAAACAATACGGATCTGAAAGGATCATGATCAACTCTGCTGCCGACTGGGGTATTAGCGATCCGCTCGCGGTACCTAAAACTGCTGCTCTGATGAAACAATCGGGAATTAGTATTCAAGACATTGAATTGGTTACCTATCGCAATGCGATTACTGCCTTTGCACAAAGCGGACAAATAGACGAAAATGATTTTGTTGCAGTGAAAAACATTGACCAAAGCCAGAAATTTGAAAGTAACTCTATACTTCGCGGTGGCCAGCAGCCAAGAATAGATAAAAATTCAATCATTATTTCTTAAGGTTTGAAGAAATTAATTGGATATTTAAGGCTCATGAGGCCAGCCAATGTGGTCACGGCTGTTGCAGATGTACTTGCAGGAATGGCTATAGGGGGATATTTCTCTCCTTTTTTTGGCCCCTATAATGGTAATTATGGTTGGGGTCAGGCTATAAAACCAGATCTTACTGGTGTACTTTTAGTTTGCCTCTCTACAATTGGCTTATATAGTGGAGGCATCATAATGAACGATGTATTTGATTCCAAACTTGATGCTGTAGAGCGCCCTGAGCGACCAATCCCAAGCGGTTTGATTTCAAAAAACGCAGCCACTATCTTCGGTGGCATTTGTTTCTTCATTGGTATTTTTGCTGCCGGACTGTTAGGTAAAAATACCCAGTACTTGGCAGTAGCTATCATGATATCTTGTTTGGTTTACGATAAATTTTTAAAACACAGTGCAGTTTTCGGCCCGATAAATATGGGGTTGTGCAGGGGTCTAAATCTTTTATTGGGTATAAGTGTTTTGAATGGACCAATACAGCAATATTGGTATCTTGCTATAGTGCCCATCATCTACATTGCAGCGATTACGATGATCAGTCGCGGAGAAGTTCACGGCGGCAACAAAAATACACTATACTTTGCCTGGGCACTATACGTGATTGTTATTGTAAGCATACTATATTTTGCATTTTTAAATAATCAACTTCTTATTACGCTTGTCTTCATTATACCATTTGCCATTATGATTTTTATTCCATTGGCAAAAGCAATACAAAACCCTATAGGACCTAATATCGGGAAAGCAGTAAAATCCGGTGTTATCGCCCTGATCTTAATGAATGCAGCATGGGCAAGCGCATTTGGCATATTTATTATCGCCATCATTATTGTAGTTTTATTACCTATTTCAATTGGGCTAAGTAAGGCTTTTGCTGTTACGTAGTCTAGAATTTTAACATATGAATTATCTTCAACAAGCGTTTAGTGTAAAATTTGAGTATAAGATTTTCTTTACTTCTGCATTATTCGATACATCCAATACAACGCTAATTGATTTCTTTAACGAGAAACCATCAGCATCACACCGCAAGCTATTTTTTGTAGTTGATAAAGGGGTAACGGACACTCACCCAAATTTACTGTCAGAGATTAAAGCCTATTTCGGTCACTATAACGGCATTCAATTAATCCCAGAGGTAATGGTAATTCCGGGTGGTGAAGCAGCTAAAAATGATACATTGTTATTTGATTTGATAGTCGAGGCGGTAAATAAATTTGGTATTGACAGGCACTCTTATATCGCAGCTATTGGCGGAGGAGCTGTGCTTGATCTTGTAGGTTATGCGGCGGCGGTTTCACATCGCGGCATCAAACATATCCGTATACCGACTACTGTGCTGTCTCAAAATGATTCAGGAATTGGGGTAAAGAATGGGATCAATTATCAGGGTAAGAAAAATTTCCTGGGGACATTCGCGCCTCCGAATGCAGTGTTTAACGACGATAGCTTTCTTGCAACTTTAACTAATCGCGACTATCGTTCAGGGATTTCAGAAGCAATTAAGGTCGCGCTCATTAAAAATCCCGATTTCTTCTATTGGATTGAGGCACATGCTGATCAATTGATAGCCAGAGAACAGGAGAGCATGAATTACCTGATTAAACTTTGTGCGCAATTACACATGAACCATATTGCGGGCGACGATCCTTTTGAGACCGGGTCTGCCAGGCCACTTGATTTTGGCCACTGGGCTGCACACAAACTGGAACAGTTAAGCAACTTTAGTGTATTGCATGGAGAAGCAGTTGCTATGGGCATTGCACTCGACAGTACCTACTCCTATTTGAAAGGAATGCTAACACAAAACCAGTTGCACCAGATATTAAATCTTCTATTAAAGCTGGGATATGATATTTCAAATCCTTTCATTCAGATTAAGGATTTGCAATCGCCTATTCTGAAAGGCTTATCAGACTTCCAGGAACATTTGGGCGGCATATTAACCATCACTTTACTAACAGATATTGGTATTGGGAAAGAAGTAAATGAAATGGATAAAGAAGTGCTGATTAAGGCCAGCACTTATGTAACTGACTATACCGCAGCACAACTTAATACACATTAAAAATGAAAGTCAATACCGGGCATTTAACCTATTGCACTAACATCCATGCCGGCAAAAACTGGGCAGAAGATTTTGCCGCATTACAGCTTAATTTTCCGGTTATAAAAGCAGCTGTCTCCCCCAATGAGCCCCTGGGGCTTGGGTTACGACTTTCTAATGAGGCAAGTCTGGAATTGATAAAAGAACAGCCCTTAGCAGAATTCAAGTCGTGGCTGGAACAGAACAATGCGTATGTCTATACTATGAATGGCTTCCCTTATGGTGAATTTCACAACACTGTGGTTAAGGAAGATGTGCATACCCCCGACTGGACTACCGCTGAGCGTAAAAACTATACCCTTCGCTTATACAGCATATTACAAGCAATTTTACCAGAAGGAATGGATGGTGGCATTTCTACATCTCCCTTAAGTTACAGGCAATGGTTTGCCACCGCAGGTGAGTTACAGGAGGCTACAGAAATTGCATCCCGTAATGTTGTTGAAGTAATAAAAGAACTGATTCATATTTATCAAAAAACAGGGGTTGTGATGCACCTGGATATTGAGCCTGAACCAGACGGCATTCTAGAAACCGGAAGAGAGTTTATTGATTGGTTTGAAGGCACATTTTTACGCCTGGCTATTCCCGAAATAGAAACCTCCTTTAATATTGATGCTGAAGAAGCTGAATTATTGCTTAAACAGCACCTTACTTTGTGTTACGATGTATGCCATTTTGCGATCGGCTATGAGGACCATGCAACCGTACTTGAAGAATTGAAGGAAAAACAAATTAGAGTAGGTAAAATACAGATTAGTGCAGCATTGAGTGCGAATTTAGCGCAATCTGCAGACCAGAGATCTAAAATTAAAACCGCATTTGCAGCCTTCAATGAGCCAACATATCTGCACCAGGTAGTTGCGCGTAAAAAGAACGGCACCCTAAACCGCTACCGCGACTTAACACCGGCACTAACTGACTTCGATAATGAAGAAGTTACGCAGTGGCGAGCCCACTTCCATGTACCAATTTCCATTAAAGAGATAGGGCTTTTGGATTCAACCCAGGATGATATTATAAGAGTACTCGAGCTTCAAAAAAAGGAACCATTTACTAATCACCTGGAAGTTGAAACTTATACATGGGAGGTATTGCCCGAACAAATTAAATTACCTATTACAGAATCTATTAGTAAAGAATTGCTTTGGGTAGTTGATCAATTGAATTAATTTTTACTTATGAAAAAAACAGTTGTTATAGATGTAGTCGGCCTCTCGGCAAACCTAATCGGTGAGCATACACCATTTCTGGCCAATTACATTAAAAGTAAAAGCATAAAATCAATTGCTCCGATGTTACCTGCAGTAACGACAGCGGTACAGTCAACCTATCTAACTGGCAAAACACCAACTGAACACGGTATTGTAGGTAATGGATGGTATGACAAGATAGATGCAGAAGTAAAATTCTGGAAGCAATCTAATAAACTGGTATTTTCTGATAAGATTTGGGACCATGCTAAAAAAGAAGATCCTTCTTTTACAAGTGCCATGCTATTTTGGTGGTATAACATGTACTCCAACGCAGATTATTCAGTAACACCAAGACCAAACTATTTAGCAGACGGACGTAAAATGCCTGATTGTTATTCTGAGCCTGCAGGATTACGCGATGTGTTACAGGAGCGCCTTGGCACTTTTCCCTTGTTTCAATTCTGGGGCCCGGGAGCAAATATTAAATCTACAAAATGGATTGCAGACGCATCTATTATAACTGATGAATTGCATGATCCTACATTAAGTTTAATCTACTTACCTCATCTTGACTATTGTTTACAGAAGTTTGGTTCAGATCTAAGTCGTACCAGCAAGGAACTATCGGAAGTGGATGAAGTAGTAAAAGACCTGGTAACCTATTATGAATCTAAGGGGACTAACATTATTATTCTTTCTGAATACGGCATTGTTCCGGTAAGTAACCCAATTCACTTAAACCGTTTATTCCGTGAAAACGGCCTGTTGCAAATCCGCACCGAAAGAGGTTTAGAATTGCTGGATGCCGGAGCTTCGAAAGCGTTTGTAGTGGCCGATCATCAGGTAGCGCATGTTTATATCAATGATCCTTCTGTCACTGATCAGGTGAAAGCGTTACTGCAATCTGTAAAAGGTGCGGCACTTATTTTAGATGAAGCCGGTAAGAAAGAATATGGAATAGATCATGAAAGGGCCGGCGACTTTGTAGTAGTAGCAGATGCGGACAGTTGGTTTACGTATTACTTTTGGCTGGATGATGCTGTCGCGCCAGATTATGCCAGGTGCGTAGACATTCATAAAAAACCTGGATATGACCCGGTTGAAATGTTTATGTCGTCCAAACCCCGCGCTGCTTATAAACTACTGCGCAAAAAAGCAGGATTCCGGTATGTAATGGATGTAATTCCACTGGATGCCACCCTAATAAAAGGATCGCATGGAAGTGTTAATACGCCTGAAGCTTATCATCCTGTTTTGATTACAGACAAAGGATTAAATAACAATAACGTACAGGCGACTGACGTATACGATATCATCTGGAAAGCTCTGCATTCATAATATGGACTCAAGAAGGGAATTTCTAAAAAAAGCAGCAATACTTTCAGGAGCAGCCGGACTACCCAATGTTATTCCAATGTCTATCCAAAAGGCAATGGCTATTGATGCTGATCCAAATTCCACCTTTTTAGATGCAGAACATGTAGTGATCCTGATGCAGGAAAACCGTTCCTTTGATCACCTTTTTGGTAAACTACAGGGCGTTCGGGGCTTTAATGATCCAAGGACATTCACACTACCAGATCAGGATAAGGTATGGGTACAGAAAGATGCAGAAGGCAATGCCTTTGCCCCTTTTCATGTAGACATCAATAAAACTAAGATTACCTGGCAAGGTGGGTTGCCCCATTCCTGGACAGATCAGTTGGCCGCAAGAAATGGTGGGAGGTATGACCAATGGATTCCGGTAAAATCATTAATGTGCCTGGCACATTATGACCGCTCAGATGTGCCCTTTTACTATGCGATGGCCGATGCTTTTACGATATGCGACCATAACTTTTGTTCTTCGTTAACTGGAACTACGCCAAACAGGTTGTTTATGTGGACAGGTAATATTAAACCTGAACTAACAGGGCCCGCCGTAGCTGCGGTGAATAATTCACAGGCAGAATCCAGAGATGGTGTTTACATAGACTGGGAAACATTCCCTGAAATATTGGAAGACAATGGCATCGACTGGAAAATTTACCAGAATGAAATATGGACAGCTGATGTGCCAGGAGAAACAGTCGACGACTGGATGGGAAATTATGGCGACAATGCCATTGAATATGTTAAACGCTATAACGTCAAACTTTCTGCCTATTTCAGAAAGCATGGCGACCCAAAAGCAAAACTAAGCGCAGCTGAAGTTACGGAGAAATACAACAGGCTATCACAGCGCGAAAAGAACCTTATTGACAAAGCTTTCGCAAGCAACATCAATGCGCCATTTAACTACCTCGAGCTTGCCCCTTTCCAATATAAAGACGATCAGGGCAAGGATCAGTCTTTAAATATCCCTAAAAACGACATATTTTACCAGTTTAGGCAGGATGTAGATAATGGTAAACTACCTGCCGTTTCCTGGCTGGTTGCGCCGCAGCGTTTTTCAGATCATACAAGTTCACCGTTATACGGAACCTGGTACGTTTCAGAGGCGATTGATATCTTAACTAAAAATCCTGAGGTATGGAAAAAGACCATTTTCATATTAACGTACGATGAGAATGATGGGTATTTCGATCATATTCCGCCGTATGTAGCACCTAAACCAGGTGACGCCTCTACTGGGAAAGTCTCAGCGGGTATAGATACTGCAGCAGATTATGAGTTCACAAAAGACAGTCCGATTGGTCTGGGCTACCGGGTACCTATGTTGATAGCCTCCCCATGGAGTAAGGGAGGGTATGTTAACTCGCAAGTGTTTGACCATACTTCAACCATTATGTTGCTCGAGACCTTATTTAGTCACAAGACCGGAAAGAAGATTCGTAGTAACATGATCAGCAGTTGGAGAAGAGCGATATGCGGCGACTTAAGTTCCGCATTCAGGCCAGTTGCTACCAATCCCACTACAATACCCGAAACACTTAAAAAGGAGCAGGTAATTACCAGTATCCAAAATGCGAAGAATAAACCCGCGCAGGCAAAGCCTAATCGTTTAACTGCGGAAGAATTAGCGAGCGGAGTTTATTTACCACGGCAAGAAACCGGTACGCGTAAAGCCTGCGCATTGCCTCATCAACTCCTGGCAGATTGTTTTTATAAAGATGGCATTGTCTCACTTTTTTTGGCTTCAGGAAAAAGGTCATTCGGACAAAAGTTGCTACCTACAGGAGCGCCGTTTAATGTTTACACTACTAATCTGTTTAAAGGGCAAGCGGGAAAAACCTGGGCTTACGCAGTAACTGCAGGTGAGCATGTTAACGATGAGTTTAGGGTGATAGATTTCGGGCAAAGTAAATACGACATTAATGTGAGTGGGCCTAATGGTTTTTTCCGTCAGTTTAAAGGAGATGCGAATGATCCTCAACTGGAAGTGAAGGGTGAATATGAATTGAAAGGTTTTCTGAGTAAATCGCCAAGTGGCAACTTCAATCTGGATTTAAAAAACAACGGCTTATTGCCATTGGAGTTGAAGATAGCCGATGGCTATTCAATAGATGCAGGTAAAACGATACTCTTAGCAGCAGGATCTAAAAAAACACTGTTAATGGAGCTTTCCAAAAATTCGGGTTGGTATGATTTTACCCTATCTGTTATGGGCAACTCCATTTATAAAAAACAATATGCGGGGCATGTTGAAGACGGCAATGACTCCATCACCGATCCGTTAATGGGCTTTGAGAAATACTGACTAAAACCGCTTATTGTGCACATATTAAAATTGCTACAACAATTGCTTAACTACTTTCAGTACCCGACTTTGTCACTTCCAATAATCATCCAGTCCTGGTTTCCCAATCCTTTTGCAATAAAACTATCCATTAGTGCCGCGACTGCAGGAATTACAGTAAGTTGAACCCCATTTTTTTCTGCTTCGCTAAGCATCAGTCCCGTGTCTTTTCTCGCCATATCCAGTTCCCATGACGGTTTGCTGAAATCTTCTCCAGACATTCTATTTAATCTTCCAGATAGAGAAGCGGCAGGATTCCAGTCAGTAAACAAATCTGTTACCTCCGTAGCTGATATGCCAGAGGCTCGGGCTAATGTTAAAGCATCGGATAAACCGGCGGTTAGCGCAATTAAAAACAAATTTCCGGTAAGCTTCATTCCTGCAGCCTTGCCTTCTGCTTCGCCAAGATTAATTAATTTCCCTGTCATTGCGGAAAGTTGATCTTTCAGGTCTGCTATTACAGACTGATTTCCAGAAACCAACATACTTCCCGTGCTTTGCTCGGCATTAGCCGGGCCCATAAAAACAGGCGCGTGAAGATAGGTATAGCCAAGTTCAGCCCATTTTTTAGTTCTTGCTATTGCACCGTCAACAGAAGTGGTAGTATGGTCTATTATTGTAGCATTCGCGATAAACCCGGGTCTCGCGGCTTCCAATACTTCGTCTACTGTTGCATCATCTTTTAACGTAAGATGAATAAACTGTGCACCTTTAACCGCATCTGCAACGTGTTCACAAACTGTTGCCCCATCTGCTTCCAGTGGTTTTGCCTTTGCTAACGTTCTGTTCCAAACTTGCACTGAATCTCCTTTAAGGAGCATTGCTTTAACAAAACCGGAGCCTAGTAAGCCCGTACCTAAAAATGCTTTCATAATTACTTGAATTCTGCTGCTAATTTAGTGAATAAGTTGAGTCGCTTCGTCATTCGATCGTCGTGATTATATCTTCCAATGATCTCACACTGTCATTCCGAGTTTCGAAGGATCTATAAGACAATTGATTAACGGTCTACTCTCGACTTCGGGCAGCTTGCAGCATTCTTTCAGTTGAGTCAATAAAAAACCCGTGTTCAATGGCTCTTTGCTAGGTGTTTGCTGCCTGTTGGCTAGGTGTATTCACCTAGGACACACCGTTTAAACAGCGATTAGACAGAGAAAATAGAAATTTTTCCACGCCAATTATATCGAAGAAATGTTAAGAACTCTAAGAATATAGCGACCAGCTAAAACGGTGAGAATTTCCGCCTGGTCTAAACCTGGGTTTTCAAAGTATCCTTCAAGCCGCTTGATGATTTTAGTGGGGGTGCAGTTGCTTTAAAGGTATAAGTTCCAGGTGTTAGATCACGCAGCTCTAGTTCCCCGTTACCGTTGGTCTCAATTATTAGCATATTACCGCCAGGATTTTTTCCGCCTTTAACGATAATGCCGCCAATAGGAGTGCCCGGATTAGCCCTTTGGCTGATTGGATTGTTCGCTGATTGTCCAGCTTCCTGATATAAAGGATTATCTCCGGTGGACAAAGTCAAGCTGTAATTGCCTGATTCTGTAATTGTAAATGTAAATTCGCCAGATGAGTTAGTAGTTAGCAAGATAGTTTTAGCAGAAGCCGTTTTCCCGCCTTTTACAACTATTCCATCAAACGATTGTAGTGACGACGCCAGTTTACTGGCATTAACTTTTTCGCCAAAAGTGGCACCTTGCGTTTGGTGCCCTTTAGGTTCTAAAATTATTGGTTGAGCAAAAATAGCTGAACTAAGTAATGTAAAAACGAAGGTTGATAGTAAAATTTTCATAATCTGTAAGTTTAAATTGTTTGTGTTTACAGATATATCAATCGTTTGTGTTTTTTGTTACCCCCGAACCTTGGGAATGTTACCCTGCAATTATTTAGACAGTGACTTCATTCTTGAATCAATCAAGCTGACCATATCACCAAATTCCTTTTCAGAAAATCCGATCGATTGGTAAATGATATTCCCCTTTTCGTCGGCAATCACATTTCTGGGAATAGACTGAGTTGCAAATTTCATAAAAATTTCCCTTTTTAAATCCGGCAACATTAGAAATGTAAAACCCTTTTTCTTTTTAAATGGATCCAGAATGTCCCAGCCTTCTTCACGGCCAAACACAAAAAATGCGAATTTGCTATTGTCCTTATACTTTTCCCAGATTTGCTTCTGAACTAAGGGCAACTCTAAATTACATGGACCACACCAAGTCGCAAAGAAATTTATCAATATCAGTTTCCCTTTATAGTCACCGATTTTTACCACCTTTCCTTTTTCAATCTCAAAAGTAAAGTCAGGTAATTTGTCGCCAACTTTAGTGAGTGTAGTAGAATCTGATTGCCCAAGCACAAGTAGTGGTGCCAAACTTATAAGTAGTGCTAGTCTTAATATTTTCATAGCTAAAGATACTTAAGATTCGAAGTAATAAATAAATGTGTTGATACTTTGCTTCGCTCTGCACGAAAATAGTGATGATTAAAACTCTTTTATTAATATTTGTGCTGCTTCATCAAGAAGTGCGACTTGCTTTTCATTTACATAAACTTTGGCTTGTTCCAGATTAAACCACCTGGCTTCATCAACTTCAGGAATGTTAATTATTTTACCCGAACGTGGGGGCCATTCGAAATCAAACCGGTTACTTATCAGCTTGGAAGGATCAAAATTACCTTCGACTGCCCAGCAAAAGACCTGCTTTCCGCCTTTCTGAAGGATTGGCTTGAGCTCTATAAAATCTCCATGTGGCTTTAAACCGGTCTCTTCCTCAAATTCTCTTATGGCTGTGCTCAATGGATCTTCATCAGGATTGCCCTCCCCTTTTGGGACAGACCAGGTACCACTATGTTTGTTTTTCCAGAACGGGCCACCAGGATGCACTAGCAGGAACTCCAACTGGCCTGCAGCAAATTTATATAGCAATATGCCAAAACTCTGTTTCATTGTAAATATGTACTAAGTTCTTCAGGATGGTCTGTGCCAATCCAGTCAGCACCAATATCCTGGAGCAATTTCCAGCTATCTGGCCGGTCTGCGGTGCCCCAAAACCTAAATGGCTTGTTCCAACTATGTGCAAGATCAACAACTGATTTTAATCTTTCATGGTCTACGAGTGCAGGTAATCCGATACTATTCAATTTTGTAAAAGAGGCAATATTCTCACTGACCATTCCTAACCTTTGCAACTGACCTGCAGTATAAGAATTTGTCGTTCGTCCATCAAAATAAATGTATGAAGGGTAATCTTTAAAATTTGCTGGCGCAGGTACATCTCCGCTAATAATAATTTTGACTGCATTTGGGTTTTTCTGTTGGTCAAAATAGTTCAAATAGGGCTTAAGTAGGATTATCATGTGAGCGAGCACCTCCTTATGATTAAGTTTAATGTCAATAAGAAGTTGCATTTTTAACGAAGTATCTGCGAAAATGTGTCCCTTATGCTGCCTGAATGCCTTCGCAATTGGTTTAAGGTAAAGCGTCTCCAAATCTCGGGCAGGATTTGTATCTTCTTCATTATGTGCGACCAGGATCTTTCCATTCTTTATGAACACGTCGGCTTCAACTGAGCCCATACCGGAGTTATATGCTGTATAAAAAGGTCGCTTTTGATTGTAATCATTATGGCTGTGACCAGAATTTGGGGTGTAGCCAGCTATTTGTGCCTTGGCAGCGAAGGCAAATAAAGTAATGATGATGACAGGGAAAAATTTCACAGTGTAAATATAGTTGTAACAAGTTACCCTAATGTAAGGTGGATATTACCAAACGTGAACTATTACTAAAGGTATTACCAACTATTGGGCATAAAAGTTTAATTTTATCGCACAACTTATTCAACGTAAAATAACAACCCTGTAAGGATGAAAATCACAAAAAGTAATGCGCTCCTGGCAATAGCCTGGTGTTTATTGATTAACACCACTGTAGCACAGCAGAAAAAAACCACAGTAGTAAAAAAACCAGTTACAGCTGTTCAGAAATCTAACTCAGGTATCATTCCTAACGACCCTAATGTAAAAATAGGAAAGCTGCCTAACGGACTAACCTATTACATCAGAAAAAATACGGAACCTAAAAATAGAGCCGAACTTTACCTGGCAAATAAAATTGGGTCGTTAATGGAAGATGATAACCAGCAGGGCCTGGCGCATTTTACAGAGCATATGGCTTTTAATGGCACCAAAGATTTTCCTAAAAATGAGATGATCAACTACCTGCAAAAAGCAGGGGTAAGGTTTGGAGCTGACCTCAATGCCTATACAGGATTTAACCAGACTGTTTACATACTTCCAATACCTACGGACAGTGCGAATGTATTTAAGTCGGGGTTCAAGATACTTGCAAACTGGGCAGGTAAGGTGACCATGGAAGGTGAAGAGATAGATAAGGAACGCGGTGTTATCATAGAAGAAGACAGACAAAGTGGAAAAAATGCAGGAGAGCGCATGAGTAAAAAACTACTACCCTTCCTGTTAAAAGATTCCAGATATCAGAACAGACTCCCAATTGGTAAAACGGAAATTTTGCAGAATTTTACACATGACAAGATTAAAAGCTTTTATGCAGACTGGTACCGCCCTAACCTGCAGTCGGTAATTGCAGTTGGAGACTTTGATGTGAACGAAGTAGAACAATTGATCAAGACCAACTTCGCTGACCTAAAGAATCCTGCGAAACCGAGGCCCAGGCTAAGTTATGATCTTCCCGATAACAAAGAACCACTTGTAAAGATTGTTACCGACCCGGAGCAACCTTATAACGTGGCGATTATTATGTACAAGCAGAGGGATAATGTGACAACTACCATTGCTGATTTTAAGAAAGAAATAATCATTTCGATGATAAATAGCATGATTGGTTCGCGTTTTCAGGAAATTCTTCAAAAAGGTAATGCCCCCTTCTTATTTGCGCAAAGTTCTTATGGACCGTATCAAGGTGGACTTGTGAACGGAATTAGCGCCTACCAGACGGCTGTAGTAGCTGATTCCGGAGCAAAACTGGTACAAGCTTTTACTTCTGCCCTTGCAGAAAACGAACGAATGAGCAAGTTTGGCTTTTTACAATCTGAATTGGACGTTGCTAAAAAAAATATCATGGCAGGCAATGAAAAACAATACCTGGAAAGAAACAAAACAGCTACAAGCAAATTTGTGCAGGATTATTTGAACAACTTCCTAACCGGCAGCGCTATTCCATCAATCGACTGGGACTATGCGGAAACGAAAAAAACCCTTGCCGCGATTACCCTGGCTGAAGTAAATACAACTGCCAAAACACTTGCAACAAAGGAAAATCAAATCATTTTGGTTCAGGCCCCGGAAAAAGATAAAGAAAATTTGCCATCTGAAGCGGCATTGATTGCAGCCTCTAAAAATGCATCGGCCGGTGTTACAGCGTACGTAGACAATGCAATAAACAAACCATTGCTGGCTACAAAACCGGTTGCAGGGAAAATTTTAAATGAAGTGAAACTTGATGCTATTGGTGCAACAGAACTCACTTTAAGCAACGGTATAAAAGTAATTTTGAAACAAACGGACTTCAAAAACGACCAGGTGCTATTCAGTTCCTTCTCAAAGGGCGGGCTTTCATTAGCAAGCGATGCCGACTATAAATCTGCTGATGAGGTTAGCGTAGTTTCACAGAGCGGCGTGGGCGATTTCAACCCTACACAGCTTAGCAAGCTTCTTGCAGGAAATACAGCGAAAGTGGGGTCATATATAGACGACCTTTATCAAGGATATGGAGGCAGTGCATCTCCAAAGGATCTGGAAAGTGCTTTCCAATTGGTATATGCCTATGCTACAAATCCACGTAAAGACACTGACATATTCAATAAAAACATTAGTGATAGCAAGGTTATCATCGCGAATAAAAATGCTGATCCGAATTCTGTATTTTCAGATACAATACAATCAGTGCTGTCATCTTATCACAAAAGATCTCTTCCGACTACTCTTGCCGATCTGAATCAGATATCATTAGATAAAGCCTTTGCATTCTATAAAGACAGATTTGCAGACAATAGCGAGCAAGTATTCGTAGTTGTAGGCGCTTTTGAAATGGAAAAGATTAAGCCACTTATAGAAACCTATTTGGCTAGCTTGCCTTCATTAAACAAAAAGCAAAACTTTGTTGACAATGGCATCAGATCACCAAAAGGAAAAATTGCTAAAACAGTTTACAAAGGACTTGAAGACAAGGCATCTGTGCAGCTTTATGTGCATGGTGACTATGAATTTAACCAGGATAACAATATCCAGCTCGAAGCGGTCAAAGTGGCACTGGAGAACAAGATCCTGGAGCGTCTACGTGAAAAGGAAAGTGGTGTTTACAGCCCCCAGGTTGGTTTGAGCGTGGATAAGTATCCCAATTCATACTATTACTTTACCATTTCGTTTAGTTGCGCCCCGGCAAATGTAGAAAAGTTGATTGCAGCATCATTGGATGAGATTGCTAAAATAAAGGCTACAGGCGCATCTGCAGATGATTTGGGAAAATTCAAATCAGAAGAAATCCGTCAGCAGGAAGTTAGTCTGCGAACCAACGGATACTGGTTGGGATATATCTCCAACCGCATTAAGTTTGGAGAAAATATGGAACAAAACAAAAACTATGTGCAGAAAGTAAATGCGGTAACAGCAGAAACTACTAAGGCTGCTGCACAGAAATACCTCAACGAAGATAATTACATCCGGTTCGTATTGTTGCCGGAGAAAAAATAACGTTACAATAAAGGCTGTCAAAATTGACAGCCTTTATTGTATATTTAAGTTACCAAACCAACAAACATGCCGTTACCAAATATTTTTACAACTGAAGTTTCTAATCAGGTGATCGATAGAATTGAGTCCCTTACCCCTCATACCGCAGCAAAGTGGGGGAAGATGAATGTATCACAAATGCTTGCACATTGTAATGTAAGCTATGAACTGGTGTATGAAGACCTGCATCCCAAACCCAATGCTGTCATGAAACTTATTTTAAAATTAATAGTAAAAAATAAAGTTGTTTCTGAACTACCATATAAGAAAGGAAGTCCAACGGCGCCAGTGTTCCTAATTAAGAATGAAAAGGATTTTGAGCGCGAAAAATCCAGACTTATTGATTATATTAAAAAAACCCAGCAACTGGGAGAAACAACATTCGATGGAAAAACATCACATTCGTTTGGTCCATTGAATAAAACTGAATGGAATAACATGTTTTATAAGCACCTGGACCACCATTTAACTCAGTTTGGGAAATGATCAGGTTAAATCAAGATACTCCATCCGACGTTCTCCATGATATAAAGGAGGGAGATTTGGTAACAGACACATTTAGCAAAACCGGACTGGTTGACAAAATTGAGATCACAGACGATGGCTTACACAGAATTTATACGTTTGAACTGGTAACAGGAAGAACAATTATGGTTAAGAAGTAGCAGTCTGCTCCTCTTCCTGCTCCATCTGCTCTTTTTTTTCGGGGTCAAGCTCCACTTTGCCTTTTTTATCTTTTTTGGCAAATAATATGGGGTAAATAAGCATCAAAGAACCGGCTATAAATGAAAGCCCAGCCAGGGTTAATACATATGAACTGTATTCATTTTTTTGATCGCTCATTATTTTATAGGCAATCAGTGCCAATACCCCTATTAGAAAGGATATAACTGCTTTTTGTAATTTTAGGATACGTATCATGACCGACAGCTTTTTAATTGTTGCTCCTAACGTAAAACAAAAATCAAACCACAATCATCACTTCAATTTCTCAATCAAAAACCTTAACTTTGCATCCTTAATTTTTGAGGATACTTGATTGATGTATAGGGAATTTAAACAATTAGAACTAGCTAAAATAGGGAAAGAGATACTTGAATTTTGGAAGGCAGAAAACATCTTTGAAAAGAGCATTTCCAGTCGCCCGAAAGCCAACCCCTTCACTTTCTATGAAGGTCCGCCTTCTGCGAACGGGATGCCGGGAATTCACCACGTAATGGCACGCGCTATTAAGGATATTTTTTGCCGGTATAAAACCCTAAAAGGATTTCAAGTAAAACGTAAAGCAGGTTGGGATACGCATGGTCTTCCTGTAGAGCTTGGTACTGAAAAAGAACTAGGCATAACGAAAGAAGATATAGGAAAAACCATTTCGATAGAGGAATATAACGAAGCTTGTAAAAAAACTGTAATGCGCTACACTGATGTGTGGAATGACCTTACAGAACAAATGGGCTATTGGGTTGATATGAAAGATCCATATGTTACCTACAAGTCAAAGTATATGGAAACGGTATGGTGGCTGCTAAAGCAAATTTACGACAAAGGCCTATTATATAAAGGCTATACCGTACAACCCTATTCGCCAAAAGCAGGAACCGGATTGAGTTCACATGAAGTTAACCAACCGGGTAGTTACCGTGATGTATCTGATACTACCATTGTGGCACAATTTAAGGTACTGGGAGACTTCATACCCGCGCTATATGAAGCTTTTGGAACAACTCAATTTGAGAGTGAAGTTTATATTTTAGCATGGACAACTACTCCATGGACGTTGCCTTCAAATACAGCTTTAACAGTTGGACCCAGGATTGACTATGTTTTAGTGAATACTTTTAACCAATATACCTATCTTCCAATCACTGTTGTTTTAGCGAAGAACCTTGTAGGAAAACAGTTTGCAAAAGGTTTTTTTGAGAGTAGCGAAAGCAGTGATTTTGATAATTTTCAGTCGGGAGACAAAAAGATTCCTTACCGAATAATTGGTGAATGCAAAGGCACCAGTCTGGTGGGAATCAGGTATGAGCAACTGCTGAAATTCGCTTTACCATACCAAAATGCAAATGATGCGTTTCGTGTAATCTCCGGTGATTTTGTGACTACAGAGGACGGGACAGGAATTGTACATACCGCACCTACCTTTGGAGCAGATGATGCAAAGGTGGCAAAGGAAGCTAAACCAGAAATACCTCCGATGCTGGTTCTGGATGAGAATGGGACACCTATTCCTCTGGTTGACCTTCAGGGAAAATTTACTTCACATGTTGGCCCATACGCCGGCAAGTATGTGAAAAATGAGTACTACGATGCAGGGCAGGCACCTGAGAAATCAGTTGATGTTGAGCTGGCTATTCAGTTAAAAGAAGAAAACCGGGCATTTAAAGTTGAGAAATATCTGCACAGCTATCCCCATAGCTGGAGAACTGACGAACCGTTATTGTATTATCCGCTTGACTCCTGGTTCATTAAAGTTACGGAAATCAAAGACCGGATGTTTGACCTCAATGAAACCATCAACTGGAAACCTAAGGCTACAGGCGAAGGACGTTTTGGTAACTGGCTGAAAAATGCAAATGACTGGAACTTGTCCCGATCAAGGTATTGGGGTATCCCATTGCCAATCTGGCGGACTGACGACAAACAGGAAGAAATACTTATTGGTTCGGTAGAGGAATTATATAACGAGATCGAAAAAGCAATTGTAGCAGGAATTCAGTCATCAAATCCCTTTAAAGGTTTTGAGATAGGCAACATGTCTGAAGAAAACTACAACTTGGTTGACCTTCACAAAAATGTAGTAGACAACATTATATTGGTTTCTCCATCGGGGAAAGCAATGAAAAGAGAGGCTGATTTAATTGATGTCTGGTTTGATTCTGGTGCAATGCCTTATGCACAATGGCACTATCCATTCGAGAATAAAGAGAAAATAGATGGCAGAGAAGATTTCCCGGCAGATTTTATTGCAGAGGGAGTTGATCAAACCCGCGGTTGGTTTTATACATTACATGCGATTGGAACATTGGTATTCGACAAGATTGCATACAAGAATGTAATTTCAAATGGACTTGTCTTAGATAAGAATGGGCAAAAAATGTCCAAAAGATTAGGTAATGCCGCAGATCCGTTCAAAACGATAGAAGAGTACGGAGCAGATGCCACAAGATGGTATATGATCTCTAATGCAAATCCGTGGGACAACCTTAAATTTGATATAGAGGGCATTAGTGAAGTACGCCGCAAATTCTTCGGTACCTTATATAACACTTACGCTTTCTTTGCATTATACGCGAATATTGACAAGTTTGCGATTGATGAACAAAAGCTTACACCTGTATCTGAAAGAACAGAGCTGGACAAGTGGATTCTGTCTTTACTGCAAACTCTGGTAGCAGAAGTGGATGAAAGTTATAACGCTTATGAGCCTACTAAGGCTGCAAGAGCAATACAGGCATTTGTTGATGAGCATCTTAGTAACTGGTATATCCGGTTATCGCGTCGCCGTTTCTGGAAAGGCGAGATGACTGCTGATAAAAAAGCTGCTTACGAAACTTTATATAGCTGTCTTATAACCATTTCGCAATTAATGTCTCCGATAGCGCCATTTTTTGCTGACTGGCTGTATCTGAACTTAACTGCTGGCAATGCAGAAAACAAATTTGAGTCTGTACATCTTACCATTTTAAAGGAAGCAGATTCAACATTAATCGACACTGAATTGAACGAGCGGATGCACCTTGCACAGGACATTTCTTCAATGGTTTTGTCGCTTCGTAAAAAAACAGGCATAAATGTTCGTCAGCCACTAGCCAAAATTTTAATTCCTGTACTTGATAATAAGTTTGCAGCACGTATTGAGTTAGTTAAGGAACTAATTTTATCGGAAACGAATGTGAAAGCTATTGAGTATATCACGGATACTGCAGGTTTTATCACTAAAAAGATAAAACCCAACTTCAAAGCCCTTGGTCAGAAAGCCGGAAAAGATATGAAGGCTGTAGCACAAGCCATCTCTGAGTTTACCCAGGATGACATTGTTAAAATGGAAAACGAAGGTGAGATTGCAATATTAGACTCAAGGTATTTGATTGCCCTTTCTGATGTGGAGATTATGGCTGAGGATATTCCGGGCTGGCAGGTTGCTAACCTGGGTAAATTAACTGTGGCATTAGATGTAACCATAACAGAAGACCTTAAACAGGAAGGTTTGTCCAGAGAACTGATCAACAGGATCCAGAACCTGAGAAAGGAATTGGGCTTTGAAGTTACAGACAGAATCACAGTGCTTGTACAAAATGATAACTTGATTGCTGCTGCAGTAGCACAAAATAAAGCCTACATTTGTTCGGAAATTTTAGCAGCCGAACTTACTTTAAGTGATAGTATAGATAACGGAAACAAAATAGTGATCGATGATGTTGAACTACTCATCTCAATCTCAAAACAATAACTAACATGGAAAAATCTACAAAAACAAGGTATTCTGACAGCGAACTAGGGGAATTTAAGGAGCTGATTCAAGGGAAATTACGTATGGCGAGAGAGGAATTTCTTGATTTAACTAATTCCTTAAGCAGTCCAAACTCAAATGGAACTGAAGATACCTCCGGCACCTACAAAACACTTGAAGATGGTTCTGCAACTTTAGAAAAAGAGCAGCTCAACCAACTTGCTGCCCGTCAGAAAAAATTTATTGAAAATCTGGAAGCAGCTTTGGTAAGAATAGAGAACAAAACTTACGGAATCTGCAGGGAAACTGGCAAGCTTATTCAAAAAGAACGCCTTCGTGCGGTTCCTCATGCTACGTTAAGCATGGAAGCTAAACTGAAGCAGTCGTAATGAAGGGATACACTAAACCTTTATTGATCATCTTTCTGGTATTGTTGGCTGACCAGGTTCTAAAGACCTGGATCAAAACCCATATGTATATCGGGCAAGAGTTTAAAATCATTGGCAACTGGTTTATCATTCATTTCACTGAAAATAATGGTATGGCCTTTGGTCTCGAATTTGGAGGAGAATTCGGAAAACTTGCATTATCGCTGTTCAGGATATTTGCTGTAGCTGGAATCGGTTATGGCTTACATTACCTTATTCAGAAAAAATATCACCGCGGATTGATTTTAAATGTTGCATTGATATTTGCGGGAGCACTCGGAAATATTATAGACTCTGTTCTATATGGAAAAATATATGGCTATGCCGAGTTGTTTCATGGCCGGGTGGTAGATATGTTCTATTTTCCGATTGTAGACGGGCATTTTCCATCCTGGCTTCCAATTTGGGGCGGCGAAGAATTTGTATTTTTCAGGCCGGTGTTTAACATTGCTGATGCCGCAATATCAGTAGGTGTTATCATTATTCTTATCTTCCAGAAAACGTATTTTAAGGAAGATGTAAAAGAAGAAATTGGCCCTAACAATGAGATAGTTGAGGAATAATTTTTAAAACTTTTAAATATCGTTGTGGAATTGGTACGATAATTACATCTATCTATCAAACACAAATGAAAAATTAAAAGTTATGAAAAAGTTATTAGCCCTTGCCTTTGCCGCTTTTGTAAGCTTTAGCGCTGTGGCCCAACAAGTAGACCTGAGAAAGAAAATAAGTGTGAGCGGTACCGCAGAAACTGAAGTGACACCAGATATTATTTACCTCAGCATCTCATTAAAAGAATACCTGAAAGATAATAATTCTAAGAAAAAGGTTGACATTACTACGCTTGAAAATCAACTGTTTGCTGCTGTGCAAAAAGCCGGTTTGGATAAAGACAATTTAACAATAAACAATCTGTCCAGCTACAACTACGCCACAGAGAAAAAGAAAAACCCTGATTTTTTGGCAAGTAAACAATACCGTCTGAAAGTTAATGATTTAAACAAATGGAATGAGATTGTTGGAGCTGTAGATGCCAAAGGCATTGCTTACACCAACGTTGAAAGCTATGATTATTCTAAAATAGAAAGCTTAAAAAAGGAGCTTAAGATTAAAGCACTTCAGGCTGCGAAAGCTAAGGCAGGCTATCTAGTGGAGGCGTTGGGAGATAAGCTTGGAAGTGTAATTGACATACAGGAAGTAAATAATGAGCAGTACCCTCAGCCAATGTACCGTGCAAACGTAATGATGATGAAAGCGGAAAGTTCTGATATGGCTGGAGCCGCAGCGCCTGAAATTGACTTCAAAAAAATCAAGTTGAGTTACATTATGAATACGGTTTTTGAGATTAAATAATATAAAAACTTAAACAGTACATTTTTTTTTCGAAAAATTGTTTAAAGCCTACCAAACAACTTTGGTAGGCTTTTTGTTGTCTCTTCAAATATCACTTAACTCAAAACAATATGAAAAAATTAATTTACTCCTTAGTGCTGATTTTTACGTTAGCAATTAGCGCAAACACAGTTTCTGCAGCGGACAAAAAAGACAAAGCAAAAACAGAAATGACTGCTGAGCAGCAGATGCAGCTTAAAAGAATTACTGATCGTGTTGAAGAGATCAAAGCGATGGATAAATCTAATTTGACTAAAGCTGAAAGAAAAGATTTGCGTAACGAACTTAAAGAAATGAAGAAGCAGGCACGTGCTATGGGCGGTGGTGTTTACCTTTCGGTAGGTGCAATTATTATCATCATTCTATTATTAATTCTTATTTTGTAATTATACCCTCAACTATTAACTATCATCCCTATAAAAAAAGCTTCCGTGTGGAAGCTTTTTTTTTATAATAATTTTGCGTAACAAAGGTTGTATGTTCTGAAGAAGTTGTTTCATTTACCGCGACCACGACTGTAGATAATGTGCTATTAGAGTGATAACCCTAATTAATTGATGTATTCAAAACCTGTATATTTCACTAAAACATCCGGAATTTTAATCCCTTTATCTGTTTGATTATTTTCTAGTATAGATGCAACAATTCTGGGTAGGGCCAACGCACTTCCATTTAGGGTGTGGGCCAACTGCGTTTTCCCGCTTGCACCTTTAAACCGAAGTTTAAGGCGATTGCTTTGATAAGTTTCAAAATTAGAAACCGAAGATACCTCGAGCCATCTTCCCTGTGCAGCGCTCCAAACCTCCATATCGTATGTCATAGCAGATGTAAAGCCCATGTCGCCACCACATAAACGCAGTACGCGGTAATGTAGTCCCAATTCTTGTAACAATGATTGAACGTAAACGCTCATTTCTTCTAAAACATCATAAGAGTGATCAGGATGCACAACCTGTACAACCTCAACTTTATCAAATTGGTGCAATCTATTTAATCCCCTTACGTGAGCCCCGTAAGATCCTGCCTCTCTGCGAAAACAAGGAGTATACGCCGTATTTTTAACAGGCAGCTCCTCTTCCTTTAAAATAACATCGCGATATAGATTTGTAACAGGCACCTCAGCAGTTGGTATAAGGTATAAATTATCAACACCAGCATGGTACATCTGTCCTTCCTTATCTGGCAATTGCCCGGTCCCAAAACCTGAGGCTTCATTTACCATATGTGGTACCTGCATCTCTCTATATCCTTGTTCTGTAGCTTGATCCAAAAAGAAATTAATCAATGCACGCTGCAGTCTTGCGCCTTTACCCTTATATACAGGAAAACCCGCTCCGGTAATTTTAACACCGAGTTCAAAATCTATAATGTCATATTTAGCTGCAAGTTCCCAATGTGGAAGCGCATTGTCAGGCAAGGATGCCGGTTGTCCGTTAGTGAGAACTATCTCGTTTTCTTCGGCAGAACTTCCAGATTTAACTAAATGATGCGGCAAATTAGGAATCTGAACAATTAAATTATGAAGTTTTGTCTCAGTAACAGCTAATTGCTCTGACAATTTCTTATGTTGATCTTTACTAGCCCCAGTTTGTAGCTTTAAACTTTCTGCTTCTTCCTTTTTTCCTGATCGCATTAATTCCCCAATTTGTTTCGCAGTGGAATTGGCAATCGCAGAAAGATTATCCAGCGAAGTTTGAATTTGTCTGCGTTCTTCATCTATAGCAATAATCTCATCAACCAATTCGGTTTGTTTGAAATTGCGGACACCCAATCGTTCTAAAACTTTCTCTCTATTTTCACGGATATAATTAACTTGCAGCATTATTTTTTATTTTGAACAAAGATAATAACTTAAGCCATCATTGCGAACGCGATGTGGCAATCGACCAACGATAACTATGGAAGGCAAATTATTTCTTGTTCCCACCCCAATTGGAAATCTTGAAGACATGACCTTCAGGGCGATAAGGATTCTGAAGGAAGCAGATGTTATTCTGGCGGAGGATACCAGAACTAGCGCCCCAATGCTTAAGCATTTCGGTATTGATAAAAAAGCCTATTCACACCATCAGCACAACGAGCACCAAGCCACCTCAGAAATTATTAAGTTCCTGAAAGAAGGTAAAAATGTAGCACTAATTTCTGATGCGGGTACTCCCGCAATTTCCGATCCTGGTTTCTTTTTGGTTAGGGAGGCCATAAAAAACGATCTCCAGGTGGAGTGCTTGCCCGGAGCAACAGCTTTTGTACCTGCACTGGTGAACTCAGGCCTTCCAAACGACTCATTTGTATTCGAAGGATTTCTGCCGGTAAAAAAAGGAAGGCAAACACGCTTTAAAAAATTGGCTGAGGAAGAACGTACAATTGTGCTGTATGAAAGTCCACATCGTTTGCTAAAGACGCTTGAGGAATTTGCTTTTTATTTAGGCGGAGACAGACAGGCGTCTGTTAGTCGGGAATTAACCAAACTATATGAAGAGACTGTTAGGGGCACACTTGAAGGCATCAAATTACACTACGAAAACAATATATTAAAGGGAGAATTTGTAATTTGTATTGCGGGCACTGAGCCCAAAAAAATAAAAAAAAGATGATACAAATAGATAGATTTTTAAGTGATGAGCAAGACCCAAAAGCAGTAGAAAGGGTATTGAGCAAATTAAATGATATGTTGAGCAGCAATGAAGAGCTAATCTATTTGGCAGTTCAAAAGAAGCCTGCGGTAAATTTACTCCCCGACTGCATTGCTGTGAGCACGAAAAGATTGTTCTATTGCGAGCCCGGCAACTTCGGAATTACGATGAACTTCAAAGATATATCCTGGAAAAGCATTAAGGAAGTTTCGTTTAAGGAAGAGTTTTTTGGATCTAAGTTCATATGTGTGCCGCAACATGGCGAAAATATCATTACGGAGTATATTCCAAAAATACAGGCAAGAAAACTTTATCAGGCAGCTAATGAACAGCTTGAAAACTATAAAGACCAATTAGAAAAGGCTGAAGCTGATGAAAAAAGACTACAGGTATCGCCGGTAACAGTAAATGCAGTTGCAGAAGAACCATTACCAGTTAAGGACCCAGAAACTTTAGTCGCGCCCATTCAAGCTCCGGTACAGACAGAAGAGCCCGAAGATGAGACCACATTGAAACTAAGGAAGTTAAAAAGCCTTTACGATAAGCATCTGATTACCCAAGAGGAATATGAGGCAAAAAAAGCCGACATCCTCGATACACTTTAAAGTTTATCAAAAACAGACTATTCATATGCTTACCCAACGCCCTGTATTTTTAGCTATTATCACTGCTTTTTTAATGTGGCTAGCCTGGCCTCCTATATCCTATACTACCCCACTTTTGCTTATTGGATTGGTTCCTATACTTTACGCAATTGACCTTATTAAGAAAGGTACAGGTGCTAAAAAAGGAAAGCAAGTTTTTTTGACTGCGGGCCTGGCATTTTTGTTATGGAATACTTCCTGTATCTATTGGATATATAACGCCATTAGTGCTGTAAATGAAAATCCTGTTATCTCGATAGTCATCTCGTTAATTCCATACGGCCTAGGCGCACTTCTCATGACGTTTGCTTTCTGGTTATATTACAGGTTAAGTATGGTTACGAGCAAGTTAATAGCATACGTAGGACTGCTATCTTTCTATATATCAATGGAATACCTTCATCAAACTTGGGATCTGGCATTTCCTTGGATGACATTAGGCAATGGGTTGTCCGGAATGCATCAACTGGCCCAATGGTATGAATACACAGGTGTATATGGGGGATCATTGTGGATATTGCTGAGTAATATTCTGGCTTTTGAAGCTTATAAAAAAATTAAGCAGGGAGAATCAAAAACTGTCCCCGTGGCATTGTGGTTAGCCTGGATAATAATTCCCGCGTTATTTTCTCTCCTAATCTATTTTAGATATACAGAAAAGAAGGTTCCGGTAAATGTTGTCACTGTACAGCCAAACATTAATCCATATGATAAATTTGGAAGCATATCCAGTATGCAACAGGTTAACATTCTCACGCATTTGTCTGACTCAGTAGGACAAACCAATACAGAATACTTTATATGGCCTGAAACAGCAATACCACAACAAACAGATGAGGCGAGAATACGCAGTAGTGCAGAGTACATAACTGCTCAGGCATTCTTGAGTAAGTATCGGAATGGAACCCTTATTACAGGAATAGAAAGTGTAAAATTTTACCCTGCAAAAGAAACAATCTCCGCAAAAAAATACGATACCGGAACATATTACGACAATTTTAATGCGGCCATGCAGGTTGAAAACTCTGCCAACGTTCAGTTTTACCACAAATCCAAATTGGTTCCTGGAGTAGAGAAAATGCCCTTTCCAAGTGCTTTGGCTATTCTAGGCCCGGTTTTCGAAGGATTTGGGGGCACAGTGGGCGGTTGGGGCTGGCAAGATAAACCTGGTGTTTTATATGCCTACAGTGGAGTAGGTGTAGTACCTGTAGTTTGCTATGAATCGCTTTGGGGAAGCTGGATTGCTGAAGCTGTAAGAAACAATGCTCAGTTTATTGCAATCATTACGAATGACGGCTGGTGGGGCAACACAACAGGAAAGGATCAGCACATGTTGTATGCAAAATTACGTGCAATAGAGACACGGAGATATGTGGTAAGATCGGCGAATACAGGAATATCTTGTTTCATTAACCAAAAAGGAGACATCTTACAGAAAACTAAATGGTGGACAAGGACCGCGCTAAAAGGCAACATCAACATGAATGATGAAATCACCTTTTACGTTGCCCACGGAGATTTTATACCTGTTATCTTTTGTGTTATTGGCGGACTGCTTTCATTGATTATCCCGTATCGTAAATTGATAAAACAAGTTAGGACAAGTACTTTCCTACAATAGGCATTCTTCTGCCCATGCCAAATGCCTTCGGTGACACCCTCAATATAGGAGGTGTTTGATATCGCTTAAATTCGGCATTGTTAACCATCTTAATTACACGTCGAACCAGTTGCTCATCATATCCCTGGGCAATTATTGAAGCAGAACTTTGTTTAAGTTCAATATATTGAAATAGGATTTTATCGAGAACATCATATTCAGGAAGAGAATCCGAATCCTTTTGATCTGGCCTCAATTCTGCAGAAGGGGCCTTTACAATAGAATTCAAAGGAATCATCTCACTATCTTTATTAATGAATTTCGCCAATTCATAGGCCTGTGTTTTATAAACGTCGCCAATTACCCCTATAGCTCCACACATATCACCATATAACGTCCCGTAACCTACGGCGCATTCACTTTTATTGGAAGTATTTAGCAGTATATATCCGAATTTATTGGACATGGCCATAACAATAATTCCCCGGCATCTTGCCTGAATATTTTCCTCAGCTAAATTTGGACTAAGGCCTTCGAAGGCAGGGGCAAGCATTCCATCAAAAGCATCAGCGGCGTCTTTGATAGGAATTATCTCGTGCATACAGCCGAAGTTCTTAACTAGGTCAAGGGCGTCCTGAATCGAATGGTCTGAAGAGTATTTGGAAGGCATAAGCACTGCCATAACATTCTCTGCTCCCAACGCCCTGCAAGCCAAAGCACAAACAATAGCAGAATCTATTCCGCCTGAAAGGCCTAATACTGCTTTGGAAAACCCAGATTTACCGAAGTAGTCTCTTATCCCCAAAATTAGAGCTTTGTAAATTTGCTCTATATCAGAAACAGGCTCGTGCTGCTTGGGCAAGAGATTCAAAACCTCACTGCCCATTATTTCATATATACGCAGATCTTCTTTAAAATATGCCATATCATCCAAAAGATTACCTTTTCGGTCAAACACTAATGAACCCCCGTCAAAAACGATTTCTGTTTGAGCACCTACCTGATTTACGTATAGTAAGGGTAAATTGTATTTTTTTGCGTTGTCTGCAAGTACCACCATACGTTCGTCGTCATGGAAGTAAGAGAAAGGAGACGCTGCAATATTGATCATTAAATCAGGTTTCTGCAGGATAAGTTGATCCATTGGATTTGAAACATATAAAGGATTATCATTGATGTTCCAAAGGTCTTCGCAGATAGTAAGGGCAATTTTTCTGCCCTTAAAATTGATGCAGTCAAACTGAATTCCAGGTTCAAAGTACCTATATTCATCAAAAACGTCATATGTTGGAAGAAGAGCCTTTTTAACAGTGTACTTGATTTTACCGTCTTCAATAAAGTAAGCAGCATTGAACAAGTCTTTTCCCGCTAAAAGTTCATTTTTTACAGGCAGGCCTATAATACACGCGATGCCTTGGCAATGCGCCGCAATTTCTAGTGCCGACATATGGCATAGCCCAATGAATTCATCAAATTCGAGAAAGTCACGAGGTGGATAACCACAAACTGCGAGTTCGGCAAAAACAACAAGTTCTGCCCCCTGATCTTTGGACAGTTTTATATGTTCTATAATCTTCTTGGTATTAGCTTCGAAATTTCCAATATGATAATTAAGTTGGGCTAGAGCTATTTTCATATGTATCGCTGAATCTGACTAGAAAAAAACACCAAAATTAATACCGATATAGTGGTTCCGAACGGTAGTGCTCTTATCATTAGTAATATCAGTAAAGCCGTTATTAAATGTTAACCCGGTGGTTATACTTGAATTTGTAGATATATCAAATTCTGCACCGGCACCAATAATCAATCCTGCACGATAAAACTTTATATCATCCGATACATCAATGCCTTTTGATGAAGATCCTCCGGTTATGTCAATGTTTTGCTTTGCTCCGATTTTAATGTTATTGGAAAGACCAAACTGGCCATAGTATCTAACATTATTTATCTTTACTGTTTTTAACTTAAGGGTAAGTGGAACCTCAACATACTGAAGTTTGTATTTTAACTGGTACTCTGATTGTACTGGCGCCCCTCCTAAAGACTGACTGGTTAATACTTCGCTGCTTTTTCCGTTTATGGTAGTTATGGTTAATCCGGTTGCGAAGCTATAGTTCTGGGTGAAATTAAAATCACCGATTAGTCCGTATGAAAATCCCAAAGCTACACCATTGCTTTTCCCAATATCGGGCTTTACCCAACCAATAGTTGGATGAGCTGTTAACCCCAATCTAAATCCATAATAAGGTGAAGATGAATCTTGCGCAAAGATGGTCCCTGCAAAAAACAAAAGCAATAAACTGATAATTGTTCTTTTCATAATTATATTTGCTTCTAATGATAAACAACGTAAAACTGCGTCAAAGCTATCTAAATTTTCTATTAAAAGCTACTGGGAAGCATAGCAACTCAGTCCTATTGATATTTATATTACTTGCTATAACCTCATGCAAAGAGCAGAAAAAGCCTGATGTAAGCCATATAAAAGTTGATGTAAAGATTTTACGTTTTGAAAAGGACCTCTATGCTGGCAGGAACAAAATTGTGGAACAAATGGACAGTTTGCTAAACAGGAAATATGGGGTGTTTTATGATGACTATGTCCATCGTATGGTTGGCGACCCTACCTACAACGGCACTCAAATTTTGACAACTCTTTACAAGGACAGTGCCTATACTGATCTTAATTCCGAAACTCAGGGTGTATTTAAAGACATGGCCCAAACCGAGAAAGATCTTTCGCAAGCGTTTAAATACATTAAGTATTATTACCCGAAAAGCAGAATACCAAAATTTATCTCCTTTATATCAGGGTTCTCAGTTCAAACTCCGATAGGTGATGATTACATGGGTATAGGACTGGATATGTTTTTAGGTAAAGACAGTAAATTTTATAAAGGAATTGTTCAAAGTGTGCCGACCTACATCTCCCGCCGTTTTAGTCCAGAATACATAGTGCCACGTATTACAGAAACATTTGCTCGCGAAGAACTTTTTCATGAACGTGATGAAGACCGTACGCTGCTGTCTAAAATGATACAAAACGGCAAAATTCTTTATTTTATGGATCAAGTTCTGGACAGTGGAGTGCCGGATTCAATTAAAATAGGCTACACGGGAAAGCAAATAGACTGGTGTAAAACTTATGAACAGGACATTTGGGGCTTTTTTTTAGAGAATGATCTTTTGTTCGAAACTGATTATCAAAAAATACAGGTATACCTAAGCGAAGGCCCATTTACCCCGGGGTTAGGAGATAAAAATGAATCTGCACCTAAACTCGGCATATGGGTGGGCTGGCAGATTGTAAATAAATACATGCAGGAAAATAAAAATATTACCTTGCAAATGCTAATGACCGAAAGTGATACCCAAAAACTATTGACGCTTTCAAAATACAAACCCAGCCATTAATGAAAGTAGGAATTGTTTTATCGGGCGGTGGTATCAGAGGAATAGCTCACTTAGGCGTCTTAAAAGCATTTATAAATGCAGGGATAACATTTAGTCACATCAGTGGGACAAGTGCCGGCTCCATTGCTGGTGCATTCTATGCCGCTGGCATTGACCCGGAGGAAGGATTGAATATTTTTATCAAAACAAGGTTACTAAGGTTTATTAGGCCGGCAGTAGGATCTCTGGGGCTGATAAACATTGAACATACTTCGGATTTACTTAAAGAATATTTTCCTGACGACAGGATTGAAAGCTTAAAAATACCTTTGACAATAGCTGCCACAAATTTTAGCGAAGGCAGGCTGGTTTACTTTAACAAAGGACCACTAATAAGGGCAATTCAGGCATCCAGTTGTATACCTGGGATTTTTAAACCAATAATGATAGACCAACAAATGTATGTTGACGGCGGAATACTTAATAATTTCCCTGTGGAACCACTAATGGGAAATTGCGATTACATCATTGGTTCCAGTTGTAATCATTTGAAATCTGTTGACAAGATCACGAACATAACTTCGCTGATAACCCGGGCGAGTATCATGTCGATCAACAAAGACATGGAGGAAAAAGCTGCACTCTGCAATTTGGTTATTGAACCTAAAGGAATGGGCGAGATCAATACCTTCGATATGAAAAAGGCAGAGACAATTTATTGGCTCGCTTACGAAGAGACGCTTAAGGCTATTAAGAATACTGAAAGCCTAAAAGCGCTTATAAAAAAGCCAGTCAAAAAGTAAATTAGTTATCACTTAATGCTACAAGGCTGTCGCCTTCCATTACCGGAATGGCTTTGCAGATATTAAGCTGCAGGCAAAACTTAACATCTTCCTCAATATTGAGCGCCGCCAAACGGTGGCTATGTGAAGATTTATTAAGGTATGAACGGAGGTCGCTTTTTGCCAGGGAATACAAGTCTTCCGCAGCCACGCTCGCATCATCAAAATGCGTAAAGTCTTTACGCAACTCTGCAACTACAGCACCTGCAAATAGCGTATCTTCCAAATTAAAATTATCTTTCCATCCTGCACATAGAAGAAGAACGTTCTTATTTTGAATTTTAAGCCAGTCACACAATGCCTCAAGGTTTAGGAAAGATCCTATAACTACCTGCTGAGCCCGGGCATAGGCCAAATGAAGTGCTTTTGTGCCATTTGTTGTTGTCAGTACTACAGTTTTACCGGCCACTTTCTCCTTGGTGTAGGAAAATGGAGAGTTGCCGAAACTATAGCCTTCAACCACCTCTCCATTGCGCTCTGCAGCGAGTAAGTGCCCGAGATGTGCGTATTTTAAACAGTCTTCTACGTGAGCGACGGGTATTATAGCAAGCGCACCATTGTCTATCCCGTAAACAATAGATGATGTAGCCCTTAAAATATCGACGACTACAACTATGCTATCTTCAATAGCATAAAGATCAAGCAATGCGGGCGTTAAGCAAACTTCCAGACTTTTATTCATGCAATAGCTTATAAGATCTATTTATAGAATGGAAATTTAACTACTCTGGCCTTGATGTTGGAATTTCTTATCTTGATGTAGATTTCTGTTCCTTCCTTATCCATACCCTTATTTACATAACCCATTCCGATAGCCTTTTGTAATGAAGGAGCCTGAGTACCAGAAGTAACCCTTCCAATAACTTCGCCTTCATCATTAACAATTTCATAATCGTGACGTGGAATGCCTCTTTCAATCATCTCAAAACCGACTAACTTGCGGGTTACACCTGCTTCTTTCTGGGAAAGAAGGGATTCAGAATTAGTGAATTTCTTGGTGAATTTTGTAATCCAGCCTAGGCCAGCTTCAATTGGAGAAGTAGTATCGTCAATATCATTTCCATAAAGACAAAAGCCCATTTCCAGGCGCAAAGTATCGCGAGCACCTAATCCTATCGGCTTAATTCCCAGAGATGCACCAGCCTTAAAAATCGAATCCCAAATTTTATCTGCATGCGCATTATCAAAATAAATTTCGAATCCTCCTGCCCCAGTGTACCCTGTGGCAGAAATCACAACATTATCTACAGCAGCAAAAGTACCTTTAACAAAGGTGTAGTATTCCATTGATGCCAGGTCAACTTCCGTAAGACTTTGCAAAGCTTCTGCCGCTTTCGGTCCTTGTATGGCTAATAAAGATGTGCGGTCTGATACATTGTGCATCTCTACACCTTTATCATTGAACTTTTGAATCCAATTCCAATCTTTTTCGATGTTTGAAGCATTTACAACGAGCATGTAAGTAGTCTCATCAATTTTGTACACCAAGAGGTCATCAACAATCCCACCACCTTCATTTGGCAAACAAGAATATTGAACCTTACCATTATATAATTTAGATGCGTCATTACTGGTTACCCTCTGAATGAGATCAAGAGCTTGTTCGCCTTTTAGAATGAATTCTCCCATGTGACTGACATCAAACACCCCAACAGCAGTTCTTACTGTTGCATGTTCAGCATTTATGCCTTCATATTGCACAGGCATATTATAGCCTGCAAAAGGCACCATTTTAGCACCAAGGGAAATATGTTTATCTGTTAAAGCGGTATTGTTCATGTATTTTTTTCTATGATAACTTGTCAAAATTAAATAAAATTTAGGCAGTAACGAGCTTTTGATAGATATTCACGATCCTTTCAGATATTAATGTAATATCATGGTCTCTTTCGACCGTTTTTCTGGCATTTTCACCTATTTCTCTCCATTTGTTCGGACTTGTTATACACTGCAATATACATCGATAAAATTCGTCGGCAGTGTTGGCAATAAGAATATCCTTACCTGGATTGCATTTTATTCCTTCTGCTGCCATACTCGTTGCAATAATACATTTCTTCATGGCCATACCTTCAATAATTTTTACACGCATCCCACTACCTGAGAGTAAAGGAACAATCATAATATCCTTCGAATTGATAAAATCTACAGCGTCGAAAACTTCGCCTTCAACAACCAGATTTTCAGAATCATAATTAAAAAACTCTCGCTGCATATTTTTACCGGCAATATAAAATCTAAGTTCACTATTTAGTGTTTCAATATCCGGCCAAATTTCGTCTAAAAACCATTCAAGGCCCTCTTTATTTGGTCTCCAGTCCATCGCACCTAAATGAAACAATGTTGGAAATGTATTTATAGAGTCGCTGGTATGGTATTTTTCAAAGTCAAGTGCCACAGGGAATACGTCGATTGGAATCTCACATCCATTCCTTAATATACTTTGCCGGTCTTGCTCACTAATCGCAAAAATCTGGTGAAACCGATTAATCTGTTCAGTTTCGTAAACTTTTAATCTTCTAGCAAGAAATTGAAGGTATTTTCTCCTGGGCGAAAAACGTTCGATCATAGCTATTCGTTCCCAAACATCAAATTCTATGTTGTGTGCCCGGTAAATGAACTTTGCTCTACTATTTGCTTTTACAGCATCAAGATAGGGAACTACAAATAATCCTTCAAATTGAATGATATCAAACTCATTCTCCTTAAGTATATCTTGCAGCATTTTTTCTGCTTCGTCATCATAAAACCTGGAGACATTATAGGATTGATTTGAAAAAATATTGAATAAGGCGCCCCATACGTTAACCTCGGTATCAACAGGATGGGCATAAAATTTAATGTTTTCAAATACAGGGTCATATATATCATCAACATCTATCTGCCCCTTAATTGGGTTAATGCTAAATAATGTAACTTCTATTTCCAACCGGAGGAGTCCCTTGATAGTGTTATATACAACTATTGGATAACCACTATTTGGTGGAAAAGGAACTCTATATGTTAAAATCAGAACTTTCACAATACGTGAAAATACTAATTATGATTCGCTTTCTAAAAATAGTTCAAGTTGAGGATTTGTTATCGTAAAGGTTTTACGATGGTAAGGAGACAATCCATGTTCAAGCGCGGCAGTTCTGTGAATAACAGTGGGATAGCCCTTGTTTTGGTGCCATTGATAATGGGGATAATGTAGCGCAATTTCCTCCATGAACTCATCGCGATGGGTTTTGGCGAGAATAGAAGCTGCTGCAATATTTAGATATTTTCCATCTCCTTTAATAATACATGTATGTGGAATATCAGGATATGTGTTGAAACGGTTACCGTCTATACTTAAATGCTGTGGCCTTATGTGTAACTTTTCAACAGCACGGTGCATTGCTAAGAATGAAGCATTCAAAATATTGATTTCATCTATTTCTACATTATCGACCTCTGCAACAGCCCAGGCTAATGCATTGTTCTCAATGATAACCCTTAAATCTGAACGCTGTTTATGGTTTAGTTTCTTAGAATCATTTAGCTCACCTGCTTCAAAGTCACGAGGCAAAATTACTGCGGCGGCAAAAACCGGACCGGCTAGACACCCCCTTCCTGCTTCGTCACATCCTGCCTCTAGCAATTCCGCATGGTAACAATTCAACAACATAGAAAGCAAAGTTAAATATTAAAAACGCATAATTACACTGAAATATTTTGCGATTTCACATCGAAGGCATCCCGTAAGCCGATAGCTAACAGATTAAAAGCATACACAGTCAACATAATGAATAATCCAGGCAATATAGCCAGGTATGCAGCATCCATAATGATATATCCATAGTGCTCCTTTATCATAGTTCCCCAACTGGGCATAGGAGGCTGAGCACCGAAGCCTAAAAAGCTTAACCCTGTTTCCAGTAATATTGCAGCAGCGAAATTAGCCGACGCAACAACGAGTATGGGGCCGGCTATATTTGGTAAAATGTGCTTTACAATTATCCTGCTGGTGGAGAAACCCAAAGCCTTGGCAGCCTCAATAAATTCAATCTCTTTGAGAGACATTACTTGACCTCTTACCAATCTTGCAACATCTACCCAGGTAGACAAACCTACGGCTATAAATATTTGCCAGAAGCCTTTACCCAAGGCAAAAGATATAGCTATCACAAGAAGCAGAGAGGGTAGCGACCATATCACATTCATTAACCAGCTAATTGCAGTATCTGTTTTGCCACCAAAATAGCCTGCAACGGCACCAAGACCAACTCCAATTAATAAAGAAATTAAAACGGCCATAAGACCTACCGATAGTGAAACACGGATTCCAAGTATTAAGCGACTAAGCAAGTCACGCCCATAAATATCTGTGCCAAGCCAAAACGTTTGAGTGTACTTATATTTACCATTAACCAGCGGATATTCCTTTTCTTCAGCTTGTTCCTCATCGCCAATATATTCCCTTGCAAAGGCCCGACTACCAGACAGACGTATAGATGTTACCGGTATGCTTTTGAAATTAATTTCCTGTCCGAATAACATCCTCTCAATAAAATTTACTTGTGGTATTCGGTTGTTACGGCTAACGATCAGGAACTCGAAGGATCGTCCTGGTTTTTTATTAGTTAGCTGAAGATGCATTTGATTGGCATGCGGACTTTGGTCAGGACAAATCAAGTACCCTGATATTCCCATTCCAATAAGCATAATTATAAAAACCAATCCCCCAAGAGCAAGCTTGTTTTTGCGGAATCGGTTCCAAACCTTTTTAGATGGACTATTACTGATTTCCACTATCTTACCATCCTATCTTTCCAATTGTATTTACCAGAATTACCCGCAACACCAATGTACACGATGTATATAATGTGCATTATATTTAAAATTGGCAGTAACAATAATAATTCCTGTCGCCTCGCAAATTTTGTGATACCAATTAAAAAAAGTAATTCTGCAGCTATCTTCACAACAAGTTGATAAATCGCGATTTTTAGCAATGAAAATATAAAGATGCCCGCTATCAAATTTAGGATGATTGAAAGGTTAAAAAGCCAAACGCAAACACCAAGAACAATTATGCCCTTATTTTTATAACGTGTACTTTTTGATGCCCAACGTTTTCTTTGCTGGATAAACTCTTTCAGAGTGGGTTTCGCATGGGTATAAACTATTGCGTCTTCATTTTTCAGAAACCCAATGTTATTGTCGTATCGGGCTGCCATTTTATGCAACAGCAGTTCATCATCTCCAGATGCAAGATCGTCAATTCCGCTAAAGCCACCAACCTCATAAAAAGCCTCTTTTTCGTAAGCCAGGTTTGCACCATTACAAGTTGAAGGTCTTTTATTACCAATGGTTGAAGCTCCTAAACCAATCAGGTATAAAAATTCAAGGGCTTGCGCACGCTCAAAGAAACTTTTCTCCTGGAAATACATAACAGGTGAAGATATCATCTTAAAATCTTTTTCTTCGTAACAGGAGACTATTGTGGTTAACCAATTAGGGCCCATCCGGCAGTCTGCATCTGTTGTGATAATCAAATCACCACTGCATTCTCCTATCGCAGTTTGAATTGCCTTTTTCTTATAGGAATTCAATGCCATGGATTCATTTAATGTTATCAATTTTACTCCGCTTTCAGAATGGGAGCGTACGATTTCACCAGTTCGATCAGTTGAGTGGTCATCTATTATAATAATTTCCGTTAATTTTTTATTGTATCTCTGAGCAATCAGATCAGTAAGAGTATTGCCTATATTGTTCTCTTCATTTCTTGCCGCAACAATTACCGATACCCGGGTTTTTGGTTTCTTATTATGAAGTGGTTTAAAGTCTGTTAGTTTCCCCCATCCAACTAGAAAAGATCCAACAATTGCTATATAAATAAAAGTGACAAAATATGATAATATGCTAATCGAGCCTAGTATTTCCAAAAAAGTTTAATTTAATTACAAAATAAGAGCCTAATATAGCAGGAATTATAATATTAATAAGCCAAATACTGGCAGTACACGCGATAACTGCAACATCCTGGTTAGTTATAGAACTAAAAAAGTAGGATGCTGTAACACTTCGAACTCCTATGTCAAATAGATCAAGTGATGGCAGTGTTGATTGTACAAAGAACAAAATACTCACCATCATCAAAATATCCAGATAGTGGAGTTCGGGGATCAACCAATAAAAAAGCACAAAATATTGTGTACTAAAGACTGCGTATCGGGCAAAGCAAAGCAGTAAAATTTTTAGAAGTTCCTGTTTTTGATAACGACCTAAAATGCTGTAAAATTTCTTAAACTTCCTGGTAAATTTCATAGAAAGCAAAATGCCATTCAACCACCTGATGTTAAAGAAAAACACAATAAAAAATAAGCAAAACATAGTGGACAGGGCTACAAGCGCATAAAAAAGCCTATAGTCGATATTTGTGAATCTATAAATAAAGAAACAGAGCGCCACCGCCCCGAATACATTTGTGAGCACCATTTGCCCAATATTACCAACTGCCATCGCTACCACCCCCACAATACGTCGCTTGGGTGATAAAAAAAACACCCTGCCACCATATTCTCCAAGCCTATTAGGGGTAAATACAGCCCAAGTAAGCCCACAAAACACCGATTCGATAGCCCTCCAAAAGCTAATTTTTTCAACCTTGTAAATTAACTTCTTCCACTTGAAAGCCTCCAACCCCCAATTAATAAACATTAGAAAAAATACAAATCCCATTACCAGTACAATTTCTGAGTGAGATATTTTACCGATAAGTTTTTTAAATGATTCTAGATTTTTATTAGCCGAAAGCTTATCATAAATAAACCAAAAGGCAATTAATACCACCCCGGCTTTGATAAAAACTGAAACTACTTTTTTGTATCTGGCTGTCACTTTGTTCCCTTTACTGTGTGCAAATATGCTTAATATTGTGTTATGTTGATCGAAAAAAAGGAAAGGGTGATAATGGGAATAGACCCTGGTACTTCTATTATGGGGTATGGGGTCATCCTTGAAAAAGGAAGTAAAATTCAACTAGTCACTATGGGGATTGTGCGCATGGATCATATGGATGATCATTTCCTTAAACTTCAGAGAATATTTGAAAAAACAGTAATCCTACTTGATGAGTACAAACCAGATTTTCTTGCTTTGGAAGCTCCTTTTTACGGAAAGAACATCCAGGTGATGCTAAAGCTGGGCCGTGCGCAAGGTATTGCTATGGCTGCTGCACTTTCAAGAAACATACCTATTGCCGAGTATGCCCCCAGAAAGATCAAGCAAGCCATAACCGGTAATGGAAATACAAGTAAAGAGCAGGTAGCTGCGATGCTTCAAAGGTTACTAAATTTCAAAGAGACGCCAGAATTTCTGGATGCAACAGACGGACTAGCAGTGGCGGTATGTCACTCTTTTCAGCGCGTTAATACAGGTGGTACCGGAAAATCATATTCCGGATGGGAAGCTTTCGCTAAAGACAATAAAAAACGCCTTAAGCAGTAGACTGTGTGGCTTCTTCTTTTTAAGAAGTGTAGGTAACATAGATAATTGCAATAAAGCCAATATCGCCTAGAGAGCTATAAAATAAATAGAAGTTTAATATAATTGGGAATTAGCTAAATAGGTCGCCTAAGAAAATTTATTAAAAGAAAATCTCCACTAGACGAGATCCAATGGAGATTTCAATATGTAATTAGCTACAGAAGCTTAAGCAGCTAATATCTTAAATACGCCTTTGCAAGCGATAAATGAACCAACAAAAAGAATTACCCAGGAAACAATAGATAAGGCAGTTGAATCAAAAGCAAAACGCAAATAAACACCAACAATGCTAATTAATACGCCCGCTACAATCAATGTGTAGATGGAAGTTTCATTAGCTCTTTTCATGCTTTCTTCTGTACTGCGATCAGTTGTATTTTCCATTTCTTAAATTATTGAAGTCCAAAAATAATATAATAATTCATATCCTGTATGCCTAAACTCAAAAACCACTTTTTAAATTAGCCATTTAATGCAGCTGCACCACTTACAATTTCGGTTAATTCAGTAGTTATCGCTGCCTGACGTGCCTGATTATAAGATAACTTCAATGCCTTTAATAAATCGCCGGCATTTTCGGTAGCCTTGTCCATCGAAGTCATGCGTGCACCGTGTTCTGATGCATGCGAATCCAGTACAGCTTTATAAAGCTGTATTTTGATAGATTTAGGAATCAGTTGTTCTACAATAAGCTCTTTAGACGGCTCCAAAATATAATCAATATTTGATGCCTTGGTATGATCATCAGATGCATTCTTAGGTAAAGGAAGCAGTTGCTCAGTAGTAAGAATTTGAACTGCTGCATTTTTGAACTTATTGTATACCAACTCTACTTTATCAAACTTGCCCTTTTCAAACCCAGTCATAATCGACTCTGTAATTTTGGTTACATTTTCAAAAGTCAGTGCAGCATAAACTTCATTATTATTACCGATAACCGTATAATTGCGCTTTTCGTAAAAATCCTGAGATTTCTTGCCAATCGCTACAATGCTCACATTACCTTTCGTATACTGTTCACTGTATTTTTCGGCAATGAGGTTATTCGTAGCTTTGATCACGTTCATATTGAATGCTCCGGCCAAACCACGGTTTGAAGAAACCACTATAATAAGCACTTTATTAGGCTCCCTCTCTTGAATGAAAGGTGAGGACGATCCCTCCAAACTCGCCGAAAGATTTCCTAAGATTTCTTTCAGTTTTGTAGCATAAGGACGTAATTGAACAATAGCATTTGTAGCACGTTTTAGCTTAGCAGCCGAAACCATTTTCATGGCTTTGGTGATCTGCTGCGTCGATTGTACCGATGCTATACGAATTCTTACTTCTTTTAAATTTGCCATTGCTTGTCTTTAATTAATATTTACCTGAAAGCTCTTTCGCAACAGTTTCCAATACACCTGTAATTGTATCATCAAACTTACCTGCCTTCAAAGCTTTCAAAGTCTCAGGATGACGAAGTTCCAGTTGTTGTAAATATTCAGTTTCAAATTCCCTTACTTTATTTACAGGAACAGAACGCATTAAATTTTTGGTACCAATATAAATGATTGCAACTTGTTTCTCAACTGTCATTGGAGAGAACTGACCCTGCTTAAGGATTTCCACATTACGTGCACCCTTATCCAAAACTGACTTAGTTGCAGCATCAAGGTCTGAACCGAATTTAGAGAAAGCCTCTAACTCACGATATTGTGCCTGATCCAGTTTTAAAGTACCGGCAACTTTTTTCATCGATTTGATCTGAGCATTACCACCCACACGCGATACCGAAATACCTACGTTAATGGCCGGACGAATACCTGAGTTAAACAAGTTACTCTCAAGGAAGATCTGGCCATCAGTGATCGAGATCACGTTAGTCGGAATGTACGCAGAAACGTCTCCAGCCTGAGTTTCGATAATTGGTAATGCAGTTAAGGAACCACCACCTTTTACGATTCCTTTCAAAGATTCAGGAAGATCATTCATCGCTTGTGCGATCTCATCATTCGAGTTAATCTTTGCAGCACGCTCTAATAGACGACTGTGTAGATAGAAAACGTCTCCAGGATAAGCCTCACGACCCGGTGGGCGACGTAATAATAATGACACCTCACGGTAAGCAACAGCTTGCTTAGATAAATCATCATAAACAATTAATGCCGGCCTTCCCGTATCACGGAAAAATTCACCAATCGCAGCTCCTGAGAAAGGCGCATAAAACTGAAGCGGAGCGGGTTCAGCAGCTGAAGCCGCTACAACAACAGTGTAAGGCATTGCACCGTTTTCTTCAAGTGTACGTACAATATTTGCTACTGTACTCGCTTTCTGACCACAGGCTACATATATACAATAGACAGGATTTCCTGCTTCGTAAAATTCTTTCTGGTTGATAATGGTATCTATACAAACGGCAGTCTTACCAATCTGACGGTCACCAATCACCAACTCGCGTTGTCCGCGACCAATTGGAATCATTCCGTCGATAGCTTTAATACCTGTCTGCAAAGGTTCAGTTACCGGCTGACGATAGATAACACCTGGGGCTTTACGCTCAATTGGCATTTCGTATGTCTGGCCTAAAATAGGCCCTTTACCATCGATAGCCTCACCAAGTGTATTAACTACACGGCCAAGCATACCTTCACCAACTTTAATAGAGGCAATCTTTTTTGTACGTTTAATGGTATCACCTTCTTTGATATTGTCAGATGGACCCAAAAGTACCACCCCAACATTATCTTCTTCAAGGTTCAACACAATACCTTGCAAGCCGGTTTCAAATTCAACTAGCTCACCTGATTGAACTTTAGTTAGGCCATACACACGAGCAATACCATCACCCACTTGTAACACAGTACCTACTTCTTCCAATTCTGCCTCTGATTTGAAGCCCGCCAATTGTTGTCTGATAATTGCCGATACTTCGTCTGGTCTTACCTCTACCATAATTTTAAATTATTTCTTTTGTAAATCAGTAAATGTTATTTTCTATTTGCCGGTACTAAAGTACTCCTTGTGCAAATTCCTTTTTTAGTTTATTTAATCCGTGAGCAATACTCGCGTCAAATTGCTTGTCGCCAACCTTAAGTATGAAACCCCCAATTAGTTTTTCATTAATCTTTGCTTTGATTAATACTTGATTGGCATTGGTCTCTCGCTTCACTATTTGTTCAATCTCAGCAATATTACCATCTGTTAGCTCAGTTGCCGAGGTAACCTCTGCGGTAACTATTCCTTTGATAGCATTATATTGTGCAACAAATGCCTTTGCCGTCCCAAACAATATAGCAGAACGGCCCTTTTTCACAATCAAATCCATAAAAATGCTTGTTAAGGGCTGAACTCTAGTTGCAAAAACATCTTTAAGAATTCCTGCTTTCTTGTCAAGAGGAACTATTGGATTGTTTAATATGGCCTCAAGTTCTGAATGTTGATCAATGATCTTTGACACTAAAACCATATCACTCCTAATTTCTTCAAAAGCATTTTGCTCTGTAGAAAGATCAATTAATGATTTGGCGTATCTGGATGCTGCTTTATTTTCCGACATATTCTTTTATCTAGTGCTTACTAGTTTAACTCTACATCTTTTAACAGGCTCGCTACCAGATCTTGCTGCTTAGCTTTGTCTTGTAACTGGTTACGCAACACCCTTTCTGCAATATCAATTGACAAACTCGATACTTGATTCTTCAGTTCAGCTAAAGCAGCTTTCTTCTGGTTTTCAATCTCAATCCTTGCTTTTTCAATCATTTTAGCGCCCTCATTATGTGCTTGCGTTTTAGCTTCACCCACTATACTGTCTTTAAGTGCTTTTGCCTCCTTTAAAATTAAGTCACGTTCTGCACGCGCCTCTTTCATTAATTCTTCATTCTGTGCAGTTAAACGGGTCATTTCCTGCTTTGCCAGCTCAGCCTTATTTAAAGCCTCATCAATTGATTGCTCACGTTCTTTAATGGCAGCCAAAACAGGTTTCCATGCAAATTTAGCCAATAAGAACATCAGCAATAAAAACGCTATCGTTTGAAGGATAACTAAGCCAAATTCCGGTACTAATAATTCCATTTATATATATTTTTTTATCTAATAATCTTTTAAAAAGTGCCGGACCAAACGTCCGGCACAATGAATTTTAGCCATTACCCATTAAGGCAACTACTACCGCGAACAAAGCAACAGCTTCAACGAAAGCTGCAGCGATCAACATCGCAGTTTGGATTTTAGAGGCTGCTTCCGGTTGACGGGCAATACCATCCATAGCGGAACCGCCAATTTTACCGATACCCAGACCAGCGCCAATCGCAGCTAATCCTGCACCAATTGCAGCAATACTTCCTGTAATCATGATTTTATATATTATAGTGTTAAAAAATAATTCATTAATTAATGATGCTCTTCAATAGCCATACCTATAAACAAGGCAGACAAAATAGTAAATATAAACGCCTGTATAAAAGCAACCAAAAGCTCAATCGCACCAATAAAAACAGCAAATGCAATTGAAACCGGGGCAATGTATAAACTATCGAAAACAAATACCAGACAGATCAGCGACAATACGAGGATGTGGCCAGCAGTAATGTTTGCAAACAAACGGATCATTAGAGCAATTGGTTTAGTAAAAATACCGAACAACTCTACAGGCACCATAACGATATACATCCACCAGGGCACATCAGGCATAAAAATGTGCTTCCAATAATACTTATTGCCGTTAAATACTGTTAGGCAAAATGTAGCTACAGCTAAAACAAGGGTTACAGCAATATTACCAGTTAAGTTTGCGCCGCCGGGTAAAAAAGGAACCAATCCCAGCATATTATTGAACCAGATAAAGAAAAATACTGTAAGCAAATATGGCATGAACCGCTCATACTTATGACCTAAATTGGGCTTTGCAATATCGTCACGAACAAATAAAATAATTGGCTCCATCCAGGATTGTAAACCCTTTGGAGACTTCCCCTTGCGAATCCTGTATCCTTTTGCTACATTTAAGAACACTGCAAGAATTACAATTATTGAAAGAAATAGTGTGCACGCATTTTTAGTCAGAGATACATCAAGGGGGCGCGCATTGGATGCATGATGTTTTTCATCAAGTTCCACATATTGTCCGTGAGCATTCGCAACCTGGGATGCATAATAAATTTTTTCATGCAACTTTACGAAACGAAGACCTTTACGCTCTACCACGATCTTCGCATCATCATCATGATGAAAATCACTTGAGCTAAAATTTACAAAACCATTTGATGTATAAAGAATAACCGGAAGGGGAATATAAGTTTCGCCAATTACATGCCAGCTATGTGAATCTGCAATGTGATGCAGGGCAAATTTTCCGATGTCAAATTTCTTCTTTGCGCCATCCAAGTGAGCCTCCTCAGTTACATGTGCTGTATCAGCTTGTGCAAACGCTCCTGAAAAGGAAAAAAACGCCAAGAAAAGCGTAAAAACAACAATTAACCTATTAACTTTAAACTCAAAAACGTGGCTACAATCCATTTAGTCGCAGATTTTTACTATTTATTTTGGTGGCGCAAGTTACGTAACAAACAGTATATTTCAAAGAAGGAGAACAATAAATATAAAGAAAAAAAGTCGAGCACAAACACAAGTCCTTTCTGTTCACTTTTAATGCTGTAAATCAGCACGAAAGCCATAGAAAAAAGCATTTTAACAGCAATCGACCCCATAATTGCCATAACCCCCATTTCAGGATTTTTTTTCATCCCAAAATCAGCAAGTATATATGCAATAAATGTTATACCAGCAATAAATCCAAAGATTATCCAAAACTTGTCCGCCAAAATCTGTAAATCAGAAAAACCACTTTCTAGCGCCAATATCACTCCTCCCAGGAGTAATGTAAATAACAGGTAATATAAAGTGAAACGAAGCAGGCTCAAACTCTTTATTTTTTACAAAACTAAAGAATTGCGTTCACCTTTTAGTCAATCCGTATTTTTATTCAATTGCTTGATCACTTGATAAAGAGAAATAATTACCCCCGCTAAACTGAATATTGCAGTGAAGATTGGTTGCTTCGCATGTTGATATTCGTCTAGCTTGTATCCACAAAAAGCAAAAACACCGATAGTGGCCAGCATCTGAAAACTAATCGAAGAGTATTTGGCAAAATTGTTTACTTCCTTCTTTTTGTCGTCCATAGCACCGCTCTATTTATTTATATTTGTATTTTAGAAGCTAACCTAAACACTATTTTTGAAAACCCCTAACATCTATATCTTAAAATTGATACTATTTAGTTTGTGCTGTAGTATGTTAGTTGCATGTAGTTCTCAAAAAGATACAGCAACAAGTCGCAGTATGCAAAATCTTACAGCACGCTACAATTACATATATAATGCAAACCTTTCATTAAATAACCATCAATCAGAACTTAACCAGACTTTTAAAGACAACTACAATCAGGTGCTGCCTGTTTATATCGGCCCCGATGTAGACAAAACGCAACTGAGCATGTCTTTAAACATTAAGGCCATGGATGAGATCATTAAAAAGGCCCAGTTAATTATACTTGAGAAGAATTTCAGCAATTACGTAGATGATGCATACATTCTCTTGGGAAAAGCTCATTTCTACAACGGCAATTACTTTACAGCATCTGAATATCTGGATTATGCAGCTAAAGCTTTTCGAAACAATTCAAAAAGTCATATCGAAGCATTAAACTGGCAAGCTAGAAGTTTGATGCAAATCAGCCTAATTAGCGCAGCCAACATTGTGCTGGATAGTCTAGAAAACAATCTTCCAGCGTTAAAACCAGGACCAAACCTCGCTGAGCCATTTGCTACGATGGCTCAAATGAGTATTTATCATAATAATGATGGGGCAGCTATTTCTTACCTCAAAGATGCCATCAAAGCAAGTAATCAGCAGTCCGACAAAATCAGATGGACATATGTTCTTGCTCAATTGTATGAAAAACAACAGAATATTCCGGAGGCATTAATTCAGTATAAGAAAGTAGAAAAAAGTAGTGCTCCTTTTGAGATGTATTTCAATGCCAAAATTAATCAAATCAGGTTGAGAAGCGCCTCAGACAAAACAATAGATGCAAGGGGGCAACTTCTTGGCTTACTAAAAGACGATAAGAACCAGGACTATAGTGATCAGGTGTATTTTCAAATTGCCGAACGTCTTGCTGAAGAAGGTTCAAATTTGGAAGCGCAGAACAATTATCTTTCCGCCATCAAAATCAGTGCGAAAAACCAGTATCAAAAGGGCCTTGCTTATCTTAAGGTTGCAGATCTGAATTTTAAAGTTCTTAAAGATTATCTTAAAGCGAAATCGTATTACGATAGTACAGTGGCTATTCTTCCCAAAAACTATCCTGGTTACGACCTCATTTTAAAGAAAACTCAAAATCTCCAGTACCTAACGCAACGCTATCAAATCATTTCGATAGAAGATTCTCTTCAGGCAATTGCCAAACTCCCCCTACAAGAACAGGCAGCAAGTATCCAGCGTCTAGTTAATCCCAATTTGCCAGCATATAAACAAAGTGTAAATAATGGGCCACCTATTGAATATAATTACCAGTCTGGAGCCGGCCGAGTTCAAACTCCACTAAGTTCTTTTTACTTTAGTAATTCATCTGCAATCAGCCTTGGCTTTTCCGATTTCAGAAAAAAATGGGGCAACAGGAAACTGGAAACCAATTGGCGGCAAAGTATACGGTCCTCAGCGCAGGCAACTGTTCAGGATATAGCAGCTGCTATCACTACATCAACAACAGCTGATTCCATGCAGATGAATACAGGTGACAAGCAGGCACTAATTGAAACGTATTCAGCAAACTTGCCTGTAACCGCCGAACTTGTTAAACTTTCCAATCAAAAAATTAGTGATGCTTATTACGAGATAGCCAGTTATTACCTTCAGGAACTAAACGATCCGGCAGAGGCTGAAAAAACTTACCTAACATTGCTAAGCCGGTTTCCCAACAATAATCACCTTGAGGCAACCTATTACAGCTTGTATCTGATTAATAAGACAAGGGATTTGAAGAGTGCCGATGAATACAGAAGTAAAGTTTTGAAGCAGTTCCCTAGTTCAGTATATGCCAAAACCATTACAGACCCTTCATTCTCACTTAGACAATCAGAAGCTGAATTATTGGTGAACAGGCATTACAATTTAATTTTCGATCAATACCAAAAAAAGCAATTTGGCGACGTGATTGAAAGTGTTAATGAGTCAGAAAAAGCTGGTGGCAATTACCTTTCCGCCCAACTATCCTACTTAAGATCGATAGCTATTGGAAGGTCATATCCTGTCGACAGTTTAATTAACGCATTTAATAAGGTCGTTAATTCTTATCCTGATGATCAACTGATTACACCCCTTACTAAGGACCATTTGAATTACATCAACCTCAACCTTGAGGCGTTCAAAAAAAGAAAGATAGCCTTGGTTGACTTCGATCCAAATGAACCTCCATTTACCGGACTAAATTTTCCTTCGCAGGTCGCAAACAAACCACTAACTGCCGCTCTCCCCGTTATTCAAAATACCATTACTCCGCCATTAGTCGCAAATATTCCTCCGGTTGCCTTGCCATCAATTCCTCAATCAACCGTAGCGATTACGCCGCCCGGAATAAAAACCGACGGCACTTTTACCAATGCCCCATCTGGAAATTATTATTATGTAATTCATGTGGCAGATGCGTCATTAACCTTAAGTTCTTCGCGTTTCGGGATCGGGCAATTCAACAGAGGAAATTATACCGGCAGCAACCTCCGCCATCAACTAAAAGAATTTGACAATGACCAGCTGATTTTTGTGGGGAACTTTATTAGTTTTGATGATGTTAAAAACTATGCCGGGGGTATTACTCCCCAGCTTAAGCAAATAATGAAAGTACCCGCAAACATTTATACTAGTTTTATCATTAGCAAAGAAAACTTTGACAAGCTAACTAGCGCCGCTTTGCTAGTCAAGTATTTCGAGTTTTATAAAAATAATTATTAACGATGAACAAACCACTTTCACAGCAAGATATTACCAGATATAACTTAACGTTGTGGAAACTACTGATTGGTGCCATCGCCATTTTTGCTCTTTTTATAGTGATGATAGGTTATGAACTTTTCGGTCCCCTACCTTCATTCAGAGATATAGAACATCCCAAAAGCAATCAGGCATCGGAGATTGTCACAGATGACGGGCGCATCCTGGGCACCTATTTTGTTCAGAACCGATCCAATGTTACCTATCCTGAAATCTCTAAAAATGTATTGAATGCGCTCATTGCTACTGAAGACATCCGCTTCAATGAGCATTCTGGCATCGATTTTAAGAGAACCTTTACCATCTTTTTTTATAATATTATCGGAAAAAAACAGGGTGGTAGTACCATTACCCAACAACTAGCTTTTAATTTATTTTCAGATGAGGCGCGTGAAAAGAATTTTTTCAAACGTGTTCTACAAAAATTCAAGGAATGGGTTATCGCTGTAAAACTTGAGCGCAATTATACTAAAGAAGAGATTATTGTCATGTACTTGAATACGGTTGATTTCGGAAACCAGGCATATGGAATAAAATCTGCAGCCCGCGTATATTTTAATACTACGCCAGATAAACTTACTGTAAGCCAGGCAGCCACATTGATTGGCATACTAAAGGGCATAACTCGCTATTCTCCAACGCGTAATCCAGAGCGGGCGCTGGCCCGGCGTAATACAATTATGGGCTTAATGGTAAAAGCCGAACTACTTACAGAGCAGGAATATCAAACTGAACAACTTAACCCGCTTGGTTTAGTTTTCAGTGCTGCCACTGTAAACGACGGCATTGCCCCTTATTTTCGCGCAGTTTTAAAGAATGACATTCGTAAAATTTTTGAAGAGCGCTCAATCACCAAACCGGATGGTACTCCTTATGATCTGGACCGTGACGGACTCCGCATCATTACTACCATTAATTACGACATGCAACTTTACGCCGAAGAGGCTCAAAAAGAATACATGCGTACGCTTCAAATGTCATTCATCAATAGTTGGAAAGGTCGTAACCCTTTTAAAGGAAAGGAAATGCAGATCGAACAAGGGGTTAAAAGATCAGACAGATATAAAGCCTTGCAGCTTGAAGGAAAGTCGGATGAGGAAATTAAAACTGATTTCAACACACCTGCTAAATTGAGTATTTTTACCTGGAAAGGAAATATAGATACGCTAATGAAGCCTATTGATTCCGTGAAGTACTATAAAATGCTTCTCCGAAATGCGATGATGGCGATGGATCCTCAAACGGGATTTGTAAAAGCTTGGGTGGGGGGTATTAATTATGAGCACTTTAAATATGATCAGGTAAAAATGGGAACCAGGCAGGTAGGCTCCACTGCTAAGCCGTTTACCTATGCTGTTGCAGTTGAAAACGGCTACTCCCCATGCTTCACTGTACTTAATGAGCCTGTTACTATAGAAGTTCCGGGCAGCGAGCCATGGACACCACGTTCTTCCGGAACCGTTCCCGGATATCTAACGCTGCAAAAAGGGCTGGCCCTATCTCAAAATTATATTGCAGCATATTTGATGAAGCAGGTGGGTCCTACAGCAGTATCAACATTAGCGAAAAAAATGGGGATATCCAGCGATGTTCCAGCTTATCCATCAATCGCACTTGGATCTTTTGACGCTTCAGTCTTTGACATGGTAGGCGCTTACAGTGTATTTGCTAATAGAGGTATCTGGACTAAACCAACCTATATTTTAAGAATTGAAGACAAGAATGGTGTAGTACTTCATACTGAAAAGGCTATTCCTGTACCTGCTATGAATGAGGAGGTTGCGTACGTAATGACACGAATGCTTCGCGGCGTCATAACCAGCGGCACAGGATGGAGGCTATCCAGCAAATATGGTGTTAAGACGCCAATCGGCGGTAAAACCGGTACTACGCAAAATAATTCCGACGGTTGGTTCATGGGCATTAGTCCCCAATTAGTCGCAGGTGTATGGACAGGATGTGAAGACAGAGCATTTCACTTTACCAGTACCGCGCAGGGCGATGGGGCGACAACAGCACTTCCCATATTCGCAGGTTTCATGAAGAGGGTGTATGCAAATCCCAAATTAAAGATTTCAAAAGCTGATTTTGAACCGCCAAAAAATGGTGTATCTATTACTTACGATTGCAATCAATACCAGCAGCAGGAACAAAAAACTGAACTGGACGAAAAGTTAGGCTTTTAGTCATATACAAATTTCTCAGATGAGTGCTTTCGATTCTAAAAAGGCATTGGCCGATATTCCTCATAAACCTGGTGTTTACCAATATTGGGATAATGAGGGTCAGTTAATTTACATAGGGAAGGCAAAAGACCTCAGAAACCGTGTAGGTTCATATTTTAATAAAGACAATCAAATGAACGGGAAAACCAGAGTGCTGGTTTCACGCATACGGAAAATTTCGTTCACAATTGTCGATACCGAAATAGATGCTTGGTTACTTGAAAACAGCTTAATCAAGAAACACCAGCCGAGGTATAACATCATGTTAAAAGATGATAAAACCTATCCTTGGATCATCATAAAAAAGGAATCATTTCCAAGAGTTTTCTGGACCAGAAACTTAGTCAAAGATGGCTCAACATATTTTGGGCCCTATGCCTCAGTGGGAATGATGCATACTATATTAGATCTAATAAAGGAGACCTACACCTTACGCACCTGTAACCTGCCTCTTACACAAAAAAATATTGCAGACGGTAAATTTAAGGTTTGCCTGGAATACCAGATTGGTAACTGTAAAGGTCCGTGTCAGGCTTACCAATCTGAACAAGATTACGATAATAACATTGAGGAGATCAAAGATATTCTAAATGGAAAAATCGGGAATGTCATTCGTAATGTTAAGCAAACAATCAAAAATGCAGTTGATCAACTTAATTTTGAATATGCTCATCAATACCAGCGTAAGCTGACGGTGCTGGAAAAATATCAAAGTAAGTCTACAGTAGTAAACAGCGCCATCACAAACATAGATGTAGTGAGCATAGCATCAGATGAACGATATGCCTTTGTTAACTACCTCAAAGTAATGAATGGAAGCATAATCCAAACCCAAACAATCGAAATTAAGAAACGTCTTGATGAAAGTGACGAAGAACTGCTTACCATTGCCATAACTGAATTCCGCACAAAATTTAATAGCACATCAAAAGAAATAATTGTTCCTTTTGATATATCACTGTCTGATGAAAGCCTAAAATTTATCGTTCCCAAACTCGGTGAGAAAAAGAAACTTCTTGAATTAAGTCAAAAAAACGTCTTGTTTTTCAAAAAGGAAAAATTGAATCAGTATGAACAACTAAACCCCGATCTTCGAACAGACCGCATCCTTAGCACAATGCAGAAAGACTTGCGGTTAACCCAATTACCGAAACATATCGAATGCTTTGATAACTCAAACTTTCAGGGTAAATATCCCGTTTCAGCCATTGTCGTGTTCAAAGATGCCAAGCCCTCTAAAAAAGATTACAGGCATTTCAATGTGAAAACTGTTGAAGGGCCTAATGACTTTGCCACGATGGAGGAGGCCGTATACAGACGATATAAGCGCATGCTCGAAGAAGAAGATACATTACCTCAATTGATCATTATTGACGGCGGCAAGGGACAGCTGTCTTCTGCCATGACTAGTTTAAAAAAATTAGGCATTGAACATAGGGTAACTGTTATAGGTATAGCAAAACGGTTGGAAGAACTGTACTATCCCGGAGATTCATATCCCCTATATCTTGATAAAAAATCAGAGACATTAAAAGTGATACAGCAGCTTAGAGACGAGGCACACCGGTTTGGCATTACTTTCCACAGAAAAAAACGCGACCAGGGTACCCTCAAAACCGAACTGGAAGAAATTCAGGGGATAGGGAAAACAACAGCCGATAAATTATTAAGACAATTTAAATCTGTTAAAAAAATAAGGGAGGCCACAGAGGCTGAACTTGCGACGTTGTTAAATAAATCGCAAGTAAAAACGCTCCTTAACTATTTTGAATCACTAAAAAGCCCCGATGCATAACATCAGGGCTTTAATTTTAACCGAAACCACACTTAGTATTCCCAGAGTCCTTGCTCAAAATCAGCAAGCGACTTCTTAATACTTTCAGATTCCTGTAGTTTACGTATATCTTTTGGATCAGTCAGCCCTAGTATTTCCACAATATTCTTATTACCCGGATTGGTTTGTTTAACCACGTAACTTGAAAACAATCTTCTTACAAAAAAATCATCAAAAGTCAGTGTTGAAGCATCATTACCTGGATTTACCATTCGTTTTTTACTTAACATTTCTCTTGCGTCGGTATAATAAATCCAGAACACAGGCTGCCAGTTACCTTCTACCATTTTCATTGGTGCTATACCAACAATACGTGGTTCGAATATTGACCTTTTCGTGTCCAAAATCCAGTCTTCCTTAATGCGGTACTTTCCAAACTCCTCTGAACGAAGCTTACGTAATGTAGGATCAGCTATTTTTCCAGATGTTGAATCTGCAATACCTTCAGTTAAGCCCCTTGCGCTAGCCAACGCTTGTTGCGCAGTGAGGGCAATTTTAAATGAGTCATTATCTTCCAGTAATTTACCTGCCGTGGTATCCTTATTAGAGTAGACAGTTAGCTCTTCATTAGCAACCGCTTCTAGAATTACATCAATCAGCTTGGCCCCTTCGGCGCGCAACACTGAATTAATAGTATCTCTAAGATCCACCTCACGCCAAATTCTTTTGGCATAAAATACATCCTCCTCTCTCACGTCTGCAAACGGCACCATTACATTGCTGTCGATATCAGCTCTAACTGTAAACCCATCCTTAGGAGGGGTTTTAATTTTCGTTTTCTTAACCGAATCCGCTTTAACCGGAGTGATCGGGTTTTGAGCAAAAGCACCAAAACTAATCATCGTAAACAAGAAAATGCCAATAATAGTCTTCATAATCTATTTAGCTAAAAATGTAATTCCATCCAGCACCTTCTGTCTTCCATCTGGTCCTTCACAAACAATATCCTTAAAAATAACTGTAGCATTTGGTTTAAGCGAATTTAAGGCTCCTTTAACCTGGGTACTAAATGCAGCGCCGCTGTTTTGCAAAGTCACTGCGTCAGAACGCGGGTTAATAAAAGTAACAGCAAATCGAATGACGCGAAATTTAACATCAAATACAAAATCTTCCAGTTGAGTGTCCATTACACCTGCACTCTCAATAAATTCTAATGGTACGCTACCTCCAGATTTTCCTTTTACATATGGCTTAGGCGTAGGCAATGCTTTAACCCTAAACTGTTGTGCGCCCAAATCAAGAGATTTTCCTCCTGCATTAGAACTCACCCTTATGCTCAAAGTCTTCCCAACTTGGTTTCCACCAACGTTTACCATGTACTTTCCGCCACCTCCTGAAATTGTACCACCATCAATCGAAGCATTTACACTTTCTAGTGGAAATCCTGCAGCAGAGACTGAAAAAGGGTTAGGAATACCTGCATAAATAACATTCATCTTATCTGGAGAAACAGTAGAAGAGGGCTTAGCAACCTGGTAAGTTTGAACCGGAGTTAAATATTCCTTTACTTGCCCATCTGTCTGAACAACCTTTACAGATCCTCTCCAGGTAAATACACCAACACTGCTGGTGCCACCTGTATAAGTACCTTTACCTTCTTTGACTGCCAGGCGACTGCCTCCTACTGTAATTTGTGGTACAGATCGTGAATCGCTTGCAGTCAGGAATACCTGTGCGGTGTAGGGCTGACCTTGTATTACGTATGAACTGGGTGCTACAGCAACGGCAGCAAACTGGTCTAAGTTAACCAGCGACTTATCCATGTTACCGAATAATTTCTTTACAATCTCTGCCTCAGCATTTTTTACATCCGACTGGATTTTACTCAAAATAGTGTTGGCAGCTGTTAATGGTGTGCCCTCACCAAAATTAACGTCTTCCCATTTCTTGCTTCCATTAACACTTTTCGCAACATCTTTAGCTTCAAGCGTAAAGGTTACACTTGAACGGTCTTTTTCATCAAGTAACTCAATAAGTTTCTTGCGGGTGTCGTTAATTTGGTTTTTAAGCTTAGAACCTTCCTTTTGATTAATCATGATGCCCTGAGCGATGTCCATATTATCCCGGCGTTTCAAATCACCAGTCTCCTCGTCTATTCCATCACCTGCAGTTGCAAACTGATCTTTTAGCTTTTGGACATAACTATTCAGATCGTCCGCATAAGCTTTCGCTTTATTCGCTTTTTCCCAAATAGGCTGTGCCCGTGCGGGCTCATCTTTCAATTTCGTATTTTGAAATGATGTGAATAACTGCTCAATACTTGTATTAACGTTGGTTTTGGAACTTACCAAGCTGTCGTTAATATTCTTAAAGGCATTTAATATTGTGTCTGACACATTTAAGGCAAGCATCGCTAACAATACCAAATACATGATATTGATCATCTTCTGCCTCGTTGTCTCTTTTCCTCCGGCCATTTAAATAGGTCTCCTTTGTTTAATTAATAATTGATTACCAATTATACACGTGGCTGGTTCATAGCCGAAAGCATATTGCCATAAATAGCGTTCAATGAAGACAAATTCTTGGCTAGCTTACCCACTTCTTCTTTAAACTGCTTTGAATCTTCCATAGATTCATTAAAGTTATTCATTGTCAATGAAAGGTTTTGATAGAACTTATTCATTGACTTTAAATGTGCACTTGAATCCTGAAGCTCAAGTTCATATACTGCATTTAAGGCAGAAAGATTTTTAGCAAGCGCATTTACCTGGTCGTGATAAGCAATAGCACCAGTATTGCTTTCGCCCATTTCAGAGAGTTGGGCGGTTGCCTTGGCAAATGCATTGCTTAAGTTATCAAAACTTGCAGATGCGCCTTTAACTTTTCCGGCAAACTCCGAGGTAGCAACTGATGCATCAGCTACATTAGCTATCGAAGCAACTTTGTCACCGAAAGTACGAAGGCCAGTTCCAAGGCTTTCAATTAATTCGGGACCGATCTTAGCATCGGTCAACATTTTATCCAGTGCGGCAGTAGATGAAAAGCCAGATTCAACTGCTACTGGTCTTACACTCGCTTTTGGTAAATCACCAGTATATGCCGGATCAAGTTCTGGATATACCCTTTCCCATGGCAACTCCTGCTCTGGTTGTCTCAGTCCTGTTAAAAAGAATAAAAAGGCTTCAACACCTAAACCGGCACCAATAGCGTAATTGCCAAAAGATCCACCAATATGTAATATCTTAAATAAGGCTCCCAAAATAACAATACTGGCTCCCCAGGATATTGCTACGTGTAACCAATCAAATTTTCTTTTTGCTGCCATAACAGAATAAATAAGGGGTAGATGATTATTATGTTTTTCTTTAGTTTTTGTAAGTGATATCTGTTCCAGGGTATGAAGAGACACACCTGAAACCAATATAAGACCGGGCCTGGTCCTGATACTCGTAAGTACCAACTGCATTTTGAAGGAAAAATCCTATATCTTTCCACGAACCACCTCTAACAACTTTACGTTTCATGTATTTGCTGTCGGTAGTTTTTGCTACATAAGTAAAGTTAGGGTTAAAATCGAGTAACATAGGTGCCGCCGACTGGTTATATGCGGTTATAGTCCATTCCGCTACGTTACCTGCCATATTATACAGCCCGTAATCATTTGGGAAATAAGATTTCACATTAACGGTGTACAGACCGCCATCATCAGAGTAGTTACCACGGCCAACTTTGAAGTTAGCTTGCATGCAACCCTTAGTATTACGAACGTAAGGCCCACCCCATGGATATTTAGTTTTCACATTCCCACCTCTGGCTGCATATTCAAATTGGGCATCACTTGGTAATGAATATTCCGGCCGTGAATTCAAGGGTAGCTTGCGCTGCACTGCCACAGCTTCATAAAATCTCGTACGCCATACGCAAAAAGCAGAAGCCTGCTCCCAACTCACCCCTACTACAGGATAGTCATCATACGAAGGGTGGTTAAAATAGGTCTTCACCATTGGATCGTTCTGCGAATACGAATAATCTACTTTCCAAACCAAAGTATCCGGATAAACGGCTACTGATGGATGATGGTTAGGATTACTAGGGTCAGGCAAATCGGTATAGGTTACAATAAAGTCTTGTCTTTTCTTAGATGGGTCTTTTCTGCCTTCTGCAGCAAGGTCGGAGTTAACGTAGCTATAAGCATAACGCAACCTCCTTACATCAATCTCATTTCTACCTGGAATTGCATCGGCGCCACTGTAGTACATGTCAGTAAGCTTGCTACCAAATCCACCGTTTTTATTGCTCCACAATAAACGCCCGTTACCAACTTTTTTCCAGTCAATATTCCTGTTTGCACCAGTAGCGGATGCCGCTTCCTCTCCAGTAGTTTTTGGAGTCTTGAAAAAGTTTGGTGCTGTAGTAGCTCCTAAAGTCGTTACTGCAATAGAATCCCTAACCCAATTTACAAACTGCCTGTATTCAGCATTTGAGATCTCGGTTTGATCCATAAAGAATGCACTGAACGAAGTCATTGCACTTGGAGCAGTTTGGTTGCTATTAATATCTTCGTCAGAAATCCCTATTAAAGTCCGTCCAGGTGGTATGTACACCATGCCAAGAGGTATTCTGTTGTTACGGAATGGCTTGTTATAAACGCCAACGAGTTCACCTTGTCCCCCTCCCTTACAGCTGGAAAGCAATGCAGCAGTAACTAAAAAGCCTAATATGTAAAAGTTTCTCATAGTTTTCGACAAGCAATTTAGTAACAATTTTATCAATTTTGAACGATATTAAAAATTATTCACATTAAAAATGTGGATTACTTGTTAGATTTCTTGATGTAATTCTCCAGGGCCATGATCATTGAAGGGGCTTCAGGCGATGGCGCGGCTATATCTACCACTAAACCAGCATCTTTAACTGCCTTATGGGTATTTAATCCGAAAGCAGCTATCCGCGTGTTGTTTTGTTTAAAATCTGAAAAATTAGTAAATAGCGATTGTATACTTGATGGACTGAAAAAGGCAATTACATCGTAAAAAACTTCAGCCAGGTCTGAAAGGTCTGAAACGACTGTCTTGAATAAAACCGCTGGAGTGAAATCATAGCCATTCTTTTGGAGGAAGTTCATGGTATCTTCTGTAGCTACGTCCGAACAAGGGTAAAGAAATTTTTCTGCAGCATGCTTTTTAAGCACTTCCGCTAAATCGGCTGCCGTTTGCTTTCCAAAAAATATTTTTCGTTTACGATACTGAATATACTTTTGAAGGTATAATGCCGTTGATTCAGATATACAAAAGTATTTGAGGTCGGCGGGAACTTCATACCTCATTTCCTCACAAATCCTGAAAAAATGATCAACTGCATTTCTGCTTGTAAAAACTACAGCAGTAAATTCACTAAGTGTGATTTTCCCTTTTCTGAAATCCCTGGCAGGAACACCCTCTACGTGTATGAAAGATCTGAAATCGATTTTCAGGTTGTACTTTTTTGCCAAATCAAAATAAGGAGATTTCTCTGTTTCCGGCTTTGGTAGTGTAACCAAAATACTCTTCACCTTACGCATCCTATCTTCTAGCATTTCTTGCATTTTACAAATTACAGCGTTATAATCCTATCGCCCTGATTAAAATCAAAATAGGGCAAATTTCGAGGGCACAAAAGTACAAAAACAAATAGACTTTTGAAAATCGATTGTTTGACAAAATATTTATCCCCGCGCGGATCAATTGAAACGCAAAAATAGTACCCAAAACCACGTATGACAGTGCAATATAAAATGGAGCGTATTTTATGGGTGATAAAGCGAAAGCAACAACGAGCGGAATAAACAGTAAAGAAAGGTTAAAATAACTTAAATATAATATGGTAACATATTCGTTAACTGGTTTTTGAATGTTAAACAGCTGGCCAATTAAACGCAATACCACTATCTTTAAAACGTAGAGTACAACAATTAGTGTTGATATGCTCAGGTAAAACTGTACCCCGCTTCCAGAAAAAGAAAGATGGTAATACTGCGAAAGCAGGTAAAAAAACATTCCTACTGTAAAGCCAAACTGCACAAAAAGAAGTAAAAAAGGCCAGGAGGTGAATAAATTATCTTCTTTATTTAAATTGTTCAGCACGCGGTTACTGAAAAAGGATTGGATAATTGTTTGAAGTTGCCGCCCAAAAGAAACTTTTAATATGGCGAATAGCAACAGAAGTGTACACACTACCCCAAGTACCCAAATCTGCCCCTTTGGCAAAGGTTTCCCAAAACGGTATTTACTTCTGAGTGCTGAGACAAAATCTTTATAGCGATTAATTAAATCCGAGCGTCCAACCGTATTCGCCTTAATAATGCTATCCATAATCATATGCTTATTCAGCAGTGAGTCTGGAAAAAGCCAGGTATGTCTCATGATGGAATCGGTAACAAATTCCCGCCGTAAATTGATAGAATCCCTATACAGCTTTTGCCTGTAAGTAAACCGGGCAGCCCTCAATGAATCAGATTTTTGAGCATCAACCAACTGTCCAAAACTATTGTTTGAGGAATACAGCGTAAGTAAAACAATAAATAATAAGGCAATCCTCGTGGTCATTAATGCAAAACTACCTAAAAACTAAGAAGCTTGCTAAGCCTTATGCATTTACAGGCAAATTAAAATAAAATGTAGACCCTTTTCCCATTTCACTTTCTAACCATATTTGACCGCTATGATGTTGTATAATTTCCGCTGAAAGGTACAAGCCAAACCAAGCCGGAAATATGAGGATTATGTTAATCTTAACACAATAAAAACGATGAAAAAGTCTTAATGACTCCTCATAACTTGTCCCGATACCTTCGGCACGTGTACTTACTATTGCCAGGCTGTCTTAATCGAGCAGTTTTACATCAGAAAGTCGGTTCACAAACTTCATTGCAATTTTATTAATTTTACCGTATGAAGAAGTGGTTTAAATCCAATAAACAGCATGTTTTTATTATAGCAACATTTATTGCCCTTTGTTTTGTTTATTTTAAACCGGCTATCCTCGGTCGCGTCTTATACCAAAGCGATGTTGTAGAAGCAAAGGCAATGTCCAAAGAAATCATGGATGTAAAGGGGGCCACGGGCACGGCGCCCCTTTGGACCAATTCTATGTATGGCGGAATGCCGGCATTCCAAATCTGGGCTAAATATCCCGGCAATATCACCACCTATGTCATTTCTTTCCTTAAGACGGTATTCCCTGATCCTATTGATATCATCCTCTGCTTCCTACTGGGTTCCTATTTTTTGCTTAGCGTATTAAAATTGCAACCATGGCTGGCAGCGGCCGGTGCTATTGCTTTTGCATTCAGTTCTTATAACTTCATTTATATCCTGGCTGGTCATGCCAATCATGCGATGGCGATGGCTTTCTTCGCACCGATATTGGGTTCAATCTTATATACATTGAGGGGAGGCAAATATTTATTACCCGGAAGTTTACTTACCGCATTTTTTCTTGCTCTGGAGATAAGAACAAATCACATTCAAATGACCTACTATCTATTTATGATCTTGCTCATTTTTATGTTAATTGAACTTTATCATGCCATTAGCAACAAACAAGCTAAGCCATTCTTTAAAGCAATCGGATATTTAATCGGAGCAACAGTATTAGCTTTGGCCATTAACGCTGGGTCGTTGTGGTCAACCTGGGAATATGGACAGGAAACCATTCGTGGAAAATCTAATCTTTCAAAGAAACCAAACGAATCAAATACTGGTTTGGATCGTGATTACGCATACCAGTACAGCCAGGGCGTCGGCGAGATTGCTACCTTCCTCGTACCTAATCTTTATGGTGGTGCTTCATCAGATCGCTTTCCAGAGGGTGAAACTGAGGTTACAAAGGCTCTTTCAAATAATGGTATTCCGCAAGATCAACTCCAACCACTACTGTCACAGATCAACCAGTTCACACAGGGATCATTTCTGCGCCCTTACTGGGGAGATAAGCCTAGCACAGTTGGCTCATGGTATTTTGGGGCAACAGTGATATTCTTGTTTATTCTAGGGCTTTTCATTGTTAACAATCGCTTTAAATGGTGGATTGTAAGCACCTCTTTTCTCTTCATTTTTCTATCGTTTGGCAAGAACTTCCCGCTGGTTTCAGATCTCTTTTTCGATCACTTTCCGATGTACAATAAATTCCGGTCAGTAGATTTCGCATTGGCCATACCCGCCTTTCTAGTCCCTCTTCTGGGTTTCCTTGCTGTGAAAGAACTATTGGATGAGAGGGACAGGCGAAAGGACCTCAAAAAGAAATTATTTTGGTCATTCGGCATTACTGCAGGTTTGCTTGTAATTTTGCTTATTGCGCCAACATTATTCTTCAGTTTTAAATCGGCAATGCATTATGACATTTTGAAAGCCTTAACTGAGGCATTTGAAAATAATGCCACAATAGCACAGGCAATTGGTGACGGACTGGTTGCTGACCGCATTGCATTTGCACGAGCAGATACTTTCCGTTCTTTGGTGTTTGTAATCATTGGATTTGCAACCCTTTGGTTCTTACTGCAGGGGAAGCTAAGGCCTAACATTGCATTTCTAATCCTCGGTACGGCCATTTTGATAGATATGTGGGGAGTAGACCGACGCTATCTGAATGATGATAATTTTTACGACAAATCGCAGCTCGCTCAACATTTTCAGCCTACAACTGCAGATCAGGAAATAATGGCCGATCCGGCTTTAGACTACCGTGTACTTGATTTAACTAAATCCAATCCATTTTTTGACGCATCTCCATCTTACTTTCATAAGTCCATTGGAGGCAGACACTCAGCGCGGTTGCAGCGCTATGACGAATTGATGAGTAATCAGTTTGAAGGCAAGTTGAACCAGCCCGTGCTTGACATGCTGAACACAAAATACTTTATCGTTGCAGACAGTACATCTCCTGCTCCTAAAGTAATCCGGCGTTCTACTGCATTGGGCAATGCATGGTTCGTAAGTGAAATAAACTATGTTAAGGGTGCAGACGAGGAAATGAGCGCCATTTCTAATTTTAAGCCTCAAGAAATAGCCGTTGTTGATGAAAGTTTTAGAAATACTTTAACCGGCATAACCAACACTGCAGTGGGCACAAACACTATTAAATTGGATAGTTATCATCCCGACAAATTAACTTATAGCTACAGCAGTGCAAGCCCTGCACTTGCCGTGTTTTCAGAAATTTGGTATACGCAAGGATGGAATGCCTATGTAGACGGAGATAAAATCCCGTACATCCGGGCGAATTACCTGTTAAGGGCAGCAAAATTACCTTCAGGCACGCATAACATTGAATTTAGATTTGAACCTGCATCTTACATAGTCGGCGATAAAATTTCACTCATAGCTTCTGCCATTCTATTATTACTTGCGGGAGTAATAATTTTTCGGACATTCAGTAAACAAATAGCATAACCTTTCAGGTTTGTTGAAGACTAATTACTCCAGTTTTTTAATAAAGTATGGCGCGTCAGCCAGGTACCGTTCTATTGAGTCTGAATTTTTATCACTCACCTGTGTCTCAGAAAACTCTTTAAGGTGCGAAAGTTTTAGAAGTGAACCGCAGCCGGCATCCTTGAATAGTTGGCTTAATTTCTCATTATTATAAATGTGATAAGCATTAAAATCAGTAAGGTTGTCTATTTGCAAGTATTTCTTATCCGCCCTTTCTATTTCAAGAAGCCTTCTTAGCTTCTCACCCTCAGGAGTTTGGTCGTTCGTTAAAAAAAGAAAAGTGTGAACTACCAATTTGTTACTGTGGAGTTTAACAATCAGGTACCCCACTTTTTCATCTGAAACCCTAAATTCAACAAGACTTTTACCCTCCTGCCAAACATGGTTAATGGATTTTTCTCCGAAAGTACGCATCAATATTTCATGGATTACCCCCGGGATAATATTGATCCTTTCCTTTAATCGCATCAAGGCGTGATTTTGGACAAAAACATCAAGTGGGATATCAAGGCCATCAACTTTAAAACCTAAAGCTGAAGCTTTTACTTTCAGCATTTTCCATTTAAGGTTGTGGTCTACCCACCCCAACTGTATTGCGGAATGCTTTTCACCATTCAAAACCAACTTCACAGGTTCTGGTTTGAACGCATGAATTAGTAAGTCATTCTGTGGACAGAACCTATTGAACACAGCTGCCTCATCCAAAGTCACCCGAAAAATTTCTTTATTAAAATCACTTAAAAATCTTGTTGTATCTGTAATTATACTGATGAGTTTGTCTTGTATTGCATTGTAGATTTCTGTATCAGGAAAGTAAGGCAAGAAATGTTTCGCTATGGTTTCAAATTCTGCATCCTCGGGCTTAATTTGTGTCATGGCGTCAATCAACGTTAGAACTTCTGTAGCATACCAGCTTAAGGGCACCAAATTGCCATTGTCTAATTCAATGAACTCATTCTCTATTAAAAGGTTCATTAGCTTATTAAATTTCACAATATTGGCCTTTTCAATTATCTGGCCCGAAGCGGGCTTTACTTTAAGCACAGTGTATCGCAAAGAGAAAAGCTTGTCAATATAAATTGCAGGAATTTTAGTCAAAAGTTCTGATCCCCCATAAAGTTCCAGTAGTGCTTTAATCCTCTGGGTAAAACGTATTTTGAGTGCTTTTTCCTGTTGTAGGGCTTTAAGGGCTGCGCTATTCTGCACCTTTGATTTATTTTTACCGGCCATAACTAAAGTTAAATTTACCTATTCTATAACGTCTAAATAAATTTTGAGAATAATAATCTTTTAGATAAAGTTTGTTGGAACTATCTTTCAGATGGTCAGTCAAATGTAATTACAAAATATCCGTTAATCTGTCGGGCAATTTTTGACGTTAGTTAAACTAATAATGAATAATTTTTTGAGGGTTGAGCCTGGCATTGGAGAGTGCTGGGCTCAATTTTTATACGCTATGCTGATTCTGCCCCATTTCGTAATCTAATTACCACTAAAAAAAAATCTTTAAAGTGTTTTAGACAGATATACGTCATACTTTATATAACTGGCATGCGAGGCTAATTGAAGAAGGATGAGCTTGCCATGTTTTTATGTTTAGCCACAGTTTTTGGTAATTATTTAACATAAAACACCCTATAAGTACCGTTAGCTCTAAGCTGGATTTGCACATTATCATCGCCGTAAATATCCTTATACGGTTTTGTAAGGCTGCCCTTCGTCCCCAAAGCCCACTCTTCCCCTCCTTCATAGTCGCCCAGATCGGTCCTGAAGATAGAACTAATAGCTACAACTCTCAGATATTCGTTTGCAGTTCTCGTGGTGGGGTGCCGATAGCCTGATCCTGCTGAAAAAATGACTGATTTTGGTTTTACCATATTTACAAACGTGCGTGAACTGCCATTATTAGCGCCATGATGCGGTGCCACAAGTACAGTTGACGGCAAGTATTTTGAAGCCTTTTTTACCATAAAAGCTTCTGTAGCTATTATGGCATTAACTTCGGTTTCCTCCCGGTGCCTGCCAACGGCATCACCGCAAATGAGCACAGAATTTCCTCCGTATTCAACTTTCATGACTATGCTAACCGAATTTAGTTTTTCTGACCGGTCCAGTTGCCACTCTGGAAGTGGCTTTCCAAAACCGCACAAAAAGGTAAATGTTGCGCCTCCAAGTACAAAACTATTGCCTGGAGTGATGGTGCTGTCAAGGACATTTAAGTTAACATTTTCCATTTCCGGATGCCTGGAGATGGCATGAACAACTTGATTGTAGGCTTGCGTAGGTTTTGGCTCGCCTGTCATCGATTTTTCATAGCCTCCCCATAAAAGCTTTTTCACCTTAAAAGCATCAATAACTTCATCAGCGGCAGCAATATGATCTGCATCCATATGGCTGAGCACCATCAAATCTACCGTGGTACCTGCTATGGACTTTCTTATTTGTTCAAGTGTATGGCTCTTACTGGAGTTATCACCACCTGCATCGTAGATTACATATTTATTACCTGGTAGCTTTATCACGATACATAACCCTTGCCCAACATCGATTACCCTAATGTCAACTAATCCGGCATCTTGCGCCAAATTTTTATCGGAAATATCTTGGTTAATCTTTATCGTGGCATGCTTAATCAACGAAGCGTAAACCCAGCCTTGTAGGCCACTGTTTAAAGAACTTACCTGATAATAGCCGGCCTTTTTATTAGGGTTTACAAGTAACAAAGTGTCACCAATCTTAAGTTTTTCTAATATTTCGGATTTGCCACTTGCATTTGACCGAAGGTTTGCTGCCCGTGATACTGTAGCGATCTGTGCCTGCAGGCTATAAAATAAAAACGAAAAAAATATGGTAAAAATCCATTTCATGATGAAGCATTAATTTCTTTAAAAATACGTTATTTATAAGCCATGACAATACCCATACATGATTACTTGAGGGTATCGCTATCTTTGTAGGATGAAAAATCTAATCCTATTTTTATCTGCCGTGACTTTAGTTTTATCAGCTTGCAGTACAGGCAAAACAGGCACTGAAAGCTCCGCATTGAAAACTGATTCTGTTGTAAAAACTGATACCTTGTCTACAACTAAATTAACAGGCTTAATGAAAATGAACCCTGAGTACAAAATTGATGATTCTCTGATCATGATATTCACGATATATAACCGAGCATCTAATGTTCAGCAATTCTGCAAATGGCATACTCCTTTTGAGCCACCAATGAGCAAATACCTTGACATTAGAGATGAGACGGGTAGTGATGTAAATTACCAAGGGGCTATGGCAAAACGCGTAATGCCGCCTCCTGCTAATAGCTACTTAAAGATTAAGGCACTGGATAGTCTAAGCAGCAGCGTAGATTTACGTAAATCATATCAAATCACAAAGCCTGGCAAGTACACGGTAATTTACAACGCAGAAGGCATTAGCGGTGTTTCGGTACCTGATTCAATTAGTTTCGTGATTAAGAAATAGATTACAAATCTGCAACTGGGGACTCAAAAATCAATTAAGAACGAATGTAGATATTGAACGCGCAGGCAATTCGACCGGTTTATCCAGAGTTAATATTATTTCCGGCTTCATATTATCTTCTTCATTGGATGACGTGAGGTAACGTTGAACTGACCTGTATTTTCTTGTTTTATTACCCAAGTCAAACTTTGTATTTATTGCTCTAGTTCCGTAATTAGTGGCTACAATTACAATTTTGTTGCTTTTATCTACAAAGGCCGAAAGCAATAGATCTGAATTATCTGTTCTTGCGTTCACCCTCGTCATTCCCGGGCGGATAAACCTGCTGTAATGACCCAAAGCCCAAAGGTTTTTTGTCACTACAAATTCCCCATCTTTAAAATCCGGATTTGGCTGCAAAGCGATCAGGTAATAACGTGTGTTTATATTCGCTCTGCCAGGCTCGTAGGCATTCCAAAATTGCCAGGCAGTGGCATTTCCAATTGTTAAATCAGCGTGGATTACCTTAGACAAAAATAATGCACAATCCATTGCACTTCTTGGCGCCTTTGAATTTTCCCTGAAACCATCGGCAAGCATGGAGTATTCAGATTGCCAGTAGTGTATGCCATGAGATTTTACCGCTGCCGCAAGCTTTGTCCGAACGCTTTTTAGCATATCATTATTTGCTTCGCTGAAATAACTATGGCCGGCAATCAGTTTAGGAACTTGTTTGAAATTACCAACGAACATAGCGCTCTTTGGATCGAAAAAAGTTTGAATTTGATGTGATGTGGGACCAGAATCTCCATATAAGTAGGTTAACTGTCCAGCTTCAGTTAACAAAATTTTAGTGGTTAACTTATCAGATTCCAGCGCAGCGTTAAGCTCTTTGGCTATGTGGTAAATTTCTTCATTGCGCCATGGGCTCCCTTCCTGACTAGCTTCTTTGTACTTGTGAGACCAATCCCACTGGGGCTCATTTACAGGGCTCAGGTAGCTGAAATGTAACCCCATTTGATCAAATTTCTTCACTACAGTGGCCAGAAATTTTGCATATGCAGGATATGAATCGTCTTTGAGGTTTGACTTATAATCCTTCTCAGTTTTAAATCCGAGTCCGTTTTTAGTAAACTGTACCGGTGGGGAATTGCTAAAACCGATTAAAGTTTCTACTCCATAGTCTTTCGCTTTCTGCAAAAAGAAGCGTTGTCCTACCTGTTTTGTCCAATCATATGTGCCATCCGGGTTAAGGAAAGAATCAGATCGCTTCCGAAAGTCACGTATGCCGCTGCTGTCTCCCTGTTCCATCGTACCCGCACCAATATTAAATCGCCAGGCAGACAAACCAATTCCTTCAGGTTTACCATTTCTATCAAACTTTTTGCTGAACAGCAAATCGGCAATCTTATCTTTCTTTTCTTTGGGCCAGTATTTTCCAATTCCTTCTGAAAACCAGCAGCCTGAAGAGCCAAAATTTTCAATTGTCTGTGTTTTCTTATTGATGTCAATTAGTACTGTTACCAATGTATCTGTGACATTTGCAGTGCTAATAAATTCAATGAAAAAGATATTTAACAATATTAAACAGAGAGATTTGATAGAAATACTCATATAGACACAAATATTAGATATTTTTTATGGAAAGGAAAAGAAAACAACAGCGCTGTTACCATCACAACCTATGAGAATGCTTCTTTTGATATTATACGGGTTACTTTAACTACAAATTTGTATTAACAACTGAAACTTAACCAAGATCTAACAAAATTATTATGAAAAATGCATTTAAATTTGGCTTTTTAGCCCTGGCAATCTCTTTAACAGTTGCTGCTTGTAGTTCAGAAAAAAAGACTGATGGCACTGACACTACAATGGTTGATACCACAATGGTAACAGGTGACACAACAATGGCGCCTATGGATACTACTATGACAGATACAGCTGCTATGGATAGTACTACAAAAATGTAATTTCTATCTAAAGGAAATTGAAAAGGGAGATGTTACTACATCTCCCTTTTTTATTAATTAATTTTTCTTCCTGCCTCGATCACAGCGCGGTTAACTTCACGGATTCGGTCCACGTCCATTTTCTCATAACCCCGGTCATAAGTCAGTACTCCATTAACTTCATGCTCAACATCTGTGGTTTGAGTATATATTGAAACACTTAATCCTTTATACTTCATAAGTTGTTCTACCTGATCCATCAGAAGTACATACTTATCCGTCAGCCTGGCTTTTGTTGGTTCATATCCGTACGCATTGTTTTCTACCGGCCACATGTGTCCTCTAACAAACAGCCCTACGCCTCCAAACTCTCCCAGGGAAGCTGCCCGCATATCATCAGGCTTAGATGCGTCGTTTGGGCCGATGTATATGTGCGTATCGACAAAATCTCCATTTCCCGGATCTCCGTACGCTTTTTGGTAGCCAGGATTGTTATTAAATCCGGAATTTCCATTTACTAACCTGGAAGGATCATACTTCTTAACCCAGTCTGTAATTTCTTTTACATCAAATGCGCCCCAGTTTTCATTGAATGGAACCCAGGCAATAATGGAAGGAGAATTATAGTTATCATCCATTATAGCTTTTAACTCTTTACGAAATGCAGACCTTACTTTAGCGGTGTCCTCATGCTGGTACCAAATAGCAGGCATATCCTGCCAAACCAGAATCCCTAACTTATCTGCCCAATAGTAAAACCGTTTAGGCTCAGTCTTCATGTGTTTTCTAATCAGATTATAACCAGCTTTTTTGCTAAACTCTACATCGTATTTCAAAGCTTCATCTGTAGGTGCAGTTAAAATTCCGTCGGGCCAGTAACCTTGGTCCAGCAAACCCACCTGCATTTCAAACTTATTATTCAGCAACGGTCTCACTACGCCATTTATCTTACCCAGCTTAATGTCACGCATACCAAAATAACTGGTAACTTCATCAGTAACCTTACCGTTTTTATCAGTTAAGCTGAGTTTTAAATCGTACAAGAAAGGCTCATCTGGCGACCAGAGCTTTGGATTTTGGATTGGAATAAAAAATTCCGCTCCGGCAGTACCTTTTGCCTGGGCAACAACTTTCTTCCCATCTAATGCAACGGCAGTCACTTGCCCTGCCTCCGCTTTTACTATAACCTTCAAACGGTTATTAAACAAATCCGGAAGCAATCGAATGTCCTTGATATAATTCTTGCTTACCGGTTCTATCCATACCGTTTGCCAGATACCGGATGTAAAGGTATAATCGCCTCGCGGGCCATTCTTACCTGATGGTGTTCTGCCATCGTTTGGATCATGTGCCGCCACAGTTAATGTATTCACACCCTTCTTCAATAATGCAGTTATGTTTAGACTGAAAGCATCATAACCTCCAGCATGCGTACCGGCCTTTTGTCCGTTCACAAATATGGTGGCGTCGTGATCTACCGCATCGAAATGTAGCACTACATCCTTGTTGTTCCAAGATGCAGGTATTTCTAATGTTCGCTGATACCACATATTGATTTCCAGGTCCCGTTGTATGCCTGAGATAACAGATTCAGGACAATAGGGCACTAATATTTTTTCGCTCTTACCATTAAAGGCAATTGGTTTAGCAGGGTTCAGTGCGTTAAGAACCTGCTTTCCTCCTATATAGTCCCACTTACCATTTAAACACAGCCAATCTTCCCGTTGCAATTGCGGTCTCGGGTATTCAGGAAACGGCAAAACTGATTCCATCGCGGCCTTAGTCCACTTGGTTGGCAGTTTTGCTACCTGTGCTGTTTGTGCCGTTAATTCGGCCGCATCAGCAAGGCCAAGGAATAGTAGCAGGTAAAGTAAGATTTTAGTGTTGGTCATGATCATGGTTATGGAACGTAATTTACTGAAAAAAACGAAAACCTAAATTATAGTTAGGGATTGGTTGTTACCCTACTCTGTTCATCCCTCACCCCGTTTCGGTCTCTCAAATTTTTATTTCCCTGCGAATTTTTACTAAACCTGTAACTGAACGAAAACATTATAGACCTGCTGTCTTTACGGCTTTTGTAAGTAGCATCTGAACCGGCAACATTCAAAATCCTGCCCCTGGTGATTGCGGAGTAAAATAAGTCACTCCCGCTGATACCAATTGTACCATTACCTTTAAATAATTGTTGTTTAATCCCAGCGCGTACTGCTGCGATGCCATTAGTTGTGTTCTGACCAGAAAATGACCGCCCACCCCAGTTCAAAACCAGTTCAGCACTAATGGCTTTACTAATAGTGATACGGTTAAAACAATTGAATGAACTGGAGTAAAATGTAGTATCTACCCGATTACCATCCAGAAGAACGTTCATATGAATCCGTTCAGGATTGATTGAAAAATCTCCATTCCACCATTTGAAGATGTCTTTGTTGTAAGTGATCATTGCCCCGGCGATATGCAAATCGCCAGTGTTTTCAGGCCTCCTAAAGTATACATCACCAACCGGACGGATTACCTGACTACTGATATTCGTGAGGCTGGAGTAATATATAACAGTATTTAATTGCTCTTTGAATACATGCGTTAACTCAAAGTTATGGGTAAAATCAGGTTTCAAAAATGGATTTCCGGCAACCTGATTGTAGCGTTGAACAAGGGAGAGAAAGGGATTGAGCATGTCGTAACCTGGGCGACCGATCCGCCTGCCATAATTGAAATAAAATTGATTAACGTTATTGGAATCTGGCTTGAAGGATAGAAATAATGTTGGAAATGCGTTCAAGTAAGTCTTGTTAAATGAGGAATCTGCCGCAAGTGGATTGCCCAACTGATGTCCAATAGATTGTGTATGTTCTGCCCGAATACCCGCTTTAATACCAAACCGACCAAGCTCTTTGTAACCTTCCAGGTAGCCGGCGCCTATGGTTTCATTATAAAGAAAATTGTTCGTACGGCTGTAATCTGGAGCTTCTGCATTCGCTTGTCCTATATAGTAACGAGCAATATTTTCCGTATGAACCTTACTGAGCTTTAGTCCTCCATTAAATTTAATCCCGTTTTTTAATGGCACTGAAAGGTCTGCTTTAGCAGAATATATGTTAATGTTCCTGGGAAGAGCGCCTCTGATCCTTTCGCTGGTTAATTGCTGTCCGATCGGCGAAAAAGTCTGGTTGCCAAAAACCTGTTCCACCTGGGTATAATACTTACCATAATCTAAATCAATACTTATTTCCCTCCCTAACGAATCAAACAGATGCACCACATTCAGGTTGAGGAGTTTACTGTGGAATTTATTATTAGAACTATTGGTTGAAAAGATGGTTGAGTCCAACTGGTAAGCGTTATTCAACATCATGTTTTGATTGTCTCCATTTTCTTTAACTGAATTACTGCTGGAATTAAAAATTACACCTATAGTTGTTTTTTTGTCCAAATAGTAGTCTATTCCAAGCTTTAGGTTGCCGGTACTGCGAACGTAGGCAATTTGACTTTCCTGTTTTAAGATAGCTGAAGGAATTTCATTTGTATTCAAAAAACGTCTGATTACTGAGGAATTCTCGAAATCTTTAGGACTACCCGCACCCGAATTGGCAAACAAGTTAAGTTTGCCAACCCGGTATCCCATATTCAGAGAACCATTAATTTTTCGGTATACCCCGCTTCCTGCGTTCAGTGAAATGCCCGCATTATAACCCTGCTGTCTATTTTTCTTAGTGATGATATTTATGATCCCGCCGCGTCCTGCGGCATCATACTTTGCCGGAGGATTTGGCATAAGCTCTATTTTATCTAAAAGATCGGTTGGTAATGATTTTAGATAAGCGGCGAGATCATTGCCTGACAAATAGGTAAGCTTGCCATCTACATAAATTGTAGCAGATTTGCCCAACAGGTTTATGTTGCCGTCATCGGCCACCCTAAGCCCCGGCAATCTGCCAAGCAGATCGAGTGCATCAGTTCCGGCTGCGGTTACAAAGGCCGAAACATTTACAACAGTACGGTCAATCTTACGTTCGATGGTTTTTTTCCTGGTGCTGATGCTAACTTCTTTAAGCAACTTTTCACTCGTTATCGTGTCTTTCTTTACAGAATCCCGCGCGTTTTCATTTACTTGCGCATGCAGTGTTGCGGAGCTTAAAAGCATTAGTATTAAAAAGTAATTTTTCATGTCCTCACCTGTTATATTTTGAGCTAAACTACTTTTACGAGCATTACGCAAAGAGCATAATCGGTGAACACGCGAAACTCCTCGTTCAACGCCGAGAAAATCAAGGTTTGTTTTTTATTAAATAGCTTAGTTTTGGATAATGAAAATGAAACCGGGTTTATTGGGGGTTGCCTTTCTCGTATTTTATGCCCTGATACACCTGGGAATGTATCTGCCTGATCTTTATTATGGCAAGTTTAGCCTGGTAGATGAAAGAAGTTATGACAAGCGAATCATCAGCCTTGCCGCAGACTTGCTGCTATCCTTCCTATTTACCATAACATCCTATATTGCACTTCACCGACTTTATCCAAAGCATAAATACATCTTTTTGTTGCTTACGCTTACAGTTGCGTTTATAGTTTGTTTTGTAATCGACTATTTGGGTGCTCAATGGTTATCAGCAGAGTCACTACGCTTGTCGAGGTTTTTTAGAAGCCAGGTACTTTACAATGCATTTTATGTTGTCTTTGCTATGGTTTTCTATTTTGTTCGCTTCTCACAGTTCAAAGAATTACAGGAACGTGAAATGGTTATCCAGAACAGGTTATCAGAACTATCATTTTTAAGATCGCAGATCAATCCTCATTTCCTGTTTAATAACCTCAACAATATCTACTCAATGGTATACCACAAATCGGAACAATCGCTCCCCGCCATCTCAGGTTTGTCGGAACTACTCAGGTACATGCTATATGATTCAAGCGAAGCAATTACACTGGATAAAGAAGTTTATTATTTAGAAAAGTACATTGCGCTGGAGCAGTTACGTTTCGAGGTACCTTGTAAAATTAATTTTTCTTACACCAGTAATGACAATGTTAAACTAGCCCCTTTGTTGCTGATCCCCTTTATTGAAAACGCCTTTAAACATGGGGCCATTTCGTTTGAACATGAGTGGCTGGAAATTAGTATCGAAAGTTCCGGCGAAAATACAGTATGGCTTAGGTGCATAAACGAGATAGGATTGAAAACTAAGTATGCAATGGGCGGCATCGGCATTGATAACGTGCGCAAACGGTTGGCTCTGCTTTATCCTAACAAGCACACGTTAATAATTGAACAAAGTGATAACAAATTTATAGTAGATTTAAGCTTACAATGAAGGCAAGCGGTTACATCTCATGCATTGTAGTGGACGACGAATTTCCGGCTGTAAAACTTCTTGCAGATTATGTGCAGAAAACAGCGGGACTTAAGTTGCTGCTTAAGAGTACATCAGCAATGGAAGCGCTCGACTATATCAATTTGCATGAAGTTGACCTACTTTTTCTGGACATACAGATGCCAGAACTAACTGGTTTAGAACTGATGAAAATCATCAAAAATACGGCAACTAAAGTGATTTTGACCACGGCTTATAGTGAATATGCTATAGATGGTTTTGCTCATGATGCTGCAGATTATTTGTTAAAGCCCATTACACTGGACCGTTTTTTGATTTCGGTTAGTAAAGTGGCCGCACGCATACATGCGGAGAGAGGTCTATCGGGTTTAAAGAAACCTCAACCGTTAGCATATATCTTCGTTAAAACAGAACATCGCATTCAGAAAGTATCACTCAACACCATATTGTATATTGAAGGCTTAGGCGATTATATTACAATTCATACATCAAGTGGGAAGATATTATCTCTTGAACGTATGAAAAACATTGAAGAAATTTTACTATCGGAGAATTTCATACGGATACATAAGTCATTCATCATTAATAAGGATCATATCGATTTTATAGAAAGGGGACGTATTGTGATCAATAAAGTATATTTGCCCGTAGGCGATTCCTATAAAGAAAAAATCTGGCAACAACTGGGTTTAAGGAAATGATAAGCAGTAATGAAGGCACTGCAAATCCACTTGATGTTCATCAAGCATGCTAACGCTCAGGTGCATAAATAATATAACGAAGGTATAAAGACAGTCTTTGGTTCAGGTTTGGTTCAGATCCTCCTCAGGTCCGGTTCAGGTTATGTTCGGCCAAAGGCGATGGTAACCTGAACCGGACCTGAACATAACCTGACCCGGACCTGAATCAAAGCCTTAGTTTACTCAAAGTTTCCACAGTTGTTCCTCAGGGGTTTTCAGAAAACAGGATAAGCACATTCCACAGGTTTAGTTACCTTTGCCGGATGTCGGGTATCTATGTTCATATTCCATTCTGTAAAAAAGCTTGCACTTATTGTGATTTTCATTTTAGTACTTCGCTAAAGTATGTAGATGAAATGACTAATGCAATCTGTTATGAGCTAGAGAAAAAGAAAGATAGAATAACAGATCAGGTAGGTACAATATATTTTGGCGGGGGAACGCCCTCTGTATTGCCGGCTAAACATTTCGAAAAGATCTTTGGAGTGATCACAAAAAATTTCTCTGTTTCTTCGAACGCCGAGATCACTATTGAGGCCAACCCAGACGACCTGAATGCAAAGAAAATTGCCGAGCTAAGACAGTTACCTGTCAATCGTTTCAGCATAGGCATTCAGTCTTTTTTTGAAGAAGATCTAATTTGGATGAACCGTGCACACAATGCAGCAGAAGCCGAAACGTGTATCAAAAGAAGTCAGGATGCCGGCTTTGAAAATCTAAGCATAGACCTGATATACGGCTATCCGTTACTGACAGACCGTAAATGGCTGGAAAATATAAATAAAGCCATTGAATTTGCAACTCCACATATTTCCGCCTATTCTCTAACCGTAGAGCCACGTACAGCATTAGCCAGCGCAATAAAAAGGGGAAAAGATGTGCCTTTAAATGATGAACAAAGTGCTGCTCAGTTCATCACCCTAATTGATAAGCTAAAAGAAGGTGGCTTTGAGCATTACGAGATTTCCAATTTTAGTAAACCGGGCCAATATGCCGTTCACAATACCAACTATTGGAGGGGCGTTCCTTATCTGGGTATAGGACCCTCTGCACACGGTTTTAGCGGGGATACCAGATACCTTAACATAGCCAATAACGCAAGCTACCTAAGCATCCTGGATGATGGAAAGCTCCCGGAAACTATTGAAGAACTTAATTTGTATGATCGCTTTAATGAATATATAATGACCACGCTTAGAACAATGTGGGGCGCTGAACTGAGTAAAATAGAACAGGAGTTTGGGAAATTTTTCCTAGATGACACTATGAAAACAAGCAAATCTTTTATAGCGCGCGACTGGCTGTTAAATGATAACGGATTTTTAAAACTAAGTGCTGACGGAAAGTTATTTGCAGATTATATTGCATCGGAGTTTTTCTTAACAGCTGAAGACCATAGCTAATGAGCACAAATAGTAAAGTAATTTGGATAACCGGTGCATCATCGGGAATAGGCGAAGCGTTAGTATATACTTACAGCAATAAAGGTGCAAAACTGATCATTTCCTCCAGAAACAGGGAGGAGTTATATCGCGTTAAAATGGCGGCCAAAGTAATCATGAACATACATGTACTGCCACTAGACTTATCTGAAACGGATTCCTTAATGAATAAGGCCGCAGACGCTCTTCGGATATTTGGAAGAATTGACCTGCTTATTAATTGTGGAGGAATTAGTCAGCGTGCACTTGCACTAGATACTGAGTTTGAAACTGAACAGCGCATTATGAAAGTGAACTACTGGGGTACAGTATTACTAAGCAAGGCGGTGCTACCAGCAATGATTGCAAATGGCGGCGGACAAATTGTATGTATCAGCAGCCTGGTCGGGAAATTTGGAACGCGGTTACGGTCAAGCTATGCAGCTTCCAAACATGCGCTTCATGGTTACTTTGACTCAATACGTTCAGAGCTATTTGATAAAAATATTGCGATTACAATTATTTGCCCGGGTTTTATAAAGACAAATGTTTCCATCAATGCAGTGACGGGTGATGGAAGTCCGCAGGGTACAATGGATAGTGCGCAAGACAATGGCATGCCGGTTAGGGAATGCGCTGAAAAAATTGTCTCTGCAATTGAAGCAAAAAAAGAGGAAGTTTACATAGGAGGAAAAGAAGTAAAAGGAGTTTGGTTCAAACGCTTCTTCCCTCTTAGGTTCTCTAAATATATGCGGACGGCAAAAGTAACAAGGTAGACTAACTCATTACACCAATCTTCTTACCCGTCCATTCCGGAAATAATATTTTGTCATTACTGATGCTAAGGTGTTTGTCTGCCACCTCACTAAATACGGCTCGGAAATCTGTTGTCACGGCCAAATCTCTTCCGTCTTCAAGATTTTCTACAGAAAGAGGGTTAACCAAGCCATGAACCAGGCCACCGTTAACACCATTTCCCAAAATAAAGTTACATGATGCCCTTCCGTGATCTGTGCCACCTGTACCATTCTGTTTAACTGTACGGCCGAACTCCGTCATGGTCATTACAGTCACATCATCCTGTAAAGTTCCCATATCAGTCCAAAATGCCATAATGCTTTCACTAAGATCGTTCACATTGCGCGCAAAAATACCTGTTTCTTTTCCCTGGTTAAAATGTGTATCCCAACCTCCTGATTCTGTAAAAGCAACCTCCATTCCAACATCCATCTTGACAAGCTGGGCAATTTGCTTCAATGAATTTCCAAGAGCTGTATTTGGATAGACAGCATTATTTTCAGGTTTATAATTTTTGACATCTGTTTTCTGCAGCATCTTAATGGCATCAAAGCTCTCCTTCCCCGTTTCCTTGAGTAGATTAGAAGAAGTTTGATCATATAAATCTTCAAAGCTTTTTGCGGTTCGATTTACTATTGAAGGGTTACCCTTCATTTGAATATTGAAATCCTGCAGGTTATTTATGGCAACCGCAGCATTGTTTCCATAAAAGGAGCGCGGCAGAGAAGATGTTAAACTAACACCCTGAAAAGGAGTAGCCGCCTCGTGTCCAAGTAAACCGACCGCGCGGTTTAACCAACCGCTTTCAGTTCCTTTTTTAAATGGAGTGCCAGACTCCATATAATCCTGGGCATCAAAATGCGACCGTGTAGAATTAGGTGAACCTATACCATGAACGACTGCCATTCTTTTGTCTCTAAATACAGACTCAAAAGCAGACATAGAAGGGTGCAGCCCGAATTTACCGTCCAGATCAATTAATGGCTTAACAGATGAATCTTTAGCGGCTGACATAAACAATGTCGGCCTTGCAGCTTTCAGGTACTCATCTGTGAAAGGTGTTACAGCCATTAGCCCATCCATGGCGCCACGTTGAAAAATACAAACCATTATTTTCTTACGCTTAAATAGGCCGGGGGCTTTGGTACCGGCAACAGCATCAGCTAAAAAGCCAGGAATGCCACCCAATCCAATACCAAACAGTGCTAAACCACCACCTTTAATAAATCCTCTTCTTGAAGTCATGATAATATTTTTAAATCTTACTTACGCTGAAATTCTGGAGACCCTATAATTACGCCGACAACCTGAGCCAACATGCTGTTGTTAACTGAAGTTGCAGCGGCAGTCACAGTCTTTTTTAAAGGGGTCCTTGTCATCTCTTCGGTGCCCATTGTACTTTGCATGGACGACTGAGGAGCAGGTACTTTTTCTGCAGCTTTTGCGACCTTTGCTGTTAGCTCCGGATCGTTTAGCATAGGTTTCAGTCGTTCAAGTGTTTTAGATAAATCACGCTCAGGCATTACGAGTTTGCTATAAGTTGCTAAAGCTGCCTCTGCACTTTCAGGTTCATGATTGGCATTAAGTGCTAGCAAATTAATTTTAATCCCTGGAATGCGTTGAGATGCCAGGGCCAAACCAAAATTCATACGGTTCAATAAAGCGCCAGTATTGATCCAGTATTGTCCCCTATCGGGAAAACCGGTTGGTGCCTGATAATAGTACATTTTTTGTCCCATCTTATTGATCCAGTTGTAAAGTTGATAAGGTTGGGTAACCTGAGCATCAAGACCCCGCACGGCACTGATTGCTAACTCAAAAGGAGATTTCGTTTTTTCCCTTATTGCGCTTGCCGACCAAAACTCTGGTGCTGATACCATAGTAATTAATACTTGTTTTATATCTCCATCTGTTCGTAAAAACGTTTTCGCCATTTTATCAACTAACCTAGGATCAGGCTGATCGTTTACAAAACGGGTAGCAAGCTTTTTTGAAATAAATTTGGCCGCTGAAGGATGGTGAGACAGCATATTTAAAAGGTCTACCCCTTCCTGGTAGCCTCCGTTTGCGGCAAACATCTTTCCTAATACTGTCTTCTCCTGATTATCATGACGGGTAGGTACAAAAAGAAAGTCTCCATCCCTTTTGAAACCCCTCTTTTCTAAATTTTCTTCTCCAATTTTTTCTATTACTTTTTTATAAGCTGCACCATAGCTGCCGTCTTCACCAATTGGAGCAACTGTCCAACCAGTTAGCACTCTTGCCGCTTGGGTTACGTCACTTTGTGTATAACCACCATCAACACCAAGGGTATGGAGTTCCATTACTTCGCGCGCGTAATTTTCATTTAATCCGCCCCCCTGCTTCTTAACCGGCTTTATTTTTTTTAGCGCTGACATTTGCATGCCTTCCATATCCACCGGAGCAACAGGTTGTCCGGCACTGGTAAAGTTATCCAGATAAATGAGCATGGCAGGCGACTTTGCAGTGGCCATTACCAAATCAGCAAAATTTCCTGTAACATTTGGACGGATAACGTCACGCTCAAATGCAGGTACATAAGCCGCACATTGATTTTTAGTTAGTGAAACATTGAAGTGATTAAACCAGAAATCGGTAAGCAATTCATGCAACTGATTATTGGTATAGGCAGCACGCAGCATTTTCTGATTAATAAATTGCCTGATAAGATCTTGCTCTTGTCCGTAACCCTTCAACTCACGATAGTCCTGCAAGGCTTTTCGATAAGCTTTTTGGTCACCTTTATTGACAGAATCTTTATTTATTGCACCGTCTTTGATAGCCAGACGCAAAATTTTAGCTTGTCGGGGATATTTATCTTCTACTTCAGCGTTCGTTAAATTGATATCCGAATAAGGCTGTAGCATTGATTCTAAATCTCTATCATCGTTCTTCCCTTCGAGTTGTTTTGAAAACCAACGTTCCATTCCTTCTTTAACAACCGCATCAACATCACCTGATTTTGCTCCATAGGTAAACCTGCTAAGCAAATGGGCTGCGGCCTGACGCTCCGTCAGTCCTGCACTTTTATAAGGAAAATTTAACTTAGCTATATTCTGATCTTCCTGAAAAGCAGTAAACAAAACTGCGCCCGAGACAACTAATATAAAGAAAAGGATAACCCTGATCGATGTTTTCATAAGGACTTATGTTTGTTACATTTATAAGTATGACGATTTAAACGTTGAAAAGATTAACGCGTAATGTAACGTTCTGCTTTTTTTATCCGTTTAATAAATATAAACTTGACAGATGAATAAAATATTAACGGTTTTCCTGGGGGTCTTGGTATTACTTACCTTTTCAAGATGTAAGACGCAAACGGTTGAGCCTTCTTTAAAAGTTAAGATAATTGGCAAGTGGAAATACACAGGCAGCAGCGGAGGCTTTGCCGGAAAATATGACCCCGCTAATGCGAAAGTAGCTAACATGATTGAATTTAAAAGTGACGGAAAATATGTTCGCTACATTAATAACGATCCGGATACTCAGGGAACTTATGACATCATCAGAATAAAGAGTATTTATACAGGCGAGGATGAAAATGCCGTCCGCTTTGATCCTAGATCCGACTCGCCCAAAATAGGTTTAATAGCAAATGTAAAGAATGATGAATTAACGCTGGGCGATAATTTCAATGACGGGTATACAGCCGGCTACGTGAGGGTAAAATAGTGCACTAGATTTTAATCGTCAATTCTCATCAGTTTTGTTATTGGTTTATTACCTTTAAGTAACCAATACAAACTCATGAACACTTTAAGCACTTACGATTACGTCGTTTTCTTGGTATATTTTCTGATTGTAGCTATTTATGGCTGGATGGTGTACCGCAAAAAACAAGCTCAAAAAGAAAATTCCAAAGACTTTTTTCTTGCAAAAGATTCTTTGACCTGGTGGGCCATTGGCGCCTCATTAATTGCCTCAAATATTTCTGCAGAACAATTTATTGGTATGAGCGGCTCAGGATTTAACATGGGGCTTGCAATTGCAACTTACGAATGGATGGCCGCAGCAACTTTGATAATTGTGGCCGTGTTTTTTATCCCGGTATATATTAAGAACAAAATTTACACCATGCCTCAATTTTTGGGGCAGCGTTACAATAGTACTGTAGCAATGATTATGGCTATTTTTTGGTTATTGTTATATGTGGTGGTTAACCTTACTTCTATTTTATATTTAGGTGCATTGGCAATTAACAGCATTTCGGGGATTAATACAACTGCCTGCATGTACATCCTTTCGATATTCGCAGTCATTATCACGCTGGGTGGCATGAAGGTGATTGGATATACCGACGTTATACAGGTGTTTTTTCTAATACTGGGTGGGTTGGCAACCACCTATCTGGCATTGGAGCTGGTAGCGACACACTTTGGCACCAGCGGTGTATTCAATGGATTAAGCCTGATAAAGGAAAAAGCAGCTGATCACCTCCAAATGATTTTTCACAAAGAAGATCCACATTATATGGATTTACCAGGGTTGACAGTACTTATAGGGGGGATGTGGATTGTAAACCTCAATTATTGGGGCTGCAACCAGTACATTACACAAAGAGCTTTAGGTGCTGACCTGAAGACGGCAAGGGGCGGATTACTATTTGCCGCAGGACTGAAATTACTTATGCCTGTGATAGTAGTACTGCCAGGAATTGCAGCCTATGTGTTATACAAAGAAGGTTATGGTACTTTTCAGGCTGATATGTTGAAAGACGGATCCTTAAACCCTGACTCTGCATATCCAGTGCTGTTAAATTTATTGCCGGCTGGATTAAAAGGACTTTCTTTTGCAGCACTTACTGCGGCAATTGTTGCCTCATTGGCTGGGAAAGCAAATAGCATCGCCACTATTTTTACACTCGATATATATAAAAAGGTAATCGATAAAAATGCCGATGAAAAACAGCAGGTGATTATTGGAAGGATCACTGTAATTGCAGCCATGGTATTAGCAATTGTAATTGCACCACAGCTGGGAATTGATAAAAAAGGAGGTTTCCAGTTTATACAAGAATATACAGGATTCGTATCACCCGGAATATTTGCAATGTTTATTCTAGGATTTTTCTGGAAAAGAACAACTTCAAATGCAGCATTATTCGCAACCATTGGCGGGTTCCTGTTGTCGGTCGGTTTTAAAGTGCTACCACTATTCACTAACCTGGAGTGGCTAAGCCCTTACGGATTTTCTAAACTTGCAGCGCAAAAAGATGGCAGCATGCTATACGAAATTCCCTTTTTAGACAGAATGGGTTTTGTATTTCTAATTTGTGTGATTGCAATGTTTATTATAAGTAAAATGGAGAATAAAAATGGTATAAATCCTAAAGGCTTAGAGATTGATAGAGGTATGTTTAAAACCAGCCCTGGTTTTACAGTAGGAGCACTGATCATTTGCGGAATCCTGGTTGCACTTTACGGAATATTCTGGTAGCAATTTACTTTAGGGCGAAGGCTACATAGCTATCGCCCTTTTTTGTACCAAGTTTTGTACCGCCGCAGGCGATGACTACATATTGCTTACCGTTTACCTGGTAAGTACTTGGTGTAGCAAAACCAGCTGCTGGAAGCTCCGTTTCCCATAATATTTTACCTGTTTTTTTATCGAATGCTCGGAACATCCCATCTTTTGTAGCGGCAATAAAAAGTAAGCCGCCCGCGGTTACTACAGGTCCGCCGTAATTTTCCGTTCCTGTGGGCGGTATTCCTTTCGCAGTAAGTTCCTTAAACTCGCCTAATGTTTTCTGCCAGACTTGCTTTCCTGTATTCATATTTATAGCAGTTAGCGTACCCCAGGGAGGTGTAATAGCAGGATAGCCGTCGTTATCTAAAAACTTATTATAACCATCAAACTTATAAGGATTGCCTACAACTACCTGATCGGTCTTACCTGAACGGCTTGATGCTTCAGTTTTTTCTTCCTTAAATAGAAAATCTATAAAGGACTGCTTTTGTATGGGTGTAATGTGGCCGAAGCCTGGCATCATTCCTTTACCTTTAGTGATTAATCGGGATATCTCGTTACGACCAAGTTTTGCTTTAATATTGACAAGCGAAGGATACCCGCTGGCAGGATTGCCCTTTAATTCTCTGCCATGACAATTAACACAGGTTGAGTTGTATAAAATGTTACCAGGACTAAGGCTGGAAACCCCACTTGACTGCGGTGTTAAACTAAGACTAAACAGCCATGGCATTTCATTAGCGTTTACGTACAGGATCCCATCCGGATCTGCGGCCGCGCCTCCCCATTCTGCACCTCCGTCTGCACCAGGCAGTATAATCGTCGGTTTGTTGAGACTTAGAGGCTGGAACAATCCTCTACCTGATTTCCTAAAAGTTTCCAGTAATTCTGCGCGGTTCTTTGCAAAATGACTAATCTCATTTTCTGTAATGGACTGCCTGGAAAATGCTAAAGGAAAACGTGGAACAGGTTGGGTTGGCCATGTTTTTTCTCCCTTAACCGTCGAAGCCGGAAAGGGCTTCTCATCAATGGGGAAAAGGGGTTTGCCAGTTTCACGATCAAAGATAAATACAAAGCCCTGTTTGGTTACTTGAGCCACAGCATCAACAAGCCTACCGCCTTTTTTAACACGTATCAAGTTTGGTGGTGCAGGCAAATCTTTATCCCAGATGTCGTGATGCACCATCTGAAAATGCCATATGTATCTACCTGTACGTGCATTTAAGGCGATTAGACAATTTGCAAAAAGGTTTTTACCTAATCGGTTCCCTCCGTAGAAATCAAATGCAGCAGATCCTGTTGGGATAAAAATGATACCCCTCTCTCTGTCGATCGCCATTCCCGCCCAATTATTTGCGGCCCCGACCTCATCATTTTTACGGATGTTTTCCGGCCAGGTATCTGCGCCAGGCTGTCCTCGCTCAGGTATAGTTTTAAACACCCAGGCAAGCTTACCTGTTTTAACATCAAAAGCCTGGATATAGCCCATCGCGGCCCCGTTATCTTCACCAACCCGAATGGGCATGACAATTAGGTTTTCGAATAATGTGCCAGGGGTATTGGATACTACATATTTATTTACTGATTTTTTGTCTAGACCGGATTTTAAACTTGTTTTGCCGCCAGTTCCGAAAGAAAGGACAGGCTGTCCATCTGTTGCATTAAGGGCACAAAGATCAGACCCGTACCCATATAATATTCGCTTATCTTCTCCTTCTTGCCAATAGGTGACGCCGCGGTTTGTATTGGAAGTGGCATCTCCTGGTTGTACAAACCGCCATTTCTCTCTACCAGTTGCTGCATCTAGCGCGAATACCTGATTCGAAGCTGTTACGCCATAGAGAATCCCATCCACTATAATAGGATTGCATTGCACCTGTCCGGAGTCACCAGAATGGTATTCCCAGGCCTTCTCCAATCTCGCCACATTGGTAATGTTAATCTGTTTAAGAGCGGAGTAATGATTTCGATCTGCACCACCTAAATATTCATTCCAGTTGGCATCATCAGCCTGTTGCGGGTTCATTTTATAACCGAACAGCAGGAATAGGGCTACCAGCACCACAACATATAATTTAAAATATTTGATCATTGTTATAAATATATGGTTTTCTGAGACTTCACATTTGTCAGACATTTTTAATATTTGAGCGTTCATTTACTGTCATTTCCGTTTTTCCATAATTTTGTCTGTTTAACAATTTCTTAACATGAAGTTTGATTTATCGCCAATTGATATCGTGGATGACATTTCGAAAGAAGAATTCGAAAAAAACTACCTTAAACCAAGAAAACCATTAATAATTAAAAATATGGCCAAACATTGGCCTGCCTATGAAAAGTGGAATCTTGATTACATGAAAAATATAGTAGGTGAACAAAAGGTGCCTTTGTATGACAGTTCGAAGGCCGATCCGTCAAAGCCAATCAACGCATCTGCTGCGGAAATGAAATTTGGTGATTATGTTGACCTGATTAAAGAAACGCCTACTGATTTAAGAATATTCCTATTTGACCCTATCAAACATGCACCAAAACTATTGGAAGATTATCGTGCACCTAAAGATCTAATGGGAGGATTTTTGGATAGCTACCCCAATATGTTTTTTGGCGGTAAAGGGTCTGTAACTTTTTTGCATTACGATATAGACCTTGCACATATCTTTCACACGCACTTTAATGGCAAAAAACATGTAATTCTTTTTGAAAATAAATGGAAAGATCGTTTATATCAGATTCCTTATGCCACTTACGCGTTGGAAGATTATAATGTAGAACAACCTGATTTTGATAAATTTCCGGCATTGAAAGGTGTTAAGGGTGTAGAGGCGTTTTTGGAACATGGTGACACTTTATTTATGCCTACTGGATATTGGCATTGGATGAAATACCTGGACGGTTCATTTTCAATTAGTTTAAGGGCATGGGATAAATCCTGGGCAGTTAAAGCAAAAAGCCTTTATAACCTTCTTGTACAGCGTAAATTTGATGATTTCATGAAATCGAATTTTAGAGAAAAGTATATGGCATGGAAGGAAAACCTGGCGTTCAAAAGAGCAGATCGTGCCCTTCAAAATAGCGACCCACATTAAAATGAAGTTAATTTTATATGTTTGCCTTATATAAGGTCAGTTAATTGGCGTATTGTCGTTCACGCGTATCTTATCCTAGATTATGAGCTTTATTTTAAAGCCGGTAGATACCGTAGAGCAAATCAGCCCTGCTGATTTTAAGAAAAACTATTTGAATGCCCGTCGTCCTCTTGTAATAAAAGGTTTAACGAAATCATGGCCAGCACGGGAAAAATGGACTACTGATTATTTAAAGGAAATAGCCGGTGATGTACAGGTAAGTTTGATGGACAATTCGAAGGCTGACCCATCAAAACCAATCAATGCATCAGTAGCAAACATGCGTTTCGGAGACTATCTGGATTTAATTAAATCCAAGCCTACAGAACTTAGGATTTTCTTTTTTAACCTGTTTAAGCATGTTCCCGCTTTGGTTGATGACATTGTGATTCCAAAAGAGTTAATGGGAGGCTTTATAGAAAGCATGCCGGCAATGTTTTTCGGCGGTTCTAACTCAGTAACCTTTTTGCATTACGACATTGATTTACCACACTTGTTCCATACCCATTTTGGCGGCAGGAAACACATTATTCTTTTTGACAATAAATGGAAAAAAAGACTTTATTGTATTCCAAATGCTACTTATGCACTGGAGGATTATGATGTAGCAAATCCTGATGTTAAGAAATTTCCGGCATTGGAAGGTGTTGAAGGTTATGAAGTATTTCTCGAGCATGGCGACACGCTATTTATGCCTACTGGAATGTGGCATTGGATGAAATATTTGGACGGTTCATTCTCCCTCAGTCTTAGGGCTTGGGACGCATCTATAACCAGGAAAGCACAGAGTATATTTAACCTTGCATTAAAAGGTGGTTTAGATAGTGTACTCAAGATGGTATTAAAGGCTCCTTATGCCAGATGGCGGGAACGTTTGGCCGTTAAAAGAGCTGAAAAAGCACTCGCCAACGGAGCGCCGAAATGACCTCTATTTTGACAGGGGGATAACATTCGCTAAACCTTAAACTTTTACCTTCGATATTCGTTTATCTTCAATATATGAGAGGGTTCCAGTTTTCAAATTTCCTGCCTGATGATTTGCCTAAGGGTGGATTTGAAGAATTGCTTAAACTTTTTACGCAGCTATTAAATTACACAGCAGGAGATGCAGGTGAAACGCTAGCCTGGATGAATGAGCTGGATAAGAAATATAAGTTTACCAATAACGAGTATGGGATGGGCGATTTTATTGATGACCTCAAAGAAAAAGGTTACATCAAAGAAAATCCGGCAAACGGAGACCTAAACATCACCGGAAAAACAGAGCAAACCATTAGGAAGTCTGCCCTGGAGGAAATATTCGGGAAGCTGAAAAAAGCGGGAAAAGGAAATCACAATAGTAATTTATCTGGTATTGGTGAGGAGAAAAATGCTGACAGGCGGGAGTTCAACTTTGGAGACAGCCTGGATCAGATAGACATGACTGCCTCAATTCAAAACTCCTTGATCAACCATGGAATTGGCGACTTTACCCTTACTGAACGCGACTTGGAAGTAGAAGAGAAGGATTATAAGACCTTAACATCTACTGTACTGATGATCGACATTTCTCACTCGATGATTTTATATGGTGAGGATAGGATTACCCCTGCAAAAAAGGTGGCAATGGCCCTAGCTGAACTGATAAAAACCAGGTATCCAAAGGATACATTAGACATAGTTGTTTTTGGTAACGACGCATGGCCGATTACTGTAAAAGACTTACCGTATTTGCAGGTTGGACCATACCATACCAACACTTTTGCAGGTTTAGAGCTGGCTACCGATCTGCTTCGCCGGAGAAAAACTCACAACAAGCAGATCTTCATGATCACAGATGGAAAACCTACCTGTTTGAAAGAAAATGGAAGGTATTATAAAAATAGCATGGGGCTCGACAGAAAGGTTATTAATAAAACCTTAAATATGGCAGCTCAATGCAAGCGGCTGAATATTCCAATTACCACATTTATGATTGCACAAGACCCGTATTTACAACAATTTGTACGGGAGTTTACCCAAATAAATGGGGGACGTGCGTTTTACAGCTCATTAAGCGGATTGGGCGAATATATTTTTGAAGACTACATTAAAAACAGAAGAAAAACAGTGCGCTGATGCCTATGTTTCTACTGTCATTGCTAGGTACGAAGCAATCTCATCACAATGATTACCTGAGATTGCTTCGTACCTCGCAATGACGGAAGTTGTTACAGAGGCGGTATAAAACAGAGCTAAACATTAAAAATAAAGTTGAATGGATCACGTCAATATAAAAACCCTTGGAGAACTAAAAGCTTCAAATTATAAATCATTCTCCGTAAAGGATGAATTGCGAAAAAATCTGATAAAACAGCTACAGAATAAAGACGCTGGTTTTGAAGGAATACTTGGTTACGATGAAACAGTTATACCAGAATTGCAAACTGCTATACTATCACGCCACAACATCCTGCTGCTAGGACTGCGCGGTCAGGCTAAGACACGGATTGCCAGATTAATGGTTAACCTGCTGGATGAATACATACCGTTTGTTACCGGAAGCGAGATTTTTGATGATCCGCTCAACCCAATATCCTGGTTCGCAAAACACGAAATCTCGATTCATGGAGATAACACCCCCGTAAGCTGGCAGCACCGTTCTGAGCGCTATACGGAGAAGTTGGCAACGCCGGATGTAACGGTTGCTGATTTGATTGGTGACGTTGATCCTATTAAGGCTGCAACACTGAAACTTACATACAATGATGAGCGCGTAATACATTTTGGTTTGATTCCGAGGGCACACAGAAGTATTTTTGTCATCAACGAGCTACCAGATCTACAAGCGAGAATACAGGTTGCCCTTTTTAACATGCTGCAGGAAAAGGATATTCAAATTCGTGGATTTAAGCTTAGGTTACCCCTTGACGTACAGTTTGTATTTACTGCAAATCCTGAAGATTATACCAATCGGGGATCAATTGTAACACCACTTAAGGATAGGATTGAAAGTCAAATACTAACACACTACCCCAAGTCTATTGGAATCTCAAGAAAGATCACCTTTCAGGAAGCAAAGCTTACAGACGAACAAAAAACCATTGAGGTTGATGGCCTAATTAAAGACCTTGTAGAGCAGGTGGCTTTCGAGGCAAGGAAGAGCGAATTTATTGATCAGAAATCAGGTGTTTCAGCCAGGCTCACAATTTCGGCCTATGAAAATCTAGTAAGTACCGCGGAGCGCCGGTCACTTATAAATGCTGAGAAGAGTACGTTCGTTCGGCTTTCCGATCTAACGGGAATCATTCCTGCGGTAACAGGAAAAATTGAACTTGTTTATGAAGGTGAGCTCGAAGGACCTGCGAAAGTGGCGAATACATTAATTGGAAAAGCAATCAAAACTCTTTTCGCGAGGTATTTTCCAGATCCTGAAAAGGCTAAAAAAAGCAAGAGTGCAAATCCTTACAATACGGTAACCGAATGGTTTACTAACGGCAATACCCTGGATATTTCTGATGCCCTCACTGCCATTAAATACAAAAAAGAACTGATGCGGGTAACCGGATTGTATGATCTGGTTAAAAAGTTTCACCCAAAACTAAGCGAGAACCAAACCTTGCTGTTAATGGAATTTGTACTGCATGGACTTGCCGAACATTCTCAGTTAAATAAAAAATACCTTGATGGAGGTTTCGGATTTTCTGACATGTTTGAAAGCCTTTTTAATGCAGATATGGAAGACGAAGATGATGATATCGACTTTAGATAATCTTAGAATTTAACCGAATGGGCAGATTAACCTTGCTGATAATTTTATCTGTATTTATTCTTGCATTAGACTACTATTGCTATAAAGCTATTTTGTCTGTTTTTAAAAATTGGAGACCGCTAATCAAAAGACTATTTACGAGTATTTGGTGGGGTTACTCTTTATTTCTGATTGCCGGAGTATTTATCTCAATCTTCATAACTATACCAAGTGCCTATCTGGGTTTGAGATCAATAATTCTGGTAGCCTTTTTTTTAAGCCTGGCATGCAAAATAGTCTTGTTACCATTTGTACTTATTGACGATCTTCGAAGAGGCTTCCTTAAAGTTACCGGAAGAAAAAAGCACAATAGTAATATTGAAAGTATCCAAAATCTGTCTGCACCGGAATCGCAAATCAGCCGGTCCGAATTTCTCATTAAGGCCGGATTGGTAACTGCAGCAATACCACTCACATCCTTAACATGGGGAATTGCATCTGGTGCATACGATTATCAGGTGAAAAGACGAACATTAGTTTTACCCAATTTACCTGCATCATTCGAAGGAATAAAACTTGGACAAATATCTGATGTGCACTCGGGCAGTTTCTACAATCAAAAAGCTGTAAGAGGAGGAATTGATTTATTAATGGCAGAAAAGCCTGATCTGATATTTTTTACGGGTGACCTTGTAAACGATATGGCTACGGAAATGCGCGATTACCAGGATATCTTTAGCAAAGTCAAAGCCCCGCTAGGCGTTTATTCCACTTTAGGAAATCATGATTATGGCGATTATCGGTTTGGAAGAGAAGCGTCTCCAGAAAAGGCTAGAAACCTACAGGATGTAATCAAAACACATGAAAGAATGGGTTGGGATTTATTGATGAATGAAAATAGAAGGATAAAGGTTGATGGCGAAGAAATAGGTGTGCTTGGTATCGAAAACTGGGGTATGGGCCGTTTTCCCCGATATGGCAAAATGGAGCTTGCAACAAAGGATACAGATGACTTGTCTGTAAAGCTGCTTTTGTCTCATGACCCATCTCATTGGAGGGCCGAAGTTTTGGAAAAATATCCACAGATTGATGCCATGTTTAGCGGGCACACCCATGGTATGCAATTTGGCGTAAGAACCAAAGATTTTCAATGGAGCCCGGTTCAATACATCTACAAAGAGTGGGCTGGCTTGTATACAGCAAATAAACAGCAGCTATATGTAAATGTTGGATTCGGTTTTCTGGGTTACCCTGGAAGGGTTGGAATTTTACCGGAAATAACGATATTTGAGTTAAAGCGCGCATAACCACCGCCTGCATACATTGCTTAAAAAAGTATTTATTTCTGTATTGAATTTCTTGCTATTTAGCAATTTGTTTATCGCTATCTGTGCTGTAGCACAAGGGATGATTACTTACCATCTCTTAAAAATTCAACCAGACAAGTATGTTTTGGCCTTTATTTTTTTTGCTACAATTGGACTCTACAATTTTAGCATGTTACTGGCAAAACCAAAAAAGCCTGAGGAATCTCCCTATATAAGGGTAAGATGGATTTTCTCACACCACAGGCTTATCATTTCAATTACGCTAATATCCATATTGTGTTTGATTCCGCTAGGCTTACTCTACCTGAGTATTGAGTCTAAACTCCTAATGATTTTTACCGGGCTAATCGCTATAGGATATAATATTCCTTTTTTAACGCTCAACAACCAGCGCATTGGTTTGAGAAACATTCCCGGAATAAAACTGTTTTTAATCGCAATGGTTTGGGCCGTAAGCTGCGTACTATTACCAATAATGGAATTGCAGCATAGCAATCAACTAAACATCTCTCCAACGAATACGCTTTTACTCGTTTTTAAGCGATTCCTTTTCATCGCGGCGATAACAATACCATTCGACATCCGGGATTTATTTCAAGACAAACTCTATGCGCTCAAAACAATACCTGTTATGCTTGGAGAAAGAAAAGCATACATTTTCTGCCAATTTCTACTGCTCGGGTATTTATTACTGTTATTGCTTTTTAGGCAAGCTGAATATACAGATATAGCTGCCGTAGTGCTAAACCTGATGATAACGGGATGGTTAATCTTTAAGTCGAACATTAAAAAGAACGAATATTACTACTTCTTCTATCTGGACGGCACAATGTTATTGCAATATTTATTGCTTTTGCTATTTAGTTACCTGGGTTAAAACGATATCCTATACCCCTTACCGTTTGAAGCAACTGTGGGTTGTCGGGATTTAATTCGATTTTCTTACGAAGGCGGACAATATGCATATCCAGCGTACGGGTATTTACGTCAGAATTGTAACCCCAAACAACAAGCATAAGCTCGTCACGATTAATCACTTTACTAGGATTTCTTAAAAAGTAAAGCAGGATCCTATTTTCTAAAATTGTCAATTCTATCTTTTTGCCATTTCTGTACAAAGTGTGAATATTTGGATGGTGTTCCATATCTCCAAAGCGATGTATTTCAGAACGATCATTATTTAGAAGGAATTTTACTTTACTATCAAGCATTGCAACCAAGACATCCATGTTAAATGGTTTGGTAACATAATCCGAAACACCAAAGTTGTAGGCATCAATTTTATCAACGTCCTGGGCTTTTGCTGTCATCATGATGATCAAGTTTTCAAATCCCTGCTTACGCACTTCTTCACAAACTTCTGAGCCTTGTTTTCCGGGCAACATCCAATCCAATAATACTATATCAGGCTTTTCAGAAAGAATAGTTTTCTCAGCAGTTTCTCCATCACCTACTTCAGACACGTCATATCCTTCTGCTTTGAGTCGGTGAACTACTAAAAACCTTAGGTTTTCGTCATCTTCGACAATCAATATTTTAATTCCTTTTGACATATTTATTCGTTATATGGTAGCACAATTTTAAATTCAGTCCCTTTCTCTACTTTGCTTTTAACAGTAATTTCGCCATCCATAAAGTTAACCAGTTCTTTACAAAAAGCAAGGCCGAGACCAACACTTCCATTTTGATTATACTGGTTTTGTATCCTGAAAAATTTCTTAAAGATATTATTAATTTCTGATGAAGGAATTCCTATTCCCTGATCTGTAAACCTCAATACAACTTTACCTTTAACCAATTTGGCACTAATATGGAGCATTTTCCGATCGACAGGAGAATATTTGTATGCATTTTCTGCCAGGTTATCAAACAAACTCCCAAGCAATACAGGATCTGTAGTAAAGGTAGTGAAGCCAGCAACTTCGTAAGTGAAATCAAAATCCGGATGCTTTAAATGATGGGAATCAATTGTACTTTCAATAAAATCATAGATGTTTATTTTATCATGATTAAGCTCAATTGCCTTGTTCTCGATTTGTGTAAAAGCTAGCAGTTTATTCATCAAACCGTTCAGCTTATCTGCTTCCTCATCGAGAATCTTACCGTACATTTTCTGTTCTTTTTCAGAAAGGACATTAGCGCTTTTAATGTTATTTCCCGCAATTTTAATAACACTAACCGGTGTTTTAAACTCATGCGTTAAGTTGTTCACAAAATCGTACTGAAGCTTAAACATTTTCTGATTTATGTTCAGGTTTCTATAAATTAAGTATGCAACAAGTACCACAATACTAAAGAATGATAGGATCCCAACTGCAATTGGAAAGAAATAACTTAAAATTTCCTTGTCGACAAAGGACTGGGATGATGTAAAATACAGCTTATAGTCAGAGAACGGACCTGGAAGTGTGATTTCGGTAGTTAAATAAGTTATTCCGGTCTCAAGGGGGTCGTAAGTGAGCGGTTGAATGCGTATGTATTCATATAGCAGTGGCCGGGAATTAATAATTTTAATTTTATAAGGATCAAGATGAAATGAGAGCATATCCTGCTGATAAACCGGGTGCGGCTCCAGCTCCCTGTGAATCATTCGCTTATACATTTTCAAATCTTCGAGCCTCGGAATATTTAAATAAGTAATCTTATTCGAACGTACATTACTAAAGTTGCTGAAGAGCGCATCCTGTGTTGGCGTGCGTGAAGTATCTAAACTTTCGATGTATGCGGCCAATTTTAGGGCTAAGGCATTAAAATCATCCCCTACAATAAAACTCCTTGTATTCTCTCTGGAAAATAATTCGACTGAGTCTTGCGGAACCAAACTTCCAAATTGATATATGTTCTTGGGACCGAATGAGAATTTACCGGTATTCAGTCCGTCATTTACAGGCGAGTTTTTTACTTCTGAGTCGTAGAAAACAACCTTTGAAACAAATGGATATTGCAGTAATAATGTATCTACAAAATTAGATGCGGTTGCAGAATCCAGATAACCATTGTAATAGGAAACCTCCGGTAGTTTTTTTTGGAAAAAATCATTGTAAGGTTTAATACTTTGTTCCAAAACATTCACCTTTTCAGAAACAAATTCACTTTCAATAAATTTAGTGCTAAACCGATAAGCGAGTAACAACGACAGTGAAAAAAGGACGGTCATCATTGCAATAAAAGTAATGATCAATGAAAAATTTCTCCTGTAACCGCTCTTTTTTTCTGCAGGCATCTTATGAACTTACTTCTTTTTCAGGTTAACTTCAAGGAATTCCTCTAATGCTGTGTAGAATTTTTGCCTTTGTTCTATGTTCTTCCCAAAAAAGGAATCACCGTCACTCTCAAGATAAGTAACAGCAACATTTTTCTTTTGTAGATTTTTAACAAATTGAACCGTTTCCCCTGCATTGATGTTAGGGTCTTTGATATTTTGTGCAATAAAAACGGGCAGGTTAATCCTGTCTACCTGAAAAAGTGGAGAAGACTGTCTCATTTTACTTACATCTGTAAGTGGATTGCCAATAACTTCATAATACATCTGAAGATTAGGTTTCAAGAACGGAGGAATTGATTTCAGATAACTGAATAAATTGATCACACCCGAATTGGATACCGCACATACATAATGACTGTCCTTAGAGTATAGGGCATTGAGCGCTATGTTTCCACCAAACCCGGTTCCATAAATAGCAATTCTTCCGGGATCAGCTATTTTGCGGCTGATTAGCCACTTAACACCATCATTAATGTCATTCTGTATTTTGCAACCCCACTCTTTAAAACCTGCGGCTGAAAATGCTTTGCCAAACCCGCTTGAACCACGGTAGTTAATTTGAAATACGGCGTAGCCCCGGTTAGCTAGAAATTGAACCTCCGGATTGTATCCCCAGCTGTTTCTGGAGCCTGGCCCATCATGAGGAAGTATAACAACGGGTAGACCTTCAGCCTTCTTATGTAAGGGTAGCGTTAAATATCCCTGGATTGTTAAGCTATCCCTCGTTGTGTACGTTACCGACTTCATTTCGCTCATTTCCTCTTCCTTGATACCAGAGTTCAAATCGCTAAGTTTTTTAAGCTTTCCTTTATCAGCTTCATAGAGATAAATAGAGCCTGGATTTCTATCAGTAAACGTTCGCAAAATGAAAACATTCTCTGCCTTATCACGGTCTACAACCCTTGTCTCCGTTTTAGGAAGTAATCTATCGATATCATCATATAGTGCTTTCGCAGAATCATCCAAAAAATACTTTTCCTTTTTCCAACGTTCATAAATTACAAATGAGATCCGTTGCTTTTTTCTGGAATACTGTGCGTCGGTAACGTTTACTGAATCGTTTCCGTATAGTATTTTAACCTGCTTTCCTGTATTACAATCTAATTCAACAAGCGCACTTTTATCTCTTCCTACATCAGAAATTGCGTAGATAATATTCTGTCTTTCCGATGCAAAGGCGATTGGTCTAAACGTAGTTTTAAAATTGTTAGTGATGATGGGCTTGAAGCGTTGTGATTCGTTAGATCTATAGAGTAATGTAGCATTTACACCATCGCTGCTAGTTGCAAGCCTGAGCTTTCCTTCTGAATCGGTAATCCAATTGGTAATATTACCCGGATTTCGAGCCGCCATTTCGAGCTTCCCGTCGCGCACATTTAGCCGGTAAACGTCGAATACAGTAGAGTCCCTTTTATTAGAAGAAACCAACAAATATTTATCATCTATCAACTGGTCTTCCAAAATTCTGATCCTGCTCTTCTCGTTGTTCGTCAATTGCCTTTCGCTTTTGCCGTCTTTGCCAATAATAAAAATGTCCGAACGTCGAAGAGCTGGATCAATCTCCTTGTAATATATCAGCTCATTGTTACTTACCCAGAAATAGAAATTAATGTTTCTGCCTTCCAAACTGGTAATTTTAACAGCCTTACCTGTTTGAACATTGTCTACATAAAGATTCAGATTGCCATTTTCAAGCATCAGATAAGAAAGATGCTTACCATCAGGAGATATCCTGTAAGTCATCTTCTCCTGCGATTTAAAGAAATCTTCTACAGGAATCACCTTTACCCCGTCCTTTGAATGGCAGGAACAGATCAGGATAATCAGCAAGAAAAAGACAAATTTAATGTTATTCATTGTTTCTTTAAGGGCTACAAAGTTAAGCAACCACGGCACTAATTGTTATATTCACCAACATTGTTACTATACGCGCAGCCCTTTTGGCAAATGTCAAATTAGCCATTTTGAAGTTTATGTATTTAAGATTTTGGTAACATTTAAAATACGGGAGTGTATTTATCTTGTGGCAATTGGATTCATGTTAGCCGGTAAATTACTAATTTAGTAAACCTACGAATGAAAGTTAAAATGAAGAGTCTGATTATCATCTTTTTAATAGCATTAACTTGCTTCACATCTAACGCTCAAGACAATGTGAGTGAAGCATTGGCCTTTCAGTATTATCAGCAAGGTCAATTTCAGGAAGCATCTGGTTTGCTTGAAAAGCTATACAACAAGACAAAAGATGATGATTATTTCGACATGTACTTTACTTCTTTGTTGAAATTGAAAAGGTTAGATGAAGCGGAGAAATTAGTAAAAACAGCAAGCAAAGAAAATCCCAAAAAACTAACTTATGGACTAGCTGCTGCCCGGTTAATGGAGGAAAAGGGGCAAGCAGATGCGGCCGCAAAAAAGTATTCAGAAGTATTAAGTAACCTCCCTGCCGATGAATTTAGTATTCGAAACCTGGCAAATCGGTTTTATGGCTATCAGGCTTATGATCTTGCGATAGCTACATTTTTACAAGGCAGAAAGGTATTGAAGAACGAAGACCTGTTTACCTATGAGCTTCTGAGCATTTACCGCTTCAAGAAAGACAAGAATATGCTGGTACAGGAATATTTATCTGCATTGCCTAAAATACCCGAAATACTGCCTCAGGCACAAAGCGTACTTTCTACAGTTTTTGAAGAGAAGGCAGACTATGTTATTTTACAAAATGCATTGCTAAAAAAGATCCAAAAAGAACCGGAAGTAGAAATTTACGGTAAACTACTAATTTGGCAGTATCTGCAGCAGCAGGAATATGAGATGGCACTAAGACAATTGATTGCACAAGATAAACGTGTTAAAGATGATGGATTTATGCTATTTAATACAGCCAATACTTTTATTGAAAACAAAGCCTATTCTACCGCAATTAAAGCTTTTGAATATATCACGGCCAAAGGGAAAGATCAACCTTATTTTCTGCCTGCTAGAATAGAACTTATAAATGTCAAGTACCAGCTGCTAACAACAGAAAAGTACAACAAGGGTGCAATTGAAGAGCTCGCCAGTGCCTATTACTCGCTTATCGATGAATATGGAAAAAATGCGAAAACAGTATTTGCCCTAAGGAAGTGGGCCAGTTTACAGGCCTTTTATTTAAATAACTTGCTTAAAGCAGAAGAGGGGCTCGAAGCTGCGCTATCAATCCCTGGTCTGCCCAGCTCAGAAATTGGCCAGATTAAATTAGATTTGGGCGACATCTATATTTTAACAAAGCAACCGTGGGAAGCTTTTTTAGTATATGAGCAGGTTGCAAAACAATTTGAAAGCCTGCCGATAGGGAATGAGGCCCATTACAGATCAGCCAAGCTTTCTTTTTACCAGGGCAATTTTGAATACTCAAAGTCGCAGGCAGATGTTCTTAAAGCATCTACATCTCAGCTAATTGCCAATGATGCACTCAACCTTAGTCTGATGATATCCGACAACCTGCAATCAAGCGTTGACAGTAATGCATTAAAAATGTATGCAGATGCAGAGATGCTGGAATTTCGAAATCTTACCGCTGATGCGTTAAGTAAGCTAGACAGTATAAAGATCGTTTATCCTGTAAATACGCTATCAGATGATATTTTAATGTTTCAGTCAAGAATTTTTATAAAAACGCGTGAAATCCAAAAAGCGATTGCGTCCTTAAAAGAACTGACAGAAAATTATAGCACTAGCATATGGAACGACGATGGATTATTCAAATTGGCAGAGTTGTATGAAGAAGAATTAAAAGACGATGAAAACGCCAGGAAAATATATCAGAAACTGATAAATGACCATCCCGGAAGTATGTTTGCCGCAGAAGCAAGAAAGCGCTTCCGAAAGTTACGCGGTGATAATATTGGTACATAATGATATCTTTGCACTATGTTTTTATACAACGTAACTGTAATAATAGAAGAGGCTGTTGCTGATAAATGGTTATCCTGGATGCAGGAAACGCATATCCCGCAGGTAATGGAAACAGGAATGTTTGTGTCGTCGCGCCTGTTGCAGGTGGTTGATTCCCCAAACGAAGGTGTAACGTATTGCGTTCAGTATGTAGCCGAAACGATGGAAAACTACGAGACGTACCAAGATCGGCATGCCCCTGCCCTTCAAGCAGATCTCAATGAGAAATTTGCGAATCAGTTTGTTGCATTCAGAACTCTAATGAAGTATGTTGATTAAACAAATAGATATACCATCGAAAGATCTATTGTTTAATTAGATCATAAAGTTCATCTAATTTCGGAGATAGCACAATTTCAATTCTACGATTCTTACTTCTGGATTCAGCACTTGTATTTGCTCCCAATGGCTGAAACTCACCCCTACCGGTCGCAGTCATTCGCACACTCTCAACTTTACTTACCTCAGTCAAATATCTTACTACTGAGGTCGATCTCAAAACGCTTAAATCCCAGTTGTCTTTAATCTGTCCCAGATTGGTAATTTTTTGTGAATCAGTATGGCCTTCTACTGCAATATTAATTTCTGGTTGTTGTTTTAGTACATCTGCCAGCTGGCTCAGAGCCTGTTTTCCCTTTTCATCGATAATAATGCTACCAGAGGGAAATAGTAATTTGTCTGTGAGGGATACATATACTTTACCATTTCTGATTTCCACCGTCAAACCATTTTTCGTGAATCCAAGTAGTGCTTGCTGAAGCTTTTCTTTCAATTGGTTGGTAGCTTCATCCCTTTTTTTCAAAATTTCTTCAACCTCTTTTAACCGTTGCTCACGCTTTTTCAGATCAGTAGATAATTTATTAATCTCAGTCGAACTGTTGCTTCGAAGCTTAGTATAGTTATTATCCATATCTGTATACCGCCCTCTCAAGTCAGCCAGAGCCGCACTCAAGCCTGTTGTATCTTTTCTCAACCTGGCTATTAAACTCTCCAAATTTTGGTTCATGAGTTGAGCGTCAGTCCAGCCTTTACTCAATGAATCTTGGGTAGCCACCAAAGATTTGTATTTCTTTGGAGATAAAACTACGCAAGATGTAAAAGCGCTGCCCAGGAAGATTACGGCGAGAAATAATATGATCTTTTTCATTAACTGTGGTTAAATATTGTTTTATTTATTGCGCTACTGCGTTTCTCAAAAATAGAATAAAAGGATAGATACTTTCAAAAGCAGTTTTCAACTTATCAACTATTTTGGAATCCATAAGCTCAGCATCCTGTAATGGATAAATAGCGATATAACTTTTTAGTTTTAGGAATTCAATTTGAGGATGGTCAACTTCGTAACCTTTTGGGGCATTTTTTAAGGTGTCTTCCTTACTTAATTTAAAAAGACGGGTAAAACTTTTTGCTTCAATAAGCTCAACAAACTCTGAGGAATTATAATCTATCTCTTCTCTTATTCTTTTCAATATGGTTGATTCAGGCATCCAGAATCCAGCTCCAAAAAAGCTTTTACCTGGCTGAATATGCAAGTAATAATCAGGGTTCGGAATTCCGTTACTCTTTACATTAAAAGATATCCCGTAGTTGTTTTTATAAGGATCCTTATTTTTGCTGAACCGAACATCCCTATAGATTCTCATTAAACATTTTTTGGCAGGTGTGTCTAGAGAAAATTGGGGATCAATACCTGCCAGTACAGGAATGAGCTTATCTATTAAATCGAGGACATTGGATTTAGAAACTTCATACCTATCCTTATTTAATGCAAACCATTCGCGATCGTTATTCTCAGCTACGTCTTTTATAAATGCCAGCGTTTCTGATGTAATCATAATATCGATTCTATAGTGTAATTATTTGTTATGGAATACCTAAGCAGCAGAATAACGTTGAACATTAATTTAGATCACCTCTGAGATTCTGCGGAGATCATTAACAATTATGCCTGGTGGTGATCAGCAAATTTTGGAGTTTTCTTCCGGTATTTCATATACCAAAGTACCCCAATCCCAGACAATAAAATATAGGGAATTACTAGCAGGTATATAATTCCAGTATTCAAGCCTCTACCCTGTGTATTTCCATTCTTCACACTCTGCTCTGCACTTACGGTACACATTGCGCATTGAGCACTTACAACAGAGACCGACGAAGCGCTTACTGTTAATAAAAGAAGAAGCACAAGAATAACCTTTTTCATACAAGAATTTGTGGACGCATTGCAAAGATAACAAAAACAAAATATTCCAGTGAACATCATTGTAATGCTCCGGTAAACGGAAATTTAAAAACTATAGTAGGGAGAAATCATTAAATAAACAACTACACCAGTAACAGCTACGTAGAGCCACACTGGATAGGCCCACCTCACTATCCTTTTATGTTTTTCCACCTGCATATTAAACCCGCGCAAAAAGCTGATTAAAATTAAAGGCAACACTACCACGGCTAAAATAATGTGTGTTGCAAGAATAAAATAATAAACGTACCTGATAGATCCAACAGTTGCAATTTCAATCTGTGAAAGGATGCCGTTATGGTCAATATCACCAAACTTTGTATCCTTTTCATACAAGTGAAATACGATGTAGAAAACGAGGAATATGGCAGACAAAATGAATGTGATCACATTCGTTATTTTATGCGCCTGAATGTTCTTCCTTTTGATAAAAATCAAAGACAACACTAGTAAAACAGAACAAGCAGCATTAATTCCTCCTATAATATGGGGAAACATAAAAATGAACTCAGGTACGGGTTGTGGAGGAGGTATAAGCTTTAATCCTATTACCACAAGTAACACGAATACGGTTACACCCCAAATTAATTTAAGAAAGAATTTATCGTTTATAGTCATATTAGATCTTCAAAAAACTAGGCCCGTTTACGTTTATACTAACGCCCATCATGGATATTTCTCAATTCCTCAGCAAGAAGGACTTTTATTTCATCATCAAGTTTTGATAGCGCTTCTTGAATTGTGGCCTCATAATAACCCCTTATCCTGCGCTTCATATCAAGTAACACAATCAGATTGCTGTATACAAACTTCTTTTTGGAGCCCTCAAATTCCTGGTGAGCATCTACAAACAGTCCATTATTTATTAGTTTAAACATTTGGGTGCTGTCCCCAGTCAACATATCCCACTTACCTGGCTTTGCTGAAAATCTATTTGCATAATTTAACAATACCTCAGGTCTGTCTTGAATAGGGTCAATACTCAGACTAACAAAATTTACAGCTTTATTTTTGCTGTAAGTGGCATCGAAGGCCTGAATTGCCTTATTGGAAAAAGTAGTTGCATAACTATCGCCCTTGGTGTAAAACAAATTTAATACAAGAATTTTTCCCTTATAAGTAGCGAGATTTACACTGTCGCCAGCTTGATTAAGCAAAGAAAAATCATTTACAACATGGTATATAGTATCTGGAATTTTTTCACCTCTCACGGAATGGAAAGTGCTGGCAACTTGCTTCGGACCAAAAATATGTAATGGTTTATACCTGTTTTTACCTTTTTCCTGAAGCAGATAATATAAAAATCCTGGTACCGCTAGAATGGTGACCAGGATTAAAATCTTTTTAAGTGAAGCACTTTTGTCCTTCATTAAACTAAAGGCATGTGAACGTTTAAGTAACCACCTTCAATCATCATCAACACAATAAAATAGCAGATAAAAACAAATGATAGTCCCAGTGCCAACTGCAGCCCTACTTTTTCAAACTTAAGGTGCATGAAGTAAGCAACAATGTAAAATGCTTTTAATAATGTTAAAGCGATATAAATATAATTACCCACACCTTGGGTTAAATACCCGTGCGGAATAGCCCAAAGGGCAATGAAGAATTCTATTACGGTAATTAACAACAGGATACCAAATACCTGCCAGATCTTACCTTTCGATAAGCCTGCATGATCGTCGTGTTCGTGTCCCTCTACTGAATGTGAATGATTTTCTGACATGATAATATTTTTTTAAAACGAATGATTAAACCAAATAGAAGAATGTAAATACGAATACCCACACCAAATCCACAAAGTGCCAATATAAACCAACCTTTTCTACCATTAAATAATGTCCTCTTTTTTCAAAGGTTCCGTTGATGGTCATGATCAGGATAATGATATTGATGATAACACCACTAAATACGTGGAAACCGTGAAACCCGGTAATGGTAAAGAATAAGTTAGCAAACTGCTGTGCAGATACCAGAGACACAGGACCATTAAAGAAATGTTTCAATTCTTCTTCAGAAGGAATTTCGCCCCATCCAAATCCTTCATGAAACAAGTGGGTCCATTCAATTGCCTGACAGCCAAGGAACATAAGACCACCAATAATAGTTGCTATCATCCACCAAACCACTTCCTTTTTCGAGCGTCTGTGACCAGCTTCAACAGCTAATACCATAGTAACAGAACTCATGATCAGGATGAAAGTCATGATACCTACGAATACCAAAGGAGCGCCATGTTCGGCAATACCTGGTATTGATTGGAAAACCTTATCAGGAGCTGGCCATGTGAATTTTGAAAAACGCTGAGCTCCATAATAGATCAGTAGGGAGGAGAAAGTAAAAGCATCAGAAATCAGGAAAAACCACATCATGATTTTGCCGTATTCTAACGACCACGGTGAGCGGCCACCACTCCAGGGAGTAGTTTTAACCTGATCTAATTGTGATAATGAATTCATTTTTTAAGTAGTAATATTTGTTGAAAAATCTAACTGTTCAAAAGTAAAAAAACATACAGATATATCCATAATATATCT
>JAZKHD010000005.1:0-50486 GCA_040385565.1 Bacteroidota bacterium | reverse complement strand
AGAGCACCGGTTTTCTAAACCGTAGGTCATAGGTTCGAATCCTATTGGGTGTACAAAAAAGCCTCTAACTTAATCGTTAGAGGCTTCTTTATTTCTATTGAATCCTTTACACCTTCTTAGACTATCTCTTCTAGCCAATTTCAAGCACATATTAATTGCCATCAGCTAACTACGCCATATAACTTTTCTATTGATATAAAGAAGTATTTCTGGATGAGATTTTTTAGTATCAAAACTTCCTAAGAGTAATAATTGACTGCAACAAAACGTCTCTAGAGATCATAATTAAGAAAACTCCAAAAATCAAGCGGTGATATTTGGAATGTATACTGCACTAAAATAAACCCAGAGGATAAATAGCAGTTGAAGTGGAACTCTAAACCAGAGATAGTTTAAACCACTACCATTGAAGTTAGCTTTTTGATAATCCACCTTTCGAGTTGCAGCATACACATTAGCTGGAAGTAATATTATGAAAAAGGCAATAAGTAATAGCCCTACAAGTTTTTGAACATTTGGAATTAGCAATCCAATAGCACCAGCTATTTCAATGATGCCAGTGAGATATACAATCGTTCGTTTGAATGGTATAAAAGGTGGAACCATCATTTCCATGCCTTTTGAAAAAGCGAAATGGCCACCGGCAGTAAAAAATAACATTACAGACATAGCTATTCGCCCTGCAAAGCCGATATCAAAGTCACCAGAGATCGCTCGCAACACCATTCCGGCGATAAGAAAAACTGAGAGTAATACTATAAGTGGTTTCATATGGAACAACGTCCTGGACGAAATTGATTGATGAACACGTATAATTACTCGTTAGGTTGATGTGCATCCAAAGAATTACTTTCCTTTGGGATTTCAAATTCCGGATTTAGTTCGTCCGTTTCCCCTGTAATTTGCTCATCAAGAATTAGCCTTTGCGCGCCACCGTTTGCTTTTGGCTGTTCCTGGTCTTTGCTTGAATCCATAAATGTTTTTTATAAATAACAACTTTAAGGATATTTAGTTTATAACTATCAATAGTCATAAATCCAATCAACTTTTCACAGGCATGTACTCATACGGCAGCTGATCGCCAAGACGTTTGGTACCCCAATAAAGTTTAATCAAAAAACTGCGGTAGTCAACCAAACTGCCCTTGGCATCAATAAGGGCGCTTTCAAGAAAAGGAACAATTAGAGACCCTCTTCCCTCCTTTAACGATTTGTTTGCCTCAGCCTCCACTTCACTTTCCAAAAAGCCATCTTTAGCTAATGGGCCATATTGCACATACAACGGCAATATAAATTTAAGCATGGCAAGATTTTTCTTTTTGCGAATAGCTAACTTTTCCATGTCAACCTTTTTGCTTAGCCTTTGGGTAAGCATATTTTGATCGAGGATGAACCGGCAGATAAATCCCTCAGCCTCGGTGCTGTTATGATAAAATGATCTGGCAAAATGTAGAAACGAACCACTGTAAGCCGATTTCCTTCGATCGGACCAGGTGAGGTGTTCTGTTTCGTTGCCCTTAAGGTCCTCAAAAACACATTCTCCGGTAAAACTAGTTACACCGGTTATACGATTTAATCTAAAGTCCCGTAACAAATATTTGATCCTGTACCCAAGGTTTTCATTTACAATTTCCAGAAAATCACTTGTTTTAGCGGTAATAAATGCTCCCTTTTCAGAAAATTTCAGTATCTCCGGATTGAGAACTTTACATGATCTTCCATTTTCCGTGTACCCTAAAAAATTTCTTAAAAAAGTGCCCAGGTACTTATTACTTTCCGAAGCTGAAATAACAACTTCATTCAGCGTTTCAACAGAATGCGATAGTTCTAATTTTAAATCTACAGACTTATCCAGGATAATAACATTTTGCTTCAATACATTGTACCCCACGAAGTGAACGATTAACTGATAAGTTCCGGGCGAGAGCTGGCCTAATGTAAATTCTCCATTATCAGCGGTGTAAGTTCTTTTCTCTGTGCCATCCAAAAAAACGGTAGCGCCAGGCAAGTTTCCATCCTTTGCACTCTTTACTTTTCCTTTTATTGAGTAGGTAACCTGTGCCTGCAAGTGAAATAGCGCAAATAACAACAGCATTAGTAAAAAGGATTGTTTCATAATTCCCGGTTTAGTGTATTGAATACATATTCCTTCATCACCTTTTTGACGAAACTTAGTTCAATACCATAAGTTTTTAATGATGCCTTCAAGTTTTCTAAATTGTCTCTGCTGATCGTAAGAGACATCTTCTTTTCAAAATCCTTTTCATTCTTCAGAACAACAATTGTATTGAAGGCTTCCTCCACCTCACCTTTAATTGAGGAAAATCGACCGTTTAAAACACCAATGTAAGATTCAGAAGTACTTATCCGTGAGGTGCTGGCTATATCTTCAGATTCATACTTTTTAAGTAAGCCTTTGTCTACAACCTCTAATTGCATCACCTCTGTAAGCGTATCTTTAACTTTATAAGCTAAATTCAAACGATCAAGGATCATGTTTAGTAGTACATCATCATCCCTCCTTTCTTTGGTTTTATAAATATAGGAAATACGGGTCTTGGAGAATCTTTCGGGGAGTATTACTTGATTATCGGAGATACGTAAAAAATCTGCAATTTCAGCCTTCAACGGAAAACCTATTACCATTCTTTTGTTTCCCATAAACACCTGCATGATACTTTTCTCAACAGATAAGGGTCCAAAATTAAAATATTCCTTAACCTCGTCATCATTAAAATAAGCACCATACCGCTTTGATAAAGAATCTGCTACTTTACTCATTCTCTCCGGACTAGGATTTCTATCTATAGCCAATAAATCAGCTTCCCTTCCATTTAGTATATTTTGAATAATTTCATTGTTAAGCTTCCCGGTATGCCCAACCCATTTAACCTGGTTTTTATCATCAATGATAATACAGACTGGGATTCTGTCAATTTTATAATCATCAAATATTTTACGACTAGGGTCAGTAACAACAGCAGCAGAAAAAGAAACCTTTTTTAATAATAAATTAACCTTTTCCCTTCTTTCATCGGTTAGCGCAAGAAAAATCAGGTCCTTTCTTGTTTTATTTTGTTCAATTAATGTATTCAAATACGGTACGGTCTCCAGGCATGGTGCGCACCATGTCGCCCAAAAATCTATTACAATGAATTTTCCTTTTAAGTCCTTGCTCGCAGGTAAATTCTTTATCCAGTCTTTTATCGATATTTCCGGCGCATGTTCTCCCACTTTTATTTGCGCGCTCAACATTTGCACAAATAACATAAGGCTAAAAATTAAAATAGATAATTTGTTCTGAGACATTATGTTCCTCCTATAAATTCATGTGCATTTTAAATCTATAACTTATTTTTAAATTACACAACTGAAAAATAAGTTATATGTCAGGAAAAGTATTTCGCATAGGCTTTTGGGCTCATTCCTGTGATTTTCTTAAAAGTCCTGGAAAAGTGGGAAAGACTTTCAAATCCGGTCATCTGAGAGATTTCTGTTTGTTTTGCCCCTGAGGTCATAATTAGGTATTGTGCCCGTTCTATTCTTTTTTGAGTGATATATGCTGAAGGTCGGGAACCGGTGTACTGTTCAAAAAGACGGGAAAAATATTCCGGGTTTAGGTGTATCCGCTCTGCGAGATATCTAACAGACAATGGAGATTGAAGATTCAGGACAATGTAACTGATGGTGTCCAGGATTTTTACCGGAATGTGCCCGCGTTCTCTTTGCGCAATAATTTCCGGTGATGTAAACCTTGAAATTAGCTGCAGGATAATTCCCTGAGTCTCCAGAAACTGGGCGGTATTTTGCTGAGTATTTAGCTCCTGGTATTCTTTATAATAAATATCCTTCTCATAAATTTTGGGATCGTCCGACCTGTTTATACCCCTGCCGGGATTTATTTGCGCCAAACGCTCAAAGTTTAAAACATCAACTTGTCTGGCCTCAACTTTAAATATTGACCTGCTTGATGCAAACAGAGATTTCCCATCTGAAGTATCTTCAAAAAACTGCACAAAATATTGCTCTAAAAAATTATCGCAAGACAAATTGCACAATGTAAAACTTGGTATAATGTAAAGGTGGCCGGGCTCTAATCTAAGTTTTTTCTCGAAGTGAGATATTTCCCCTGCTCCTGCATTAATGTAGTAAAGACGGTGGTATGGACTGATTACATTTTTGTAATTCCAACTATTATCCAGGGTTACCAGATCAATATTCATAAGAGAAAAGCTATGGGTAAGAATCCGCTTAATCATTACATTTTAGATAGTTTGTTAAGTTTGTTTAAAAAAGAACATGTCTGTTTTAAATAAAAACATGTCTGTTTTAGTCTAATATAAACAAATTAGGTGAGTTATATTTGAATACCATAGTCAACTGTCGAAGATTGCTTATGAACACAAATAACCTGGTATAACTTTATGAAACGTAGGACACTGATTAAAAGCGGGCTGGCCGGGCTTGCTTCACTTTATACCTCTTCTGCGCTGGCGCATTTGAATGTAGCTCATGGGTTGGCTGACAATGTAAGTACCTTCGAACCAACTTGGGATTCCCTTGCAAAGTACAAGGTACCAGATTGGTATAGAGATGCTAAGTTTGGGATCTGGGCACATTGGGGACCACAATGCCAGCCAGAGCGCGGCGATTGGTACGCCAGGGGAATGTACCAGGAAGGCAGCGACCAATATAAATACCATCTTTTAAAATACGGACATCCTTCTAAATTTGGATTCAAGGACGTGATCAATGAATGGAAAGCAGAAAAATGGGATCCGAATGAACTCCTGGCCCTATATAAAAAAGCAGGAGCCAAATATTTTATGGCCCTGGCCAACCATCATGACAACCTCGATTTGTATAATAGCAAGCATCAAAAATGGAACGCTACCAATGTTGGTCCCAAAAAAGATCTGATGGCAGGCTGGGCAAAGGCAGCTAAAAAGCAGGGTTTGCCTTTGGGCGTTAGTGTACACGCTGCGCATGCATGGAGATGGCTTGAAACTGCACAGCGTTCAGACAAACATGGTCCTCTGGCAGGCGTGCCTTATGATGGAAAGCTTACGGCAGCTGATGGTAAAGGCAAATGGTGGCAAGACTATGACCCACAGGAATTGTATGCGCAAAATCACCCGCTAAGCCAAAATAGTCTGGATGATGGTTCAATACACGGACAATGGAATTGGGGCAACGGCGTTTATCCGCCAAGTAAACAATACTGCGAAAATTTTTACGACCGAACAGTAGACCTCATAGATAAATACGAACCGGAACTGGTATACTTTGATGATACCGCACTTCCACTATGGCCCGTAAGTGATGTTGGCCTGCGCATTGCGGCACATTTATATAACAAGAGTATTAAAAAACACGGCAAGCTGAAAGCGGTGATCAATGGAAAAATACTTGACCAGCAGCAGCGTAAATGCATGGTTTGGGATATTGAACGCGGACAAAGCAACTCAATTGAGCCGCTGCCCTGGCAAACTGACACCTGCATCGGACAGTGGCATTACGACCGCAGAATTTACGACAACAATCAATATAAATCGGCAAAAACCATCATCCATACCTTGATTGATGTAGTGAGCAAAAACGGAAATCTTCTATTGAATGTACCCCTTCGTGGTGATGGTTCTATTGATGATAAAGAGCGGGTAGTGGTCGAGGAAATTGGCGCCTGGATGCAGATAAACAGTGAAAGTATTTATGGAACCCGTCCATGGAAAATATTTGGTGAGGGACCGGCGATGGAATCTACCGCGCCGTTGAGCGCCCAGGGTTTCAATGAAGGCAAAGGAAAACCCTTCGGCGCTGCAGATGTCCGCTTTGTAAAAAAAGGATCAATACTTTATGCCACTTTATTGGGATGGCCAGAAAGACGTTTGGCAACGGTTAAGTCGCTGAATTCAGCAGCAGGTAAAATTGAAAAAGTAAGTTTGTTAGGGCACAGTGGCAAAATTTCGTTCCAGCAGAATGCTGAAGCGTTAACAATACACCTGCCGGAAAACGCACCGGGAAAAAGCGCTTTCGTATTAAAAATTGATGGCAATTTTGGATAAATTGCTCCCGTGTTGGCGGATAAAAATAGCAGCAGCTGATCAAATGGTATTAAAATGAACGAGAACAAAATATTAGTTTGTAACCAACCGGGAGAACTTTTTTATAAGACGGAAACCCTGGATAAACTTAAACAAGATCACACCCTGCTTAAGATTAAGCGCATAGGAATATGTGGAACAGACCTGCATGCTTTTGGTGGCAGTCAGCCTTATTTCACATACCCGCGCGTATTAGGTCATGAACTTGCTGCAGAGGTAGTGCTGAGCAGCGATCCCGACAATTTTAAACCACAAGATCAGGTTACAATAATGCCATACCTCAATTGCGGAGCCTGCCTGGCCTGCAGAACTGGCAAAACCAATTGCTGTGCAAAAATGCAAGTATTTGGTGTACACCGCGACGGCGGAATGGCAACATTCATGCAAATCCCTACCCGATTGGTTATTAAAGGTGAAAACTTAAGCCTTGATGAACTTGCCCTAATTGAACCGCTGGCAATTGGTGCACATGGTGTACGCCGCGCTGAAATAAAACCTAAAGAATATGTAATGGTAATTGGCGCTGGCCCAATCGGATTGGGGGCAATGGAGTTTGCAAAACTAGCCGGTGCCAATGTAATCGCAATGGACATCAACGCACCGCGGCTGGAATTTTGCAAAGAAGAGCTAGGCATCAAACACCTCATCCATGCAGCGGATGATAATGTGACGGACAAGCTTATGAACATTACTTCTGGTGATATGCCATCTGTAATCATAGACGCTACCGGAAGCCTAAAAGCCATTAATGGCGCATTTCAGTACCTATCCCATGGTGGCAGATTTGTTTTGATCGGCTTGCAAAAAGGTGAAATCAGTTTTAGTCACCCTGAATTTCATAAGCGGGAAGCCACGCTAATGAGCAGCAGAAATGCAACTACAGCAGATTTTGAGCAGGTCATTTCTGCGATTAAAAACAAGCAAATCAAACCCCTAAAATACATCACGCACCGCGTATCATTTCAAGAGTTGAGGGATGAATTTCCCAACTGGCTTAATCCTGATCATCAAATGATTAAAGCAATGGTGTCTCTATGATAACAGGATTGCACTCATCATATCCTGTAATGAAACAATTCAAAGGAGATTTACAACAAACGTGATTGTTTCCGTTTTAGAATAATATGGAAAGTTGACCCCTCTCCTTCTGTACTGGTGAAGTTAAGTTCCGCACCCATTTGTTTAACACTTGATTTCACATACTGCAAACCTAAACCACTGGACTGCTCCCCGTCCGTGCCAATCTTGCTTACCACTGCCGGACTTTGTAAAATATAGTGTTGTTCATCGAGTGGTATACCAACACCTGTATCTCGTATTTCTATCATGCAGGCATCCTTGGCAATACCTACGTACGTGGTTACTGTACCTCCTTTGTGGGTAAATTTAATGGCGTTCGAAAGCAGGTTTTGTATCACTCGTTTAAACTTCGTCGGCTGCAGATCAAAAATGAATTCGTTCCTGGTTATTTTATATATAAAATCGATTTTTTTAGAAAACGCGCGACCTTTCATCTCCTCGGCACATTCCTCCACAAACCGAGGTACGTCCGTGCTAACAGTTTCAACAACATGCTCAAGGGTATCGTTCGACTGTAAATCATCTAAAATGTGTAACGAATGATCGGCAACATGGGCAGACAGCTCTACCAGCTCTACATTTTCCTTTTTCGTAACATTCTGGGACAACAAAGTATTTAGACCGCTAATGTTATTGATGCTGGTTCGAAGGTCGTGAACCATATTTCGGTAAACCCTGCTTTGCCTGTTCATTTTATTCACCAACCCTAAGGCGATGTCATGCTGAAATACTACGCCCAAAAACTTTCCATCCTCATATACTGGCAGGCAGTCTGTTCCAAATGCCGACATGGATACTAACGCATCTTCAACATTTTCTTTAGAAGTTAGCTCCGGTTTTGTAGTTAGGATATCTCGTATACTCAACTTCTGGGGTAAGCAAAGATCAGCATGGCTGATGACACCTAGTACATTCTCCTGTTCATCCTCAACAATAAAACAGCTCCCGCAATGCAATTTTTCGTAAACAAGGGTTACTGGTGCATTAATTAAAATCCTGGGGGCATCTTTCTTAACGTACTTAAGTACTTTCATACAAATGAGTTAGTCATGTAACAAGTTAGTGGCATAACAACAGGACAGGGTCAACTGTTTGCCGAAATGAACAAAATGAATGAAACTTTTTGCTGAAAGATGGGGACGATTCTATAGTTAAATCAAAAGCGCTGCTGTTGCACCCGATCGTATTCCTTTACATAATTTGGATTTTCTGTACCCATCACTCGGTCCCAGAACCTGAAATACAATCCATAATTGCCATTAAATTTACTGTGGTGAAGGTTGTGATGGATCGAAGTATTGATCCACCCGAATAACCAGGAATTCCTGAACCATTTGGGCATGATCTCATAACCTAAATGCCCATAAACGTTTATGATAAAACCCATCAGCACGAATGCCATAATAGCAAACCTGTGCGTTGGAATCACCATCACCAATACAATGAGAACCATTCCTTCGAAAACCGCCTCAATAATATGAAAAGAATAGCTTGTCCAGGGAGAGGGGTTGGTCGACTTATGATGCGTCAAGTGGGCATATCTAAACAGCTTTGGATGATGGAGCAACCGATGCATCCAGTAGAAATACGTATCATGTATAACTAGGGCAAGAATTACCGACAACACTAGGTACAAGATCCCAAACCGGTCAATGTCGGTATAAACCATTGTATAAGCCCTAAGGGGCGAAAAGAGAACAACAGCTGCAACCAGCGATATCACCGCAGTGCTTTGAACAGAATGAAATATTTCATGTAAAAAATCCTTGCGTCCTGCATGTCTGGACTGAATTTTAGCCTTGGAAACCTTCCTCAGCATCACTTTGTAAAATATAAAAAATGCAACACCGGCGATAATGAAATACCGGAGGGTTGAAATAAGAAAAATTCCGAATGTGCTTGCGATAAAATTCTCCATCACGCCTTCTTTTACTCAAAGGTACAACGGCACAGCAGTTAACGCAATTAACAAAAGTTAATTAATGAGCTGACTTTCCGGCAAGTCTTTTACGTATGCGGCTTAACGAAACCGGCGTAATACCCAGCAGTGTAGCAATGTGCTTATCAGGACAGCGCTGAACAATGTCGGGCTTATCGCTGAGCAGTTTCAAATACCGCTCCTGGGGACTTAGCAGCACAAAAGATTCGATCCGCTGCAGCAATTCAGCCATCATTTTAGTCATAAAAAAATCTTTTGCCTTGCTAAATTTCGGACTGGAATTGATAAGTTCCATAAATGTATCATAATCTGATTCCAGGATCACCGTATCTTCCATGGTCTTATAAGTAAACCTGGAGGGCTGTCCCAGAAACACCGAATCATAAGAATTAAAAAATTGATCCTCCCACCTTAGCAGCACAGTAATCTCCTCCCCGCTTTCTTTTAAATGATAGGCGCGAACGAGTCCTTTCTGAATGTAGGCAAGCTTCCTGGATGTATTCCCCTGCTGGATGTAAACTTCGTCGGCTGCAAGTTCCCTTACCACAGCGGTATCCAAAATCAACATCAGCTCAGCAAGCGTCAGTTGAAATTGCTGTAAATATTGTCCTACTTTTTCCTCTGCCAGCATAACGATTTATTATAAGAAATCTATCATTTTATTCCTCATCTTCCACGTGCCTTTTTTAGAAAGATCGATGCATTAGCCTCTTTTGAACTGGTTTTGCCAATAACTGCTGTGTACGGCCCTTTTTGATAAACCCAACTACTATAAACTTTACCTAATTCAACCGTCTTCTTCTGGTATCCTAATTTCTCCAGTGCCAAAGCAAATGTATCTGCATATTGTTGCAGCGACAAGTCATAATGTACAGTCGAAAAATTAGCTTCACCATCCTGAAACTCTGTTTTAGAGAGGAATTCATGAATTTTGTCCGACTTCTTATCAAAGAAACTAACTGGTACACCGTTAACAACCGTGTCTCTGGTAGCTACAAAACCACGTTCTTTTGATAGGTATGTATTCGCCTGAGAATAAGACAAATCTGCAATTTTTATAACTTCCGAAACGTGAAGAATACCGCTCTTGGAAACCTTGGGTCCATTATTCCGTAAAACACATACTATGATAACAAAGATCACGGAAACTCCAGCCAGGATATATTTTAACTTTAGCATACGTGGCGCAAGTATAAGAAATTTTATGTGCCCCGGCTCTAGTCAGTCTGGCATTTATGCAGTGTATTTGAAACTTTGAGCGTACATCTTTAGGTTATTTTTAAGCGCTAGCCTGGCCATATGTATTCTGGTCTTCACAGTTCCAATGGGAATGCCCAACTCCAAAGCAATCTCATGATATTTATAGCCTTCAAAATATTTCAAAAATGGAGTTGCATACGCAGGTTCAAGCACAGATAATGCCTTATTGATATCCTCCATAACAAATTTATTTTCACCAAGATTTCCTGAAGCACTAACCTTAAGCTGTGCAGATGTGATCTCATCCATAGTGTCAATGATGCTTTTTTTCCTGGCAACCTTTCTATAACTGTTTATGAACGTATTTCTCATGATGGTATAAAGCCATCCTTTTAAATTAGTCCCCTCTTTGTAGAGGTTACTATACCTAATGGCCTTAATCATAGTGTCTTGTACCAAATCATTGGCATCCTCGAGGTCATTGGTAAACTTTTTGGCAAAAATATCAAGGGAAACTTTATGAGCGCAAATTTCATTGGTTAAGGAAATATTATTCATGTCAGACAGGTTAATGGTTCTTCCTTATGAAGTCAAAACCTATACCTATACCAGCAATAATTTTATAATGCAGCATTATCACGTAATTGCATCCTGCATTAGCGTATTAACACGTAAACTATTAATCAAAAAAATCAATAATGCACAGCAGCAAACTGTATCCTGTATCACTGAAAGGACACAGTTTGTTCTTACAACTTAACCACCTCACCTGTTCTTACAGACTCATCACACGCAAACGCAATTCGCAGACTGTTAATCGCATCCGCAGTCGGATCTGATAAATTGATGTCTTCCAGAATGGATTTCAAAAAGAACCGCTGCTCCTTGTTACAAAGTTCCTGATGGTCTGGTTCATCTGTTAGATCTATCCAGGTATCCGGCCTTGTAAAGTTCTGTGCTTCATCTATATCTGCATAATGCACCTTTAAAGATTCTGTCTTGGTGTGCGCATCTATATCATCTGATTTCCCGGCCTTACTTGCTTCCTTTGCTACGATGGACACCGAGCCCTTTGGTCCGAAAACATCTTTAATGAAAAAAGCAGTTTCGCTTACCATTGGGCCCCAACCTGCCTCATACCAACCTACAGAGCCGTCTTCAAACCTGATTTGAAGTTGCCCATAATTGTAATTCCAGGAAGGTATCTCATCCGTCAGCCGGGCGCCTATCGCATACACCTGTACTGGCGTTGATCTGGTCATTTGGCACATCACATCAATGTAGTGAACCGCGCAATCCACAATCGGACTTAAGCTGTTCATCAGGTTCTTATGAACCGTCCATTTTGCCCCGCTACTTTGCTGGTTTAAATTCATTCTCATCACGAGGGGTTTTCCCATTTCCTGTGAAAGCTCTATAAATCGCTCCCATGACGGATGGTACCGGAGAATATAGCCTATTAACAGTTTCTTGTTCGCTTGTTTAGCAGCCTCTGCAACGCGGATCGCACCTTCCACAGTGTCTGCCAATGGCTTTTCTATAAAAACATGGCAATCCTCCTGAAAGGATTTGATTGCGTATTCTTCGTGGGTATCAGGATAGGTTGAAATGCAGACCGCATCAGGTTTTGTAGCCTCAATCGCTGTATAAAAGTCATTATAGAGGGGATATTGGCCGCCAAGCTTTTCATTCAAAACTACTTTGCTGTTCCCTGTTGATACCAGGCCGCATATCTCAAATCCATCAAGGTTATGGTACGCCGCAGCATGGGAGGCGCCCATGTTACCGCAGCCAACCACCAATACCCGTAAGTTTTCAGTTTTTAAAGACATCATCTTAATTTATTAGACACCAAGGCTCCAGCCTTTTCTGTATTCGCGTTTTACAAACTGGTTAACATCATCGAAGTTGGTCACTTTCATATTCTGTTTGTCCCACAGCATTTTCATGTCCCTGCCCGGATAACTTATCCCGCCATTCGCATTCTTACGTTGTACGTCTGTCCCCCTTATCGCAAGGTTTGCAATCAGTAAAGTCTCTGTCAGCGGACCTGCAATTTCAAATGGCGAACTTAGTTGCATCTTGCCATATCCTGCAATTGCTGCCTCAGCCCACTGGGCGTAATGGCCATCCTCTTCATTCGGAACTCTTTTAATACTGAATTTTGTTTTATCAGATTCATTGCGCGACAATGGCAACAGCTTAGGGTTCTTACCATAAGTTTCGCAGATCATTTTGCCTTTTGTACCAATAAATAGAACGCCGTTGTCTCCAAAACGTTCATTCGGACCTAATTCTTCTGGTCTTTCCGGCTTAATACCGCCATCCATCCAATGTACTTGGATGTCGTCTTTGGTTTTTGCAGTTTTCTGAAATGTCATAATTACATGGCTTGAGGGCGGACAACTTTCAGGAAAATATCCACGTCTAAACTCATCTACATACACACTTCCAACACTACATTCCACACTAACCGGTGTATCCAGGCCTAAAACCCTAAAAGGTGGTTCTACAAGGTGACAACCCATGTCGCCAATTGCACCGGTTCCATAATCCCACCAGCCCCTCCAGTTGAAAGGCACCATTTTATCTATATAGTCTTTATAAGGCGCACTGCCGAGCCAAAGGTCCCAATCTAGTTCTTTTGGAATCTGACCTTTTGTAGTTGGCCAGGCAATTCCCTGCGGCCAAACCGGTCTGTCGGTCCAGCAATAAACCGTATGTACTTTGCCAATTTTACCTGCATCATACCACTCCTGCAGCCTCCTTACGCCATCTCCCGATGACCCCTGGTTTCCCATTTGGGTAACTACCTGATATTGCTTAGCAGCCTCAGTTAATTTACGTGCTTCGTATATGTCATGCGATAAAGGCTTTTGCACATACACATGCTTGCCCAGCTGCATCGCTGCCATGGCAATTTGTGCATGGGTATGGTCTGGAGTTGAAACAACTACCCCATCAATATTCTTCGCCTCTTTATCTAGCATTTCCCTATAATCCTTGTAATATTTGGCTTTTGGAAAATTTCTTCTTGAGGTTGCGGCCCTGCGGTCATCCACATCACACAAAAAGTTAATGTCCGATTTTCCACCCTTAAAAATCAGGCTGATGTCGCTCTCCCCTTTACCGCCCACACCTACACCAGCTACAGAAAGCCGGTCGCTGGGTGCTAAAAAGCCTTTACCACCCAAAACGTGCCTTGGCACAATCATAAATCCCGCTGCTGCCAAAGCAGTGGTTTTAATAAAATTCCTTCTGGAATTGTCTGATTCGTTTTTCTTATTAGTTTCAGTCATAATTCGCTTAATTATTTCTTGGATTTGCTTAAATCTTTTATTCTGATGTTCTTGAATTTTAACGGCGATCCATGCCCTAAAAAACCAATGTGGCCACTATCCCTCATCAAACCTGGGTGTTGCTGCTTATCTGGCGCACCGTTTTTTCTCGCCTCAGTGATATCACCATTTAAAATTGTCGTCCCATTTAACACCACTTTTATTTTAGGCCCTTTAACATAAACTTCCTGATAGTTCCACTCACCTACCGGCTTCAAATAACCGCGCTTGGCAGCGATTGTGCCGTATACGGAACCATGGTACTGATATTCATGGAGGTCTTTATACATAGGCGCTTCATTGTCCAGGATTTGCAATTCCATACCTACATAGGCAGCGTCGCCTTCCAGTGGAGTCCTGATACCCAAGCCATTGTTAGCCCCGGGGGTAAGTTGAAATTCAAAACGAAGTACAAAATCGCTAAATTCCTCTTTCGTGTACAGGTTACCACCACCACCTTTTCCCGGTTTAGGGGTCATGGCCATTACACCATTCTCAGTAATGTATTCAGTAGTGTTACCCCTCCAGTTAAACATATTCGTACCATCGAACAAGATCTTGTAACCCTCTCTTTTCTCCTTTGCACTAAGCTCAAACGGCTTCGGTTCTGACAGCTCTTTAACATAAATATCTCGGTAGGCTACCGGTGAGCCATGCGCTTGCAATTCGATCTGCTCTTTTGCAAAAATCGGCAGGTTCCTGTTCCAGTAATTTTCTAAAATCACGTTGTCAGTAACCAGCACCCCGTTTAAATATACCGTTACACGGTCTCCTTTCATGATGATGCGAAACGTGTTCCACTCGTCCAGTTTATTATCTGCCACCTTAAGCGGTTTACTCGGGTTTACCTGGTTGTTATACAAACCTCCTGAGCCAACCTGTGCGCCTACATTTACACGCGCATTGTCCCACATTTGCACTTGCGGTGTACCTCTTAAATAAATTCCTGCATCTCCCTCGCCTTTTTTGTCATCAATAATTTTCCAGTCTACCAGCATCTCGAAGTCGCCATACTGCTTTACTGTGGCCAGGTTGTTACCATGGCTCATAAATTGTAGCTCGCCATTTACAACCTTCCAGCTCTCACGCATCTCAGCATCAGCCTTGCTTTGAGCAGCAGCCAGCGTGGCTGCATCCATTTTCGAACGTTTTATTGGATCGTCCACCAAACCTTTCCAACCTGTTAAATCCTTACCATTAAACAAGCTTAGAAAACCTTCTCCAGCAGGCATTTGTGCAATATACTTCTTAACAGCATCCTCGGGTACCGCTGCATTGCTAACCTTCAATACCTGCAGGGCTTTGTTCAAAAGTTCTTTTACTATTGAGCCCTGATATGCCCCGGCTAATGCAACTTTGATGAGGGTATTAGCTGCCTCTTTTTGCAACGAGTTATCATCCAGATATTTTCCGGAAAATGCAACTGTATTGAACAATTGTATGTTAGCGGCTTCTCTTAAAACTTCTAGTTTAATTCCAACATCAGCTGAATTATCCATTGTTGCGCGCAACCTGAGTAACCTCTGTTCTGGCAACAAGTCGGCTTGCTTTATTTTAGCAAGGTCTAGTTTCGCAGTCCATAGGGAAGCATTTTCTCCAGTGAGAAAGGGACTGGCTAGCTTTACTGCTGAAGCAAAGTACTGCAGGCTACCGCTCTTTTCGGCCTCAGGTAAGTAGGAACTTGCATTACTGGAGTTCACACCCACCAATAAATTTAAAGCATTGGTGCGCGTTCCAACAAGGTCCGCATTTGTTGTTTTTCCCAATATTTTTCTGCCAATCTCGCCGGCCATTTTTTTGTTATCTGCCTGGCTCAGCTGTCCGGCATACACCAGATACGCTCCTACAGCATTTGTTGGTTCGTATTTGTATCCTGCCTGCTCAGCCAGATCACTAAAAATAGCTTCCGATGATGGGTCGGCCAGGTATGACAGGGCATATAGGGCCATTTTCACTGTATTTTTATCTCCGCTTTTTGCTAGGCTGTTAATCATTGGCACGGCGGCCTTGTATTTGGCATCACCCAATGCTTTGATAATAGCAAGTTGAGCATTACCTGTTGTCTTAGGCAGGGCTTTCAACAATGCTGCCTTAGAAAGCGGGGTATTAATTTTAACCAATGCCCTTGCAGCAGGGTCTGCCAGAAACTGATCTTCAAGGTAATTTTGCAATAGCGGTACAGCGTCGTCCTTTCCGACCAATTCAAACTGACTGATAACAAACGATTTATTTTGTGGGTCTGTGAGTTTATTGAGCGACTTACCCAACGCTTTCACACTCATTTTACGGGCGTTGTCCTGTCCTTTTTGGGTGGCATATGCCGAAAAGCCGCCTACCGCATATTCAATTGCAGCATTGTTACCTGTTCCCGGGGGAGACAATCTGCTGATCAAATTGCTGTAGCCGGTCTCACCAAGTTTATTCAGGGCAATCATGTTCTCCATTAGCTCAGCCGGTGTTGGAGCCGGAAACTTGCTAAGCAAATCGTCAACTTTCGCATTTACTGTTTGCGTATAAGCTGTTGTTACAGACAGAAGCCCTATTAAAGCTATTAGATAGATTCTAGTCATATTAGATATCATAAGATTAGATGTCATAAGGGGCACGCATTACCGGATTAATTAATTTGTTGGCAGCATCGTCATCAATAAACACTTGCTTAACCGGATCAAATTTTAACGACCTCCCCAATTTCAATGCTGCAAGTCCGATGTTCACAATTGTGCAGGACCGGTGCCCATTTTCTTCATTTAATGCAAATTTCTGTCTTGTCTTAACAGATTCAACAAAGTCTGTCATTTGAGCAGCAGGCTCTGGAAATGCTGCAAGCTTTTTTTCAAAATCTGGTATGTCTGACTTGAAACCAGGATAGAGCTTGCCTTTCGGCCCTTCAATGTATGCTGCTTTTTCATCCTTACCCTCGCCGTCTAAAATAATCTGGCAGCCATCGGCATAAGTATAGGTTATTCTGCGCCAGGTACCAACAGCATCACTATGCTGTTGTGGGGCATCTACTTCAACTGAAACCGGACTTGTATCATCCTTGCCTAAAAAATATTGCACAGGGTCTAAGTAATGCTGACCCATATCACTCAGTCCGCCCCCATCATAATCCCAATAACCCCTAAATGTTTGGTGCACACGGTGTGGGTGATAAGGTTTGAAAGGCGCAGGGCCCAACCATGAATCATAATCTAATTCTGCGGGTACCGGTTCTGGAGTGAGGTTATCTTTACCTACCCAGTAAAATTTCCAGTCGTAGCCGGTATGCTTACTTACGGTAACCTTTAACGGCCAGCCCAGTAAACCACTATCAACTAACTTTTTTAAAGGTTTAACCTCAGTGCCCATACCATAGAAAGTATCTTTAAACCTAAACCAGGTGTTTAACCTAAACATCCGACCGTGCTTTTGCACCGCTTCCAATACTCTTTTACCTTCACCAATTGTATGGGTCATTGGCTTTTCACACCAGATGTCTTTACCTGCATTTGCCACGTCTACAGCCATTATACCATGCCAGTGTGGTGGCGTAGCAATGTGAACAATATCAACTTCAGGCAGACTAATCAATTCCCTGTAATCTCCAAAGGTCTTAACGCCCTTATCTAGCATACCGGCCGCTTGTGCAAGGTGTCTTCTGTCTACATCACAAATCGCCACTACTTGAGTACCATCATAGGCAAAATGTCCCCTTCCCATTCCACCAACACCAATAACTGCTTTCGTAAGCTTGTCGCTTGGCGCGATAAAACCATTACCACCCAGCACATAACGTGGCACAATACTAAAAGCTGTTACGCCTATTACAGCTTTCTTAATAAAATCTCGTCGGGGGTTTTGATTAGGGATGTTCGCTGAGTTCATGTGCAAATCTTTTGGCTATAACTCAAATTTATCATAATATTTTAAAATACATGTATATACAACTCCCAAGAAATTTTCAGGGGCAATTTTTATTCAGCATTAAATATTAAGGCAAAAAAAAGCCCTATCGATTCTCGACAGGGCTCAAAATATTTACAGCATTCTATTTACTGAATTTATAGATTGAAGAAGTTTTATAAACTTTACCCGGATCCAACACTGTCGATGGAAAACCAGGCTGATTTGGAGAATCAGGGAAATGTTGTGTTTCTAAAGCCAATGCAGTTCTGAAATCATCTGTTGCACCACCTTTGAATGTGTTTTTACTTTGCATAAAGTTACCACTGTAAAATTGCAAGCCAGGCTCCTGGGTGTAAATGTCCATCACAATGCCAGATTTGTTACCTTTTACAGTAGCAGCATGCGTCATTCCAGATCCTTTAACTCCACTTAAAACAAAATTATGGTCGTATCCACTACCGGCGGTAAGCTGGGCGTTTACAGCATCTATGCGTTTGCCAATTGTAGTTGGTGTATTGAAATCAAATGGAGTGCCTTTAACAGGTTCATTTTTTCCAAGAGGGATCAGCGTAGTATCAACAGGTGTATATTGATCAGCATAAATTTGAAGTACGTGTTCTAAAATAGTTCCGCTGCCTTCACCATTTAGGTTAAAGAATGCGTGGTTGGTTAAGTTAACAACTGTTCTCTTATCTGTTGTTGCTTCGTAGTCCATTTTCAATTCATTATCATCCGTCAAGGTGTAAGTAACCTTAACGTTCAAATTGCCTGGAAATCCTTCTTCCATGTCTTTCGACAGGTACGACAACTCCAATGTATGGTCGTTGGTCATTTTCGCATCCCAAACTACATACTGATAACCTTTTTTACCTCCGTGCAAAGTATTCTGCCCATTGTTGGTAAACAAAGTATATTCTTTGCCATCTAATGTAAACTTGCCTTTTGCAATCCTGTTGCCGTAACGACCTATTGTTGCACCAAAATATGGTTCTGTAGACTGAACAAATCCATCTACACTATCAAAGCCTACAACAACATCAACCAGTTTTCCGGCACTATCAGGAACAAGCAAACTAACCAGTCGCCCTCCATAGTTAGTGAATGCCGCCTGCATATTGTTTTTGTTTTTCAATACATATAGGTTGACTTTCTTACCATCTATTTCCTTCTGAAATTTGGTGCTGTCTAGCTGAAAGGCAGTCGATGCACTGTCTGCCTGTTCTGTACTGCTTTCAGTTTTGGTGGATTGGGTACAAGCCGACACAGCTAGTAGAAGCGCTGCCGCCAGGAAAGGTTTTAACGATCGTTTCATTTATCAAAGGGTTTTATAAGGTTAACCGATTTAGAATTGGTGATGCCAAATTAGTATTTTAAGCTTAGATTACATAGGATCAATGAATAAATGCATCGGCAAATATTTTTGCTGTAATTGATAGAAGGATTTTGTGAGGCCGATCGTCAAAGGGTAAATACAGTTGGAAGAACACGTTTTAATCAGGGACCTAAAACTAGAAAAGGAAAGTGCTTACCGTTTATTGGTAGACACTTACAAAGGCCGTGTGTTCAATTCAATTCTAAATATTTTACAGGATGAAGAAGATGCAGATGACACCACTCAAGATACTTTCATACAGGTTTTTCAGTCAATAAATCAGTTTAATGAGCAGAGTGCATTGGGTACCTGGATCCATCGCATTGCCATAAGAAAAGCGCTGGACAAGTTAAGACAACGAAAGAACAGACAGCGCTTGCTAACCATATTGCCATGGTGGATGCCTAAAGAGGAAATCAATATGCAGCACACGTACCATCACCCTGGCATAGCACTTGAAAACAAAGAACGGGCAGCAGATTTGTTTAAAGCCATCAATACGTTGCCAGAAAAACAAAAGGTTGCATTCAATTTAATTAAGGTAGAGGGAATGAGTTATGACGAGGCAAGTGCCATTATGGAACAGAGCATCAAAGGAATAGAATCATTAATATCCAGGGCCAAAGTAAACCTTCAAAAGCAATTGGCGCACCATAGAAAACAGTAATATGTTAAAGAGAAAAGAAAACACCCCGCTAACAGACAAATATTTAGATAGCCTTAATGGAATACAATCGGCACAACCAAAAGCTTTTCTGTACGAAAGGATTCTGAAACGAATGGCTGAGAAAAACACAAAAGAGTTGGCTACGGACACCTGGAAACCGCTCTTACTGGTAGCATCTCTGGCTGTATTGTTAGGAATAAACCTTGTATTCTATTTTCAGTATTTCAATAAGGTCGACAAGCCGACTGCGTCCATAAAAGATTTCGCCGCAGCTTACGATCAGAATTTAGACCAGCAGTTTTAGTTCATATATCATGATAAAAAAAAATATAGTTGCTTTATTGGTATTCCTGCTCATTGTGGCGAATGTAATTACCATAAGTATGTTTTGGTTAAAGAAGGATGACCGGCCTGCTGTGGCAAACATGGGTGGCCCGGCCAACTTTATTATCAAAGAATTGAACCTTGACAAAAGTCAGCAAGAGGCCTATCTTGAACTTGTCCATTTACACCAGAATGAGGTTAGGTCTTTGAGGAACGAAATCAGGCATACAAAAGATGAATTCTTTGATTTGCTCAACCATCCTGAAGCTACTGATAGCATTAAGCTTATAGCAGCTAAAAAGATCAGCAAGTACAGCGAGCAGATAGACATCGTAACGCTCAATCACTTCGCAAGTTTGCGTGCGCTTTGCAATGGTCAGCAGCGACAAAAACTTGGAGCTATTATGAAAGAAGTGACCCGGATGATGGGTCCACCCATGCCGCCTCACAACGGACCACCACCTCCGCCAGAAAGATAAATAAGTTGCGAAGGATTATTGAAACTGATGCGTCTAACACATATAACCAAACGAATTAAACAATGAAACTCAGACAATCACTTTTAGTAAACGCAATCTTTCTTATCCTGTTTATTCTTGCATGTAAAAAATCGAAAACAGAAAGCAAGACTGACGACCCGGTAGTAGTTACCCCAACCGTTGTAGGTGCCAATGTGCCCGACGTGTATAAAAAAATATATGGGGCATCGAGCATAACCAGCGATGGGACATTCCTAACCATTAAAAGCAATGGCCTACCTGATCATAAGAGCGCATATTACGCTACTACAAATGCATTGTACGAAGCATTTACGGGTACTACTTTTGGTGGATACATGTTTTCAAAAAACCCCAATAGCATGAACAGTCAGAATTATACTTTCAAAATTCCGGTGAATCCTGTGGTTGCAACTGCTCATGCAAGCACGCCCATGGGGCCAATCGGAGTAGCGATAAATGGTGTGCCGCTTTATAACCAGTATGCAGGAGGCGGCGCAGCGTTAAGTGGGGAAATAGTTAGTTTCGACCAGGGCTACGGTCACCCGGATCCCGGATCACGCTACCATTACCATGTCGAGCCGGTAAAACTAATGGCTTTAAAAGGCAACAACGCCTTACTTGGATTCTTGCTGGACGGATTCCCTGTATACGGGCCATATGAAAATGGAGTAGTTGTGCCGACTGCCGGTCTGGATGCCTACCATGGTCATGTTAGCGTAACGGCAGATTATCCATCTGGAATCTATCATTACCACTTTTCTACAACCGCGCCTTATTTGAATGGAAACGGTTTTTATGGCTCCGCCGGTACTGTAACTTTCTAATGAAAACCCTTTTTGCGCTTTTTGCATGCATTCTTTTCAGCCTGGCTTGCAATACCTTCACGGCACCTGAACTGGAAAATGCTAACATCACCGACACCAGCTTGGTTTACCGGCAGGACACCTTATCAAGAAACAACAAGCTATTCACAGGCTGTATTTTTGCACTCCATACGAACGGAGACACTGCTTTGCTCAAATCTTTCAAAGGTGGAGTTGAGCATGGCATTACTAAAATTTGGTATCCCAATGGAAGGCTAGCTGAAGAACGTGATTTTGAAAATGGCAAAAAAGTAGGCTTACATAAGGGCTGGTGGCCTAACGGCAATAAAAAATTCCGCTACAGTTTCAAAAATGGCGAATTTGACGGGGAGGCTAAAGAGTGGTACGAAAGCGGCAGCATATTCAAAGAATTCCATTACGAAAAAGGGTATGAGCAAGGGAGTCAGAAACTATGGTGGATCAATGGCAAAACAAGAGTTAATTATGTTATTAAGAACAACAGAAGATATGGTTTATTGGGCACAAAAAACTGCGTTAACGTGGCAGATAGTATTGTTAGCCTGCGCTAGTCTATTGGTAACGGCATGCATAAATGAAAAGGAAAATGAGCAACTGCCCTACTACAATACGGCAGATTTCACACCCATATTTGCCGATCAAACCGGGAATAAACAATTTGGCAACGCGCATCAAATCGCAGACTTCACATTCAAAAACCAATATGGTACAGTGATTACTGAAAAAAGTATTGAAGGGAAAATTCATGTGGCCGATTTCTTTTTTACGAGTTGCGGAAGCATATGTCCGAAGCTTACGGCAAACATGTCTAAGATAAGTGAAGCTTTCAAAGCCGACAACCAAGTGGTGCTCCTCTCCTACACAGTAACCCCCTGGATAGACAGCGTCAAGGTCCTTGAGGCATACGCCAAAAGAAATAAAATTACAAACCCAAACTGGCACCTGTTAACTGGCAGCAAGGCAGCAATTTATACGCTTGCCAGAAATTCCTACTTCGCAGAGGAAGAGCTAGGGTTTACAAAAGACAGCACAAACTTCTTACATACAGAACATTTTCTACTTATCGACGGGAAGAAACGCATCAGGGGAATCTACAACGGCACTTTAGAGCTCGAGGCAGCGCAATTGATAAAAGATATAAATTTACTTAAGGAAGAAAACGCCGGTGGCTAACTAGATTTTATCCAGTTTAAAGTATCCAAGGTGGATGTGGTCTTCAATTGGTTCGGGTGCTTCAGTAATTGTGATGTGGTACTTTGCCTTAAATACAGGCTCCAGGATCTCTTCAATCCTATACACATCATCAACATCAATCCCGTACTTTTCATCTATATGAGAATTTGCGCCTTTAATAGAATTATTTTTAAAGAATACCGTCTTTTTTGAATCCTGAGTAGCCTGAGCCTTATCATCCTGCACACTTAAAACGGTATAATGTTGTTCTTCCAACTTGCCCGACTGGTAACCACCAAGGTTAATAAAGAAAAGCTTTTTTGCGGTAGGCAACTCTACAAAGGCATCTTCTTTTAACACTACCTTAACTGCATATCCATCAACATAATTCACCTCTCTCCATCCATCAATGTGCAAACTTGCTCCGGCCTCAGGCCAAAAAGCCTTCATCTGTGGCACAAGTTCCTTCAGTGAATGCGCAATGCCGAAGAAATAATCATGCTGCTCAACATTTCTTTTCGGGGCTTTAGAGCCAAGTAAAACAAGGAATAACCGGGGACTTTCGTAGGTATGTTGCAGGGATGTATTCATTAATAATTAATCGATGGTGTTAATACTTCGCATAATTGCTTCAGAAGCAGCTTCGCAAAAATCAAGCCCGGAATAGTCAGGATTGTAACCACCAATATAGGGAACTGCCATTACATAAAGGCGTTCGTTTAATGAATTGTAACGATCTACCACATTAAAGCTATCAGTAATTTTAATGCCCGGTACGCTCAGGTAGTAGTCGCCATCCTCATGTGCACTCCGGTCTAAAACAACCTTTTTATTGCCATCTTCAAACTGCTGCTTTCCTACGTAATTGTCTTTGAATTTAAGTCGCGCCGGACTAATGGTTTTGTCAGCTATCAAACTTTTAAATGGAAAGTCTTCATAGTTTAAATGAGGCTGGCCTACACAGTCGACAAAAGTTTCATAGTGCTTTGTCTGCTCCCCTTCAATTCCGCAAGGAATATGATAGTTGATGCCTCCGCTTTCGAGCGGCTCAACTTCACTATCCTCTCCAACAGATACAATTTCAAGCAAACCGGCATCATGCAATGCAAGCATCTCCTCTACAGAACTTTGTGGCACGAAAGCAATTACGATGGAGATTAAAGGCATCAATACCTTTTGAAGTCGTTGTGTATCCTCTGCAGAAAAATATTTAGCCGGGTAATTCATGGCAAAACTGAGCACAGCAAGCATTTCCTTCCAATAGACGGATTCCTCCTGGTCAATAGACACCTCAGCTTCAATATATTCTTCTTTAAACAGCACGAAAGCATCCTTTTTCTCCCTCCGTTTCATCACCTCCTCAACAAAGGTTTCCATGTTCATATCCTTGATCACTTCATAGAATTCAGGCCGGTTTTCTTTAAAGGCCTCTTTAAAATTCTTCTCGAAAACATAATCAAGGGATAAAAAGCCCCCGTTTAACTTCCTGTTTTCGTTGACCTCCTCTGTACTCAGCACAGAATCTTTTAATAAATGTGAATCTTCAAGGTGGAACCTCACACCCGGCAACATGCCATTTCTGGAATGCATAACCAGCTTAAAGTCAGGGCTACCTGCTGCCAATTCAAACTTGAGTTTATTGTCTGCTATAAAGAATTTGCCATTGCTCCGTGCAAGTGTTCTAATTGCATCTATAGCTGTTAATGAAGACCCTTTTAAAGCAACTGTATGGTTGCATTGTCTAGCCAGCTTTGCCGGTGGATATGGCGAATCATAGTAGCCAGCTATCTTACTTTCATACTTAATTGGCCATCGGTGACCAGTACAAATTACCGCAATATCAAACTCACGCTTATCTTTTCCATCAAGCTCAATATCAACAACATTCCTATTCGGATAATCTATAATATCAGTAACAGTCTTACCACGATGTATATTGATCTCTAACCCTTTAGCTATGCCTTCCTTAAGTATAAGTCCAAATTGATCTGACAAATACTGGCCGAACAGCAACCTCGGTAAAACCCTGTACTCATGAAATTTATCTCTTTCGATCTTGAATCGACTCAATGTTTCATCCGGAACGGTCTTAATCCAGTCAATTAATGACGTTACCAGCTCAGGTATTTCATTGCCAGAAACATTAGTAATGTGTTCATCACTTGCGCCTGCTTTGCTATAAGGCATTCCGGCGCCAAAAGCATTACTCTTTTCGAAAACGTCTATGATTATGTTTGGCTGGTTGTTATCTACCAACCGCTTAAGCATAAACAGGCCGCTTGGGCCACCACCTAATATTGCGACGCGTTTAATTTTATCCAATGTATTAACGGCAGTTGTTTTTCAAGCCGCATGAGTAACACAGCTTAGGCTGGTTTAGTTTTCAAGGGGTTAAATTATCAAACAACAGCTTTTAGTTTGCTATAGAGCGCTATCTTCCTGTACAGTTCATCCGGGTTAAACGGCTTACTGATGTAATCATTCATCCCTACAATAAATGCCTGATCCTTTATGTCCAGCATCGCTGAAGCGGTAAGGGCAATGATTGGTAACTTCCTGTATTTATCGTCCGGCAAGTTCCTGATATCGATAGTTGTTTGGTAACCATCTTTCTCAGGCATTTGCAAATCCATCAGCACCATGTCGTAATCGTTCGTTTGCACCAGCGTTAAAGCAATCTCGCCATTTTCTGCAACATCACATTCCACATCCCAGAGCATCATGTATTGCTTGGCTAAGATTACATTGATTGCATTGTCCTCCGCAATTAGCAGCTTTACCCCTTTCAGGCTCTTGGTTATCACCTCACTAGGACTATTCCTGCTTACGAATTGCACCTCACTATTTTTCATTTCCAGGCTGAAACAGAATTCAGATCCCCTGCCCAACTCACTTTTAACCTTAATACTGCTCCCCATCATCTCCAACAACTTCTTGGTAATCGTCAGACCAAGACCGGTACCTCCAAATTTTCTAGTGGTATCAGAGGCAGCCTGCGTAAAGCTGTCAAAAATGTAATCAATCTTATCGGCAGGAATCCCGATTCCGGTATCTGATACTTCGAAATCAATAACGGTATGCGTTTCTGTCTTTTTATTGAAGGAGGCCACTATAGTAACTTTGCCTTCTTTGGTAAATTTAACCGCATTACTAATCAGGTTTGTTAAAATCTGCCCCAACCTTACCGGATCACCTTTAACCACTTCTGGCAAATCCTGATCTATAAGCAATCTGAGCTGAATGTTCTTTTCATTGGCTTTTTGCAACAAGGCAAGCCTGATGTTGCTAACCAGGTCTTTAACACTAAAATCAGCCTCTTCAAATTCAACTTTGCCTGCCTCAATCTTACTGAAATCAAGAATATCATTAATTAAAACCAAAAGGTTTTCTGCAGAGAACTTCAGCAAACGGAGGTATTCCATTTGATCTGGTCTTGGCTCCAGTTTAAGCAATAGGTGCGTAAAGCCGATTACAGCATTCATTGGAGTCCTGATCTCATGACTCATGGTCGATAAGAACTGAGATTTGGTAAGTGCTGCCTTTTCAGCTATTTCTTTAGAAACGATTAACTGCGTCTCGAGTTCCTTGGCTTTACTGATCTGGTGCTGTAAAAACTGGATGATGTGGATTAAGTCATATTCAGAATTGTCCAGATCCGGCATAGAATCGGGCGCGAGAGACCTGATTGCTACCTTGAGTTCAGAAATAGACTGATGCTTTATTTCATTTTCTTTAAGAAGATGGTTGTTGATCTCCTGGTATTCGCGTTCACTAATTGTAAAAGCATGTTCAGAAATTTTCTTAGCTTTTTCAAAAGATTGAAAGGAGCCGTTTATACCATCCAAGAAGGCTGCTATTTCAGGATCGGCAAGATATTTTTCCGGGAGCAGCTTTTTAATTTGCTTGTTGAGTGTACTATGGTAATCGGTCATTTACAGCTCCGTTAATGTAGTTATTGTCATCGTCTGATTGTGCAATTCGCACTGTGTACCTTGTTTAAATGGCGATATCTCACCATAAGAATAAAAACCTGTTATGGCTGTATGCTCACCCAATATAGATTTCGCAGCTTCAACCTCTTCATCGGTCCTATCCTGCAAAATAAGCTTCCTTCCAACACAGCTAATTAAAATTGCAAGTTGAGGTTCTTTATTGGTTAGCGGATTATAAGAACCGCTTGCCGCTGTGGATGATGCGGCAATCAATTTATCGAAATTAGCCTTCATTAGCCGCACCTTACTTCCTTCCGGCAAGTTGCCTGCGAAAGTCATTGACTTATCTTCCTCATTCACACTTAGAATTGTACGTACCAGATTCTGGTCGGAGCCACTTATACGAATAGAAAGTGGAAACAGCAATGCTGACCCGGGAAGTTCAGCTACATAATCTCCAAGATATTGTTTATAAAGGTCTAACGCATTTTTGCCGTCCAATTCATACAAAATATTCTTGTCAGATTTTGTAATCACACGTTCGTGACCAAACTCGTCCCAGCCGCCAAATGAGCCATGCCCAACCTCTATGTCTTTACCATAGAAACCGATAGCAATAACATTACCTTGCGATGGTACCTCGTTTAACCCGGTAAAAGTTTTCTCAAACCTTGCTGCATCCCCGGCTAGACCGCCTGTAACAGGAATTTGTGTTGAATTATTTTGATTGAAACCGCTCACCAGTTCACTGCCGTTTACGAATGTGCCATCGGAGACAACAAAAACACAATTCAAATCATCCTTTGCCAATTGACTCATTAAAAACTGGCCGGCATCAAAGCTGTTGGCATGTTCATTAATTGTGGTTTTAACACACAAGACGCTGCTTTTATTCAGTTCAATAGCCGTCACAACAACGGTGTCGTCATAAACCATATCATCCATAATTTCTCCCGCAGTAGATGAGAGCACAACACAGGCATTGGGATAAATATTTTTGATGTGCTGGTAAGTATCAGGGTTTACTATGTGTTCTGAAGAGCCAAAGCCCAAAACAAGCTGGCACTGAAGCGGGTCTAAATCTGAATCATAATCCTTCCATTCCTTATTGGAGAATCTGTGTTGTCTGGTTTTCATAGCAACTAATTAAATACAAAAGCTTTAGGGAAGGATTGCTTTAAACATACAAAATATTTAGGAAAAAAATAAAAGGGATCGAACTATTCACAATTCCAATCATTGGAGCATAAGTTAAGTTTATTTGTTGGTTCCAGAATAGCTGGCTCTGTGTGACAATAATGTTCTAGGGTATCATCCCTTATAATTTTTACAACCCTGATTGTGATTTTGCTAAGTCTGAGGTAGCGATAGTAAGAATTGTGGATGCGAGAAAGAAGCCAGAGGATTAAGTATATTAACAAATTCAAAAACTATTAAGAATAAATATGGAACAATCACCCCAAGTACAAGATTTCCAGTTATTACTTGAAGTATTTCGGGAAGGACTTAAGCTTGGCTTGATCTCAAGGGAGGAGATTGTTTTGTGGGCCGATAATATTATTGCAAATGCCGACGAACCAGAATATTTTTTCATTGAGGCATCACTTAGTCAAGATATAAATGGTCTTATCGAACTACTAAACAGGTATGTTACAACATCAGACAACCCTATTTGCTATAGGGTGCTATTTGGGCTTATCTTCCAACGACGGCCCATTCAAGATATAAACGAATTAGAGAAAATAACGATACTATTAGGTAGCATGTCATCGTGGGATAGACTGACTTCTTTTGAGAATAGAACCATTTACATGTTTGATGATTATTATTTATATTATTCTCCTGATTTAAAACAGCTTCTAGTAGAACTCACCAATTTTTTGAATTTATACGAAGCCTTTACCCTTGAAAATTATAAAGAGTGGAATGACATCAACTTACAAGTTTTGGAACTGCTTAAACAAGAAGATATTCAAGCCAATCTAGTTAATGAACCGCTTAGGGAAGCATGCGAATATAAAGAAGAAATACAAGTTAATATACCAACTGAATCACTTAAGGAAGCATACGTAAAAAAAGAAAAGAAGCAAAAACTAAAACTTTATTTCCAAAAGCTATGTGCTATGCTACTATTATTAGTTTTTTTTAGTTTAATGATTGCCTTATTGGATGATGGAAAGACGAAGCAGCTCACGTTGTACTTCCTCCTAGCTTATTGTTGTATGATATTGGGATACGGTTGGTGGAATAGAAAAAGTAACTAATAGAAGGATTAAACTGGTTTGTCTTACACTTAATTAGCAGCAGCGCCTGGCTTATTTAATGCGAAACGCTTCGCTACCAAGTCAAGCTGGTCTTCTTTTAACTTAGAAGTAGCTTTTAAAATCCCTATAAAAAAGGCTACCTCATCCTCAGAGGCTGGACAACCCACATTTTCTCCATAAGTATCCAATGCGGCACCCGCGGGACGTTTTTGACTATCAGCTAGCTTACTGCCTTTAGCATCTGCTACAAACCAAAATGGTAGTCCCGATTTCTCTCCCTTGTATTTAGTCATAAGCTCCAAAGCACCCGGATTTTCCAGTGCTTTCTTTGCAGGCTGTTCCATCACGTCCAAATAAACCAGTACGTAGTTATCATCAAACATCTTTTTCAGCGAAGGATCATTGATAGAGGCCTCCATCTTTTTACACCAGCCGCACCATGACGCATGGAAAATTACGAGTACTTTCTTTTTTTCTTTTGCAGCCTGCGCATAAGCCTTGCTCATAACAGATTCAGTGGAAGGCATGGTAGTCTGAGCGCGTGTTACCACACCAAAACCAAAACATAAAATGATCAATAAAAGCAGGTGTTTTTTCATAATCCTAAGTTAGGATATAAAATTTAGAAAAGCTCTTGAAAGCCAGGTCACTTTATAAGGTATATTGTGTTTCAAGAATTGTATTTAGTCCATGGGGACATAATTCCATAGATAATCGTTGAGGAAATCGATGGCCAGCCAGATTGCGATGACCAGGCAAGTTAAAAAGACAGTTAAATACGCTTTCTTACTTGTCTTTTTCTTACACACCCTTCCAACAAAGTATAATAATGAAAATGAAAGTAAAGTTACTATGGCTAAAACTACAAGCCTTGTGAACAGGAAATAAAAAATACTATTTTCTACAAGAAATTGATGCGAACTATATGGCGTTCCTAAAAAAGGTATTGAAAAAATTGTTGTCAGGAACATAGCCCCAACAAATATTGAAATTGTTAGTATGGCACGAAAAAACTCCAGTATATCCCTTTCTATTTTCATGATGAAAAATTTAACAAATTGCCGCTATTATTGCCATTAGATTGGCCATCCAGATCAATGATTCAAACAAACCTCCTCCTATCCACGCTGTTCCTCCTATCAACAGCAGCATTAAGCCGTCTGTGACTTCAACCTGAATGTACTGATAGCTAAAAGCTTTTTGTGTAAGTGAAGTAATAAATACCAATGCTGGAACCCATACAATAGATTGTCGTATATATTTTTGATTTGAGCTCATTAATTGTTTTCCTGGACACCAAGATACAGAATGGCAAGTAATTTTTAACATTATATGCTTGCGTTAGCGGGATTCTGAAACAGTTTCAGGATGAGTAGGCCCGCAGTAGTATTTTTGTACAAAAATTTATATTCCTTGGAGCAATTTGTCCCGTCCGAAAATAACTTGTCGTAAACTAAATCAGTTTTATTTAGGCAAGTCAACTTTTAAAATATAAATCTTCAATAGCGGCTTCTTACTGGTATGATGCTTTTTTGAACTAAAATAGGATTAGGAAAGGAAGAGCTCTTCATCTTCTTGATTTGCCCACTGACTAGGGGTTAATTTTGTACAATGTAACTTAGAAGTTTTTATTCGAGTCTTCCATGCTGCGCTTCCGCTTTCTACATGATATTTCCAGGTACCATAGTAAATATGTTTTATTACAAAAACACAAAATTTGATTGGGGTTAGTATAATAGAACAGGGTATCCTAATATCATTGTGGTGTCCGATATGCATATGTGAAATTGAATGGATTGAGGGAGTATAATTTTTAGGGTCAAAGTCATACCTTATAGATGTGGATGTTGTGTTGATAGCTTGTTCACTTACATACTGCTGGTAATCTTCTACATAAATCTCACCGACCTCCTCATCTGTTTCATCTGTCAAGTAACCTACCTCTCGGAGATATTGCAGAAATTCAGAATAGCTCTTGTATTCCTGTGGATTCTGAAAAAATGCAAATCTTATATAACTATTGGAGCCAGTTGAATCAAAACGATAAGAAAATTGAAATATAGAATCATCCTGTAACAAGAAATCGTAATCGAAATTTCTTAATGCACACTTGTACAATTGAAAGTAGTCCTTATTCTGGGATGCGGACTTGAACTCACCGGATACATCATCTTGGTTAATAACCTTAATCCCAGTAGATTTCAACAAGCCCATATCAGACAAAAACTTTTTAACTTCACTAACTGACGTGTTATATTTTGAAATAGACATTATTTTTTCTTGGACTGCGAATTATTAATAATGTTGCTTAAGACATCTTCCTTAGACATACCCATTTCTTTTGCAATATCCTCTGCCGCCCGTTCCATTCGATTCAAAGCAGATTGTTTCGTACTGATATCTTGCCAAATAGTTTTAACCTCTTCCTCGCTGGGTTGAATGAAATGTAACTCAAAATCATGCTTTTTCAACGAATCTAATTCGCTGGCACACTGATCCATTTTATTCTTCCCTGTACCTGTGATAGTTACCCAACCTTGCGCCCGAGTAATAGCGGTGAACAGCTTATTTCTTTCAGTAAGATCGCTCCTGTTTGTACCAGTGAAAACTACATCTGTTCCGATTATATACACACTTCCTGCCTCGTTTCCTTTTGCTCTAAAAATAGTCGAAAGCGTGACATGGTTTGGCACTTTGAAGACTATGGTGTCATTTGGAGCATTCAAAAGGTTAAATGATTTAACATCTAGTCTGCTCAACTTGACCGCTAACGTAGCAAAGTATCCTTTGACATTAAGCGTATCCAAACAGATAACTGAAATATCTTCTTGATTCAAACCCTGCTTAATATCATTTTTAATTAAAGCAGCAACCTGTGCGCATTCTTCATCAATACCGTCAAATCCCAGAATTTGTATAATCTCATCTGCTGTATCCAGAAGGTCATTCTTCAAAAGCGGGCTATTTTTACTAGGCCTGGAGATAACCATTTTATCGCCGACCTTTGAGTCACCTTCCTTGACGTCAAAACCTAAACTGTTCCAGTGGTCATTACTCTCCAATCTCTGTACGATTTGCACTTTTCCATTTTCATCTGAATTGTAAATACCTAAACCTAACGCAAAAGCAGTTACCAGAATCTTCCGTGGATTTCTATAACATTTATGCAATACCAGATCCTGTAATTCATCGTCCTTTTTCTCAAAATCAATATGCCATTTGCCAGATTCATCTTTCCCGAATGTTTCTTTTTCACTTTGCAATTTCACATGAAGTATGTTCTGAAAATCGTCATATGCCCAGACAACCCTATTCTTTTTCGTCAATTGCCTACATATTCTGTAAAAGCTTGACGGGAAATCCTGCGCTTCGTCTAGCAATGTGTAGTCATAAAAACTGTCCAATTTGTTTTTTATTCAGCTCATCACAAACAAAATCAAATGGATCTTTTCTACTCCTCGCTCTTGCCTCAGCGAAATTGATTGGTGTGATGTAATTCGCATTACAAGCATTGTAATAAACACCCTCCAAGCTTCTGCCGCCCCAGGCGTGCATAATGTGAATTTTTCTCCAATCCGGATCTTTATCCGCAAATTGTCTGTAAAATCTTGTTATTAATCGTTTAACAACATCATAAAGCGTCTTGGTATAATAGGTGTACAGGATTTCGGCCTGATCGTTTTGCAGGTGAATCATTGCCGCTTTCATCGCTAAGATTATCGTCTTTCCAGAACCGGCAAGTCCCCTAATTCGCTGTGCGCCATCTAAAGTAAATAATGCTGCGCGCTTCTGTTCAATGTCAAAATTGCAAATTTCATTTTCTATGAGCGTTAAAATCTTACCTTTTGTAGCTTTATCTGACGATGGGTCGATTTTCCGCTCTATCGGTTTTTGAATTCCTTTTGAACCTTCAATCGTGGCCTTAAGATCCTTGTAATCCTCATCCGACAGTGGGTTTCTGTCATATCTTAAAAAGGCATCTAAATCTAGAACTGATTTTACGATGTTGAAATCATCAAACTCGATCTCATTTTCGTCAGTTACCACGTAATTATTTAGGAAAACGATCGATTTGATGTTGACTTTAAGCTCGCGTCTACCCTTTCGTAATTTTGGCGCATCTTTAAGAATTTTTGCGAAAATCAATCTGTCAATCTCATCAAGTTCATCGATCACCTCGTCCCTGTCAATCTCAACCCTATCCGAAAAATCTACGCATTTAAAAATTATCAAGCCATAGTTTTGGCTACACAACAACAAATTTGCCGTAATTAATTTGTCGTTCTCAGAATTGGGGTATAATGGGAAGTGATGATAAATAGCAGCTAAACCGATATCTTTCTTCTTGTCAATATCCAATAACATATCTACCAATGCCTTTGCACTGGGCTCTTTATTTAATATTGTTTCATTGACATTCCTTTCAATCATTTTGCAGTTTTAAGTAAATATGGAGATTTTCAATCAATTTCATTTAACAATAGGAACTTTTGTCGAAAGTGATAAGGTACTTATCGAAATAACACATATATATATTTACACTTTTAGACTGCCACTACCCATAAAGGACAGGTTTATAGAACTCGCCTTCACATTTTGGTCATTCGAAATGACATTAATCCGATGGATGTCATTGAGCCAGTCTTCCAGGAACCCTTTCCCTGATGATGATGTTGATCCTGAGATCATAGAAAGCTCGAGTCTCTTTAGGACCTTGTAATTTATTATTAACCCGCAAAAAAATAGTATCATACAATCGCCAAGAAAATCTATCCCTAGATTACATTAGACTGAATTACATACCTGGCCACTGAAATCACATTATACGGCTAAGAAGGCAAGGAAAATTAATCGCACTAATTGTTCTTCAAAAAATATATTACATTTATTCCGCTGGAAGCGGACCGCCTAGTATACAGGCAACACACTTAACAATCTAAATTAATGCTCACATGACACTATACAGCGAAACTCAGAACCTTATTCGCAAGGCAATTGAAGTTTATACCATCAAACCAGGCAATATTTTTACCGATTTCAAACGTGAGCAACGTCTTTCTGCGGAATATAACGGACGACAGATCCTGGAGTTGCTGCAAAACTGCGATGACGCTGGCGGTAAAAAAGTAAGGATTACTTTTGATCCGCCCAGCAGAACGCTGACTATCTCCAACTCTGGCCGGCCCTTCGAGGCCGGGGGTATCAATTCGCTAATGAATCCCGATGACAGTCCCAAACCCAAATACAGCTATATCGGCAACAAAGGACTCGGTTTCCGCTCCATTTTGAGCTGGGCAGAATCCATTAAGATTAGAAGCAACGGCTGCATCATCAGCTTTTCTAAGGAAAATACCGCAAAACAGTTCAAAGATCTGCCCATAGCGCCAGAAACCATCGCTAAGGAACTGGAAAAACGTGATTTCCGTCCCGATGCCGTCCCCATGGCTATGCTCGCCATCCCAAGAATCGAGCTCGACCAAGAGCCCCATGCCGTCTGGGACACCAGCATAGAGATACGCTACAAGGAAGAGATCCAGCCATCTATCACCAGCCAGCTTGACGAGCTCAGCGAAATCCAGCTACTGTTCTTAAACAATTTGGAAGAACTGGAAATAACCGGTCCGGAAAGTACCCCCAAACAGTTTAACAGAAACGACAACAAACAGGATTCCAAAAGGCAGGTTACTATTAACAACCATAGCTGGCAGATTGAACAGTTTGATGACTTTCTGCCAGAAACCTATCAAAACACCGACAAAACCACCCGCGACCGCTACAATGTCAGGGTTGCCTATAAAAAAGACCTTTCAGACGAACCCACCAGGCTTTTTAGTTATTTCCCTACTTCTATACACATCAAGCTTCCTTGCATCCTGCATGGCTCATTTGAACTGGATGGATCCAGGAACCAGCTGGTGGTATGCCCGCAAAATGATTTCATCATGGGCGAACTAGTCAGACTGCTCCTACAGGCGGCTGAAAAACTAAAGACCAGTCCATCAACCTGGGACAGTTACCGCCTGCTCAGCCCACTGAGCCAGGAATCAGACAGTAACCAGGTCAAAGCCTTTTACAAATCACTGATCGAGGCAAGGGACCTACAGGCAGTTTTCCCTGTCCAGGATGGCAGTTACCAGCTTTGCGAGCAGGTCAAGTTCTGCGGGGCCGCATTCGCCCAGTTCATCAGTGACCACTACCATCCAAATTTCGCAATGCTGCTGAATCCGGTGCCTGAAAACATTAGCCCGCCGGGGGAGCTTAAAAGCTACCCGACCAATGAACTATTGGAAAAACTGGAAACTTACGCCCCCACACTGGACAGCATTCCTCTTCGGGCTGAACTGATCAAAGTGATCACCAAAAGTATGACCATTAAAGGATCTGCCTATCCGGCCGGACTCCTTATTGACCAGTCCGGGAACGCAATCCCCCAAGATGCCACTGTTTTTACTCCCCCGCAATCCGGGGAAATGAGTATCCCCCATTTCATACCTGCTAGGTTTATTTCCACTGAATTGTTCGAAGAACTTACCAGAATCATGAGCACCACTGCTCATCCGTTAAGTTCTAGAGAGTTGAGATACCAGCTCGAAAAATTCATCAACCTGACAGAATACGCGTTCAATGAAGTGAATGAAAAAATAGTCTCCGGCACCGAACTCGAAGCGGGACGCAGGCAGGGCGAGGAAAAAGTCGCTGTAATCCGCCAAATGGTACAGGCTCTTTGGATCAACTATCTCGCTCCCGCCTACCGCAACTTTACCACGCTGCCCAAAGCGCCAAAACTCTACAACCGTGACAAAAATCTCCGTGCGGCAAACGAACTTTACCTAAACAGCAGTTACCTGGAAGGTGAACTCACCGAAGACGTCTTCGGAAGCTCCATCACCAGCAGCCAGTTTATTGCCAATGAAGATTTCTGGCAGCTCCATGGAATAGACCAGGATAATCACCGCAGTCTGACCGGCCCTTTCTTTCACTGGCTTGGTGTCAACCAACTGACTACACTGAAGCCATATACCGAAAAACGCGGCACCAAGGGTCCTTACCTCTCTTTCCTTTGCCAGCACGAACAGGACATCAGCGGAACAGCCTACACCATTGAAGGCAAAATGCCAGATCATTATGAATTGCTCAAACGCGGGATGAGCCGGGAACAACTCGTCCTCTGGCTTCATAAAAGCACCCAGCTGAATCAGGCTCTGCAGCAAGAAAAAGGACAGAGTCATGAATACCAGCGGCCAAATGCAGGTCTCATCAGAAAAATACAGCCTAAGACCGGCGTCCTGGCTTTCCACCTGGCAAACCTGCACCAAACCTTTGACTATGTACTGAGCCCGGAAGAGCTTCCCGTGCTTAATCCCAAGCCAGTGAATTATCAGGATCCACTATTCGTCAAATACGGTCTCAGCAAAACCGAAGTCAATGCTGCGATGATCCGGATTGGAGCGCATGAAACTTTTAATACCCTCAGCCAGGCGCAGATGTATGATCGCGTTAAAAGGATGCCCAGTCTCGATGAAAACGGCACTTACACCACGCAAGTCTATCGGCTTGCCCTGAAATGGATGGATGAAAACGAACTTCGCCCCACTGCGCCCCACTTGAACCTGTATTCCAAAAAAGAAGGCCAGGGCAGCTACCTGCACAGCCCGGTTTATTACTCGGACAACCAGACCTTGCCCAAACGGCTTACCGAAAGCATTGCAATGCTCAACCTGCCCAAGCGATCCGGGGAAGATAAGGTCAGTAAGCTGTTCAACGTAAGGACCTTTAAAGACATTACCCCGGAAATCACAGAAGTGAAGGCTGCACATGATCAGCTGAGCCACAGCTTCAATACGTATTTCGAAGCGCTCAAACCCTACCTGCTGGCCCACAGAATAGACGGTCTGGTTGCTAGCAAACCCGACATCGCCAGACAATTGCGAGACTGTAGGATCGAGCTGGTATCCAGCTGCACATACTTATTCAACAATAGGGCCATGGAAATGCAAACTAGTGAACTCATCAACACCAGCGAAAAATTCTTTATCCGGGTCTCAGAAGATGCACTGACAGCAGAAGATCTGCGCAAGACACCCGACTTCTGTGACTCTTTTGCGGAGGTCCTCTGCATCCTGTTCAAAGTCAACGATTACAAAAACACCTTTCGAAGCCTTTTCATCAACGGCTTGCAGGATGCGATCCACCTGTGCAGAGAGGACCTCCGGGACAACATCATGCAGGAAGTATTGGAGCTGCTGAACCTCAGGGATCAGCTCACAACCGACTGGCAATCTATTTTTCAGATCGCTGAACTGGACTTCCCAGAGGTCATTATCCCATTTCAGACACTTGCGGATATGGTCAGGGAGCACTTTAGCATAATGCTCCACGCATCAGCAGCGAACAGCCAGGAATACCAGTCCTGCCGTTACGCTCTGCTGGAAGAATGGCTCAGCAACACCGGGATCTCTGCGGAGAATTTCTTCCGGCAGAACAAGGAAACCGAAGGATACCTGCCCATGCATTACCTAAAAGTAAAGGAAAGCATCAAAGATTTAAGAACCGCCTTCCAGAACTCGCTCTATCTGCACCTGGCCGAAGGACCACTGCAGGCCCAGATGGGATTTGTATCCACCTGCTATCACTATGCCGAGAAACTCCTGAACCAACTCCCGCAATTACTAGCCCCCTTCAAATTCCAATACCACATTGACAGTGTAGCGCTGATTACAGGAGCAATAATCAGCATATACGATATTCAGCTTGCTGAAACCAATGTTGCCATCCAGGTGGTAGGCGAATATGCCGCGCTGCAAAAGCGCTATCAGCTGGAGGACAGTCAGCTGAATGAACAGCTCAGGAGCCTTCTTTTCTTTCCGGGTCACCTGGAGCTGCTGGAGCAGGAATTCCAAAAACTTAGCCACCCAGAAGCAGCACCAAAAGCAGAAGAACCGGTCATAGCCGGGCAGCTCAACCTGGTTCAGGCAAGCGCAACAATGGCCTTTAACCCACCTGCCCGCAGTTACGGTAACAAACCCTGGATCGCCGGATCTGGCCGGGGAGCGAACAACTACCAAAGCGGAAAAGTCTCCGAAGAAAAAGTATACATCAAACTCCTGGAAGAATACAATGAACCAAACGTCAGGTGGGTATCTGGCTATTCCAGCACGCCGGACAAAAGTGACAATCTCCATTATGACCTGGAATATAAACACCCCCTGGAAGGCTGGAAATATGCAGAAGTAAAAACCCTCTCGCATTCAGGCTTCATCATTACCGTCGAGGAAGTCAATTTCGGAAAGCAGTATCCGGACACCTACGAATTGTTCCTGGTCAGTGGAAACGAGATTTACCAGATCAAAGATTTCTTTCAGTTCAGCGAACAGGAAAGTTTTGAAAGCAACTCCAGATACGCAACACGTGCAGGAAACTACCAGGTCGGCCTTAAGATCAGTCCACAGGTCCAGACGCTGGAAATCGGCACAGTCATGGAAGAAACCATCGCATAACTTGAAAATCCATCATTAAAGACCCCAAAAATCGGTGAATGAACCTTCACGTTACAAAAATGAACCTACAAAAGCACATGTATAAAAAAAAAGGGACTGACAGCTAACCTGTCTTTTTAGCCACATCAAATGAGTACACAGGAGTGTTCAGACTCTTACGCTTGTACAATTCCATAGCTGCAATGATGCTGATCGCTTTAGCTTCTCCGATCCCTTTGAAACGCATGAGTTTTGGAGTTGATAATTCAGCGAGTGCCACCAGACTGTTGTCCACGCTTTTCAGTATACGCTCAGCCAATGCAACAGTTGTCTCCTGCCTGGTTCCTGATCCGATCAGAATAGCCAGCAACTCTGCATCAGAGAGTGCCTCACTCCCACTTGTCATCAATTTCTCCCGTGGTCGCCGTTCAGGTTCCCAGCTCTTAATTCCACGGGTACAGTAAGCAACGCCGGAATTCTTTTTATGAACAATACTGGAAAACAGCATCGAAAGTAATTGCTGTCGCTGGCTGCTCTCTTGAAATCGATAAAATAGTTCCAGTTGCCGGAACTGAAGGATTCGTTCTCTAAAATTGGTGTTTTCATAGCAATTCGATTTATGCCACCAAAACTCCATAACACCAGAAAAGTACCCGGAAATTACCCGTGTAAACCCGATTTTACACGGATACCTATTACAACGCCAGACTAATCCCGTCCAAAACCTTATGGTAGTACGCTATTCCTTCCAGATCTGGGACGATGTTGATGCGCACGTCATTTGCCTGTAGAACCTGCAGCTTATGCGGTGCCAGGTCAGCAAATCGTTTTGGAATATGATAAGTGATCTGATTGCTAATCTTCAAAAGATCCGGCTTTTTACTTTTGGACTTCTTTTTATAAAATTTGTTCCTGGCCCTATAAGTTAATAACCACCAAAGATCTGTTTCCACAAAATCCAGTGTCAGTCCAACAATGTGAATATCAGTAGTAAAGAAAAGATCGATCCATGATTGAAAGTTTGGCGCTTTACCAGCCTTAAGGCGGCTGATCAGTGAAGCCTTAACAATCTCCTCGGATTTATAATAGGTTCCTGTCACTGCGTAATTCCGCATATTTTGCAGCTGCCCGCAGTAATGTTCGTAGCCCAGATTAATTGAGGCCGGGTAATTGGCTTCCCCGTGAATGTGCCAGTACTTAGTGTTCCCCAAATCGTGGTTCCGGAAAACGCTGTAGAGCCGTTCAAAAACCAGCCCTTCATTTATCCTTGGCCGCTCTCCCTGCAAGGTGTAGTCATAATTGGTCGTCAATACATGTCTGAATTCCATCTCCCTGATCCTTGCATGAATCTCATTGGGGGTGATTTCCGAAACCGAACTGGCGATATAAGACTTTACCTCAAACTCATCCCATTGCCGCGCCTGCACAGCACGTAAGAAGATCTCATCATAGAGAATCGGAAACGGTTTCTGTTTCTTACTGATGTCACGGAGTGCGCAAAACTTAATGATATCATCTAACACATCTTCCCAGCTCTTACCTGGGGTGATGTCATTAATGCCGTTTCCAATCAGTAAGCAGGGTTCGTTCTTCATATCTACCGAATTAAGTAATAGATAAATATAACAGAAATGCGTTACCCTTACTAAAAATCCAGTCTGCGCTAATACAGCAGCACAATAAAAATTAAGGCCGCAACAATTACCTTCCCACCTTAAAAAACATATACTTTAGACCAACTTATATTCATCGTTATTTCTATGGAAAAAGAACTGGCAAATGATCCGGCGCTACAAATCTGCCTGGATTGCGGTATGCACATCAGCGGCAGGATCGACAAAAATTCTGTGATGACTCCTGCCGCAACGCATTACAACAACCAGAAAAAGCGGCAAAGACAAACCACCAGACCTGAATTTCTGAAAGCCATTCCAAAAATCCTGATTCGAAATTACGACATTTTAAAAGTGCCTCAATCCCACCCTCACTACAAAGATCAGCAGAAAAAAATTAGAGCAACAAGGCTTCAACTTCCGGTACCACACCAGCACGCACACTACAACGAAAGGCGATACCTACCGGTTTTGCTTTGACCAGGGTTACCTGGAACTCAAAGAAGAAACGGTGCTGCTGGTGGTCCAGTCAAATCAAGTTTTATAACAAAACAGCAGGAATAGGAAAAATGCAGAGAAAACAAATCACCATAGAAATCACCATATCCCAGCTTCCGGGAAAAACAATACCTGAAGACTCCAGGGCTATTGACAGCGTAATTGATAACCTTTACGATTTCACAATCGATGGGGCAGATGTTGTAGACATTGTTCATATCACTTCTATCAATGGACAAATCACAGAAGAGTAACACCGAACAGGGTTAAAAATAATGATTAGGTTTGATCATCTAATACGCCTAAAAATGTTAAACACTAAAAACATTATTCCTGACAAAAAAACACTGCTGCTGTTAGGACTATTTCTGCTAAGCATCCTCTTGATAAATCCTCTAAAAGACAAATTTGACGCTTGGTTGGTAAAGCCCTGGATTTCACAGATCAGCAGCAACCCTTTGAATGATGTTATTTTTTTGCTGGTTGCACTTACAGTTGTGATAATGAACATTGCTCAATTGAGGAAAAAAGCCCAGGTTGGAAATGACTGGGTGCTAATAAGTCTTTTTCTGTCCATTTGTTACACGTTCTGCCGCTTAAATAGCAGCTATAGCTATACTGGTTTGACTTTCTATACTTCATTGAAATATGCCGACTTGTGCATGGCAGCTGTTTTATCAATTTGGGCAATCAAAGTACTAAACATGCTTGAAAGAAACAGTCCGCCAAAATTCTTTGATGATCCATTTATCGTCGATGTTCCGATTGAACAAATAGAAAAGGACTCATTAAACAGGCGGAGCTTTGCCAGGCGCATTGCCGAGAAAATACAGTCTAAACCGTTATTGGACAACGCGGGAGCATTGGCCATTGGCATCACCGGCGAATGGGGATCTGGGAAAAGTTCCTTTAAAAACCTTATTAAAAATTCACTATACACAGATAACCGGATTATTATAGAATTCAATCCCTGGCGCAGCTCAAGTTCCGAAAAGATCATTGAAGACTTTTTCGAACTGCTGATAGCCAAGCTAAAAGTTTATGATCAAAACCTTTCTGCGAACATTTACAGTTACGCAAAAACACTGACAAGCATAGATGAAAACATTTTCACCAAAAGTGCCCAGGCGATTAGCGATCTCTTTGAAACTGCCAACAAAAATGAGATTTATGACTCGATCAATGATTCCATTAAACGCATCAACAAACAAATCATCATATTTATCGATGATCTTGACCGGCTTGACAATAAGGAAATCACAGAAGTTTTAAGAATCATCCGCAATACAGCCAACTTTAATAATGTCGTATACGTGGTGGCCTATGATCGCGGGTATGTACTGGAAGCGGTAAAAGCCTTTAACCAGTCCAATTACCGGGCATTCCTGGAGAAGATCTTTCAATTTGAATTTGCACTACCGCTTTACCCACCGGAAATCACAAGAGGTCATTTATCCGATTTGCTTAAGGATCGGATGCCAGATTTCCTTCACAAAGAAATTGAATGGGTAATCGAGTCCAGAGCATACAAAGGAATAAACTTTACGTCCGAGCTCATACAAAATCACCGTACCGCAATCCGCTTGGCCAATGCCCTGATCTTTGAGGTTAAAGATATTGCAGACGACGTTTTTTTCTATGATTTTTACCTGCTACAAATATTTAAGCTAAAGTATCCACATGTTTTCGAGGCCTTATTTGAAAACAGCCGCTTCTTTTTGCTATCTGAGCATGTGGAGAAGGACATGATCAGCCGACTTAGGAAAGGAAATGAGCGTAACATGGATGACCAGGAGCTGAATTTTAAGAATATAGCCAAATTCATCAGTGGCAGGGACCAAAACCATGACCCGGAAGAGATCGATAAGGAACCACTATTTCACACTTTTCTTGAAAATAAATCCAATCAACTGGAACTCACAGAGAACGACATCTTCCTGATAAAAGCAATGGTTGAAGAACTTTTCAATACAAGTCGCAAAATGAACGAAACCAACAGCAATAGCCGGTATAAAATCTTCGCCAGAACTGAGAACTTTTATAAATATTTTGCGTTCGACTTAATGGATGGAGAGATACCTGCTAAAGATTTCGAAAATGCGCGGAGAATGCCGTATGACCAGTATTCAAAATCTATAATTGACTGGGTCCAGAATGGGAAGTCACGGATATTCATTGACAGGATTTATAAGATTGAGAGCTTTTCTAATCGACTGGAATTTGAAAACCAACTACGGGCACTCTTTGAAATCGGTCGTGGCCTCCACAAAGAGGGAAATTTCTACGAATTTAACTACAGCTTCTTTTTTAAGATCTTGCAACTACCAAAAGAAATGATTGAGCGAGGTGATGATTTACTTTATCCGGACCACAATACTTATAAAACTTTCTTAAAATCTATGCTTGCCGACTCAGCCGGAGCGCCAACTTTTGACAACCGGGTGCTAAGCTATATGTTAGACCCGAGTGCGCGGTACCCTTTAACCTGTAAAGAAGCGGAAGAAATCATGTTTGCAAACTTTAAAAGGTACACTCAGGAGGATCACCCAATTGACGGAATATTTTGGCACCTTTATCATCAGACAGATGTTTGGAATGAGGATTCATACAAAGCGGAGAACAATCCCTTGGCTGAACCACTGATGATCGAGTATTATCGTAGTCACATTAATGATTGTGATTTAGGCCGGTTTATTACAAGAACCAGTCGGGAATCCAATGCTTATTATTTAAATCCCGACCAAAGGCAAATGGCCTTCAAAGATCTTGACGACTTCGAAGAGTGGTTTCGAACAGCCCCTCAGATCGACCGAACAAGCGAATGCTTCAAAGAATTTTCAACCTATTATCAAGCTAATAAGCTGGACTATCCTAGAGGAACAACTTGGACTTTTAATCACCTAACGCCCAACGAAAGGTAATTGCTGGCATTATATTTTCCCCCGCGCAATGCGCGGGGAAAGGTTTAGGGATAAAACAATAACCTGACGGCCAAGGTAAACTTCGGAACTGGAGGAGTCCTGGTAGAAGTGTAGACCCAGATGCAATGATTGACAAACAAGGCGATATATCCAGAGGACAATTGCTCTGAAAATACCCGGTGACTTTTCACCATTGCAGTACTTTCAGCAGTAATGATTTGCTCCGTCTCAGAAATCAAAGACAACCAGTAATCAAAGAACATAAAGCCATCGACCCAGGCATTACCGTTTCGCTCCTCCTCTTCCCGAATGCTTAGGCACATGCCAGAGATAAATTCGAGTAATGCAGGTATGTTCTGAGGGAAGAGCTAGTGCAGCAAAGCTGCTTTATCGACGTTGGTATAATTATGTAGCGGGTTCATATAAATGAGTTTAAAAAGATTAGCAGTACTTACGATAGACGATAAAAAAAGATAAGGCCCGATTACACGGGGCTTAAGTACTAGGCAGGCTCTACCGCGGGGATCACTTCCAAAGCCTGGACGATGATTATAACTGAGGAGCGTTTTTCACCATCGACCTCGTATGCATTTGCGGAAAGTTTTCCTTCAACGGCAAACTTGGTCCCTTTTACAATAGACTGTTCTGCCAACTCAGCTTTATCATTCCAGAATACCAGCTCGAACCAGTCTGGTTTTTATACCCAGCTGTCTTCTTTTTTATAAAAAGCATTGACAGCAATGCTGACTCTGGCTACTTTATTGCCGCTTTCAAAGAGGTGATTTGAGGATCCTTACCTGCGTTTCCTAAAAGGATACTTTGTTTTTTAGGTTTTTCATAACTGTAATTTTTGTTTTTAATTATAAGGATCGAGCAGCTGAAATGACCTGTCAAGGGGACTGTGGAATAGATAATAACGAAAAACAATCGAAGATTGGGGAATGCTTTATGCCGCAAAAGCCCCTTTACAGGAGCAAATTGCAGCGCTACCTTCGCATACCTAAAAACAAATACAGGCATCAAAAACCAAACAAACCATTCACACACCCGCAGGTTTCCACAAGTCTCAAACAGCACAAAAGCTAAACCCTTTCAGCAGCTCAATCCGTTAAAAAATCCGCGGGAATTTATAGAGTTCAGCAATAAATAATGATATTGTGCGCAGAAATCCGTAAATTGGATATTCCTAAGACTTGCTGAATGAACTAACTGCGTCGTTATGATGAAAAAACGTTGGCCCTTGAAAAGGAACTACTTAGCCAAGTAGAAGCGGGAGATCAGCGTGCTTTAAGACCGTTTATGACAAGTACCAGCCGCAAAGCTACACCTTTACGTTAAAACGCCTGCATTCAACCCAGCAAACCGAAGAAGCCGTTCAGGAAATATTCATCAATCTGTAGACCTTGGGAAGCCGACTCAACGATATCAATGACTTCGAGAATTACCTGCTGACCTTATCCAGGAACAAGTACATCGAACTGATCCGAAGAACAAATCTGGAGAACTCAAGGATGCAGGCAATAACAGACGACTGGGATCAGCCGACCAATCTCACTGAAGAACAGATCCTACTGAATGATACTAGAAAAATCCTTAACGAAGCGGTGTCCCTGCTCCCGCCGCAGCAAAAACAAGTCTACCAGCTTTGCCAGGTAGACGGCATGCCACAAAAACAAGTCGCAGAACTAATGAACCTCTCACCAGAAACCGTTAAACGATACATGAAACTGGCGCTAAAATTTTTACATCAGCACATCAGCACACACACTGATGTCGCAGCTATCTTTATTATCCTTAAGATGCTTTAGTGACAGAAATAACAAAAAAAAGTTGCAAACCGGGATGAGATCTGAAAGGTCATTCCCGGGTGGAATCTAATTCTAGAGTATAACTGGATTAGCTCTCGAAGCTATGTATATCCGACATTTGTTAATTTTTTTCCTAAACGAACATTCTTAAAAACAACCTGCCTGATTATCTCGCTATCGCTTAGACAAAACACATGCGAATATTCACAACAAGCCAGCGAATCCAGAGACTGGGAACTGCTTAATCATCAAAAAGATATATTATCAGAAATTTCAAACTCGGCCGCGAAAACATTAAGTTTACTTTCAGATAATTAGGCCAGCTCGATATGAAATTTTTGAGATCTCACCCAATGGTCAACGCGATGTTGTCCACCGCAACCGCATACGCCGCATACAGTCTGGCCCCAAACGGTGCACCAAATGAAATGACACCAGTAGTCACCATGCTCAGCGGCCTCAGCCTAAACTATGCCTCACAATTTTCATATGATACCATATCCCCATGGATCAATAAAACCTGGATAAAAAACCCCGACGAAGCAGTCAACCACCACATTAGTAAATCACTGGTGGCCGCCTGGAAGAACAGCATCGAAGAAACTTTCAAAGAATACATTAAAGTAAACCACACAACCACAAGTACCGAAAAATCCTCGTTGGAAAGCCTTAAAAGTCTTTTACTGGCTATTTCCAAACAGGAATTCATGACCAAACTCAAGGAAGACGTCGACAACAAAGAAATCTTCAGCTACGCGGAAAACGAAATCGGTTCAATCATGGAGTTCCTGCGCAATCGCTTTAATTTTGATGAAAAGTTCGACCAGCGCGAATTCATCGGTGAGCAATTCATTGACTACTTCATCTCCGAAATGCCGGGTAGGTTTTCCTTCTACTTTCGAATAGAACTTAAAAAAGGTGAGGAAGCCAAACATGCCCTGGATCTGCTGTACTTCGGAGCGATCAGGGAAGCAATTAACATCCAAACCAAATCGCTGACGGAACAGAAAGCCATACTGGAAACGCTAAAGACCAGCGCAGAAAACCTTCCAATGGAGCTAAACGAACAAAAACACCGTATTGTCGCAGCCTCAAACCAAATTAGAGACGAGATTCTGCAAGCAATGGCAAGGTTGGAAAGCAAAGTCGATAGCCTCATTCACCAAACCGAAGATCCACTTATAAACAACTTTCTTGGTCGAACCTACAACATCAAAACCCTGTTCAAAAGCAATTATGTCGGCTTCTACGGCAGGGAAACGGAATGGCAAATGCTTGACGAATTCTGCGCCGATCCTAAATCATTCCAGTGGTGGATAATCACTGCCCCCGGAGGTAGCGGAAAAAGTAAACTTGCGCTAAAATACCTGCAAGCCCTTTCTCAGGAATTGTGGACAAGCGGTTTTATTGGAACGGATGAATTCATTAGTTACAATTGGAAACAGTTCAAGCCAAAAACTGACTGGTTCATCGTTCTGGACTATGCAGCGCTCAGGTTTGCTGAGGTTCTACTTATAATGGAAAAATTAGAGCAGCTGATGTTGTCCTCAACCAAGAAAATCAGACTACTTCTGCTAGAAAGAACAGCAGGAGCTTTCGGAAGCGGCACCACGCAGATACAGCAAAATTGGCGGACCCAGCTTGATGAGGCTCTTAAATCTCAACAGATTTGTCTGCCCTGGAATCCGATTTTTAAACTTAAACCACTCAACCAAAAAGACCTCTGGAATATAATCGTTGATGTTTTTAATAGGGAAAATACAGCGATACCACCCAGACCTGAAGCAATGAACTTCCTTCATTATGCAGATCCACTGGGAAGACCATTATTTGCAATACAAGCCGGCTATTTCATGTCAAAACAAGGATATGGAGAACTCGTTAACCAGGAGGGCCTACTCAGGAATCAACTTATCCGTGAGGAATCGAAAATCTGGCAACGGTTATGCAACGACCCGATTTTACTTGAGAAGCATAAAGCATTGGCCTTTGCCGCAACAATAACCGGGGGAATTACTGAGCCAATGCTCGATCAGCTTAGATTGCATCCGGCCAACAAATATTTCCCAACAGATGAAGAAATTGATGACAAGCTTTTTCAGCTCATTTCCCAGAAAAGCTTTCCCGAAGACCTGATATTATACTCTGCAATAGAACCGGACCTTGTCGGCGAGGCCATGGTAGCCCACATGATTATTCATGTTGACAAAAACCAGCGGTATCACAATTTAAAACTTAAGACTATTATCGATTATTGTTGGAACACTTCAGCCGCAAAAACCAGACAATTCGTCGATAGATATTTACAGGACCGATACTTCATTACGGAACACGTCAAAATGCTGACCTCACCAATTGAGTTATATACTCGAGAAACCATGGTGGAATTTGGTCAAATGCTTGTACAAATCGGTTCCTACACGTCAAAATACCACGGGCACGCTGAAACGAAGTATTGGGCTGATCAGATCAGAACTACATTCCATGAAACAAATGATGAAATGTATGCAGATTTCCGCACAAACGCCGAAGAAATGGAAATCAGGTCTCTTTTGGAAGTCCACCGTATCGACGACGCAATGAAATTATGGTCAGCTTTTACTGACTCACTATCTGGTCAGACCCGCTCTGTTATAATAGAGAGGCAGGTTTTTACCTTAGGATTTTTTCACCGTTCGTATCTGCATATTGCACAGGCTCAACAAGCCGAAAAGATACTTCAAAGAGTGAGACATCTGGCACCAATGGGAACCAATGAAAAGGTAGACAAGGTATTATCGGGACTTCTACTCAATGTATTTTATCGCGGACGGGAGTCAGGGAATGAACAAGAATGGAAGGAAAAGTTGAATCAACTAAGGGAACTAGCACATCATAGTAGCGTTCCCGAAGTAAAGGCGCGGCTATGTGATGCGCTAACCGATATGGCCTGGTATGCAGGAGATGAAGGGAAACTGGATGAAGCAATAGGGTATATACCTGAAATCCATCAGTGTTATCTTTCGCAACCCTCAGAAGATTTGTATAAGAAAACTAGTCTTGGCGTTCAAAGAATTCTGGGCAGAATTGCAAACCATGACAATGAACGTTTTTTCAGCTATGCAAATCACTGTACAGAATTCTTCAAGCAGAAATATAGCGAACAGGAATATCATGATTTTGAGATACGGGTCCATCGAATTGCCATTGAAACCTTACTGCTTGGCGATAAGTTAGCTCAGGCGGAACAATTCCTGGAAAAACTCAACATATTATGGCAGGATCATGGAACACCCGAAAATAAAAAAGATCTGATCGAAAGCATTGGCTGGGTTCTGAGCAAATATGCGTACGGCGGACAACCTCAGCATGCAGAATCCATCTATGAGAATTTGAGGGCAGAGATCGAAAATACCGATACAGTAGACTTACATTACCATTTGGCCATAGCGGCCTCCCAAATTTCATTAGGATACTTTGATGCGCTAAACCTCAAAAAATGTTACGAATTTTCCATCAAGACAAGAGATCTTGTCTACGACTATCTAGATATCAATTCAATTGCCATTTATCCGCGCATGATCAATTCTATCATGCACAGATTAATAAAGTCCAAAAAACTAACTCTGGCTGGAATGCTCTTCGAAGAACTGGAATCTCAACTTTGTTTCCACCATACCGACATATACCATACTTATTGGACGCAATGCTATGCGATGTGGAGTAGTACAGAAGACTTTAACAATCAGGAAATTTACTTCAAAAAATTACTCAGCCTAGGCGACAGGTACGTCTGGGAAGAAAAAGAAAATTTGATATTCATGATGTTTGCTACAATGATTTTCAAATACCGGCTGGCCGAAAATCATGAGAAAATAACAGAATATTTCAAACTGATGAGAACACATACTGAACCGAAGCCAGAAACTAAGGCTTACGAAGATTTCATCTCCTGCATAGATGACTACTGCATTCACCTCCTCGTTTCTGATTTGCACAGTAACCTCAACTTTTTTCGCGAAGAAGTAGTTCAGCGTTATGAAAAAATCCCCCATCCTTATGCTGGCTTAAAACTAGCGCTCAATCTCAATTCAATGTTCGGTGATCTAGAGCTGACGACAGCACCAGACGAGGAGGATATATACTGGGCAAAATTGCTTCACCGGATTTACACTGAGCATTCCGCACACGAATCCTGGCAAGGTCACAAAGAAAAGATCAGGGAACTATCCATGAAAATGCGCAGTTCGTACCAAATCAAAGACTAAACACTACTATGCATGTCTTGGTTCAAACGCAAGGGGATAAATCATCTAAGCAATCATTTGTAGAATGATCGGCTTTGGCGTATCAAACGCGCTAGCAACCATCCTCCAAAAGATAAAACCAAACTGAAAAAATATTTTGAATCCCATTGACCCCTATCCCAATCTCATCCGTCCATGTAATAAAAGGACGTTAGCAAATTGTTACGAAAATGCTAACTCTCCAACAAATATGTAATCACAAAGACTCACTCATTGATACCAACAAAGACTTACCGGAACAGCCACCAAGCAAGACAAAAAGACTGGCTTGACGCCCTCAGCGATCCAGCCAACGATGCCTTCATTCAGCGAATGATGGCCCAGACCAGGTCAGAGAAGAAACCAAGCAAGACATGCCTGCTGAAACCAGCAATACTATCTTCAAGAATATCACCAAGGAAGCACAAGGCGAACAGCTAAGCAAACCAACCGAAAAAGCAAGAAAAATACAACCACTCTGGAGATACGCTGCCGCAATCGTAGCGGCGATAGCGCTGATCGTCACCGGCTTTTATTTCTTTAAACCAGTAGAAAACACAACAAGCCCAGATACCAACTAGGTAATTACTACCGATATAGCCCCAGGTAAACAAGGCGCAACCCTCACCCTAGCCAGCGGTAAACGGATCAACCTCACCGAAGCACTAAAAGGTGAACTCGCCAAAGAAGCCGGAGTCATCATCACCAAAACCGCAGACGGCGAGTTAGTCTATGAAATCGTAGCAGGTTCAGAAGAAACCACTAAAATAAATACACTAACCACCGCCATAGAAGAAACCTACAGGCTGCGTTTGCCAGATGGATCCATGGTGTGGTTAAACGCCGCCTCAAGTCTCAAATACCCTGCAAGCTTCGCAACACTCAAATTGCGCAGGGTAGACTTGACCGGTGAAGGATATTTCGAAATCGCAAAAGACAAAGCACACCCGTTCATTGTCAACAGCTGCAAAACAAAAAATCAATCAATAATCAAAATCAACAAACCAAAATATGAAAAAGAAAAATCAGAATGCAGACCCATAACGGTTGAATGATCTGAGACACAGTAATAGTTGCTGTGAAAAAGAACCAGAAGTGCTGGAAACACCCCTGGTTAAAAGTTCAGGTTAACCACAGAGAAATTGTCTTAAAATTGTTTGGAACCTCTTACAAGCAAAAAGGCCTCAAATCATAGATTTAAGGCCTTTATAGCAGAATGTAAAATTCTGTTCGTCGGGGTGGCAGGATTCGAACCTACGACCTCCTGCTCCCAAAGCAGGCGC
>JAZKHD010000004.1:0-233472 GCA_040385565.1 Bacteroidota bacterium | reverse complement strand
GGAAAGCATCAATGCCATGTCAAACATTACGATACAAATGGAAGAAATTTTTTAATCCCGTGGCAGGGCAGGGGGGAGCATGCTCCCCCCTAAAAAAACATCAAAATCGATGTTTAAAGAAGCTAGAAAGCAGTAATATAAAATTGAAAATAGTTTAGATGAGTGCTTAGCCTTCTAAAGAAAGATTGTTGAAACATTCTTTTACAATATTATTAAAGCAATGAATCCTCCTCCCTTATCGCTGTTAGAATATTGCATGGACTTGTCGTGGGGCGGTCTTAAGGGAACTAAAGCATATAGGAAATATGCTCTAAATAAGACTCGTATAGAGCAGAATGTGATAAAGGAGCAAACAAATGCATTAACGGGTGTTAAAGGCTGTTAATCATTTAACTGGGCCATGACATTTATGCAATAGGCTTTATATTTGAAAAAGTAACTATACCGAAATGAAAAAAATAACATCAATCATATTTCTCTGCTTTAGCATAATTGCATCGGCAACAGCCAACAGTGACACTCTAGAAGTCTACAAGGCAGTTATCGTAAGGATCAAGTCTCAATCACATAATGAACCATTCAATGTGAATATCACTACACGAAAATCTGAATCATTCTACAATTTGGAGTTTATCCATGAGCTCGACAACAAGGGAACGGCGATACGAGCCAAAGAAGATTGGAAAATATTGATAAATCAAATTGATATGAGAATGGTTAAAGATTTCAAATTGGAGACCAATGGCAAACCGTGGTTTGGACGAACAAAACCGAAAAGAAAGCGTGTTATTGGATTCTCTCCCATAATTTTCAACACAGACCACTCGTTGGCCTTAGTTAATGCAATGTTCAATGGTGAAGATGAACTGACTGAAATTATTTACTACCTTGAAAAGGATGCCAATGGTACATGGAAAGTGATTCATGGCTGGACGTATTTGTATTCTTAGCACTAATCTCAATAACCATAATAATATCAAGTGTAACTAAAGATTTCGAAGCCACCCCGTAGGGTGGCTTTTTATGTATGTTATGCAACATCATGAAAATCTTATATTAATATGTTGCGTGCCTATCAGTTTTTATCGGAAAAATAATATCTGATACTAAACTTAAAAAATTGACTATGATAGTGTTAGCCACCAACACCGAGCGTTTTGAGGTGGATTTCTGAACTGCCCCATCCTGAGATTACCGGTTGTTTTTGAGAGGTAATAGTAAATTTTGAGTGTGTTCATTCAGTTTTGAAATTAATTTATCCCAAAAAATGTAAACCTATGTTAGTAGAAGACACCTATCCATTTCGGATCAAAGTGGCCGCCTTAGCGATTGCCGAGTACATTAAAAACACATCATGGTCCCGATAGTAAATGTAATAATCCTCAAATAATCTAATTATATTATGCCATAAATCAAAAATCTATTTATGATCAAGCTTCGTCTATCAATTCTATTGGCATTATTCATTTTTGAAGGAAATTTAGCTCTGGCAGAAGTGCCTAAGCCTGGCGAAATGGCACCGCCATTGAAGCTAACGGGCATATTGCAAACGTCTGGCAAACTTGAGCAGACGTTACATTCTTTACAGGGGAAAGTAGTGGTGCTCGAATTTTGGGCAACCTGGTGTGCGCCATGTATTGCCGCCATGCCCCACCTTAATGATTTGACGGAAAAGTATAAAAACAAAGGAGTACAATTCATTTCAATAACTGATGAGTCTACAGAAAAAGCAAACCAATTCCTAAAGAACCGTAAAATAAATGGCTGGGTGGGCATAGACGGCGACAACGCTATGTTCAAAGCATATGAAGTGCAGTCTATACCGTTTACCGTGCTAATCGGCTCTAACGGAAAGGTATTAGGATATCCTAAAAGCAAAGACTTATCTGAGGAGATGCTAAACCAAGCACTTTTAGGAAAAGAACTTGTTGAACCGCCGCCAATGCCAATTTCCACCGACCCTAGACCAAGTCTTGCTGAAGCTGAAAAACCACTTTATGAGTTAAGTATACGGCCGTCGGCTAGCCAGGGAATGTCTAGTCGGATCGGACTTGATATATTTAAAACCAAAGGAACAACAGCGTTGGAGTTGATAAAAATTGTCTTTGATGCAAAGCTCAAGCATGCAGAAGTTAGTGCCCAGTTACCCGAAGGAAAGTTTGACGTAGTCGCTACCAATTCAGGGAAAGACGCTCCTGATTGGGAATGGAAGGTACAGTTAAAACGGGCGTTACAAGACATTTGGAAACTGGATGTACGTCAGGAGCGAAAAGAAGTGGAAGTGTATGAGATGCTAGCTATGGGTACCGCTGATAAGCGACTCTTAAAGGCTGAACCTGGAAATGCCCAATCCCGACAAAGCTCAGACGTAGGAGTGTTAATAGGCCGTAACACTTCTATCCCGGTACTTGCAATGATATTGCAGGATTTTTTCTCTGTTCCAGTTGTGAACATGACTAACCTAGAGGGCAACTATGATTACAATCTTTATTATGATGATAGCAAGCCAGAAACTCTCATGATATCTTTAGAAAAAGAAATGGGCTTTAGGCTTCGCAAAGTTAGACGAACCATAGAAGTGCTTATAATAGCTCCCCGAAATTGAAAACCAACAATAGCATTTTCAATGCACCTAAACGACAACTTGTCTGTTACTACGTTGCCGTAGTCGAGCTTGTAGGCTATAGTTATTTATTGTTAAATAGATGTTTATATATATTGTTGTAAGTATAAATTGATAAAACCCCGACTACATATTTGAGACGATAGCTTATCTAATTAATGAGATTTGTTTCGCCAAATATTTTTGCCAGCTTTTCATTAAGCTTTGGGTTTTCACCGATAAAAATCTCTATTATCTTACCTTCTTTATCTATAAGAATCTGTGTTGGAAATGCTGAAACCGCAAATTGTTTAACTAGGTCGACGGGATTTGGGCCGTCATAATTTAGCACTTGTAACCACGGCAGTTTGTTCTTCTCTACACTTTCTTTCCAAAGTTTTGTAGCTTTTACCATGTCCGTGTTCATCTCTCTGGCGATTCCAATAATTTCAAACCCCTTAACATGGTATTTTTCATATTGTGTGATCAGATTAGGAAAGCTCTTTATGCATGGACCGCACCAGCTTCCCCAAAAATCCAGCAATACGTACTTTCCTTTGAAGTCTTTTAGAGAAACTGTTTTGCTATTAATATCTGTCTTTGAAAACCCCGTGGCGTATTTACCAATTTTAACTTCACTGTTTATTCTGATACGTTCTTTTAGTGAAGCACCAATTGAGCTTTTTTTATACGCTCCTGATAATCGGGCAAAAACTTCTTCCAATTCTTCTGCATTATATTTTTGCTTGATGGCGTCTAAAAAATAAAGACTCAGGAAGTTTCTAGGATATTCTTCTATATAACGCTTTTTCAAGGAGTCACCGGTTGCATAGTTTTTAATGGCAACATTTCCTGGTTCGAGCAAAAGGCTGGTAGCTTTAGTTTCACGGTAGGCCTGAGCAGTCACTTTTTGCACCTGGAGGAGTTCCAATTCAAACCTACTGAATATTTTTCTCAGGTTGTTCCATTCCCCATTTAATCCACCGGACACTTCTGCTAAAACTATGCTATCCGCCCTACCGCTAATATTAATAGGAGCAGTGCTCAGGGTAAATTCTACAGGGGGAGGTGTTATGATCCTTTTATAAAGCGGGGCAGCTCTAAAATTCAAGGTTGAATCCAACACGCTGATATATGCTACTGTTGGCTCCTTGACACGACCTTCAAATACTGCATGTCCATTTACATCAATGGCGAGGGTGTCGAGGATTTCTTGTGCTCCGGCCTTGTATTTCAGCAATAAAGGAAAGCCTTTAGAGTTAGACAAATGCACCTTAATCATGAAGGCTTTTTGTGCCCAAACAGAAACGCTCACATTAATGAGAATAAGTAGAACTAGCAACTTTTTCATATATGCCTTATTTAACTATAAACTTAGGTAATTTAATCAGCTTCACTTTAGTTATCATGACTACTATTTATCAAACAGCTCGTCAAGTTTATTATGAAGATCTTTACCTACAAGATCTGTAGCTATAATTTTCCCCTCAGGATCAAGAAGCAATGTGCTTGGAATCCCTGTTATACCGAAAAACACCGCTATTTCATTCATCTTTCCTTTTAAATCAGAAACCATAGTCCAAGGCATTTTATCTTGTTTTATTGCCCTTTTCCAACTACTTAAATCATCGTCTAATGAGACACCAACAACAGTAAAATTAGAATCTTTATGTTTTTGATAAGCTTTAAGTACGTTCGGGTTCTCAGCGCGACAGGGGATGCACCAGCTGGCCCAAAAATCAATATATACATATTTACCTCTAAACGAAGCAAAATTTACTGGATTCCCGTTTGGATCATTTTGTACAAAATCTGGCATTTTTACGCCAATTCTTTTGTTTGTCAGAAAACTGATATCATCTTTTATTTGCTTACCCAGGTTTGTAGATCTAGCTGCATTGCTTAACAGATTATAAGCTTTTAACGCTGTATCATACCCTTCGTTATTAGCGAGTTGAAGAACTAAAATCAAGCTAACAATATTTGAAGGATCAGCTTTTATAAAAGTGTATTTGCGGTTGATGATTTCAGAATCCAATGCAGCCTCTTTTAATCTAAGTTTAGGCTTTTCATTTTCCGGTGCACGGCTCAAATGTTCTATGATACTATCTCTTTTCTTATTTAGGTCGTCTAGCTTTCTATATAATGTTCTGGAATAGTCATTGACTTTAGAGCCTGTTACTTGAAGCGTATCTGGAGCAGTCACATTACCTTTCAATTTAATAAGACCGGGTTCTATAAAAATTTGTGTTGATTGGTTTGCAAAACGCAGCATAGCAAGTGTGGGTCCGTTCAACATTTGGCTCCAAGCGAATTTCTCATCTTTGACAGTAACGGTGTCTATCTTAAATTCTGTACCGTTGTGGTAAAGGATGGATATTTTATTTTCGGTAAGCCCTTTGATATCACCTTGAACATTTACTTGCTGAGCGTTGCTTTCTAGACAAATTACCATCAGAAGGGCCGAGATCAGTATTGATTTCATATTTAATATGTAAAGAGTGTTCGAAACGAATATACCTTTAAATTACGCTCACCATTCAACAAAAGATGATGGTAGAAAACCCTACTGTAAAATACTTTTCCGAACAGGTTCATTTATCACTCATAGTGGTCGCATTACTTCTGCTTCCGCTATGTATGGCCAATAAACGAGAGGGGCATGGCATTGTCACTGAAATATCCACAGAATGATACATTGTCAATTTTCGCTGTGCATTACCTCGTTTTTCTTTACAATTTCTTTGATCTTTTGTGGTGAGAGTCGGTTAATTGAGGATATTTTAAAGTTTAATGGCTGATCTAATTTAATTACACCCGTCAGATAGTAGTCAAGTGTACAAGCAACTATCCCCATCTTTGGGAGAAAACTAAAGCTACCTAATCCCGGATGATATTGCTCTAAATCCGTTATCATGAATTTAATACTGAAAGCGTCATCGTTTAAAATCTCCCAATAATTATAGACAGGCAAGCCGAGCTCATTATTGGTACTTGGGCCACTATAATAAATTCTGTTTTGTACTTGCTGTCTTATTATGACGTCATCTCCAAAGCCATCTCTGAATCGATCAATATCCTTAACGCTATATGCCTTCATAAATCTTGAGGAAAAAGGAAAAATAGCCTCTTTGAACTGGTTTGGGAAATACCATGTATCAGCGCATATGAGCTGACTCACAAACAAAACCTTTTGTTTAACTACAAAAAACTTTTTGCCTTCCTGTATAACCAGCTGATACTTCAAAGATTTCAAGCTCGGTAATGTGTATATCTTTCTATCCGCGTGAAGTTTAAACTTCGGGATTACTGCACCCAATATCTGATCATGCGATAAGACCTTGATCGACTTAAACTCTTCGGCACTTATTTCTTTTAAATCCAGAGTTTTCCCTGGGGAAACCAAAGGAACTATGGTAATTAATATGTCGTTATTTATTGGCTCGGTAATGCCTGCTTTTGGGCTCTGCGACTGGATTTGCAATGATCGGAATCGTACCGAATCACTTGTGAAGTATAAATTGAAGATAGATAAGGATGTATCACCTTTGTTAGTCAACACCTCTATTTGGCGTAATAATGTATTTGAATTTACATTCTGCCATTTCAATCCACCTGTACGCTTAAACAAGATATAGTCTTGAGCCCTTGCCGAACTCACAGATAAAATTAATAATGTAATTCCAAGCAATTTGTTAATTAAGGACATACGTAGGTTAACTTTTGGCTGCTGGAACATTAACCCAAGACAAAGCCAGATGAAAGTTTTGTAAATCTATTCAGAATTGTCACCTCCATTGAAATATACACCTTATTGTTTTCCTATACCTGAATTATTCGTTAAATTTAAAAAGATTCCTTACAGATTTTATGTATTTTTCAAGCTTCTTATCTTTCATTGGCTTATAGTAGCAATATAATTCAATATCTAATCTATCTTCTTTATGAATAAATATCACTTTGCATTTTTCGTTCTCACTGAGTAGATGTACCTTCCAAGGTTCAAGATCATATGTTCCGCTTACATCAGCATTGTTAATATTTTTTGTATCTTTTTGATCAAATATCTCTAATATTTCAGAGCGGGGCAAGTAATTTTTATTTGAGCTCCAATAAGTGCCATCTCTTTTCAGAAACATATTTCCTCTCGTTGTATCGATATCGTAAAATACGATACAGACAACAATATCTTTATCTTTTGATATAAGATTAGCTAAAGAACCTGCCAGTTGTGCCTGTAACTTTCCATCAATAATGGCAATGCTGTTTTCTCGGTATTCAAAATTTTTGGGCTGACGATAAATTAAGCCATATTTGTTTACATATTCATTTACCCATTTGTTGTTCTGCCCAAAGGTTGACATTGAGTAAAATAAGAAGACAAAAAAAAGTAAATTTTTAACGTTGCATTCTACTAATTTACAGTAATGGTCTGAACTACGGCTTACAGATGCTACCAATTCGCTGAACATGCCTATCACTCTAATTTGCAAATTAATATCACTTTAATATTAGCTATTTTCCTTTCTTTATATTGGTGGTTATCACATCCTAAACACGCTAAAACCAAGTATAAAAATAACATCATTCTATTGAAAATTAGTGACTTTAATTATAATAATAGAACATTTCAGTGTTTAAGAAGTTTAATTTTGGTCTAGTATCAAGACAGTTGTTGAGTTTTACGGAATGTGCACAAAGCCATTAGTTGCTAGGTAATGTTACTTTTAAAAGGAAACGCATTTAATTTACTTTTCTTCGTTGGGATCCCGTAACATGGGTGATAGCACAAGGTAAACCTTATTGGATTTAATTGAAGTTGGGTATAGTTTCTTATGACCAAGAAAAATGTTTGGATATTGATCGTTTTTGACTTTCAATAATAGAGGTTCGAAACTAAAAACGTATTCACCAGGCCTGTTGTTCAACAAATACAATGGTATATTCAATGCATAGGTTTGTCGTTCATGTTTTCTTAAAAGAAGTGGTCTGGAACTTAATTCTTCAAAAAGTTCTCTAAAAGAGGGGTCTAGCCGTTTTTCTGCTATTTCTTTTTCAATCAATCTACGAATAGAATCTTGAATCAATTTATTTTTTAGGTTATACGACCTGGTCATCTCATCCGCGTCAAATATCGAGCTTATATTTAAAAAATAGCCATCTGAAGTCTTCTTAGGGACAATATGATTCGGCGCGCCGACCAAATTTGTACTTCCAGTAGAATCTTTTTGATAAGCTGTTAAATATCCTTCACTATTCCTTAACAGATTTAGATAATAGGGTACAAATATATCTTCGTTAGAATTGTTAATAAAGGATATTCCAATTGTCCTGTTAGGATAGGCGTTCAAAGTTTTTGATTCCTCAAGAACAGTTAATCTAACTTCTAGGACATTCTTCAAATCTTGGGCGCTAACTACCCATGCTGTGAAAAGGAAACATATTAATATCAGCGAAAATTTTTTCATATCATTCTATTTTTTATATAGTCCTCAAAAGCCCATGTGTAACCCTCCCTAAAATTCTTACTGTTTTAGAGTTCCAAATTTCGTATTTTACATTGTCCGGTTTTTAGGAAGGGTTACAAAGTTTGAATAACTTAATCACTCTTTCAAAAAGACTTTAAAAAAAACGTTAGTACTTTAAGAGATGAACTTAGCATTGCAAATTACCGCCAATTTTTCAAAATGAAGAAAGTTGCATTAATCGCCATCTCCCTCTGCTTTAGCACTATTGTTTCCGGGAAAGGAATCAGAGACACTTTAGCTGTCTATAAAGCTGTGATTACAGAGATTAAGGCTAATTCAGACAGGAAACCGTTCAATGTGCAAATTTCGACGCATAAATTTACGTCATTTATGAATTTTGAATTTTTCGTAGATCTTGACTATCAAGGTAAAGCAATAAGAGATAAAGAAAATTGGAAGAAATTTGTAACTCAGATTGACACCTCTACAGTTAAGGATTTTAAAATGGTGAATAATAACAAGCCGTGGTTTGGAAGGATGAGGCCTAAAAGAGTTGATAATCTTACTTTTTCTCCAATAATTTTCAATCACGATAATTCCCTAGCCTTAGTTAATGTTAGTCTTTGGAACAAGCAGAGTAAGACTGAAATTATTTATTATGTTGCTAAGGATCAAGACGGTAAATGGATGATAATTCATGATTGGGCGCATATGTATTCCTAGTGCCAACAGCAAAAGTACCATTTTCAATCAGAGACATTTCGGTCCTTTGTACATATTTCAGTGAAACTGACCACCCTATTTCGGAGCAAAGTGGCCGCTTAGTAAATTGCTGAATTGCTTAAAGATACCTCCTGGTCTCAATAGTAAATATAATTAATCCTTCAATAAGTTACCCCACACATCTAATCCCTCTTTTTTCAACTTAAATACCTTTTTTGTTGGCCTACTGCATTAAAAATTATCACTTCATCGATAAACTAAAACAAAGCGTTTTAAGCACATCGATTTTCTTAACCGACTCAATATCCCGTCAACACTCAAAATATTTTCCTAGACGCGTTAAATTGCCTTAAATTTCAGATGAGAATATACTTGATGAACGATAGAAAAAAGGGACTTATGGCAGCAGGCGGCCATTTTGCTCCGAAATAGCACGACCAGCTTCATGCGGAATAAAGCGTCACTTTGCGTCGGAATAATTGGGCGTTTTCGCCGAAATACCCACTATTGCGATGAATGGATGAAATGGCACAAGCCAATTGTTTACGAATTTGAACTTTCCTTCGTTAGCTAACTACTCAGGCGTGCGTTCAACCTCTTTTGTTTCGGTTTTATGTCCTGGTATGCGATGCCTTTCCAAATACCTCCTACAAGGTTTCCAATTTTTCCTGAAATGGGACCAAAGATCCCGGATCTTAATTTTGCCATGGTGCTGTGTTATGTGTTTTTTATAAATACTGGTTAATAAATTGAGGTAGTCTTTTACTATTGCTTTGGAATTGGTTTATATGGGCTTAATGCACATACCACTCCCGAACGGGTTACAAAGGAGTTTGGTAGGTGTTTAACACGTAGCAAAGTCCTTTCAGAGTCCTATGTAACTCCTTCCAGACTCCTGTTTTTATGCAGTCCATATAGAAGCTTTCCAATTGTTTGCTTTAAGATTTGTACTTTAATTTTAGCCCTATGCATGATGGAAATTGAGTGGTGCTTTATTGCATATCCAAATCTAGATAAGAGAAGCTCCTTCATTTGTACGCTAAACCATGAAAATGAAGTGAGAGTGCTCTCATCCCCTTTAATTCTTCCAGTTTTTATGCTGAGAGTTGTTTCACCTGGTGAAACAACTCTCACCAAATTATATGTATAAATGAAAGGCTAAGACGGTTTTTATCATCAAAACCTAACACGGCACACTTATCAAATGTAGCCTTAGAAAGTAAATATGAGTTAAATATCATTACCCAAAATGTAGATGACTTACATAAGAAAGCAGGTTCATAAAACGTTTTGCATTTACATGGGCTGATCACACTGGCGTAGGTAAGAGTAGACCCCTTGTTGACTTATCTAATTTTTAATAGTTCATTAAAAAAGAGCTGTCGCAATAAGTTATTAAGCACATAAAAGATTTTAACCGTTTTGCTAATGTTCAAATTATTATAAGATCAATATTCGTGTAAGCCATTATCATTATCCCACTTTTTTTGGTAGAAACTGAGATGAGTATTTGACAATTAGGTTTGAACTGTAGTTACCAGTTCAGCTCCTTTTGTCTTTTAAAAAATCGAATCAACAACCGGTTCTATGTTAAATAGAGTTGCTGGGCATTTAACCAACTAAAATATAAAACCTCTTAATGGTTATTACCTATATTATGTTTAAACCTTCGTTTCGTGAGACCATTATAGTTATCTGTTGTAAACAGTTTTCAATATTTTACGTTAAATAAAGTCAATTTATATACATGTATATATAAACAAATTTGTTTATATTCAAGTATGGATGATGCATTGGAACAATTTAAAGGGATTCATCCTGGAGTGATCCTAGAACGGGAACTAAAAAAGAGAAAGCTGAAAAAGGGGCCTTTGCTCTTTCACTTCAGATTTATCCTCAAACCATAAATGAAATAACCAAGGGCAGACGTGGCCTCACGCCTGCTATGTCTTTAAAAATTGATGATGCTTTAGGCTTAGAGGAAGGAACTATGTTTGTTCTGCAAGCTTATTATGAAATTAAACTGGAAAAAGAAAAAGAAATTAAGAATCGTCCAAATTTGGATGCATTTCGAAAGATACTTTTTTGGGATACCGACATCGAAAAGATTGACTGGACTAAGCAAGCCTCCTCTATCATTAAGCGAATTTTTGAAAGGGGCAATGATAAGGAAAAAAAGGAAATCACTCTTTTCTATGGAAAGGATAAGGTAAAACAAGTGACAGGTAGAAGTACAATTAAAAATAATTCCATTCCTGTAATGTCGCACAATAAAATTAAATAATGCTGTAGGTAGAGCAACAAGATAAGCAGCAATCGCTCACCGATATGGTTAGTTGAGAGGATCCTTTTGAAGAAAACTTCCGTTTTCAATTGGTCAGGTTGATTAATCCCTATTTCCTAACCCAAGTTAGAAGGGTTTCATTCATAACAGCAGAAATTTATTATCAGCTATTACGTTATCTTTACTTCTTTGTAGAGCCTCTTTAAGCACAAAAACTATTTATAACATGAAAAGGAGAAAATTTATCCAACGCATATCAATAGGGGCCGTTTCACTGGCTATTCCTGCTTCTGCCTACTCTATACATAAATCTGAAAAGTACATGCCGATTCAAACTACATATACCCGCAATCCATCTTTTTCTTCAGTGCCCGGTACCGAAAATTATCCCGGTACTCCCTGCGACCAGAAGAACCTGTTTATGAACGAAGAGCATGTTTTTTTGCCCAAAATGAAGGATTTACTTAAATGGCAGACCTCAGCTAATCCTTATAAAGCTGAAAAGAAAAACGATATCCGGCGATTGCAGGTAATATTTCGAGAATCACTTGATGAGCTTCCAGATAATGCCATTGTCTGGTTGGGACATGCCTCTTTCTTAATTCATCTAAATGGTATTCGCCTTCTAATCGATCCGGTGTTGACCTCAAGTATGTTTCTGAAAAGACAATCAGAACTACCTTTTAACACCCAGGCTTTTCAGAATATTGATTATATACTTATATCCCATAACCACCGCGATCACTGTGATAAGAAAAGTATTCAAATGTTGGCTAAGCAAAATCCGGAAGCCACCTGGCTTTGCGGATTAGGACTCGATACGCTTTTGCTGAACGAATGGACGGGATCTAAAAGAATTCAGGCAGCTGGGTGGTATCAGCAATACCCGCTCAATAATTCTCACCTGGAAATCGCATATCTTCCAACCCGGCATTGGTCACGACGTGGTTTGAGCGATACCAATGCGTCATTGTGGGGTGCCTTTATGATTCAAAGCAAGGGTAAAAAGATTTATTTTGGTGGAGATAGTGGCTATGGGTCGCATCTGAAAAAAGTGGGAGAGCTTTTTGGCGTTGTAGACTATTACATTGCCGGTATTGGTGCGTTTGCTCCCCGCTGGTTCATGTCCCCCTCACACATGCACCCTGAAGAAGTGGTTAAGGCGAGCAACGAATTAAAACCCATTCATTTAATTCCAATGCATTTCGGGACCTTCGACCTATCAGACGAGCCGCTACTTGAACCCGCACGCTTAATTCAACAGCTGAAGAAAGAAAATGCTTTTTCTGCAAAACTGCTGCTTCCCGCTGTAGGAGAAATCATTAACCTCTGAGTTTAAATATACTATCTAAGTATAAAGTGTACTAAATGAATTTCCATAAGTGGTGAAGCAATACCGTATATCTCAGCATCATTAAACCTTCGCAAATCAGGATTCAAGATTTTTCGCTACTTTGGTAAAACTGTTGTCTTACCTATGCATAATTTCACGCCTATACTCAACTATATTGGGGAGCAAATTGCCCTAAATGAAGAGGAACAAGCGTTGTTCATTTCGGTACTGAAGATTACGAAAATCAATCGCAAACAATTCCTTGAAGAGCCAGGAAAGATTTCAAAATATCGCTCGTTTATAGTTAAGGGAGCTTTCCGATCTTATTTTATAGATGTAGATGGTCAAAATCATACTATTTCACTTGCTGTAGAAAATAGTTGGACTGGCGATCCCGGGAGTTTTCTGCTCCAGGAACAAGCTACCTTGTTTGTGGAAGCTTTGGAAGACAGCATTCTTATTCAGTGGAATTATGAAAGCGAACAGCTCTTATTAAAGCAGATTCCACAATTTGCCAGAGTGATGTTGCATAGGTCACAACTTATTGCAGTGATGCTGCAAAGACGGATAATTTCGAACCTGAGCCAGTCAGCGGAAGCCCGTTATGAAGAGTTTGCAATGAACCATTCATTATTTCTTCAGCGATTTCCGCTTTATGTTATCGCATCGTATTTGGGCATGAGCAGGGAGTTTCTTTCCAAAATCCGGAATCAAAAGATCCATACTAAACTTTAATATTATCTATTAGCAGTTCATCTTTATTTAGTGAACTACTTCACGTTTTATTCAGCCCGCTTGCCCGAACTTTGTTTTGTAAATTATAATAACTAAAGCAAATGAATATGGAAAACCCAATTTATGTGATTGTTCGGTTTGAACTAAAAGAAGGTGAATTTGAAGTTTTATTCCCTTTAATTCAGGAGTTCTTTAAAAAGGAGGTAAGTGCATTTCCTGGCTTTATCAGCGCAAGGATACATACCAACGAAGAACGTTCAGTGCTAATCAATTATGCCACCTGGGAAACTTCCGAACAGTTCCAAAAATTTATTACCGTGCTGGCCATGGTGTCAGATATATCTAAACAGATCCAAAAGTTTCCTGCAAAAACAGACCGGGTTTTTGAGGTTGCACTTTAGTGCTCAATTTTAATAAAGAATATTATGATAGATAACACATTAAATTACTTTTGAGTCCTTTATCACTATCCCTGGTTTTTTGGAAAGCATGCGGTATCTAAGAAAGAGCGCCTTTTTTGATCAAACCTTTTCTCCAAGCTCTTAAAAAATTAATGCTGCTTAACTATGCAATGAAATGATTAACCATCATTCTTCCAATAATTCGATAACATCAAAGTCGATTTGCCTGTTATTTAAACTCTCCAAAATGCCAGAGAATTCCAGCGGGATCATGCAGGAAAAACTCCCGTCCCCATTCTTCTACGCGAATCGGAACTAGCTTTGCGTCTGGGTATTTTGCTTTTAAATCCAGGGCAAACATGTCATGATAAACCTGATCCAAGTTTTCTACCTCCAGAAACACCATCGTATTATCCACCCAATCCTGCGCAAAGTAATCCTGAAGATAAAATCCAATCTTTTTATTTTGAAAAAGCGACATCTTTGGCGCTAAGCTTATTTCGTTAAATCCAAGGTCCCGGTAAAAGTTAGCAGATTGTTCAAAATCCTTCGAGCCAATAAATGGCCGGATTGAAGTTATATTGTATTCCATATCTGATTAGTTTTTTATCATTACAGCAAAGATATTGAACCAAATCCGTAGCTGCTAGATAATCTACAGATGAAATCTACAATGGTGAGGCCTCTTCTTCACTATGGATATGTCAATAAAGCAAGCCTTCAAAATATAGGATATTGATTTAGCAATGTCTCCTTTTTGCAGCAGTATCTCATTTTTATCGATATCACAAAGCTTAACATTCTTTACAAAAAGTAGTCATTAGCGCTGATTACCATATATTGCTGTAACTTATTATCATTATTCCACCGTTTAATGATAATTAGTATGTTTACAGTCAAAATTGCGATTTAAATTATAGGCTTGGAATTTGCAAGATTTAAGCATTAAAGTTGCAACTTTCAAAAATCGAAAAATTTAACAGCGGAAATTTAGCCGACATTTTAACACATGCTAAAACCTATTTTTCTTTGTCCACCGGTATAAACTCCCATATTGTTTATCGTCTGTCACAATTTTAAATTTGAACTTTGGTCTATTGTGAACCAGATAGTATTGTATAAATTCAGAATATTGAGAATTTGAGTAAAATTCTAGGTCATTGTTTTTGGTCCACTTCCCAAACAAGACATAATCCGACTCCATATCTGAAATAAAGTAGTTTCCATACTTTGGAATTTTGCTACCCACGGGAATTACTGAAATATGAATCAAACCTAAGTTACTTCTATCTTTTAAATAGCGATAAGCTACAAGTTCAAACTCTCCATTTGGTGACTTTTCCCTATGCTGAATTTCCAAATGGTCGTCTTTGTCAATGTAGTCTAATGCAGTAACTTTGACGGTTACATTATTGATCTTCTGGTCTTTAAACGCAATTGTTTCTCCTGACCGTAACAAATGTAAAATCTCATATTCGGCTGATATGTTTTTATTGTCTAACCATTTGACTCGGGATAAGGTGTTCGGAAGAGAAAAGTTACGTAAGTTCTTTACTGTATCAGAAAGCCTGAGAATTGCAGTACCTGACTGTCCATAGCCAAAAGCCCCCAAGTCTAAGCTATAATTTATCAATAACATAGAACTATCCGGAGAGAATTCTCTGTAATTTTCTACGTAGTCTTGATCGGCCATTAATACATCTTCTTTCCTATCGTCAAGATTACAAGAGGATATAATTAAAAATGTAAATAGGAAAAATATCTTTCTCATGGAGTTGGCCAAAGTGGTACATAACTCTCAAATATATGAATCAGAGGCGACTACTTAAGTCGAAAAGGGTCATTTATTTGCGTACATGTCTTAAAAGTTGTTCAGACAAAGAAGATTTAAATCGTAGGTTTCGTACAGCAGAAAGCACAAATATTTTTTGACTAAGATCTATGATATATAAGTCCGCCCAGCTTACATCAGAATTTAGGGTTAACTTCTATCACTATTCCCTACTTTTTTGATAATCGATTGTGAGCAAATGCCGATGCCTTTAAGCAAAGTAAAACATTCCAGATAAGCATTAACAATCTCTTTTTTTTGCCGATTATCATAAACCCATTCCATTATTCAAATCGGAATTTTAGTTTTTAATCATGAGTTTTTGATATTTGGGTTAAAAAAAAGCCAAGGTAATTTTCATTATATTGATATCGGAAACCAGAAATGCAAAATGAGATATCTCCTCACATTATTATATTGCCTTAGTTTTTTACCAACTTATAGCCAACATAAAAGTCAGTTAGTTGTAAATATAAACGACATTGAAACCAATAAGGTGTCGGTAGATATTTTGGACTTTACGGCAAAGAAGGTTGTAAAAAGTGAGTCATCAATAGTTCGAAACAAAACAGCTGAACTTAATATGCTTGTTCCACACCCAAGCAATTATGCTAGCATATCTTTGGTACATAAAGGAAAGCGCTATAGTTCAAAATTTGTTCTTGATTCTGGCTGGAGCAAAATGAAAGTAGAAATTGGAACAGGGTCAACGCTTAAAATTTTAAATGTTAGAGTGCCATGGTCACAAGAACTTGATGCATATAATGCAACCTTTAAATTACCTAAAAACTTTACTGAACAGCCTTACGGCTCAAATGCAAAATTAGGCAAGTCATTTTTGTCGGCACCCAGCGCACTGTTGTTTTCTAAAGACAGTGCAATTTGTGTATATGTGGGGCGAATGCAGATTGATACTACCACGGCTACAAAAATCAAATACAAAAGATTCGGATTTTCAACAGATTTTAATCACAACTATATACGTGCCGCCATATCACAAACTGATACGAATAAGAAGGCAATAACTCATTTGCCACAATCAGAAGTTAGGAAAATGTTCAATGCAGACGATGTAATCACATATGATGTGATAATTTGGAAATACAACGATTTCCTTGGGAAATATAACCGCTGCACAGCATACGTAATTCACAAAGAAGATCGCTGTGACATTTCATTATTCTTCTTCTACCATGAATCTACAGAGGCCGCTTCTTTAAAATCAATACGCAAAAACTACCGCCTGGTAAAGTTTAAGGATTGAACCATGCTTAGTTCTGGATTTGCAATTTGAGAGGCAATTTTGTCTGGCTTTTAACTATATTGATTAAGTTTTTAGAAAGTAGTCAATATAAAGAGCGTAGGATGACAACCAATTTTAAGTTATACCGCAGGGTAATCTTGCTAGTTTCCTCATTCCTCATGTTAATACATTCCGCATATGCTCAGGATCATCCTGAATTGAAGCGCAATCTGGACCGGTTCCATGTGAGTTATGTAAAACCGAAGGGCTATAAGGAGATAGATTCTATTTTTAAAATAACATCATTTGAAACAGGCCATTTAGTGGGAGTGTCTAGATATAACCTCCTGTCTGAGGATGGGAAAATGATGATATGTGTTTACTTTTCTGGTCCAATCGATACAGTCGGATTTCGTACGTTGAAACTGCTGAGCGGGAAAATCTATGATGTAAATAAAAATTACATTCCTCATAATTTAAGTTATGAACTCCATTCTTCAAGTTATAGCAAAAAAGTTTATAACGCCGACGTTTCAGGGTTTTACGACTTCCCGCCGGGGAGACTGGTCCATATACTCGGACCGTCGGAAAAATGCGTTACGGTGTTTATGCATAAAGAAAACAGGCTGGACATTGAGGTATATTATTATTACATGAATTTAAGTGACACTGAAGTTAAAAAGCATTTAAAGCGTACGGAAGCAATGTTCAAGTTTTTAGATTAGGATAAACGAAATTATATGAGATATCTATTCACATTATGTTGCTGCCTCAGTTTTTTTCAAACTTACAGCCAGTACAAGAGCCGCTTAGTTGTAAATACGAAAGGCATTGAAACTGCTAAAGTCTCGGTGGTAATTTTGGACTTTATGGCATTGAGGGGAGTAAAAAGTGATTCAGCTATCGTCCAAAATAGATCGGCCAAATTCAATATGGTTGTACCTCAACCAGTCAATTATGCCAGCGTCTCTTTAACACATAAGGGCAAAATATTTATTGCAAAGTTTGTACTCGATTCAGGTACCACCAACATGACAGTAGAAATCGGATCAGGATCAAAGCTCAAGATTTCCGGGTTAGCCAATAGGAGTTTTAAAATAAATAATCTCGTTGAACAGCTAATGGACTCTACCTTTTCAGATTACATTAAGAATCAAAAAACCAAAGTATTAGGGATTCCAATGGAAGTAGTAAAAAAGGCAACAAGTCGACAGTTTGTTGTGCTTCAATCATATCCGAATGATTATTATAGTATTTTGGAATTAAAGCGATTGAGTCATACTGATAAAAGGGTTGAGTTTTCTAAAGAGATCTTTAACGTTTGGAATTCACTAAGCGCTGAAGTCAAAAGCACTCCGCTAGGGAAACAAGTTTACGAAGAGCAGACATGGTTCATCAATAGTTTTTTAACAGCTAAAGCGGGGAGTAAAGCTCGAATCTTTACCGTTAATGATATCAACGGAAATGCCTTTTCTAACCAATCGTTATTAGGAGAAAATTACCTGATCGTTTTTTCTGCGACATGGTGCCTGCCATGCCAAGAGCAACTTCCCGGAATTAAAAAAATATATGACGAGTATCGCGCTAAGGGTTTAAAAGTCGTATACTTTAACGACGACAGTGATAAAGCTAGATGGAAGGCGCATGTTGCCAAAAATAAGCTGACGTGGATTAATGTTTCTGAGGGCCTTAAGCCTAGGTTTAGCAAAATCCCTAAGTCATTTGCAGTTTGGGCAATACCTACATGTATATTGGTTGATCGGGAGGGAAACATTGTATACAACTCTGATCAGGAAGCTGCTGGGATATCTAAGCTTGGTCAGGCGGTGAGCAATGTTTTCGCAGTCAATAAATCTTGATTATGATGGCGTCCACGATTAAGAAGAATATAGTAAAGCAATTAATGCTGTTTGCAGATGAGTATTAAATCTTTCGAACCTACATTATGAAAAGAATCAATGCGCTGTTTTTCATGCTTTTTTGTTTTATAACCACTGGATTTGCGCAAGTTCCGGAAGAATTCTTCAAAGGAGCGAAGCTGATCACAACAGATAGGGTGATGGCAAAAAAGTACCTATTGTTGTCTGTAGTAAAAGGTCCGCAATTTTCTGAAGCCTATCATTTATTAGGGCTTTTGTATTCTTCAGACCTTCAAATGGATTCTGCCATTTATTACTTTGAAAAATCTGTCAAACTGAATAACACCAATATAGCCAAGACTAAAGAAATGTCTTACATACGGTTGATGGATGCATACACCTTCAAACGGAACTTCAAAGATGCCTACCGGACTGCGCTTGAGGGTTACAGCCTTTATCCGAACAATACGATTTTGAGAACAACGTTTGCCGATGTCTGCTTATGGGCATATTATATCAAGCACACTAAGTTGGATGCCAGTTATTTATCGCCCGTTCCAAGGGATATGTATGAGGTTACCTCTGTAAATCAGGAGTACTTAATTAATCGGAAACTCATGATTCAAGGCAATAGCATAAGATTTAAACGGGTAGGCCTGAGGACTTTGGATAAGGACCAATATGATGTATATGCTTATAATTTGACAGATACTGATAAGAAGGAGGTACTATATAAGTTGAAATGGGATTTGAACACAGAATTCGGTGGAAAATCCTTTCCTACAGAAAAGGTCTCGTCAAACAAAAAGCTGCCCATTTACGAACGTCTGGGCGCACAATTGGTAGAGGATCCCAAACTGGATATCCTTGCCGCAATTGCTCAATTGAATTAACGTAATTTTATATCGAATTTCAAAGTCAATTTCTGCAATATTTATAGTTGAGATGAATTTCAATATAATTAACTTCACTTAAAGGTTAAGCTCTAAAGAATGAAAGGTATCCTCACTTTTGGATTGATAATTACCAGCGGAATAGTCTGTTGTGCTCAAAACATTCAGACTAAATTAAGTACTGAAAAAATGTCCGATTTCATCAAATTGGAAAAATCCCTTAAAAGTATTTCTTATTATCCTGATGCAGATATCATACTAACCGGAGACGAGGATCAGCCGTTGAACTTCAAAAGGAACGGACGAATGCCCGGAGGATTTTTTGTCCGATATACTTTTAGAAAGAAAGACTCAACTATAACTGATATTCAATATGATTATAACCTCGGTGAACTGAAAGAAGTTTCTACTAAAGAACGATTCGATCATCAAAATGCCCTCTACCAACAACAGGATTCCCTATCGAAAGTATTTACAAGTTTGTATGGGGAAAGTACCCATATTGGAGATATAGATCCTAAGCAAATAGAAAAGACTAAAGTCATTCGCCGACAGGATTACTGGAAATCTGCTGATGGGACAAAGATTCAGATGAGTATAACCCTGACAAATGAACCTTGGGTCTTTCACGGTAAGAAAATACCACCAACACACCGGCTTCAAATATCCATTTCGAATAGATGACGGAAATAGATTTCCTTACTAAGGTTGATACAGTACTTCAGAAAGAGAATAATAAATAGCAAATGACAGCGTAATACTCACTCGAACGATAGGTGCTTTAATAAAAAAAGAACAAAAATCGAGGCATCAACAATTGGTATGACAGAAGACACTATTTTAGAAGTTGGTATTGATGAAAAAGAAAGTCTTTATATTAAGCCTTTAAAGGAGCGCTTTTTACATATCTATAGAACTGCAACAGAAGTTCACTGGGACGACAACCAACGGTTTCTGTATTCCCCTAAACCTAGAGAATGGACATATCTCGACTGGTATAAGCACATTAAAGGAGTGGTTGAAACAGAATGTTACTGCAAACTCATTTTGACAGACGAAACTAAATGGACAAATATTACAGAAGAACTAAGGAAACAAATTAGTGGACTATAAAATGCGAAAGCGCGAACATCTACCCGACCTCAGCTTTTGAAAAACTCTCTATATATCCAGGCCAAACTTATTCCATAAATCGAGAATTTTTTTAAAAGATATAAATGGTAAAGCCTTCTATAATCGATCATTACTAGGTGAAAATTACCTGATCGTTTTTTCTGCGACATGGTGTATACCTTGTCAAAAGCAGCTTCCCGTACTAAAAAGATATGATTTATATGCTTATAATCTGACAGATACTGAAAAGAAGGAGGTTCTTTATAAGTTTAAATCTTTGGATGAATCTGGTGTTTTAAGTATTGCTATTTTTGGAAACCCGTTTCAAAATGCCATCAACAATTAGATATATCGAAGGGACAACAAATAAGGTTAAAACCATTGAACTTGTTAGGCCCCCAATGATTACCCAGGCCATTCCGTTTTTGATTTCGGAAGCAGCTCCACTTGCAATGGCTATAGGAAGCATTCCAAAAATCATAGCTAATGTTGTCATCAATATCGGGCGGAGCCTTTCCTTACCAGCCTCAACCAGGGCATCTTTAACTTCATACCCTTCTGCTTTCAGGTGATTAGTAAAATCAACAATAAGTATTGCGTTCTTCGATACAAGCCCTAAAAGCATAATCATACCAATAATGGTAAATATGTTCAATGTTTCCATAGTAATCGCTAGAATGAGAAATGCACCTACCAATGCTACAGGAATGGAGAACAGTACCACAAAAGGATATACTGCATTTTCGTAAAGTGCCACCATAATCAGATAAACCAACAATATCGCCGTGATCAATGCCAATCCAAGACTACCGAAGGCGTCGCCCTGATTTTTAGAGTCTCCAAGGAATTCTATGGAAATGCCATTTGGTATGTTGATAGATTGCACATTTTTCTTGATCTCATCACTCACCGTCCCAGTTGGCCTACCAGATACGTTTGCCTGTACAGTAATAGCGCCTAGACGGTCTATGCGTTGTAGCGTAGTTTCACCTAGGGTTTCGCTGACTATTGCAAACTGAGTAAGTACAATTGTCTGACCTTGTGAATTTACGAAAGGCAAGTTGCGCACATATTTGATGTCCGAGCGATTGAATTGATCAAGGCTCACCAAAATCCCATATTCGTTACCTTCCTGCTTGAACTGTGTTTTACTGTTGCCACTGAACGAGTTCTGAAGGGCTGCTCCAACGGTACCTGCATTTAGGCCAAGCAAACTCATTTTCTCCCGGTCAAGTTTGACCTCCACTTCTGGTTTTCTGTTTTTTACTGATAACTTCACGAACTGGGTCCCGGGGACTTCAGCTACCACTTTTTGGTAAGCTTCGGCTATCCTTCGAACCTGGACAAGATCAACGCCCTTAACAGCGATCTGTATTGGTGCGCTACTAACATTTCCCGTTATAGATGTGGATGACACGGTAAACTTAGCACCTTTAATGACTCCTCTGAGCTTCTGCTGAATAAGCGTTCCATAATCCTCGGCAGTTACACTACGTTGTTTCTTGTCTACCAACGTTAGCGTAATTTCAGCAAGGTTTGCATTGCTACTGGTTCCCGAAACACTTCCACTTACAAAGCCGATACTGGAAAACACCTTTTCTACTTCTGGTTGTTCCAAAAGGATTTTTTCTACCTGCTGAACCAGCAAGTTAGTTTTATAAATGGTTGCTGTAGGCTCCAGTTCCATATTCAGGATCAAGTCACTTTGATCGGCTTTTGGTATAAATGCAGCTCCGATAAAACCCATTGGAACCAGTGCCACAGCACCGGTGATCAGAAGTATGGTAGCTGACAAAAGCCATCTTTTTTTATGGAGGGCTTTTTGCAACAATCGTGCATAATCAACTTTAATGGCATCAATAAAACCTTCAATCCCGAGATTGATCCTTCCCCAAAGTGAATCAGCTTTCAAATGTTCGAGTTTGCCAAAACGGCTTGCAAGAAGCGGAGTAATGGTAAAGGAAACAAAAAGGCTCATCAATGTGGAGATGACTACTACAAGTGAGAATTCACGGAGAATCGATCCAATCATTCCACCGGCCATGGCCAGAGGAAGAAATACCACTACATCTACCAGGGTAATAGAAAGCGCAGTAAACCCAATCTCATTACGCCCATCTAGGGCTGCCTTGCGTCTATCTGACCCCATCTCCATATGGCGATAAATATTCTCTAATACCACGATTGAATCATCCACGAGGATACCCACAACAAGTGACAACGCCATCAAAGTCATCAGGTTCAGTGAAAATCCCAGAAGATACATAGCGATAAAAGTCGGAATAATTGATGCCGGCAATGCCACGAGTACGAACATGGAGCTCCTGAAACTATGCAAAAAGGCCAACATCACTATGCCTACGATGAGTACGGCAAGCACTAGGTCAAACATAACGGCATCTGCTGCATGAAGGGTATATATGCTCTGATCAGTGGAAACATTGAATTTCAAGCCATTTACTTTATGTTGACCCTCGATGTTTTGAATTGCTTTTTTAACCTGCTTGCTGACATCTACTGCATTGGCGTCGCTCTGCTTGATGATCTGTACTCCAATAGAAGGTATGCCATTAATATGGTTAATGGCTGTCGTTTTTGCCGTTGCGTCTACCACTTCAGCAATGTCTTTCAGATAGATTGCTCCCTGAGCGGGACGCTGGAGCACAATCAATTCACGCAACTGACCCAAAGACTTGACATTTGCATCATATCGGATCGACAGCTGCTGGTTTTGGGTCTCGATGCTCCCGGCAGGAAAGGAAATATTAGCATTATTAATAGCCTGGGTAATTTGTGAAATGGAAAGCCCATAAGCCTGTAGTTTTTCCTGATTGATGTTGATCTGGATTTCTCGTTCATCGCCACCGATGACATTTACCTGTCCTACCCCTGCAACATTCTGTAATATCGGTTTAATTTGTTTGTCCACCATGTCATACAACTTACGAGGAGCCATGTTTGAAGTAACCCCTGCTTTGATTACCGGCGTTTCTTCCAGGTTAACCTTGTTCACCTGTGGCCTTTCGGCATCTTCCGGTAGATCGTTTATTGCCTGATCTGCCTTTCGCTGCACATCCCGCTCCGCTTTATCCACATCAGTTCCGCTCTTAAATGCTATAATAAGAATAGAAACACTTTCCTGCGAGGTAGAGTTAATTTGATCCAGACCTTCAACAGAGGAAAAAGCATCTTCTAATTTTTTGGTCACCGTACTCTGTACCTCTGCGGCCGAGGCACCTGGATACAGCGTACTGATGGTTATTGTGGGCACTTCGATTTTTGGCAACAGGTTGTAGTTGAGGCTCCGGTAGGATTGTACCCCAAAAAGTACCAGTACCGTGAAGATCACGATAAGTAACAATGGCCTCTTGATGGCTATTCCAGTTATTGACATGATACCTCGTTTTATTTAGAAATTTTAATTAATGCACCATCCATAAGGTTGATCTGTCCGGATGTAATGACCTGCTCTCCTAATTTCAGACCAGTAATCACCTGTATATTACTACCGTATTCTGTTCCTACCTTAATACTTCGCAATACGGCCTTGTCTTTATCCACTACATAGACAGAAGCATCATGTACGCTGGCATTCAGGGCTTCGCGGGGGATCATCAGTATTTTTTGGTTTGTTTTCTTCGAAAAATCTGCGTACACAAAGGTTCCTGAACGTAATGGGGCATCCTTCTGGTTCGCTGCTGTGATCTCTACCTGATAATTATAAGCCTGATTGGCTTGCGGACTAATAAAGGTAACTTTTCCGGTAAATAACCTGTCGGGATAAACATCAGTAGTAAGCTTGATATTTTGTCCAGCAACAATCTGGTATACCTCTGCTTCTGTAAGGTATACCTGTACTTTCAGGGAGGAAAGATTCACAATGGAAGCAATCTCTGTCCCGCTGCTTAAAAACATACCTTCTTCTATCGTTTTAGTGGCAACAATACCACTAGTTGGTGCCTTAATTTTAGCATCCATTATCTGCTTTCGCAATTGTGCTGAAAGGTTTAATGATTCATTATAGGTCTGACGGATATCATTTACCTTTTCCTGCGTAGCAGCATTGCCTTCAAACAATTCAGTAAAAGTCTGGAGGTCACGTTTTAATTTGGCTACACTGGATTCAGATTTCTGAAGATCAAGCTCCAACAACCGGGTGTCAAGGACAGCAAGGATCTGTCCGCGGCTCACATTGTCACCAAGCTTAAACATTAAGTTTTTTACAATACCTGTACTTGCTGCCAATACTTTGGCTTCCTGAAAAGGGGAGAGCATACCATTCTTTACCAATTCTACTTTCTGGACTGCTTCCCTGACGTTGACCGTGGTAACCGGAATATGTATATTTTCAACCTTTGCCGGCTGGTTCTTTTGATTAATTTTCTCCCTGTTGACTGTTAGTTTGTAGGCGACAAAACCGACGATAGCAATGCATATCAGGCTTATTATGAACTTTTTTTTCATTATTCGTCAGAGTGAATTATAAAAGGTTGTTAATGTACCCTTTGCCTTTTCAAGGTCAATGCGGGCTTGATAATAAGTGTACAAGGAATTCAGGTAGCTGCTCTGTGCCTCTTTCAACGAATTCTGGGTATTTAGCCAGTCGGTAAGGTTGGTCGTACCTTTTTGCAATTGGAGATCTGTAATCTTTAGTACCGATTCAGAAAGGGCTACGTTACGATGGTCGTTCTCAACGTTTACATTTGCCTGCAGGAGTTTCGTACGAGCATTCTGATATTCGACTTCAAACCTACCTTCCGAAAGTTTCAGGTTTTCTTCAGCATTCCTCCGGCTGAGGTTTGCCTGTCTGGTTTGAGCGTTGCGCTTAAAGAAGTCAAGAATTGGTAAACTAAACTTAAGGCCGATCGCCGAATAAGGAAGCAATTCATCATAAGCACCTTTAAGTGTATTTCCAAAACCCACTGCACCATAACGTGCATAGCCGGTAAGCTTGGGAAGAGCTTCAGCCTTTATGCGCGCCTGTTCGATTTCCAACAACTTAATATCAATCTCGGACAGCTTGTAGTCCAGCCTCAAAGCCACTGAAAATGTATTGTCAATATCATTAAACTTTGGCAATCCCTCCGTTTTTTCCAAAACATTTACAGGGAGCGGATCAGCTATTGGGAAGCCCATTTCAAACTTCAATTCATTTTCTGCCAATTGTAGGTTGCTATTGGTAACACGGATTTGAGAAAGGGTATTGTTGTAGTCGACACCCACCTTATCCAAATCCTTTTGCAACACAGTTCCTTTGCTTACTTGTAAACGGTAGATTTCAATTTGCTTCTCATAATTATGCTTGTTGTATTCCAAAAGCTCCAACTGATGCTTGTAAACAAAAATCTGAAAATAGGCAATACTAATGTTATAGATTATAGCTTCTTTCCCCTGTTCTATGTTGAGATCTGCTTGCTGCTGACTGTACTTATTAGCCTTCAAGCCAGTAAGCATCGATTGGTCGAAAATAACCTGGTCCACTTGTGCTACCCCGCCCGAATTGTACTTCTGTGTTAACGATATCCTGCGTTCATCAGGTCCAAAGATACCGGCAGGAATCACGCTTTGCTGTAATTTGAGGTTATTATCGAGGGTAGAATTCAGACTTACTCTTGGCAGGTAACCCGCCAGTGCCTCTTTTGCTTTCGCATCGGCAGCCAGTTTTTGATTCGCGTAAATCGTGTTTTTGCGATTGTTCTGGAGGCCGTATTCGACGCATCTTTTTAATGTCCAGGGATCTTGTGCATTAGTGCTTAAACAAGAGCAAAGCATAAAAAACACGATGATTAGTTTCTTCATATCAACTGATTTAGCTTATAGATTGAACGAAGATCATTTAAGGTTTCTTCCCGAATACAGAGAATGGGTTGAAGGAAATACCTACGTTGAAATAAAATGTTGGATCAGGCTTGATTTGATAGAGCGGATCTCCAAAGGTATCTTCCTTCCTGAAAAGCCTGCCATTAGGGGTTAACTTCATTCCCGACTTTGCAGTCAACATAAAATACTTTCCAACAGCATGTTCGTAGACCATTCCAGAATTGATATCCAATTGTCTATACTCAAATTTTTGATCGTTACTTTCTAATTTATAGAGGTAAAATGTTGTCTGATCGAGCTCCATTCCCAAAGACAGCCTTCCCGTTCTATTCAACACAAATTTTCTAAGGTACATACTTCTTGGAAGCGTAATATCTGCGATCAAACCATTATTGAATTTATGTTCATAAGAGAATGTTGGTATGATTGGCGTCTGTGCACTTTGGTCTACATTGACCAAAAATCCTACTGTCATCTTGGTTTTCTGATTGGCAGTCAAAAGCATTGTTCCGGTGAATATTCCCTTTACACGTTCAATATGCTTCTCGCTACCGTCAAAAAGAATAGTTGAGGAATAGAAGGTTCGTTTTTTGAATAGTGTCGAAAAATAGGTAAAGCTGAATGCTGAAAATAAATAATGAAAATCATTTTTTAGAATCAGGTTTTCTGACACTCCAGGTTGAGCGATTTCAGCTTCAATGTAAGTACCCCGATATCCTAATGTTGCGCCAAGAAGCCATGTTTTTCTTTTTATAAAACTGAAATTGGCGCTCACTTTAGTTTGTTCAAATTTCGTTACTCTACTATCGGGTAGTTTATCGCTGCCCCGTTCCGACTTGTACGTGTATGGTACAGCATGGGCAAATTCGAAATTTAGCGGTCGTGTGATGGCAAACTTATCCGCAATGGAGGTGACAACCCTTTTAGGCAGATTCAAACTATCTGCTTTAGCTTTTTGGATGCTGTCGGTGGTTTGGGAAAAGCATGCCATAGATAAAATAAGCATGCCCAATGCTAGAATTGTTCTTTTGATCATCTTGATTAATTAAAGTTTAATAATGGATTAGTAAGCTTGTCTGCAAATTCCCTAGCTGTTGTTTGATTTCACTGCTCAAAACAACACATAAAAAATGCATGCATTTTCGTTTTTATACCAAAAGGGTTAGATTTTATACTAAAGTCCTTCACTAAAATTTTTGGTATAAGAAAATGGGGCTTTGGTATAATTTTGTCCCAAGCGGCTAGCTATAATTCTATCTTTACAATTAGCAATCTGAAATGAAAACAGACCTGGAATTAGAAAATACAAAACTTCTACAGTTTATCGTCCACGACAGATATAGTTTGTTACGTCACACAGTGCTATTACTGGCAATGCTGGCCGTAATTTTCTATTCAAACTGGCAGTATGAGTATTCTGGAACTTATAAATATTATAGGTTGGCATGTGTATTTTTTGGATTGTTAGCAATGTGCTATGTCAATATGTTTGTCCTTGTTCCGCTGTTGTTCTTTCGGGGAAGGTACCTGCTATACTTAGTATTGCTTTCTGTGGTTGTCTTTTTATTCCTCACCCTCATTGCAGTTTTATTAGATACCTATCTTCCATCAGCTCAATTGATTAAAGTAAAACGTCTGGAAAGAAGTGAAAGAGGATTTTATGAAGGATTCATCATCCTTATCCCAATCATTTTGGTAACTACTATGATTAAGTTGTTTCAACGCTGGACACGGGATAATGAACGAATCGGTGAGTTGAAAAACATTGCATTTCGAATGGAACTTAACGAACTTAGAAATCAGATCAATCCACATTTTCTTTTCAATATGCTAAATGGTATTAAGGCATTGGTACGCAGCGATCCAGAAAAAGCAACCTTGGTTATCATGAAACTCTCCGAGTTTTTGAGGTATCAGATTTACGAAAATAATGAAGAGAAAACACCCCTGTTGTCAGAAATTACTTTTTTGTCTAATTTTCTAAGTCTTGAAATGCTGAGAAGAGATCAATTATCTATTGATGTAAATTCTCCCGCCAACCCGGCATCATTAAATGGCATTTACATTCCTCCAAATTTGTTTACTACCTTTGTGGAAAATGCAGTCAAGCACAGTGTCGACGTTAGTGGAGGCGAATCCTATATCAAGATAAAAATAGAGATCACAGGCAATCATCTTGAATTCTCCTGTACAAACTCTAAGGATACTAACTACATATCATCAGACCAGAAAAATAGCGGACTAGGATTGGCAAATATCAAACGTAGATTAGCCCTTTTATACGGCGAGACCTATGTTCTCGATGTTAATACTACTGAGGATGCATTCTCGATTATATTAAAATTTCCTATATGAACTGTATTATTGTTGATGATGAGCCCCTAGCAAGGGAAGAATTGCATGCACTCATTAATGAAGTATCTAATATTGAAATTTCCGGAAAATTTTCCAATGCAAAATCTGCACTCAATTTTCTGAATTTAAACGATGTTGATCTTGTATTTTTAGACATAGAGATGCCGATGATCAATGGAATTGAGTTTGCAACAAAATTAGCTGGCTCGACACTAGTTATATTCACTACTGCTTATCCTCAATATGCATTGAAAAGTTACGAACTGGATGCGATTGATTATCTGCTCAAACCCGTAGATAAATCAAAGCTGCAAAAAGGGATTAAGAAGGCTGAAGCATATAGGGCATTACTATCCGAAAACCCTGAAAATAACATTATCGAAGGCAATACAGAAGATTTTTTATTGATAAAATCAGATAGAAGATTTTACAAAATTAAGTTTGATGACATCAGATTTATTGAGGGTCTGAAAGATTATGTAGTGATCCATTTAGCGAGTAGAAAGCTGATTACGGCTATGAACTTAAAAACCTTTCACCAGAGAATCCCTCAGCATTCTTTTTTGAGGATAAGTAAGTCTTACATAGTGAATAAAAGTTTTATAGAGTCCTTCGATCATCACACCATTTACCTAAATGAAAATGAATTACCGCTAGGTGAGATTTACAAAAAAGAGTTTTTTGATACCTATTCCAGAGGTATAATTTCTCCAGATAAAGATTAGGTGCAAAAATGCCGCCGTTGCTCCATCTGCCGCCGGTCCGCTTTCTTCAAATTGGATAAATCTCCTAAAAGTACTGCTTATTATTCCGATGCAGATATCATACTCACCGGAGACGAGATCAGTCGTTGAACTTCAAAAGGAACGGACGAATGCCAGGAGGATTGTATTTACAAGTTTGTATGGGGAAAGCACCCATTTTGGAGTATAGATCCAAAGCAAATAGAAAAGACTAAAGTCATTCGCCGACAGGATTACTGGAAATCTGCTGAAAGAGTACATGATTATTGATGCTAATAAAAAAAATAATATCAGCTTTGTAGAGTACGATCCAACCTCTGTGAAAGCGTTGCAGTAATAAGTTCCTCTCTGCGGATACGATAATTGAAGTTGCATAATATTGGGATCATAAATTAAACCATCCATGAAACAGTATACGTTTATTTTTGAGTTTAACGGGGGTACTTACGTCAGTCAGGTAGTTTCTAATAATGTAGCAGATTCAGTTTCTAAGTGGGCTGAGTCGATTGACGATGAGGATATGACAGGAATGACTGCTGCTCTTAGACAACAACTTAATTTGCAGGTTGCTAATGAGGATCCAGTTTTACTAGATGGGATGAATAATGTTTGGTGTTTATGTTTTACAATTGGTGGAAAAGCTAGCTTGCTAAATATTGTTGGTAGTGATTTTTCTAACAATGATTAAAAGGTTGATAGTTAATTCCGCCTAAGTTATGAATTTGCGTATTTTACACAGTCCGATTTTTAGAAGGGGTAGTATAAAATCCCAACGAGTCGTTAGAGGCTTAAAAATAACTATGACGTATAATGGAAGAGACTAATGGTATTCTTGAAAAAATAAGACAGCATAGCAAATTGACCCTGGTAGCAAGTTCGGATGTACACCGATTTTTGCCTACGGATATTTTGCAAAAGCTTTTAAGGCCACATAGGGCAGCATGTTACATATTTGTGTTCGTTGAAAAAGGCATACTAACCCAAAATGTAGATATGCAAGACATTCAAGTCTCTGATGGTGAACTATTTTTTGTCCTTCCCAATCAGGTTCACAAACCATCGCCAGAGAAAGAAAATGTTACTTATTGTAAAATAGCTTTTGACGAAAGTACATTAGCATTGATACCAAAGCATTTTTCTTTTTTACTCAATCCATTACAAAATCAAATAATCAACTTTGATGAAGTGGTTAAAAAGCGAATAAAAGCAAATTTTGTAGTGTTGGAGGAACTTCTCAAATGTGAATCCCGTGAAGAAAATACGGAAGTAATTTTAGCCCATTTCAATACCCTTTTAACTGAATTGAACAATGCATATTTTAAGTATAAGGGTAACGATAGATTGTTGAATCCCAGGATAGGAAAGTACATTGAATTTAAACTTCTTATAGAATCAAATTTGACCGATCACATAGCTGTCAATGACATTGCTGAGAGGTTATCCTTATCAACAAGTAGCTTATATGGAATAGTGAAAGAGTTTTCTGGTTTGTCGCCGAAAGAATTTATAACCAGCCGTTTGATATTGGAGGCGCAACGTAAATTGTGTTACTCAGATCCTTCGATAAAGGAGCTTGCCTACGACCTAGGTTACAATGACCCAGATTACTTTTCCAGGATTTTTAAAAAAAATACAGGGAAAAGTGTAAGTGAATATCTGGCTGACTTGCAAGATTTGTCAGGGTATTAAAAGGATTCGTCCATCTGTATTGCCTTAAACTTGGTGAGATTTGCTGTATAAATATATAGCTATGAATTCGAACCCCTCAATTAGTGCAAACAAAGCCCCGACAACTTCCGGCATTCCAGATAAAAAAATCGGTGTAACCCGTTCGGTCGTCATAACCGGAGGAAATACCGGCCTAGGATTTTCCTGTGCAACTGAGATTTTGAAGCTTAAAGATGGAGCGCCCTGGCATATCATCATTGCCTGCAGGGATTTACAAAAAGGAGCTGATGCCATTAGCCAATTACATGAAAAATTGGGAACTTTAATATCAGTTGAAGTTATGAAACTGGATTTAGCATCTTTAAACTCTGTAAGGGCATTTGCCAGTAAGTTAAAAGAAAGACTTTCAATAGGAGACGTGCCACCTTTGCATGGCATTGTATGCAACGCAGGAGTACAGGCCGGCACAAAAAAAACATTCACTCAAGATGGTTATGAATCTACATTCGGTGTAAATCATCTGGGTCATTTTTTGATGGTTAGACTTTTGTTATCAAATATTTCATCCCCGGGACGCATATTGGTTGTTGCGAGCGGCGTTCACGATCCATCTCAAAAATGGGGTTTACCAGCACCTGCATGGAATGACGTTACGAAACTCGCTAAGGGAGACTTAGGCGAAAGTGCAGCTAAAGACGGTTTGATGAAGAATGCCCAGCGTAGATATACGACCTCCAAACTTGCCAATATTTACTTCACTTATGGTTTGTCCAATCACTTACCTCCTGGTATTACTGCAAACGCATTTGACCCAGGCCTAATGCCAGGGACCGGACTTGTTAAAGAGGCTCCTGGATTTATCAAATTTGTAGCAACCCATATTTTACCACATTTAATCCCGCTGCTTCGCAAAATAATGAATCCGAACGTTCATACTGTTGAGGAATCAGGTGCGTTTCTGTCCAGACTTCTTACAGATGAAGCTTTAAAAAATACAACTGGAAAATATTTCATAGCGCATCTTCCCGAGAAGTCATCCCCTGAATCATATGACGAAATGCGCATTTCAAACTTATGGGAAGCTAGTGAAAAGCTCACCGGGTTAGTTTAAATTTAATTTAGTATTTTCCTGATGACAGTTACGTAAAACGTTTTGTTAGCGTAACTGTCATTATAACGTGAAATCAGCTAATGGACTTTGACGGTAGGCTTTTGTATCAATAAGGTTAAGCAACTGCATTTTTTTACGCTACAACTCTGAAAATTATATATTTGTAAGGGGAGACGTATTATGGCGCAGTATAATCTACATGAGGATCGGCAGTTGGTACAACTTTTACGCACTGGCGACGAACGTGTATTAGTAGAGATATACAACCGCTATTGGGATAAACTTTTGGTTGTTGCATTTAACCGTTTGGGCAACCAGGAGGAAGCTGAGGAATGTGTGCAGGATGTACTTTTTAAATTATGGAAGCTGCGTGATGATTTTGAACTCTCCAAACTTGAACTCGTAAACTACCTCGCCAGGGCAACTCGTAATCAGGCGTTTAACATCCTTGATAAGCGCCACAGGGAACACCTCAAGTCTGAAAATTACAAACCAGAAGCGGATATCAACCTACTTTCACCAGAAAGGGCTTTGATTTTACGAGAATTACAACAGCAAATTGACAATTCAATTAATGCCCTCCCTCCGCAATGCCAGATCGTGTTTAAGTTGAGCAGGCAGGATGGATTGTCTAACAAAGAAATCGCTGACACCTTGAATTTATCTGAAAATACTGTGAAGTCTCACCTCAAGAAAGCCAACCGGGACATCAGGGGAAACATGGAGTTTGTGACTACACTTGGCTTTATTTATCTTTTTTTACAAAAATAACTTCGCGCACTCACCCTTACCTGCTTTTTTTCTGTCTATATAGTTAGAAAAGCAATAGTATGTCCCAAAATTCTGAAAACATTGAACATTTAGTTTATAAATTCAACAACGGAAGCATTACTCCCGATGAATTAAATGTTTTAATCAACTGGTATAACAGTCATGATGATACTTATGCGCAAATCCCAACATCAAAAGTTGAAACTGCTGACGAATTAAAGGCCCGCATGTTATCTGGTCTGCTCAGCAGGGTTGCTGAAGCTGAACCTAAGGTTGCTAAACCTTTCCCGCTTTATAAATGGATGTCGGCTGCTGCCGCAGTAGTTCTGGTAACCTTTGCTACCTGGATGCTTGTAGTAAATAAAAAGACTTCAGATATTGATACATCCGCCAAAGCCGGTATTTATCCCGGTGGAAATAAGGCAACCCTCACACTTGCCAACGGAAAGACTATTGAATTGAGCAGCGCTCAAGCCGGAATCATCACCGGAGATAAAATTACCTATGCCAATGGTCAGCTTGTGGAAGATGCCGAATTACCTGCCGCAGATCAACCCATCCATAGCCTGGCTTTGCGTACCCCGCTCGGTGGAACGTATAACATCACTTTGCCTGATGGCACTGAGGTTTGGCTTAATGCCGGAACTACTTTAAAGTATCCTTCCCGCTTCGCTCCGGCTGCCCGTATTGTTTACCTGGAAGGGGAGGCTTATTTCCATGTGAAATCAATTGTTCAAAGCAACGGGGAGAAATTGCCTTTCAAGGTGATCAGTAACCACCAGGATGTTGAAGTTTTAGGTACGCAGTTTAATGTGAATGCCTACCCGGAAGAAGCTACGGCTAAGACCACGCTCGTGGAAGGTAAGGTTGCTGTTGCTGATAAATCTGAGCGCCTGATCTTAACACCTAACCATCAAGCAATCACAACTAATGGAACAACCAAAATAAAGGCTGTTGATGTCCATAGCTTCATCGCCTGGCGTGAAGGGAAGTTTAGCTTCGACAATAAGACCTTCAAAGAAACAATGACCGAAATTTCCCGCTGGTATGACCTGCGTGTGGTTTATCAAAACGGTGTGCCTGAAGAAGAACTTGTTGGTGATGCCTTTAGAAATCAAAACATTGACCTCGTACTGCGTCTGCTTGACGTGGCAGAAATTAACTATAAACTTGATGTCTCTCAGCGGTTACTGACCATAACCGGAAAAAAGAACAGATTGTAAAACCTAAAACCCAACCGAACCACATGAAGTAACCTTACTCAACCGAACCGAACCCAAGACTTGCCCCTAAACAAAAAAAAGGAAAGGACTGCCATCCTCCCCTTTAAATGATTTGATTGGGATATAGTCAACCTTAAACAGTTAGCAAACATTTGCACCAACCAAACCAACGTTAAAATTAATGATTAAAATTTACTTATCACTAGTGATGAAGACCATCATGTGCCTATTGCTCACTGGATTTATGACGGTGAGCGCTGCAAGCTACTCGCAGCAGATTACGCTTAAAGGGAATAGGATACCTTTTTCGACAGTAATCGATGCCATAAGAAGTCAGAGCGGCTACGCCGTGTTTGGCACAAAGAAATTATTAGAATCTGCAAAACCTGTTACGATCGATGTTAAAAGCATGGATCTTGCGCAATTTTTAGCGGCGGTTACACAGGGACAGGAGATGAATTTTGTTATTGAAGACAAGACCATTTCACTTTCTGCAGCCCCAGTCGCCAAAATTAACCCTACGCCATCTCCGGTAAGTAGCATGAGAGAGAGTACCTTAACGGGTATTGTTCGTCATGCCCAAACCCGGGAAGCAATGGCCGGTGTTACCGTGAGGGTTAAAGCTACAGAGGTGCGCACGCAAACCGACGAAAAAGGAAGGTTTACGTTAACCATTCCCACTACATCTACTAAACAAGTCATTGTTTTTAGCTATGTAGGGATGAAGACCCTGGAGCTCAACTACCAGAAGCAGGGAACGCTTGATGTAGAGATGGAACCGGATGAAACCTCTATGGGTGAAATTGTGGTTACCGGTATCTATCAGCGTAACCGCGAAGTGTACACGGGTTCTTCTTCAGTTTTTAAAGGGAAAGACCTGTTGGTTGTAGGGAACCAGAACATTTTGCAGAGTTTGAAAACACTTGATCCCTCTTTCGCCATCGTTGAAAATAACACCTTTGGTTCTGATCCTAACCGGATGCCGGATGTGGAGATACGTGGCAAGAGTAGTGTGATCGGACTTACTGAGCAGTTTGCTTCTAATCCCAATCAGCCTTTATTTATTCTGGACGGCTTTGAAAGTACCTTAAGGATTATTGCCGATCTGAGTATGAACCGTGTGGAAAGCATTACGCTATTAAAGGATGCTTCTGCTACTGCGATCTATGGTTCGAAAGCTGCCAATGGGGTAGTGGTTGTTGAAACAAAGAGACCGGCAGCGGGCGAGTTGCGGGTTAACTACAATATGGACGGATCAGTTGGTTTCGCTGATTTGAGCGATTACAACCTGATGAACGCACGTGAAAAATTAGAGTTTGAATTGCTTTCCAATTTTTATGGCCTGCGCGATGCAACCGGTCAACTTCTTCTTGGATCTAATCCTCAAAGTGAAATTAATTATAACAACCGCCTGAAAGAAGTGAACAGGGGTGTTGATACTTACTGGCCAAGCGAACCGTTAAGAACTGCTTTCACGCAGAAACATACGCTTTTTGCTGAGGGTGGTGATGCTAACCTGCGTTACGGAACTTCTTTTAACTATGGTTTAACCAAAGGGGTAATGGATGGCTCAGACCGTCAGGCTACCGCCGGTAACATCAGGTTGCTTTATAGAAAAGGGAAAATATCTGTAAACAATAACTTAAGCATCGATCAGGTGATTGCAAACAGGCAGTCTACAGAGTTTTCGGAGTTTTCGCGTGCCAATCCATACTACAGAAAGTATGACGATCTTGGAAACGTAAGAAAGGTGCTTGAAGATTTTAAAGCCCTTGGTAATAATGCATTTACCCCGATATATAGTCCGCTTTACGATCAAAGCAACTTAAACATTGATCAGGAAAAAACTTTCAGCTTCACCAATAATTTTGAACTGGAATGGCGCATCCTGGAATCGTTGCGTGCCAGGGGCCGTTTGGGAATTGGTAGCAATACGGCAGGTAATATACTTTTCCGTTCACCTTTTGATGTTGAGTTTGAGAGCACAGACGTATTGAGAAAAGGCCGCTACACTGAAGGAAATGGTAAAAGTACCAGGTTCGACAGTGACTTCAGTTTAACTTTTGGAAAGCTATATGCCGAGAAACACATGTTAAATGCTGTTGCTGGTATGCGTGCTGAACAGATTACTGCAAAGCAAAGTAATTTTCAAGTGAGCGGCTTTACCGATGATGAATTCTCTAATCCTAACTTTGCGCTTGGTTATGTTGCCGGAGAAAAAGCCGGTTACCAGGAATCAAAACGCAGGGCTGCCAGTTTCTTTACCAATGTAGGTTATGCGTATGACCAGCGCTTCTTAATTGATGCTACGCTGCGTTCTGATGGCTCATCTGTATATGGTGCCGATAAGCAGTTTTCGGTAATCTGGTCGGTAGGCCTTGGATGGAACATCCATAACGAGCATTTTATAAAAGACGGTAATTTTAAATGGATCAATCAGCTTCGCCTTCGCGGATCAATTGGTAATCCGGGCAACCAGAATTTTGATGATTACATCTCTACCAGAATCTACCGTTACAACAATGACAACCGTAACCCTTTTGGAACAAGTACCATCATCAGCAATATGGGGAACAGGAATTTGCAATGGCAAACTACCCTCGACCGCAATATTGGCCTCGACCTGACCGCATTTAGCAGCAGGTTACGCGTTACTGCCGATTACTTTAATAAAGACACTGATCCGTTGCTGGTATTTATTAACCTGCCTTCTTCTGTGGGAGTGGGACAGGTTGCCCAAAACGTTGGGGGACAAATCACCAAAGGATTTACATTAAGTTCAGATTATGCCATCATCAAAACCGGGGATTTCAACTGGCGTGTAAACCTAAACCTGAGAAGGTTAAGGACCCATTATCATGATATGGGAAATCAGCTGAGTAATTACAATACTACCAACAAGAGCCGTAACCTGATCCGCTATTACGATGGCGGTAGTCCGTCTGACCTTTGGGCAGTGCGTTCGGCAGGGATTGATCCGGCTACCGGCAGGGAAATTTTCCTAAACCTGAATGGCGAACAAACTTTTGTACACAATTACCAGGATGAGGTTATTGTAGGAAACAGCGATCCGGATTTGGAAGGCGTGATAGGAACCAACCTTTTCTACAAAGGTTTCTCTGCTTCACTTAACTTGAGGTATAGAATTGGCGGACAAGCATTTATGCAGACGCTTTACGAGAAAGTAGAGAACATATCTACGCAGGGTGTTACCCTGAACCAGGATAAGCGTGCATTATATGACCGCTGGAAAAAGCCGGGCGACCTGGCCAACTTCAAAGCGATCTCTACTACTGATCTGACACCCATGTCGTCCCGCTTTGTTGCGGACAACAACATGCTTATTGGAGAAGCTTTTTCAGTAGGTTATGAGAACTCTACTGCTACCTGGTTAAAGACTGTGCGTGCTTCTTCCATTACACTAAGGGCATACATGAATGATATTTTTCACCTTTCTACGATTAAGAATGAACGCGGTTTAGATTACCCATTCGCGCGCTCGGTTTCGTTTTCGGCAGGACTCAGATTTTAACAGAAATTACTTAGAAAAATGAAGACACTTTATAAAATATCTTTTTGCCTCCTGTTAAGTTTAGTTTCACTTTCCTGCAAGAAATGGGTTGACGTAAAACCCAATGACCGCCTGGGTGAGGATCAGCTTTTTATTAACAAGGAAGGCTTTATGAAAGCCCTTAACGGGGTATACATTGAGATGGCTAGTCCTAGCCTGTATGGTCAGAACATGACCACAGGCGCAGTTGATGTGCTTGCACAATATTATTACCTGAACAGTTCAGTACATACGTTTTACAACTACACCACTTTTGTATACACAGATGCGAATGTAAAAGTCACCTTTGACAATACCTGGAAAAAGGCGTACGAACTTGTAGCGAACTGCAATGTGATCCTTGAGAAATGTGGTGAGGCGCCAAGTGAAGCTTTGCCTGAACCTTATTTCAGCATCATTAAGGGGGAGGCCCTCGCGCTGCGTGCCATGCTGCACCTGGATATGTTGCGGTTATTTGGACCTATATATTCAGAGGACAATAAAGCGAAACCGGCCATTCCATATGTGAACAAAACAGGATATGCAGTCTCACCGATTTCAGGTTCTGAAAAGGTAATGGAGTTGGTAGTAAGCGACCTCAATTCAGCTTTATTACTATTGGAAAAAACAGATCCGATCCGTACAGAAGGCGTTAAAAATGTGGCCAATACAGCTGGCCCGAACGACCTCTACTTCCGCCAGTACCGCCTTAACTATTATGCTGCTAAAGCCCTGTTGGCAAGAGCTTACTTGTGGCAGGGTAAAAAGACTGAGGCACTAACACAGGCCGAAGCAATTTTAAATGAAGTACAGACGCCTACAAAAACGGTTTTCCCTTATGTGACTTTTGCTGCTGCAACAAGTGTTGATAAACCAGACCGCATGTTTACTACTGAAGTGATGTTTTCCCTGTATACCATAAACCGGGTACAAATGCACAACAGGCTATTTGATGAGAATTTACAGCCCAATAGCAAGCTGTCTTTTAGTGCCCAGGATGTTAGCGTTGTACGGGTGAACTCCATATATGACGATGCCAATGATTACAGGCGCAGGGTATGGCAAAGCGCTTCATCAGGTACAGTTACATCCACAACAAATATGAAGTTTGCGGATATCCTTGATGGTCCGGGCCGCTACATGATGCCATTGATCAGAATATCTGAAGTATTGTTGATCGCCGCAGAATGCCAGCCTGACCTGGCTAAAGGCACAGAGTATTTCAACAAACTGCGTACGGTCAGGAATTGTGTGAGCTTAACTCCAACTACACTTCCATTGCTGAAAGTGGAGATTGGTAAGGAATACAGACGTGAGATGTTAGGAGAGGGTCAGCAGTTCTTTTTTTACAAAAGAAATTCTTATTTGAGCGTTCCAAACCACGCCACAGTTGCAATTACTCCTGAAAAAGCAATGTTGTTAAATAATTATACGGTTCCACTGCCAGACAGTGAAATTTCACTTAGAAAATAATTGAGAAGATGAGAAAATTAATCACGTACATTTTGCTCTTCCAGCTGGTTGCAATTGCAGGCTGCAAAAAACAAGACATGTCTTACAAAGGCAAGGAGGGAGTTTATTTTGCCGTTCAATACGGGAACAAATTTTTGAGTATCAATTCATGGCCCTACATGCCTTACAGCATGGTTGAGTTTGTGAATTTAAACAAAGACGTAGTAGAATTTCCTATTAAAGTAATGATTACCGGGGCAACGAAAAATTACGACCGCACTTTCCGTGTGGAGCTGAACCCTGATTCTACAACTGCCATTGCAGGACTGCATTACGAAGCACCAAAGCAGGACTGGATTATGCCTGCCGGAGCGGTGAGCACAAATATTACCGTGCGGTTAAAGCGTACGCCGGATCTTGCTTCAACCGAGGTTAAACTCGGTTTGAAAATCGTTGAGACGAAAGATTTTGTTTCGGCTTTTCCTGAATGGGATGCGCTGCCGGGATTAACAGGAGGAGTGGTTATTCCAGAGTTTGATGCTGGTTTGCACACCTTGCGGATCAATGATATTTTAGTACAGCCGGCAGTTTGGCCAGGGTCGATACAACCGGTAAATAAGGAGTCGGGTTTGTTTGGTGTGTTTACCAAACGCAAGATGCAATTCATGATAGACAACCTGGGTTTAAAATACGAGGATTTTGCCAGTTCGGAGACCATGCCTCAGGCGCGCTATATTTTAGTGGCGAGTGATGCAGCATTGATCCTTAGACAAAGGTTTGACGCCAAGAACCCGGTATTGGAAGAAGACGGGCGACTGATGTTCATTGGGTCTGTGCCCTGGACATCCATCATTGGCGTACCGTATAAACCATAGTTACACATTCTAATAAAAGACAAATGAAAATACATCAATATATTATAGCACTGTCTTTCCTGGCGATGGCAGTATCCTGTAGCAAGGATGAGGGGAACTACGATTACCAACCCATCAATGAGGTAAATATACAAGGGCTCAATACCGAATACGTAGTTAGAACAGGTATTGACACGTTGCGCATACAGCCAAAGATTACCGCAACGATGGATGAAGGCGATACTACCAGATATAATTATTACTGGATCATAAAACTTGGCGCTTTCTCATTTGATACCATCGGTCGTAAAAAAGACCTTGTTTATCCTGTTAAGCTGAATGCGGTGCCATGGGAATTGTTTTACCGTGTTGTAGATAAAAAGACCGGTGTTACCTGGATTGCCAATGCAAAGCTAAATGTGAGTACACCGTATTCAAAAGGCATACTGATTATGGGTGAAGATGAGGCCGGTTATGCGGAAGCAGAAATGCTTTCTATGTTGAAAGATACGATCCACATTAAAAACCTGCTGTCGAAAAGCGGTTTACCGCGCCTTCGCGACCCTATAAGTTTTGTGCATACCGGAGGAAGCGAAACCTATATAAAACTTTGGGCCTTTACTAAATCAGGATCTTACTTTTTGGACCGTGCAACATTGGCTGGCAAGGAAAGTAATAATTTTTCCAGAACATTATTTACTTCAGAGCCTCTAGATGCTGAAGGCTTGCAGCCGGTTGTGCTGGCGCCTCAAATTATAACAGCAGCAGGAGGGCTAGGCAGCACCTTATATCGGGCAGTAATTACTAAGGGGGGAGATGTTTTCGCCGGCGTACCATTGTTAATGGGTGGAGATTATTTCAACAACCCGATAAACAGGCTGGCATCGGCGCAGCAGGTGCGTATTCCGGCAGCTCCTTACATATTTTACCCGATTGCCAGTATGAGCTCCATTATGTGGTATGATACACGAAATAACCGTTTTCTTAACTATACAGGGATAGGTTCGGCAGTGGCATCGACCGTATTGACTGATTTGGCTACAGATGCTTTCCCATGGAACCAGCCTACCGGACGTACGCTTGTTTATGCCGAAAACACCAGGAATACTGATGGCGGGTCTACTAGTGGAAATTCATTCGCAATTATGAAAGACGCCAACAATACCCATCATATCTATAAGTTTTACGCCAATGGTACCAACCCGGCGAAGCGTGCCTTGTATACGATTAAGTCGATTGCAACTGATTTTGATAAAGCTAAGTTTTACGCTTTCTCTTCAAACCGGTCGGTGGTATTTTATGCCGTAGGTACCAGGTTGTATGCATACGATTACAATCCGGGTTTTGAAAAGATTTACAGCTTTACTGAAACCGGAGGTGATGAGATCAGCATGATCAAGTTTGATACGCAGATTGCCTTTGCTACGAATAGCCTGTACATCGCAACATATAACAGCGCCACCAAAGGAACATTGCGCAGGTTTAAAGTTGGAACGAACCCTAACATTGTAGAACTGACGGTTGAGCCTAATAGTACCTGGAAAGGAATGGTTAAGATTAAAGACATCAACTGGCGTGCAGTTAATTAACAGAAAGTTTAAAAAATAGACATCATGAAAATTAAACAAATAACAATACTACTTTTATTATTATGCCCTGTTTTGGGCTTCTCTCAATTGGCCGATTATACCATTAAAGGGAAAGTAAATTCAAGGTACAACGGCAGCTTTATCAAGCTTTATTACACGCCAGACAATGCGCCGAAGAAAACCATTGACAGCGTTAAGATTAACAATGGCACATTTTTATTCAATGGAAAAATTGAGCGTCCGACCCTGGCAAAAGTAACTTTAGGAAATGAGGACAAAGGTGACAGGATTGATTTCTTTATGGCCCCTGGCCTGACCAATGTGGTAGCTAAGGATTCTATAAAGCGTGCGCTGATTAGTGGAAATAAGCTGGCAGCTTCATATGAGAAATTGGCGATCGGCCTTAGACCTCTTGATAATAAAATGTTTGGTGGCCTTGCTGCTTACCAAAGTATGCCAGAGGGTGAAGCGAAAAAGGCTTATGTAACCAACTTATTAGCCGGACTGGATGAGTACTCTAAAAATAAGCGGGAAGTAATCCGCAAGTTTGTTTCCGAAAATCCTGATTCTTATGTTTCACTTTATTTTTTAGATAAAAATTCACCTGGTACTTTGCTGAATTATGAAGCAACGTATCCATCCTATGCGAAGCTTAGCAGTGCTATGAAAGAGACTGTGTTAGGTAAGGAACTGGAAGCAAGGCTTGGAAAAGCTAAAGGTGCATTGACCGGAGAACAATTCAAGGATTTTGTTTCAACCACTCCAGAGGGAAAGGAACTTAGCCTGAAAGAGGTAGTGGGCAACAACAAATATACTTTGGTTGATTTCTGGGCCAGCTGGTGCGGTCCATGCAGGAAAGAAAACCCGAATGTGGTAAAGACGTTCAATGATTTCAAAGGAAAAGGTTTTACTGTCTTGAGTGTTTCATTAGATGACGATGCTGCCAAATGGAAAGCGGCAATTGAGAAAGACGGCATGCCATGGTACCATGTATCAAGCTTGAAGGGCTGGAAAGAACCTGCTGCAACGTTGTATAACATTCGCGCGATTCCTCAAAACGTGCTTGTAGATTCCAAAGGAAAGATTGTTGCAACAAACCTTCGTGCAGAAACGCTTTACAGTAAAGTGCAGTCGTTGTTGAATTAGTTTTTAAGCTGCATTTATTTTGTAGCTGACCGTATTGAGTAGATAATAAATAAAAGCCCCGATTAGGGGCTTTTATTATTTGATTTGCATTTGTGGGAAAGGGCGGTGCTGATTGCTCATAAGCTTGATTTTTTTATATATTAGTGAAAACCAAATATTGTGCAGTCTAAATTTTACATCACCGCTATTCTGTTTTGCCTTGCTATAACCAGCGCAATTTCTCAGCCTTCGGTTTCCAAAAGTCGCGTTAAGCCTCAAATACCGAAGATCATTTTTGATACGGATATGGGTCCTGATTATGATGACATAGGTGCGATAGCTGTACTACATGCTTTGGCAGCAAAGGGGGAGTGCGAAATTTTAGCGACTGTTGCCAGTGATGGTCATGTTTCGATTGCTCCTGTAATTGAGCTGTTTAACAGCTATTATTTGAAGCCGAATATCCCGATCGGGGTTCCAGGAAAGACGGCGCCTAACTTCCCAAGTGGTAACAATTGGAACGAGGTGTTACTTAAACAATATAAGGCAGAAGCCTTGAAAGACAAAAAACACAAGGCAGCAGTGGAGGTGTACCGGGAAGTGCTGGCACGTGCGAAGGACAATAGTGTAACCATTGTTACGGTCGGTTTCCTTTCGAACATCAGTGATCTGCTGGATTCAAAGCCGGACAAGTTTTCGTCTTTGAGCGGAATCGACCTGGTTAAAAAGAAAGTCAAGAACTGGGTGGCTATGGCAGGTGCATTCCCGCAGGGCAGAGAATTTAACGTGGAGAGGGATGCTGCTGCTGGTTTTAATGCCATCAATAAATGGCCAAAGCCGATATTGTTTAGTGGTTTTGAAATAGGTGATAAGATTTTTACAGGAGGTAAGGTTTCCAAAAATGGTTCAGCAGGGAGCCCGGTTGCCTGGGGCTTTGCATACAATTTGCGCACCTATCTTGGCAAAGAAGAGCAAAACAGGCAATCCTGGGATGAAACAGCTGTGCTGTGCGCTGTAAGAAATCCATCAAAATATTTTTATGTGAATGGCCCGGGAAAGTTTGTTGTAGACAAAGGGGGGAATAATACCTGGGACCCGGATGTGAACGCCAATCATTATTTCCTTTCCCATAAGTATCCGTACCAGAAGATCGCAGATGTATTGGATGAGCTCATGATGTTTGAACCAAAGAAGTAATAAACTATGAATTTTAAGGTTTTGGCGTTTTTCTTACTGTCTTCAGTATTTTGTTTTTCTCAAAAATTGCCGAAAGTACAGCAAGGTAGCATGAGGGCACCTTCTGATATAGTTGTTGATGGTGTTGACAAAGAATGGAATAACACTTTTCGCGCTTTTAATGCGAAAATGAATGTGTTTTACACGATTGCAAATGATGATGCAAACTTATACCTGATTCTCAAGATCAAAGACAGGCGGGCGATTCATAAAGCATTGTTTGGGGGTATTGAGTTAATGGTAAGCGATAAAGCATCTTTTCCAGCAGTAGGAGCAGTGAGTTTTACCTATCCATCGTATACCTCATCTTATTCGCCATGGGACCTAAGTTTCGGTGATTTTCCATCTAATAATTCTGATGTAGTGAAGTACAAATTTCAAGTTGATTCCTTCCATGTCGCAGTGAATAAACAGCTTTCAAACAGGATAAAGTTAATCGGATTAAAGGATGGACGTTTGCCCCTTGACACAGCAGTATCCATTTACAATTCCCATCCGGTAACGATCAAATCGAAATTTGACAGGGAACTTGCCTATTTCGTTGAGTTCGCCATTCCAAGAGCTTCCCTTCCGGAAACAGATAAAATTCATTACAAAATTATCCTGAGTGGAGCCAGTGCGAATAAGGCGAAGGTTGACATTGACGACACCAGGCGGAGGATCTTTGTAACCGGTAAGAATGTACCTAACACTTCGCTTCCGTTGAATGATGAGTACCTGGATTTTTCATTTCCTACCTATTTTTCAGGAATTTACAGTTATATCAGATAAACACCGTGTGTTAAAGATTATGCGACTTGATGGTCAATTTCTGTAATGCTGATCTAATCAAACAATTTTGTATCGAACAAAAAGGGAATGTTCCTGTTTAAGAAGTAAATTATTAAAAATTTACTACTATGAGCGTTACCCTAGAACAGGCAGAAAAGATATCACAAGCTGCCAAATTGAAAGCGAAAGAAATAGGTGTTCCAATGAACATCGCGATTGTTGACGAAGGTGCCAACCTGGTTGCCTTCCACAGAATGGACAATGCATGGCTTGGATCTATTGATATATCCATCAAAAAAGCTAAAACAGCCAGGTTTTTTGATATGAACTCCGGAGAAATAGGCGCACTATCTCAACCAGGCGGACCATTATTTGGTATCGAACATTCGAATGGCGGATTGATCAGCTTTCCGGGTGGAGTTGTATTAAAAGATGCATCTGGAAAAGTTGTGGGTGCAATTGGTGTTTCCGGAGGTAGCGTTGATCAGGACCACGAGGTTGCCTCAAGCGGCGCTGAGGCTTTGTAAATGGTTTTTGTAGAGCCATTAGATCTTAAACATTAAACATAAAAGGGAATTGCTTTAGCCGGTAATTCCCTTTTTTATTTACACAGATTTTCAAGTTATTGTGTATTTGGCAGCCTCCAGTTTAACTTAAGTGCCAGGAGGCGAAAACCACTTATAAATATGATGGCGACCAGTTCGCACCATCGCTGATCCAGATAGGGCAGGCATACCACATACGTAGCACCGCCAATGATGCAGGCTGTGGCGTATATCTCTTTTGTATGAAAAAGCGCAGGGATGTCTTTTAACAGCAGATCCCTAAGCACACCCCCAAAACATGCCGTTATGGTGCCGAGTGCCACACAGATGCCGGGATGGAGACCTGCAGCAAGCCCTTTGTTGATACCGATTATAGTAAATAAGCCCAAACCGAGAGCGTCGAAAACAAGGAGGGTACGCTGTAAACTGTGAAAAATAGGTTTGAAGAATATTGATAACATGCCTGTGCCAAGTATGACCAGGAGGGTGGTGATGTCGCGCATCCAGGCAACAGGCGTGCTGCCAATTAGTATGTCCCGTATTGTACCGCCTCCAATTGCGGTAACAAATCCTATGATTATAATTCCAAATACATCAAGTTTTTTGTCCATCGCAGCGAGCGTACCGGAGACAGTGAAAGTTATGATACCTAAAATCTCTATAATGGTTGTGTAGGAAATGGCCGTCATCAAGCTAAACTAGTGAAAAAACCAGGAAATGTGTGATTGGTGAACACTGTTTTCCGGTCCTTTCGCTTAGGCTCAATTGAATCTTATAATCTTATTTAAAATAATTCTAAATAAATTTGGAAGAAGAGTTCCAGCCTTATACATTTGCGCCTAGAATTAATCTAAATAAGAAATGAAACAACTCTACTCATTTACACTCTTTTTTACACTACTACTTTTGTTTTCTTCTGCAGGTGCCCAAACACCAAATGGAACAATTAAAGGGAAAGTGGCAACCAGCGATGGATTACCTGCTGGCTATGTTACTGTCCAAATTTTAGATACCAAGAAGAAAACAGTTACGAACGAATCCGGCCTGTTTGTATTTAACAATCTGAAAGCAGGAACTTATACCTTGACAACTTCTCATGTGGGCTTACAGATGCAGACGCAAAGTGTGGTTGTAGTTGAAGGCAGCACAGCTGCAGCTGAATTTAAACTTTTGGAAAGTGGCTCTCAACTGGATGAAATTGTGATTTCCACCTATAAATCGGCTAACGCGAAATCTATCAGTACCGGCAAGGTAGCAATCCCATCGCGTGATTTACCTCAGGCTGTGCAAGTTATAGGTACCCAAGTGATTCAAGACCAACAAGCTAACAGGTTAAGCGATGTGCTTAAAAATGCCAATGGTGTAGCTTATGGCGAAAACCGTGGTGGTGTAAGCGGAGAAACCTTTTTTGCCCGTGGTTATAGCCTTGGTGGAAATAACGTTTTAAAAAATGGTGCACGTACCAGTACTGGTGGGATGCCCGAAATGAGCACTTTGGAATCTGTAGAGGTACTTAAAGGTAGTGCTGCCCTTTTATACGGCGGTGTATCTGGTGGTGCAATAGTTAACATGGTTACTAAAAAACCCAAGTTTGAAAACGGAGGTGAAGTATCTTTCCGCACCGGAAGCTACGACATGTATAAGCCAATGGTTGACGTTTATGGTCCGGTTAGCAAGAAAATAGCTTTCAGAACTATTGGAACCTATGAGAAAGCAGGGAGTTACAGGAATAACGTGAATGCTGACCGCATTTATGTGAATCCTTCTTTACTCTATAAATTAGGTGAAAAAACTGAAGTGATTTTACAAGGTGACTATTTGAAAAGTGATTATACCCCAGATTTCGGGATAGGAACGGTAGACAATAAGATTGTAAATATTGGTCGCGGTGCGTATTTGAATACACCATGGGCATATAACAATACCAATACGGTTACCACACAATTGAACGTTACACACCAGATTAATGATAACTGGAAGGTAAACGTAATTGGCGCTTTGCAATCTTACAACCGGAACTATTTTAGTGCTGAGCGTCCTTTTGCCAATGCCGCAGGTGTTGCTGCAAGGAACCTTACCCGTTCGAAAACACAGGAGTTTACTTACAATCAGCAGCTGAATATCAACGGTGATTTCGCAACAGGATCAATTAAACACAAAGTGTTGATTGGTGGAGACGCGGATGAATCTAAAATTACATCTAACGGATTTTTATACCCGAACAACGCTGCGACATTTAATTATGGAAACGTTAATCTGCTTGACCCCTCAACGTTTGCAGGTTCTGGTGTAATGCCGGCAGTGACGAACAGTACCCGTACTTACGCTCCGGTTTATCGTATGGGTGGATTTGTACAGGACTTGATTTCATTAACGGATCAATTCAAAGTGCTTGCAGGTATCCGTTACAGCTTCCAAAAAACACCAAGAACGACTACAAAAACGTTGGCGACGGGTGTAACAGTGCCTAACAACAACGTAATTGCTAAATCGAAATTGGAGGACGCGTTCTCTCCGAAATTAGCTTTGATCTATCAGCCACTGAAAAGCACCTCTGTTTATGTTAGCTATGCCAACAACTTTACAAGTAATGCTGGTACAGATATAAATCTTGCCCCAATGGATCCATCGATTATTGATCAATATGAAGCTGGTGTTAAGAACGATTTCCTGGACGGCAAGCTGTCGGCAAATGTGACTGTTTACAGGATAAAGAATGGAAATTTTGCTCAGCAAGCCCTTCTTAAAGCTGATGGAACTGAGAATTTTGACGCCAACATTAAAGAATTTACAGGTAAAACCGCCAGTGAGGGTGTAGAATTCGATCTTACAGGAACAATTATTCCGGGATTAAATTTTATTGCTGGCTATAGCTATAATTTCTACCGCTATACTGAGACAAGAGACAAAACAACGTTATCAAACGGATCAATTATCGGCGGTATTATTGAAGGACAGCGTTTAGTAGGTACTACAAAGAATACTGCAAATGCTACGTTATTCTACACTTTTCAGGATGGAGCAGTTGAAGGTTTGAAAATTGGTGCCGGTGCGTACTACACAGGTAAACGTAATGGCGGATACAATGACAGCAAAACTCAGACTGCAAGTCGTTTGATTCCATTAGACGGTTTTACAACGCTTGATCTTTCTGCGGGTTATGCCTGGAAGAAGTTATCGTTACTTGCGAAAGTATCTAATCTTACCAATGAGCTGAACTATTTTGTTCATGAGAACTATAGCATAAATCCTATAGCGCCCCGCCAGTTCATTACAACTTTAGGATACAGGTTCTAATCTGATATTTTTATAAAAAGCCGGACTGCTATTTCTAGTAGTCCGGCTTTTTTATTTTGCATAGCTGCTCAATATCATTCATGAAGAACGGCCTGCAAGCATGTTGTTGAATTAATTTGCGTTTAAAATAATAGGTGATTTTGCGCTTCCCATAAGTATGACTTTGGCATTTGGCGATAGGGCCAGTTCTTTCTGAGCCAATATAGTTTCATATTGGAGTTGTTTGTCACTTAGTCCTGTAGACAGGATTTTTTGATAATCGGCGATACCTTGCGCTTCAATCCTTTTGCGTTCGGCAAGCTGCCTTTCTTTCTGCAATACAAACTGCATTTTCTGCGCGTCTTGTTCAGCATTGATCTTTGATTCAATTGCCTTACGTACCGATTCTGGTAACGTAACATTTCTGATCAAAAGCTGTTCGAGTTTCAGGCCCCGCTTAGCAAAGCTCTGGTCTATAGTGGTAAATATCTTATTTTGAAACTCCTGTCTTTTAGTTGAATACAATGCTACAGCTTCATAGGAGACAGCATTGTCGCGTATAGCCGTACGGGCAATAGGCCTTACGATTTTGTCAAGATAATCGTCGCCGATTTCTTTCAATATTTTTGGAGCAGACTTGGGTGTTACACTAAATAAAACGGAAAGATCTATAGAAACCTCTAGTCCGTCTGAGGTCAGGATCCTAATCGCGTCATCTCCGGTTTTACTTCCTTCATCATGAACTCCTGACATGGTATAGTTTTGTGTTTTGACATCGAAGGGTGTAACTTCTACCAGTGGGTTTACAAAGTTTAGACCGCTATACAGTACGTCGTTATCCACCTTGCCATAGAGGGTTTTTACGCCAACCTGGCCGGTTTCCACTACCTTAAACATAGAGAGACCCGCACCAAGCAGGAGCATTATGACCCCGGATGACCTGATCAATACACTGAATTTTGTAAGCGGACTGTCTCCGCGGGCGATAAAAAAGCTTACAGTAATTACTATAAGGCCTAAAATGATAAGAAACATAATTTTGATTTTTTATTGGTAGATACAAAGCCGATGCCCCAAAATGGTAAAGCAGTTAAAACGGGTATTCTGGCTTATTGAGGCTGTTTTGGAGGTTTTTCGTAATGATTTCCCTCACCATGACCCTATCAAATTGGAGTGGTTTTTTTCAAAATGGGTTGGTTTATTTCCAGTTAACGAACTCAATATTTACCTATCTTGCAACCAAGATTATTCCTAACGATTTTATCCGATAGTACATGCAGAACAACGTACTGATTATTGATGATGAGAAGAAGCTCTCAGGCCTGCTTGCCCGGATCATAGCGCTTGAGGGATTTACAGTTTTCCAGGCCCATACCGGTAAAGAGGGGCTTAAAGTATTGAAGGCCGAAGACATTCAGGTTGTTTTGAGCGACGTTAAACTGCCCGATTTTAACGGGGTGGAGTTGGTTAAGGAAATCAAAAAAATTAAGCCTGCTTGTGAAGTAATTAATTTAACCGCTTTCGGTACGATTTCGGACGGGGTTTTAGCAATGAAAAACGGCGCTTTTGATTACATCACTAAAGGTGATGACAACGATAGAATTATCCCTTTGGTTTTCAAGGCAATTGATAAGGCCCGACTAAACGCCAGGGTATTTGAATTGGAAGGTAAGATTACCAGGAAATATAATTTTGATTCGATACTAGGCAGATCCAACGCTATTAAAGAAGCAGTGGCATTGTCGCAACGCGTTGCCGGTACAGATACAACCGTATTGCTGCTTGGGGAGACAGGAACAGGAAAAGAAGTGTTTGCGCAGGCCATCCACTATGAAAGTCCCAGAAAGGTGAAACCATTTGTGGCCGTAAATTGCAGCAGCTTTAACCCAGAGTTGTTGGAGAGTGAGCTTTTTGGTTATAAGGCAGGGGCCTTTACCGGCGCTGTTAAAGATAAAAGGGGACTGCTTGAGGAGGCAAATGAAGGTACTATTTTTCTGGACGAAGTAGGAGAAATGGGTTACGATTTGCAGGCCAAACTGCTTAGGGTATTAGAGAGCCAGACCTATATTAAGGTGGGTGATACGCAAACGAACCAGGCCAATGTGAGAATTATAGCAGCCACCAATAGAGATTTACAGGCAGAAGCTGAAAATGGAAGGTTTAGACTGGATTTATATTACAGGCTTTCGGTTTTTATAATAGAGCTACCACCGCTCTCGCAACGTAAAGATGATATTCTGCTTATTGCCCAACATTACCTTACAGAATTTGCAGCCAAGGTTAACCGGCCCGAACTATCGATGGACCGTGAATTTAGCAGGCTGTTAATCAACCATAACTGGAAGGGGAATATAAGGGAACTAAAGAATGTAATCGAGCGCGTTGTGATTTTAGCAGACAATAACCTGATAACTGCCTCCTTGCTGCCTTTCGAGTTTCACCATGAAGCAAATACCAATGGATCTATGAACATGCAATCAGTTGAAAAGCAGCACATTTTTAAAGTACTCAAGTACACAAGAGGGAATAAAACTGAAGCTTCGAGGTTGCTTGGAATTGGCTTAACAACGCTGTACAGAAAAATTGAAGAATATAAACTGGAAAGCTGAGGTATGGCTGTTCATTTCGAAAAAGACCCTTCCAAAATGGAAGGGTCTTTTTTATTTTAAACTAAACCTATTGTCTTCTTAAAGCTACTAATTGACTGTATATCAGTCTTCTGATTGTAGTTTAAAATTTGTTGGCACCCATCTTGGCTTAGGCCTGGCATAACAACTACAAGTATGCTAACACTATTTCTAATTGCCGTAGCCGTATTCATTTACATGATCTACGTGCTGATCAAACCTGAAAAATTTAATTGAACGCCATGAACACTGAATTACTTGGAATTATAGCCACGTACGGGCTCTCTTTAATGATCGCTATACCCCTTGGCAAATACCTGGCAAAGGTATTTGCAGGGGAAAAAGTCTGGACGGATTTTTTAAAACCTGTTGAATCTGTAATCTACAGACTTTCAGGTATCAATCCTAAAAAGGAAATGAACTGGAAAGCGCATATAATGGCCATGCTAACCATTAATCTGGTCTGGTTAGTTTATGGGTTTTTTGTGCTGATGTATCAGGATAAGCTGCCACTCAATCCGGATGGAAATCCGGGGGTGAGTGCCGACCTTTCTTTTAATACCATTATTAGTTTCGTTGTGAATTGCGACCTGCAGCACTATTCAGGGGAAACCGGGGTGACTTACCTCAGCCAGCACATTGTACTGATGTTTTTAATGTTCACCAGTTGTGCAACAGGCATGGCTGCAGCGGTTGTGTTTTTTAAAGCTTTTCGCGATAAGACGAGTGAGCAACTGGGAAACTTCTGGGAATACTTTGTGAAGTCCATCACCCGGTTATTGTTGCCATTATCATTTCTGATTGCACTAGTTCTTGTTTTTAATGGTAGCCCGTCTAGTTATGAAGGGAAAGATCAGTTTATTTCAGTACAGGGTGACACCGTTAATGTATCAAGAGGTCCTGCAGCGGGCTTTATTGCGATCAAGCACTTAGGTACTAATGGAGGCGGATGGTTTGGGGCTAACTCCGCGCATCCGCTCGAAAATCCAAATTATTTAACCAATATGGTTGAATTGATTGCCCAGCTGATCATCCCGATTGCGATGGTTATCGCTTTCGGAATTTTTATTAAAAGGCGTAAACTGGCATGGATTATTTTTGGTGTGATGACCATTGGGATGTTCCTGCTGCTCATTCCCACAATCAGTTCTGAATTGGCAGGTAATCCGGCTCTTGAAAAGTTGGGGATCAGTCAACATACCGGAGCTATGGAAGGTAAAGAAGTGAGATTTGGGCCGGCCATTTCCGCATATTGGAGTACCGTTACTACTATCATTTCTACAGGATCAGTAAATAGTATGCAGGATTCTACCATGCCGCTAACCGGCGTTTGGCTACTGCTTGGGATGATGGTGAATTCTTTTTATGGAGGTTGTGGGGTTGGCCTGCTAAATTATTTCATTTACCTGATCATAGCCGTATTTATTTCCGGTTTGATGGTTGGCAGGACACCTGAATTTCTTGGTCACAAGGTTGAGGCCCGGGAGGTAAAGATTGCCGCGCTTGTAACCCTGCTTAGTCCTTTTTTGATACTCGCAGGTACAGCAATTGCAAGTTATATATTCACCAGTCATGGTGATGTAAACTGGATTGTACAGCCTAAAAACTGGCTTAATAATTCCGGCTTTCATGGGTTTTCGGAAATGCTATATGAAGTGACATCTGCAAATGCAAACAATGGGTCGGGTTTTGAAGGGCTGGGCGACAATAATGTACTGTGGAATACACTTACCGGGGTAATTATGTTGGTTGGTCGTTTTCTTCCAATTATTGGTCCGGTTGCTATTGCCGGCCTTCTCGGTGCAAAGAAATATATCCCGGAATCTGCAGGCACACTTAGAACAGATACGCTGACATTCGGACTGATGACCTTTGCGGTTATTATCGTGCTCAACGCACTTTCTTATTTTCCTGCCCTGGCTTTAGGGCCATTGGCAGAGTACTTTACATTAATTAAATAAATGAAATGAAAAACGCATCAAATAACTTATTTGACCCTGCTTTAGTGCATACGGCACTAAAACAGTCGCTCATAAAGCTAGATCCAAGGGTAATGGTCAAGAATCCGGTAATGTTTACTGTGGAGATCGGCACTTTAATTATGGCCTATGTAACGGTTTATTCCATTAGTCATAACGGGCAGGGATCCCCTTTGTACAATTTCTTTATTTTCCTCATTCTTTTACTTACTGTACTGTTTGCCAATTTTGCTGAGGCAATAGCTGAAGCGCGTGGTAAGGCCCAGGCAGATTCTTTGAGAAAAACGCGTGAAGAAACACCCGCCAGGGTGTTGCTTGAGCATGGCAAGATTGAAATGCGTTCTTCAGCATTGCTCAAAAAAGGCGATGTATTTATATGTGAGGCAGGGGATACCATACCCACAGACGGTGAGATCATAGCAGGTATAGCTACGATTGATGAATCGGCCATTACAGGTGAATCTGCTCCAGTAATCCGGGAATCCGGGGGCGACAAATCATCGGTAACCGGCGGTACTAAAGTTCTATCAGATCAGATCAAAGTACAGGTAAATACGCAGGCAGGAGAGAGCTTTCTAGACAAGATGATTGCTTTAGTGGAAGGCGCATCCCGCCAGAAAACTCCAAATGAAATAGCGCTGACGATTTTACTGGCCAGTTTTACACTTGTGTTTATCATAGTTTGCGTAACCTTAAAGCCATTTGCCGATTATGCCCATACACCAATCACCGTTGCTGCTTTAATTTCACTTTTTGTGTGTTTGATCCCAACTACCATAGGCGGGTTGCTATCTGCTATTGGCATTGCAGGAATGGACCGCGCACTACGTGCAAATGTGATCACCAAATCTGGAAAGGCTGTTGAAACGGCAGGGGATATTGATGTATTGCTGCTTGATAAAACAGGTACGATTACGATAGGTAACCGTAAGGCAACACATTTTTACCCTGCTCCGGGAGTAGCTAATAAGGATTTTATGGAAGCATGTGTATTGAGCTCACTGGCTGATGAGACCCCGGAAGGGAAGTCTATACTAGAACTCGCGATTGTGCATGGATTTAAGGTAATGAAAGCACCTGAAGGATCTACATTTATCAAGTTCACGGCTGAAACCCGCGCGAGTGGCTTGGATACCCTGGAGGGGAAAAGGATTCGAAAGGGCGCGTTTGATTCGATCCGCAATATGGTTATGAAGGCAGGAAATGCCTTCCCGTTGCAAACAGCGGATCAGGTTAACGCGACTTCAAATAACGGGGGTACACCGCTGGTTGTAGCTGTAAATGAGCAGACATTGGGCGTGATTGAACTACAGGACATTATTAAACCAGGGATAAGTGAGCGTTTTGAGCGGTTAAGGAAGATGGGTGTAAAGACAGTGATGGTTACCGGAGATAATCCACTGACAGCGAAATTTATTGCCGAAAAGGCGGGTGTAGATGATTTCATCGCAGAAGCGAAGCCTGAGGACAAAATGAACTACATAAAAGGCGAGCAGGCACTTGGTAAACTTGTGGCCATGATGGGTGATGGTACAAATGATGCACCTGCGCTTGCACAGGCAGATGTTGGCGTTGCAATGAACAGCGGTACGCAAGCAGCAAAAGAAGCAGGTAATATGGTAGATCTGGACAATGACCCAACTAAACTTATTGAGATTGTGGAGATCGGTAAGCAATTGCTGATCACCAGGGGCACACTTACTACGTTCTCTATCGCAAATGATGTAGCCAAATACTTCGCCATTGTGCCCGCCTTATTTATAGCCTCTATACCTGCTTTGCAGCGCCTCAATGTAATGGGGTTGCACAGTCCGGAAAGTGCATTTCTTTCAGCAGTGATCTTTAACGCATTGATCATCCCAATACTCATTCCGCTTGCATTAAAAGGAGTGGCTTATAAGCCAATTGGAGCCACGGCATTATTGCGCAGAAATCTGTTGATTTATGGATTGGGCGGATTGATTGCCCCGTTTATTGGAATCAAATTAATCGACTTACTGGTAGGCTTATTTGTTTAAGCTTCAATATTTTAGAAATCATGAAAAAATACATTCTACAATCTATTCGTTTAACTGTCGTGTTAATGGTGATGCTTTGCATCATCTACCCAATCATTGTTGCTTTTGCAGGCAGCTTTTCAAAAGGGAGTGGTGGTGGAGAAAAAATTACCAGGAATGGTAAAGTTTTAGGATACGCTTTATTGGGTCAATCTTTTACAAAACCCGAATATTTTTGGGGAAGGCCATCTGCTGCTGGATATAATGCGGCAGGTTCTGGAGGATCAAATAAGGGAGCATCTAACCCGGAATATCTGCAGCAGGTGAAGGATAGGATCGATACACTGTTAAAATACAACCCTCAGATTACGAAGGCAGACATTCCTGCCGATATCGTTACGGCTTCTGGCAGTGGGCTTGATCCTGATATTTCAGAGCAGGCGGCTATTATTCAGATCAAAAGAATAGCTGCGTTGCGGAACCTGGATGAAAGAACAGTTGCGGAGCTGGTAGTTAAAAATACGCAAGCGCCTTTGTTTGGGTTGTTTGGCCCAACATCAGTAAATGTTCTGAAACTCAATATTGCTTTAGACGAGTTAAAGAATTAGCTATTCACACAGTTAGCTGCATCAACTTATGGAAAAGACCGGGAGAGGTAAATTGAAAGTTTACATTGGCATGTGTGCCGGTGTTGGTAAGACCTATAAAATGCTTCAGGAAGCCCATCGCTTAAGGAAGGAAGGGGTTGACGTGCAGATTGGATACATTGAAACGCATAATAGGGTAGAGACGCATGCATTGCTGGCGGGAATTCCGTTGATACCGAGAAGGACGATATTTTATAAGGGTAAAGAACTGGAAGAGATGGATTTGCAGTTGGTGATAAGCCTTCATCCTGATGTTGTAATTGTAGATGAGCTGGCTCATACCAATGTAGAAGGAAGTAAAAATACTAAGCGGTGGCAGGATGTAACTGATATTTTGGATGCTGGAATAAGCGTGCTCTCAGCGGTAAATATCCAGCACCTGGAAAGCATTAATACAGAAATTGAGACCATTACAGGTATAAAAATAAATGAACGGTTTCCTGATAAAGTTTTGCAACTGGCAGATGAGGTGGTAAACCTTGATTTGACGGCAGAGGAGCTTATTGAACGTGTGCGGGCAGGAAAGATTTACGACAAGACAAAAATTGAAAGGGCGCTGAATAACTTTTTCCAACCGGAAAGGATATTACAGCTTAGGGAACTGGCCTTAAGAGAAGTATCGCAGTACCTGGAACGAAGGATCAACCGGGAAGTCCCAATTCAGGTTAAACTACGCCGGGAGAAATTTGTAGCGTGCATTTCTGCCAATCCTGTTTCAGCAACAACAATCATAAGAAAGACAGCCAGACTTGCATCATACTATCGATCGACATGGATTGTATTATATGTACAGCGCAGTGCTGAAAATGGCGACCGGATTAAGCTTGATTTACAGCGCCATTTGATTAATAACTTTAAATTGGCGATTGAGCTGGGTGCGGAAGTTATTAAAATTAAAAGTGATGACGTACCCGGAACGATAATGCGGATAGTAAGCGAAAAAGAAGTCACAACAATTTGTATAGGTAAGCCTCATCTAAGCATTTACCAGGTTGTTATGCGGAGTGGGATTTTTGACCAGCTACTAAAGCGAATCTCAGAAACTGATACCGATTTAGTAATATTGAGCTGACTTTTAAAAATTGATTCATTTAAGAGAAAACATGAAAATAAAAACAAAATTACGCCTGGGCATCGGGTTCCTGTTTGTTATAATTCTGGGTTTTGGCGGCATATCAATTTATTTCATGAATAGAATTTCTGAAGGGGCTAAATTGGTATTGAAGGATAATTATCAAAGTATACAATACATTGGTAAAATGCAGGCGATTTTGGAAGACAATACCTTTCCTCTTAGTGCTAAAACCGAAAAAGAGTTTGCTAAGCAGCTTTCATTAGCGCAGCAAAACGTTACAGAGCCAGGGGAACAGCAAGCTATGTATCTGTTAAAGGCTGCCTTTAAGAAAATGAATGCAATTGAAACGGGAACGTTAGGGAAGCCCGCCGTATTGGCCCAAATGTATAAGGCTTTGCGTTCGATAGATGAAATAAATATGGCTGCTATTGTAAGTAAGAATGCCGGGTCTCAAAGGGGCGTTGAGCAGTATGCGACTTACCTAATATTTGCAGCGACTCTGTGTTTTCTCATATTGTTTTCATTCGTTGTGAATTTCCCCGGCTTTGTTGCAAACCCGCTCAGAGAATTCTCTGCGGCGTTAAAGGAAATTAGTCGCAAAAACTATAAACAACGGCTTGAATTTGGCGGATCTGATGAGTTTTCTGAACTGGCAGAAGAATTTAACCTAATGAGTGCTCAGCTAAACAAATGGGAAAGCAGCAACTTTGCCAAACTGCAGTCGGAGAAGCTTAGAATTGAAGCTATTATTGAGCAAATGCAGGATGCCATTATTGGTTTAAATGAAAAGCAGGAGATTTTATTTTTGAATACTGTGGCAAGTGTGTTGTTTAATTTGAGTGAAAGCGATGCAGTAGGAAAAAGCGCACCTGATCTCATGAAAAAGAATGACCTCTTAAATCGCATAATGGGAGTTAGGAATGCAACCGACACCATAAAGATCTATGCAAACAACAAGGAGTCCTATTTTCAACTGGAACGAAGGCTTGTTTTATTGCCAAATGCTGAAGTGCAGGAACAGGTGGGTAGTAAGGAGGGAAAGGCAGCAGGTGAAGTTTATATACTTAAGAACATTACAGCATTTAAAGAGCTGGATGACGCAAAAACACATTTTATCGCTACTGTATCACACGAACTAAAAACACCTATCGCTTCTATAAAAATGAGTTTGCAACTGTTAGATGATGAGCGTGTTGGTGTAATGAACAGGGAGCAAAAAGATTTGATGAACCACATTAAAGACGATTGCGGGCGATTACTTAAAATTACGAGCGAACTGTTAAATCTGGCGCAGGTAGAAACGGGAAAGCTGCAGCTCAATTTCGCGAAGACAGATCCCCGAAAAATAGCCAATTATGCAATGGACACTGTTCGATTCCAGGCTGAACAAAAATCAATTGATTTTGATCTGATTGCAGCTGATGATTTGTCTAATGTAAATGTTGATACGGAAAAAACGGCCTGGGTGCTGATCAATTTCTTATCAAATGCGCTGCGTTATAGTCCCGAAAGGACTAAGATTATCATCAGAATTGAAGAATCGGTTGGTTTAATAATTTTTTCGGTGCAGGATTTTGGGAAAGGCATAGATGAGCAGTACCAGAAGCATTTATTTGAAAAGTATTTTCAGGTTCCAACGGATGGGAACAACAAATCAGGTTCAGGACTTGGACTAGCAATTTCAAAAGACTTTATAGAAGCTGAAGGCGGCAGAATCTGGGTGGAGTCTGGCATTGGCGAGGGAAGCCGTTTTTGTTTTGAATTACCCGCTGTGAGCTAAAGAAAGCCAAATCAATAGTGGCAATATATTGTTAAATTGAAAGGGTATAATTAATTCTGCAATGCGAAAATTCAAATTTCTAACAATTGTGCTGTGCACCATTATCATTACTGCGGCATTTGTCGATCAGTCTCATCCAATTGTTTTACAAGACGATGGCTATAAAATAGATACAGTTGCAGACAATTTAAGGGTGCCATGGCAAATTGTTTTTTTGCCCGACCGAAGCCTTTTATTTACAGAACGGGAAGGCAGGGTAAGAATCATCAGGAACAATAAATTGATTTCAAAACCGGTGCTAAACCTAAATGATATCATACTGCGCAATAAATCTGGTGCGCTGGGCTTATGCTTACATCCGGATTTCATTAGTAACAACCAAGTGTACCTTGCCAGTAACTATTTGCTGGACAACCGTATGAAGTTGCGGATTGTAAGATATCAGTTAAGTGGAGATACGCTTGTAAATCCTTTCGTGATATTAAAAGACATTCCTGCGAATCAAAACCATACGGGTTGCAGGCTCGTTTTTGGGCCGGATAGAAAACTCTATATCACTACTGGTGATGCCGATCAGCCGATGATGGCTCAGGACCTGAAAGCCTACAATGGGAAAATATTAAGGGTGAATGCTGATGGGAGTATACCTGCGGACAACCCGTTCTTTAAAAATGATACTGCAAAAAAGGAGATTTGGTCTTACGGTCACCGTAACCCACAAGGCATAGATTTTCAACCAGGTACGGGTTTGCTTTACGAATCAGAGCATGGTCCGACCGGTGGAGATGAGATTAACCTTATCAAGAAAGGCGCTAATTATGGTTGGCCAGGATTACATCATGATGATAAACGACCAGGAATGGAATCGCCACTGGTACAATACACACCTTCAATTGGTCCGGGTGAAACCTTGTTTTACAACGGAAGCCAATTCCCCCAGCTTAAAGGAAAATTGCTGGTTGCATGCTTGAGAGGAGAATCTATTTTAAACCTTACTGTAGCAAAGGATAAGGTTACGGACCAGCTGGTTATGTTGAAGAAGACTTATGGCAGAATACGGTCGCTGGCTACCGGGCCAGACGGTTACATCTATTTTTCGACTTCTATGCATGACCCGGGAGAGGGCAAGCCCAGGGATGAGCACGACGATATGATTTTAAGAATGCGCCCTTCGGGATCAAAATTACTTTCTCAGCATGTGCTTAGCTCAAAGAAATCTGTTGCTGCCCCAAGTACAATAGCAGGAATTTTTCAACAACTGTGTGCATCTTGTCATGGTGATCAGCTCCAGGGTACATCTTCAGCCAAAGGATTTATCAATACAAAATTCTTGCATGGTGCTGATAAAAAATCAATAGTAATGAGCATAACCAAAGGGATTACAACTAAAGGAATGCCGGCCTGGAACGGGGCATTAAGTGATGTTGATATTAGTAAGCTTGCAGATTTTATTATCGCGAGGTCTAAGCGATAATTACATGGTAGTGTTCTGTCAACATGATTTTGGCTACAAGCACATTAGATTTGGCTACACGAATTGGTTTTTTGAGGTAGATCTTTACACCATCAAAAAAACAAAACATGAAAATAGTAATCACAGGTTCCTTAGGGAATATTAGCAAGCCATTGGCTGAAGAGTTATTGCAAAATGATCATCAGGTAACTATAATCAGCAGTAGCGCAAACAGGCAAGAAGAGATAAAAAAGTTGGGCGCAGAGGCAGCGATTGGTTCATTAGAAGATCCCGCTTTTTTAACAAGGGCATTTACAGGAGCGGATGCAGTTTACTGTATGGTACCACCCAACAACTATTTCGATCGCGATTTGAATTTGCGGGAATATTATCGCCGTTTGGGCAACAATTATGTAGAAGCCATCACTGGATCAGGAGTGAAGCGCGTGGTGAATTTGAGTACCATCGGCGGGCACCTGGATAAAGGAAATGGAATTTTGGTAGGTGCTCATGATGTAGCAACTATGCTGGATGCATTACCAGACGAAGTTTCAGTAACCCACATGCGCCCGACGTCATTTTACTATAATCTGTTGGGGTATATCCCAATGATTAAAAGTCAAGGGGTTATAATGGCCAACTATGGGGAAGAGGATATTGTTCCATGGGTATCTCCGATTGACATCGCCATTTCGATTGCAGACGAAATTACTAATTCATTTACTGGCAGGAAAATCAGGTACGTAGCTAGTGAGGAAGTTAGTTGCAGCGAAACTGCTACGGTATTAGGAGCGGCCATTGGAAAGCCGGATTTAAAGTGGATTAGAATTTCAGATCAGGAAAGCCTGGATGGATTAGTTGGTATTGGCATGTCGCCTACAATTGCTGCAGGCTTGGTTGAAATGTATTCGGCATTACATACAGGATTATTGGCAGAAGATTATTATAAACACAGGCCGGCAGTGATGGGGAAGGTAAAGCTGAAGGATTATGCGAAAGAGTTTGCTGATGCTTATAACAAAATTAGCTAAATTGTACTATGGCAACCACAGCACCCTTAAGATTTACGACGATAGCTGCATTTCACCAGTTTAGGAGTTTACCCAAGCCTGAGCATCCGCTGATTAGCGTACTCAAGGTAGACGAAATGAAGCGGCTAAATAACTACGAGCCCTTAAGTTTAGTGCAGGATTTTTATTGCATCGCGCTAAAGAAGAACTTCAATGTGAAGATGAAATATGGACAGCAAGAGTACGACTTTGATGAAGGTGTGATGAGCTTTATGGCGCCTGGACAAGTTTTCAGTATTAGTCCGACAGACGGCGGGGATTTGAAACATTCGGGATGGATGTTGCTCATTCATCCCGACTTTCTTTGGAATACTTCCCTGGCCAAAAAGATTAAGAAATATGAATATTTTGATTATTCAGTACACGAAGCGCTATTCTTGTCGGAGAAGGAAGAAGACCGGATAGCAAGTATTATCCAGGATATTGCACACGAATATCATGGAAATATGGATCAATTTAGTCAGGATCTAATTGTAACCCAACTAGAAGTGCTGCTAACCTATGCAGAGCGATTTTACCAAAGACAGTTTTTAACCCGTAGGATAACTAATCACAAGGTGCTCGACAAACTTGAGAGATTATTGGCGGAGTATTTTAGAGATGGCGACCTAATGGAGAAAGGATTGCCCTCTGTTTCGTTTGTTGCGGATGGGTTGAATGTTTCATCAGGTTACCTAAGCGGAATGCTGAAAGTGCTAACTGGCAAGAGTACGCAGCATCATATACATGATAAGGTAATCGAGATAGCAAAGGAACAGTTATCTACTACTACGCTATCTGTATCTGAGATCGCATATGCATTGGGTTTTGGGCACCCGCAGTCCTTCAGTAAACTCTTCAAGAGTAAAACCAGTGTATCACCATTAGATTTCAGGAATGCATTCAACTGAATGGCCGGGTGATTGAGGTTAGTGTGATTTAGGGATTTCTATATGTTGGATAAACTACCAGATGTAGAGAGCGATGGGAGTGAATTTTGACAGAATAATGTAAGTGCTTCAACAATGATGATGGTATCTTTGTTATCTGTTGTTTTGCCCGCAGACTACCCACCATGAAGACAGAAATCAGAACAATACCAGTGTTAGGAATGAGCTGTGCAGGTTGCGCCGGAAGCGTGCAAAGCATATTGACGGCACAAACAGGAGTGACTGAAGCAGAGGTTAACTATGCTACACATGCTGTAAAAGTAGCTTATCATCCAGAACAAATAAATGTTGCTGATATGCAAAAGGCGCTGCAAGCTGTTGGCTATGACCTTATTGCAGACACTAAACATGGAAAGGAAATTCAGGAAGAGATTCAGCATAGTGATTATCAGCTTCTAAAAAAGCGTACGGTAATGGCAGGCATGCTTACCCTGCCCGTGGTGGTATTAGGCATGTTCTTTATGGAATTTCCATATGCCAATTACGTTATGCTGGTATTAACTAGTCCTGTTTTATTTCTTTTTGGCAGGAATTTTTTTGTTAATGCATTTAAACAAGCCCGACATGGCAGGGCAAACATGGATACACTAGTGGCGCTAAGTACAGGAATTGCCTATTTGTTTAGTGTGTTTAATACTTTTTTCCCTGAGTTTTGGCATACCAAAGGACTTCATGCGCACGTGTATTTCGAGGCTGCCGCCGTTGTGATCGTTTTTATAATGCTTGGTAAATTATTAGAAGAACGTGCGAAATCAAATACATCATCTGCCATCAAAAAACTAATTGGCTTGCAACCTGATACGGTTATCCTTTTAGGACAGGCAGGACAAGAAGAAATAACCCTTGAAACGGTTAAAATAGGGAATAAGATTTTAGTTAGACCGGGGGAACGTATTCCTGTTGACGGTTTAATTTACGAGGGAGAATCATATGTTGATGAGAGCATGCTATCGGGAGAGCCCATAGCCGTTGCAAAGACCATTGGCGATAGGGTGCTGGCGGGTACGATTAATCAGAAAGGAAGTTTAAGTTTTGTGGCAGAAAAGGTCGGCAGCGAAACCATGTTGGCGCACATCATAAAATTGGTTCAGGATGCACAGGGTTCCAAAGCGCCTGTACAGAAATTAGTTGACCGCATAGCAGGTGTTTTTGTGCCGGTGGTAATGGGGATCGCTTTGCTCACATTGCTTCTATGGGTGTTATTAGGTGGTGACCATGCATTTTTTCAAGGACTAATGGCTATGGTTACTGTGTTGGTTATTGCATGCCCGTGTGCACTTGGCCTCGCTACACCTACCGCCATAATGGTTGGTATAGGAAAGGGCGCGGAATCTGGTATTTTGATCCGCGATGCGGAAGCTTTGGAACTGGGCCATAAAGTGAATGCTGTTGTACTCGATAAAACCGGGACACTTACGGAAGGAAGGCCAGACGTTGTAGGCATACAATGGGCTGATGGGGTGGATCCATTATTTTACGGATGGATATTGCTGCAACTAGAGAAAAAGTCTGCGCATCCCTTAGCAGAAGCAGTGGTGAGACATTTGGACGGAACTGTAGCTGTAGGAACATCCGAACACGTGATGACTAACTTTGAGAACGTTGTTGGCAAGGGTGTAAAAGCATCGTATGCTGAGATTGCTGAAGGTAACTTTTACGCAGGGAACCTTCACTTTATGAAGGAATCTGGAGTTTCATTGGATCAAAAACTTGAAGATTTGGCAAATGATTTTGCGTCTAAAGCCAATACAGTTATCTATTTTGCTTCTGAGCAGAAAGTACTGGCTATTGTGGCAATTGCCGACCTTATTAAACAAAGTTCAGCACAGGCTGTAAAGGATTTGCAGAACCATGATATTGACGTTTACATGCTTACCGGAGACAATAAAGAAACGGCAGCATCTGTGGCTGCCACTGTAGGCATAAGCAATGTAACAGCTGAAGTGCTTCCGGCCGGGAAAGCGGATTTTATAAGGACGTTGCAGGCAGAAGGAAAGGTTGTGGCGATGGTGGGTGATGGAATTAACGACAGTGAGGCATTAGCGGTTGCTGATGTATCAATTGCTATGGGAAAAGGCTCTGATATTGCAATTGATGTAGCTAAAATTACTTTGCTGTCTTCCGATCTGCTGCAAGTAGCAAAAGCTTTAACGCTATCACGCAAAACTGTTAGGATAATTAAACAGAATCTGTTTTGGGCCTTTATCTATAATATTATAGGCATTCCGCTTGCAGCCGGGATATTGTATCCGGTAAACGGATTTCTGTTAAATCCGATGATTGCCGGTGCAGCAATGGCTTTAAGTTCTGTGTCTGTAGTGATGAACAGCCTAAGGTTGCGGTAACAACATTATTTTCCATAACCCTCAAACATTCAAGCAAGTTCGTTAGATGCTGTAGACATTATCAATAAACTAATATTTTCTAAAATATATTGATTTAAACTAAAAATATTAGTATTATTGATAGTTATTTAAAGAAATACTAATATTTGAGAGGGGCTTTTAAGTTGGAGCAGTTGAGTCTTTTTGCGGAGAAAGGTAAGTCGCCAGGTTTACCGGAACATTTGCTGGAATACCATCCCGATTTATTTAATGGGGAGGAGTGCCGGCATTTACTTAATCATTTTATAGCAGATACGCCATGGCAGCAGAAAACACAATGGATGTTCGACAAAGAAGTGATTACGCCACGCCTTACCGCCTGGTATGCGAATGAAAATACTTATGATTACACTTCGCTACGACGGTCGGCCCCCAACATTTGGACACCAGAATTACTTTTAATCAAATCAAGGGTGGAGTGGATTGCCGGAGTGAACTTTAACAGCGTATTGCTGAATTATTACCGGGATGGGAATGATTCAGTTGCATGGCATAGTGACAATGAAAAGGCTTTAGGTTCGAGGCCCGTTATCGCATCGGTAAGCTTCGGGCAGGTAAGAAGTTTTGATATCCGCAATAAGCGGGATCATAGCGAGAAATATTCGATAAAACTGGAAAGCGGCGCCATGATGATTATGAAAGGCGACCTACAGCAGCACTGGGACCACAGAGTTCCGAAATCCATTAAACCAATGCGACCCAGGGTTAACCTAACTTTTAGAATTGTTGTTTAATCAGGCAGGATCGTCGTTTGGATTTTCATAATCCGCATCGCCTTCTGAAGTTCCGGATTTGTTTTCTTCCTCTTCATTGTTGGCACCATTTGGAAGTTTAGTTTCGGTATTCAGCTTTGTGTTCTTGCCATCGGCAAACTGAGACTCGCCGGCTGTATACCCTTTTTCTTTAGCTGTATTTTGATCGTTAGTTTCCATGTTTACTGTTTTATTGCAGTATAACAATCGTTTCGCGATTATGTTCTATGTCGGTTATCTGATCCAGCCTTCCGGATTTTGAGATTTCTCACCTTTCCAGATTTGAAATTGCAGGAAGGGCTTACCCTCAGAATTCGCTACAACCCCAATGGTTTGATTTGTAGAGACTTTATCACCTACAGCAACACTCACAGATTTCAAATTATGGTAAACGGTATAGTAGGCGCCATGATTTATAAGGATATAATATTTTCCATATGGGCTACGTACAGAGCGAACAGTCCCATCAAACACCGCATGAACTGCAGCGCCTTCTTCGGGTTCTATATTGATACCATCATTATAGTAGATTGCCTGACCTTCATTATGTTTACCGAAACTTTCGGTTACGCGACCGCTAACCGGTCTGGGTAATGAACCCCTGTTCCTTTCAAAATCTGAAGATAATTTTGTGGCTCCCGGCGCAGTGTTCAGGTACGTAGTACTTGATTTTGGTTTTTCGGTTGCTTCTGCTGCTGCCGTTACCTTTGCAGGTGGGGGCACAGGTTTGTTAGCCGCTTTAGCCTTGGCAATTTCTGCAGCCCGGATTCTGACTTGTTCTAACCGTGCTTTCTCCAGGGCCACTTTTTTACGCGCCAATTCTGCCCGCGCAGCTTCTTCTGCCTTTTTCTTAGCGATAGCGATATCGCGCAAAATGGCGGCACGGATTTCACGGTCTAACGCCTGCTGTTTCTTTCTTCGCTCTGCGATGCCTGCCTGAAACTGTTTTTCCTGGGCACTGTATTTATTTAGCGCTTTGGCCTGCTCTTCTTTGCTCTCACCCAGCTTGTTTTTTTCGCTTTCCTGTTCATGCATCAGACTGCTTTTCTCTTTTCTGTTTTTATCGAGAATTACAATTTTGTATTTTAGGTCTTTTTCTTTACCCTCCATAAAGCCTGCCTGCTTTTTATGGTAGGAACTAAACTGCTGTAAATATTTCATCCGCATGTAGGCCTGATGAAAGTCTTGCGAGGCGAAGATGAACATCATTTTAGTGTATGCATTCTGATTCTTTTGCGCAAACCGGATCATGCTGGCATACTCTTTTTTCAATTGCTCCAGCTGAGTCTGCAGATTGGTAACTGAATTTGTGTTCTCGTGAATTTGATTGTCCAGCACCCTCATCTCAGAATTGATCACACCGATCTTTTCTTGCATTAGGCTTATTTTGGAATTTAGATCACTGATCTGTTTGAGGGTGAGCTTTTTATTTGTTGCTGCTTTGTTGGCATTTTTCTGCAGCTGATCTATTTCCTTTTGGAGTTGTTGCTTTTTCTTTTTCAACTCAACACTGCTTTGAGCTATGACGGACGAGACAACAGAGAAAATAAGCAATAGGAAGAACAGGGATGTCTTTAACTTCATTGCCGCAAAAGTATCAAAAATATCAGAAATAATCCTGCAAGAAGTATTCCTGTGTATTGCAAAAGATAGATGAATAGATGTTCAAATCTTTAATGTTTGTTTGAAGCCTGCGCTTCATATGAATGACGGGTTGTGAAGGCTTGAGGTTTAGTAGTTTGCCTATTTCTTTACCCGCACTAACGGCCCAGATTTTTTGCTCTCCGGTAGCAATTTCTATATTGTATTGCTCTTTCAGTGTTTTGAACAGCGAGACGTTTTCGAGGCTTTTACTTGCAAAACGGGGCAATGAGATATTTGTGATGTAAGTTTCCTCATATAGGACCGGAACATTGTCTATCTGACGCAGCCGTGTAAAATAGAAACATCCTCTTCGCAGTTCAGTTTCGTTCAAATCATAGAAAAAATCTAAAGGCCAGGATTGTTTCACCTGCTTTTGGAGTATGAAGGTATGTAACGTATGGTCTCCTATGCCGGCCGTAACACCAGCGAATGACAAGATACCCAGGCCCTTTTTTGGTTCGGTTACAATGCTGCCTTTGCCATGGCGGCGGATGATATAGCCCATATTAATCAGGCCTGAAAGCGCTTGACGGATGGTTACCCTTGTTGTATTGTAGGTTTTGCAAAGTTCATTTTCGGAAGGCAAAAGTTCACCTTTCAAGTATTCACCCTTTTCCATAGCGGTTTTTAGGTCGTCGATAATCTTTTTATAGAGGGGTAGGGTATCTTTCTTGAGCATGTAGTTTATATATCGGTAATGTAACAAATATAAAATATTTCAGATGGTTTACACTTGTGTATACAAGCATGATGGTATATATTTGGTTATGAAATCTTACAAATTAAACAGGCTTTTCAATTACCAATCTGGCAATTGCTTTGATGTTGCTATAGACCATGGTTTTTTTAATGAATATCCTTTTTTAAGCGGAATAGAGAATATACAACAGGCAGTAAATACCCTTGTTGAAGCAGCACCCGATGCGATACAATTAACAATTGGACAGGCACAATACCTGCAATCTATACCCGGCAGACAAAAGCCGTCGCTAGTTTTACGCACTGATGTAGCGAATGTTTACGGTAAAGATTTGCCTTCAAAATTGTTTAGCCGTATGATTGAAAACCCGGTGGAACAAGCGGTTAGACTAGATGCGACCTGTGTGGTGGTGAACCTGTTTAGTATACCAAATGAGCCAGAAGTTATGGATCAATGCATTCAGAATATATTGAAAATTAAGCCCTTGTGTGAGCAGTTTTGTATGCCTTTGATGATTGAACCCCTTGTTTTTCAGGCTAACAACGAGGCTGGGGGGTATATGGTTGATGGAGATCCTTATAAGATTATACCACTTGTAAGGCAAGGGGTAGAGCTTGGTGCCGATATAATTAAAGCAGATCCAACCAATGACGTGGCCGATTACCATAGGGTTGTTGAGGTAGCAGGGAATATACCCGTATTGGTGCGTGGGGGAGGAAAAGCAGCAGACAAGGAAATATTAGCCCGAACTTATGGCTTAATGCAGCAAGGGGTTAAAGGAATAGTTTACGGCAGAAACGTGATACAACACCACAATCCTGCAGGAATGACTAAAGCATTGATGTCCATTGTGCATGAGAACGCGACGCCAGAACAAGCACTTCGGTTTATTTAGCCGGGGAATTTAAGATACCAAATATAGATATGAAGAAACTGAACGTAGGCATCATTGGTGGTGGCTTAATGGGCAAAGAGGCTGCCAGTGCTTTTGGTAGATGGTTTGCACTTAACGACTTCCCGGTGGCAGTTGAACTCAAAGCGGTTTGTGATTTGAACCAGCATGTATTGGAATGGTATAGTAAGGTACCTACTGTAACTATGCTGACTACCAACTACAAGGAATTACTTGGAGACAAGGACATTGATGTGGTGTATGTAGCGTTGCCCCATAATTTGCATAAAGATTACTATATTGAAGTACTGGAATCTGGTAAGGATTTGCTTGCAGAAAAGCCTTTTGGGATCGATTTAGAGGCAGCCAATGCCATCATGAATTGTGCAAAACGGCTCGGGCGGTTTGTTAGGTGTAGTTCTGAAATGCCTTTTCTGCCAGGACCACAAAGAGTAATTAATGAAGTACAGTCGGGCAGGTTAGGTGAAATTATTGAAGTTAAAGCTGGGTTTTTACACTCAAGCGACCTGGACAGGAATAAACCGATAAATTGGAAGAGGCAAAACCAATTTTGTGGAGAGCTAGGGGTAATGGGAGATTTGGGTATGCATGTGTTACATGTGCCTTTAAGATTAGGTTGGAAACCGAAGCAGGTTTATGCGCAGCTTCAAAAAATTATTACTGAGCGTCCGGATGGAAAAGGTGGGATCGCGACCTGTGATACCTGGAATAATGCTACATTAAATACAGTTGTTGAAGTAGGTAGAAACAGCATACCAATGACGTTGGAGATGAAAAGGATAGCGCCTGGCGAGACAAATACCTGGTTTATTGAGATACTGGGGACGAATGGTGGAGTGAAATATAGTACCAAGGACACAAAGGTGCTTTGGACATTTGATATCAATAATGGTGAGCAATATTGGCAACGCACAGACCTGGGATTTAAAGGTGTAGTATTTCCTACGATAACAGGAGGCATATTTGAGCCAGGCTTTGCAGATTGCTTTATGCAAATGTTAGCGGCCTATTTCGCTGAGCGAGAAAATAAACTGAATGGTAAGTTTGGCTGTGTTACCCCAGAGGAAGCTTTGCAGAGTCATTGTGTATTCGCTGCTGCCTTAGCATCCCACAAAAATAATGCTGTTGAAAAGATATATTATAACCAAATATAAATACGCATGAAGCGATCTGAGATCAATAAAGCTATTGGCGATGCCGGTAACTTTTTTAAAAAAAATGGCTGGGCACTACCCCCTAACCCCCGATGGGATGTGACTGACTTTGGCCTTGGGCGGTTTACAAGCTGTGGTCTGGTATTAGTCAACCTGGCGGAAGAAGACGAATATTGCGAGAAGGTAATGTATGCTACAAAAAACCAGGTAACGCCTTCTCATACACATCAGCAGAAAAAAGAAGATATCATATGCAGAACAGGTACTCTGATTGTGCAGTTGTGGGCCTATGATCCGGCGGTGAGAACTACTAAAGGACGGTTTAATGTAAAAATTAACGGCACAAATTGTTTGATCACATCTGGTGAGAAAATAACATTGATGGCGGGCAACCGGGTAACAATCGATCCCGGCATATGGCATGAATTTTATCCGCAATCGCAGGAATGTATTATTGGTGAAGTGTCAACAGCAAATGATGATGTAAACGATAACTTCTTCTCTAATAAGGAGATTGGCCGTTACGCTATGATTGATGAAGACGAATTGCTAATTGTTAAGTTATTAAGTGAAGATTAATCGATGAGAAACGGTATACTGGTTGGTGGTAATTGGATTATTGATCAGGTTAAGATCGTCGACGCTTTTCCGCAGGAGGAAAAACTGGTAAACATCATTTCAGAATGCAGCAGCAACGGCGGATCAGCCTACAATATTTTAAAAGATCTTGCGAAATTGCAGGCCGGGTTTCCATTACAGGGCATTGGACTGGTAGGCGATGACAACCGGGGGGAATCCATTGTTAATGAATGCCGGCAGCTTGGAATTGACACGTCTCAAGTTGCTAAAATTCCTTCGGCATCGACATCCTATACAGACGTAATGACTGTTATATCGACCGGGAAGCGCACTTTTTTTCACCAGCGTGGTGCAAATGCGTTACTGGATGTTGAACATTTTGATTTCTTATTATCAAATGCAAAAATATTCCATCTGGGTTATCTGCTATTGTTAGATAAACTGGATGTTTTGGAAAACGAGGGATTGACACGTGCCGCCCTTGTATTGAAAAATGCTTTAAATGCTGGTATGATGACCTCTGTAGATATTGTTAGTGAAAGTTCTGACAGGTTTAACTTGTTGATACCCCCGGCATTGCCATTTATTGATTATTTGTTTGTAAACGAATACGAAGCTGGGATGATTACCGGTATTAAAACTATAGATGGGGCTGAAGTGGATGTTTTAAAATGTGAGCAAGCCGCCCTAAAACTATTGAAGATGGGCGTGAGGCAATGGGCTATCATTCATTTCCCTGCAGGAGTGCTTGCAGTACACAAGGAAGGTTCAAAGTTTTTTCAACCTAGTATTGACGTTCCGAATGAACTGATAATTGGCGCTGTAGGTGCCGGAGATGCCTTCGCCGCAGGCGTACTAATAGGACTACATAATAATGAAGGTATTGAAAAAAGCCTGAGGCTGGGCGTTTGTGCGGCAGCATCAAGCTTATTTGCATCTACATCATCTGATGGAATATTGTCAACTGCCGAATGCCTCGGCCTTTCAACAAAGTACGGTTACCGCGGTTAGTAGCGAACAAGATTTAATTGCTGAACACTCCGTTTTTATTCATGTCATCTAGCAGCGTTTTTGTAAAAACACTCGCAAGTGCGTGTGGGCTATTTGGGTTCACCGTTCTTGTTTGAGCAGAATAAAGGAGTTTATCAGAACCTATGCTGTAAAAAATTCCTTCAAGAACAAACTGATTATTGTCTGCATAATAGCCTGGTCTGTAAACTCTTACGTACATACTGTTGTAATAGCCCCAGAATCGATAGGGTGATGGAGCTAGTGCCACATATCCGGGTCTGTAAGCCTTATCTTTGCTTTTATTGATCAACGCAATAGTAAAAGTGCCATCGAAACCCTGGTCTTTAAGTTTTTGCATAGTAGTCTTCTCGTCCAGCTTGGCAAAAGCATCCGGACCGAATTCTTTTAATGAAGAGCCAGCATCCAGGCCTTGGGCGCGCAGAGTTTGAACCAAGACACTTTCAACGTTTTCACGAAGCTTTTTGTCTTTTTCACCCATCATGGCAATGACTAATATTTTATTGTTTTTCTGAATTTTTGCCTGTGGTGCAGCATATGAGCTTATTAACTTCGTATTGCCGCAGGAACTAAAGCATAAAACCGCAATGACCACTGCGAAGCTTATTGTTAGAAATTTCATTTTAGTTTTTTTATGTGTATTACAATTTACGAAATATTTCAGCTTTTAGTATGTTAACCACCGACTGTGATGAACAGATTACAATTCAAGTTGTTATCTCTAAAAAAAATATACTGTTATGCCTTCGAGTGTTGTTGCCGATATGCATTATGATGAGGAGAAAAAAGAACTGACAATCGTTTACGTTTCGGGCAGCGTGTACGTTTACAAAAGTGTACCTAAGAACATCTATATTAGTTTGCGTGCTGCAAGGTCGAAAGGAAAGTACCTTAATGAAGTAATAAAAGGTAGCTTTAAATTTGAGAGCAAATAAAAAAGCCCCGATTTATATCGGGGCTTTCTGAATCAAGTCCTTTTATTATTGGGCAACCTGATCTCTTAATGCTTTAATCTGATCGTGTGATGTTCTAAGATCAGATTTTTGTTCAGTGATCAAAGATTGTATGTTCGCCGATACGCCTTCAGTTTCAATTGCCATTTTGTAGGCTTTCTGTGCTGCATCTTCGCCGAATTCACAGTTATTTAAAACGGTTTCTCTGTCGTGGCCAGTAAATACAGCTTTAACATCCATCCATGCCCTGTAAATTTTACCTGAAGTGGTGGTTCCTGTTTCAGCTTCAGCACCTAGTACCTGAACCTCTTGAGCTAAAGCAGCTTTATGTTTGTGGCTTTGGCCAACCATTTCTACGAACAGGGATTTCAAGTCACTGTCTTCAGTTTTTAATTCTCCGATTGCTTTTTCGTAACCTGCAATCCTGTCATTATTAATTTCAATTAAGTCGTTCAAGACTTCCTTATTAACTGTTGAATTTTCCATTTTTTTTTAGGTTTTATGTATGGAGACAACAAGGTTAATTTTAAAAGGTTTTACTAAATTTTTATTTTGCAATAACGCCGCAACCCACTCTCGGACCCGAGTTTCCTGTTGGTTGAGTAGTATAGTCATCTGTGCCACCGTGAACAATTATGCCACGGCCCATGATATTTTTTGCATCGCCGTCAGTTGTACTCCACCTGTCTGTAGTGACGGTAATTGACCCATGGCCTTTTGCATCTAACTGGATATTGCCTATATCGCCAGAATGATACGCAGCAGAACCCCATTTGCCATGATTTTCTTTTGTTGGGTTCCAATGTCCGTGTGCATTCTCTCCCATATTACCGCAATCGCCATGTTCATGAAAGTGAACGGCCACCGTGCTGTCTGCCCTTGCTGGGAAATTAATTTCCAGATCCATTTTGATCATACCATTCTCTAACTGATAGAATTTAGCTTCACCAATGGATTTGTTATCAGCTGTTGTGGCTAGCTTAGCACTTGCAACTTCCTTTTCACCGGTTCCACCACAAGCGGCAAATAATGTTGTTGAAATAATTAATGTAAATACCAGATACTTTTTCATGTTGTTTTTAGTTAAGACAGTATGTTTGTAAAACAAAAACATACAGATTAAGTTTTATGTGGAATCATCACCTTGCTATGCAACACGCTTTTAGATTTTTTACTGCGCTATTAATAATCTCATTAACGGGCCTTTCCTTACAAGCACAGGAAGGATATTGGCAACAAAAGCTCAGTTATGATATAGACGCAACACTGAATGAGAAGGATAAAACCATTACAGGAAGTGAAAGGATTATTTACAAAAATAACTCCCCATCTACCCTAAATTTTATTTGGTTTCACATTTGGCCAAATGCTTATAAGCAACAATCAACCGCCTTGTTTAAACAAATAAAGGCTGACACCTCAAGAAAAAGTAAATTGGAAAAATTTACTTATGGAGCTATTAGCGGTCTGAATTTCAAAGTTTCAGGTAAAACTGCTGTCACAGAGCCACATCCAAATGTTGATTATATTGATATTATTAAAGTTAATTTGCATCAACCATTGAAACCAGGAGATTCAGTAGAGATCAGTACAGACTTTAAAGTAAAACTTCCTTCATACTTTTCCCGGTCGGGTTATGCTGACGGAGAGTTTATGGTAACACAGTGGTATCCCAAACCGGCAGTTTTCGATAAAACAGGATGGCATGAATTTCCTTATCTCGATATGGGGGAGTTTTACAGCGAATATGCCTCCTATAATGTTAACATAACGGTGGCTAGTGCGTACATTGTTGGTGCCACAGGTGTTTTGCAGACAGAATCGGAAATTGCACAGTATAAAAGCATAGGGGCTAAAAATGCTGCAAACAGGGGTGGGGCTCCTGTACTTTATGTACCTAAGGATAAGGGTATGAAGAAACTGAACTACAAAATTAACAATGTGCCAGACTTTGCCTGGTTTGCCGATAAGGGATTTGTAGTGCAATATGACACGGTTAAACTGGCTTCAGGAAAGACTGTTGACGCCTTTAATTACTATCACAACAAAAAGGGCACCCTCTGGAATAACAGTATTGATTATACAAAAGACGCTGTAAGGCGTTATAGCAACTGGGTCGGGGAATATGAATATCCGGTGGTGCAGGTTGTAGAGGGCCCAAAAAACAATGCAAGTGGAGGGATGGAGTATCCTACAATAACTTTAATAACCAGCCCGGATGCCAAAATAGAATCACTGGATGCTGTAATTGCACATGAGGTAGGCCATAACTGGTTTATGAGTATGCTGGGAAGTAATGAGCGTGCACATACCTGGCTTGATGAGGGACTAAATACTTATTTTCAATTCAGGTATGAGGCAGAGAAGTACCGTACCAATTCAGTATTTGGGGATGCAATACCAATTGAGCTTAAGGCGCTTGAGCCTAAGGAATTTATGCAGCGTCTTTATGGGGCTATGTTAGACATACCAATGGAATCGCCGATTGAAACACCTTCTGAAAAGTTTGCTACCTCGGAAGAATATGGGTTAGTATCTTATGTAAAAACTGCGCTTTGGCTTTATCTGCTCGAAGCACAAGTTGGTACAGATAAAATGGATAGTGCTTTCAGAGCATATTTTGACAGCTGGAAAAATAAGCACCCGCAGCCGGAGGACTTTAAAGCCTCACTGGAGAAATCCCTCGGACTCAACCTGACTAAATATTTCGAATTGCTGAATAAAAAAGGAAAGTTTAAGTAAGCTATACCAGTCTTTTTAAGGCCATAATATAGCCTAAATGCATTCCTTCATGAAAAGGGAGGAAATTCAATGCCTCCGTGATATTGTTCATCTCGGCTCCGTAGCGGGTAGTCCATGGCGTGTAATTGCTAAACTTATTCTCTGCAAGATCAGCTTCTAAAGATACCAGGGAGCTAAGTAGTAGTTCCTTAATGGATTCAATTTGATCTGGAGTAATAAAACCTGAAGGTTTGGTTCCTGGTTTGAACGCTGCATAAAAATGCTCGGGTATCACTGTGGGTATCCCTGATCGTAAATAACATACACCTTGTTCTGCTGCAATCATGTGGGCTACATTCCATGCTATGTTGTTATTATAACCTGCGGGTACCTCATTAAGTTGCTCAGTACTGAGGCCATCGATTGTAGCTAACGTGAATTTTCTAATTATTAATAGTGAATTTATTTGTGGATGGGAAGATTTGATCATTGGTTTTGAGAATTAGCTTAAAAATTGCAATAAAAGTGTTAAAAATTCATAGCATATGGAAATTAGATTGCTAACGGGTATCAACTCATGCCTGTCTTTTTGTACTTTTGCACAAAATTTCAGAAATGGCAAAAACAACGGATAATCAGGATAAAAATGTAGATGTAGTATTGATTGGGGCTGGGATTATGAGTGCGACGTTAGGTGTTTTGCTTAAAGAATTACAGCCAGATTTGACAATCGAAATTTTTGAGCGTCTGGATGTTGCAGCTGCAGAGAGTTCTGATGCCTGGAACAATGCGGGAACCGGACATTCGGCTTTTTGTGAATTGAATTACACGCCTGAAGATTCAAATGGTAATGTAGATACAAAGAAGGCAGTGGCAATTGCTGAGTCATTTGAAGTTTCAAAACAATTTTGGTCATTCCTGGTGAAAAGCAAACTGATTGACGAACCGGAAAAATTTATAAAAAGTATCCCTCACATGAGTTTTGTATGGGGCAAGGACAATGTTAAGTTTTTGAAAACGCGTTTTACTGAATTGACAAAGTGCGTGCTGTTTAAGCAAATGGAATATTCAGAAGATTCGAGGCAACTTGAAGAGTGGATGCCGCTTGTAATGAAGGATAGGGCAAAGGATGAAAAGGTTGCTGCTACCCGAATGGAGATGGGAACGGATGTAAACTTTGGTTCATTAACAAGAATGATGTTCAACTATCTTAAAAAGTCAGCTTCAGTAAACATCCATTTTGATCATGAGGTAAGGAAACTGAAGCAAAAGAACGGACTTTGGGAAGTTAAGGTTAAAGATGAAGCCACAGGTGATAAACGTGTAGTGAAAGCCAAGTTTGTATTTATAGGCGCCGGCGGTGGTTCATTACCGTTATTGGAAAAATCAGACATTCCTGAAGGAAAGGGCTTTGGCGGCTTTCCGGTTAGTGGTCAGTGGCTTAAGTGTGTTAACAAAGATGTAATTGAACAACATAATGCAAAGGTTTACGGAAAAGCATCAGTAGGTGCGCCGCCCATGTCTGTACCACATTTAGATACCCGGATGATTGACGGTAAAAAGGCTTTACTTTTTGGTCCATATGCTGGGTTTTCTACCCGATTTTTAAAGCATGGATCATTAATGGACCTTCCCTTATCTATAAAAGTTAATAACATTAGGCCTATGATTGCCGCGGGGCTTGACAACTTGCAACTGACAAAGTATTTGATAGATCAGGTGAGACAAAGTCCGGAGGACAGAATGGCGTCCTTAAGAGAATACCTTCCAACTGCTAAAATGGAAGACTGGGAACTTGAAACAGCGGGTCAGCGTGTTCAGGTAATTAAGAAAGACGAAAAGCAGGGGGGAATACTAGAATTTGGTACTGAGGTTGTAACCGCAGCTGATGGTAGCATCGCAGCGTTATTAGGTGCTTCGCCAGGAGCTTCAACTGCTGTATCTATCATGATTACTTTAATGGAAAGGTGTTTCCCTGATCATATTAACAAGCCTGAATGGCAAAAGAAGTTGAAACAAATGATTCCTTCTTACAACAAGAGCTTGAGCGAAGACGAGCAGTTAACAAATGAGTTGAGGGCTGAAACTACTGCTACGCTTAAATTGAAATCACATCAGGTAAGCTACACCTAATTTATTGGCATACAGATTGAAGGATTAAGGTGCGACACCTTAATCCTAATCTATGACGATACCCCGCTGGTCTAAAATTGCGCTTAAAATCTTTGGTATCCTTGTTGGATTGGTGCTTTTGATATTTATAGCAGCGGCGGCCTACGTCAATTATAATAAAAAGGAACTTCTTTCTACAATTACTGCCGAGCTTAACAAGAATATTAAAGGTAAGCTGACCATAGGAAGTATGGACCCTACATTTCTCAAAGGATTTCCCGGAGTTTCACTAAGACTTAATGACGTAATTGTACGCGACAGCTTGTGGGCTGTCCACAAACATTCCCTTTTGGAAGCAAAAGAACTAGAGGTTTCGGTAAACACACTTGCACTTCTAACCGGTACAATGGAAATAAAGAAAATTGGGATTACTAACGCAGTTATTTATCTGTTTACAGACAGCAATGGATATAGCAATACAGCGATTCTAAGAAAAAAAGCTAAGCAGGAAAATCAGAAAACTGAAGGCGAAAATTCGTCAACAGAAATCAAAAATTTTGCTTTAACTAATGTTGCTTTTGTATTGGATAATAAAAAAGGTAATAAGCTTTTCGAATTTGTTGTAGAAAACTTGAAAGGGGATATTGACTATTCGTGGTCTGATTGGAAGGCAAACATCAAACTTAAAACACTGGTTAAAAGTCTGGCATTCAACTCTAAGAGAGGTAGTTTTATAAAGAATAAGATACTTGAAGGTCCATTTAGCGCGAGTTACAAAGATGAAAATGGGGTTATTACCGTTTCTCCAAACACATTAAATATTGGATCTGACCCGTTTGTGATCGGTGCAAAGTTTGATACATCCAAAGAGAATACCGCATTTTCAATCAACATTCAAGCTGAAGATATTAAATGGCGAGATGCTTCTGCTTTGTTGGCACCCAATATAAGTTCGAGGCTTAACATGTTCAACCTGGATAAACCAATAGATGTTACTTGTACCATTGCTGGAGATATGGGTCCGGGTGGGGATCCAGAAATAAATGTTAAAGCTGCAATTAAAAATAACGTGCTCACCACGCCAGGGGGGATAATTAAAAACTGCGGATTTACCGGTGTTTTTACAAATAATTTCCAAAAGGGTAAAGGCCATTCAGATAAAAATTCCGCAGTAAAGCTTTTTGGTTTTAAAGGCGAGTACGAAAAGATGGCTTTCTCAATTGATACTGCTTCAATCAATGATTTAAATAACCCAGTTGCCACCGGCGTATTTAAATCTGAATTTGACATTGCAAATTTGAATAATGCACTAGGCACCGATCTTTTAAAATTTACTAAAGGAAGAGCTAATGTAAACCTTGCCTACAAAGCAAGCATTGTAGATTTTAAACTTGCAAGACCATTTGTAAAGGGAACAGTGGAAATTAAAGATGCTGATGTAAAGTACGTACCCAGGAACTTGAATTTTACCAAGACAAATATCTCGTTGAATTTTACTGATAATGATCTTTTCATAAATAACATAAGATTGCAGAGTGGTAAAAGCATTGTGTACATGGATGGTGTGGTGCTAAACTTTTTAAACTCGTACTACACTGCACCTGAGAAAATATTATTGACCTGGCAGATTAGAAGTCCACAGTTGCATCTGGGTGAGTTCTTTGGCTTTTTTGGATCTCGTAAGATTACAAGGAAAACTAAGTCCAAGAATGTAAACTTTTCTGATGACCTAAACATGGTGTTTGAGAAGAGCAAGGTGGATATGCACTTGCAGGTTGACAAAGTTTATTATAATAAGTTTTTGGCAACCGACGCAAAGGCAGATTTGTTATTAACAGACAAAGGTATTGAGATTAAAGATGTTAGTGTAAAGCACGGTGGCGGGTTATTGAAGCTTAATGGAAACGTAACCCAATTAGGAAACACCAATCGGTTCTCAATCAATACTTCAATCAGCAATGTAGATATTCAACACTTCTTTTATTCCTTTAACGATTTTGGAATGAAATCCCTCACTTCAAAAAATTTGAGAGGATTTCTTTTCTCTAAAACCAATATCGCCGGGAATATTAACAACCAGGGTAAATTGCTGCCAAACTCACTTTATGGGTCTATCATTTTCGACTTAAAACAAGGAGCCCTTAAAGATTTTGACCCGATAAGAAGTGTAGGGAAGTTCGCTTTCCCATTCAGGGATTTGAATAATATTACATTCAGCAACTTAAATGGGAAGTTTGATGTTAGGGGAAGCAAAATTACCATTAACCCCATGCAAATCAACTCTAGCTTGCTAAATATGGACATTGCCGGTGTCTACTCTCTTTCTTCAGGTACGAATATAGCTGTTGATGTGCCGCTAAGAAATCCTAAAAAAGACGAAGATATTACCGATAAAAACGAGATCCAGGCCAGAAGAATGAAAGGAATTGTACTACATTTATTGGCAACAGACGGGGAGGATGGGAAAATTAAAATTAAATTGAACCGGAACAGAGATAAAACAAAATAAGATTAAATATGAAACGTAATGCAACAGCCGTTTGGAATGGCACAATTAAAGAAGGATCAGGTAATTTAACTACTGATAGTAAAGTGCTTGATAAAACTCAGTATTCATTCAACAGTCGATTTGCGGAGGGCATTGGAACCAATCCAGAGGAACTTATGGCAGCTGCTCATGCAGGTTGTTTTACTATGAAACTGAGTTTGGATTTAACCGAGGCTGGTTTTAATCCCACATCATTAGAAACCAAAGCGACTATATCTCTTGATAATGGAGTGATTACCAGTTCTGATCTTGTACTTAAAGCAAGTATCCCTGGAATAGAGGATGCTAAGTTTCAGGAAATTGCAGCAGGTGCAAAAGCAAATTGCCCGGTAAGCAAGGCATATAGTGTAAACATTACCCTTGAAGCAACGCTGATTTAAATAATTTTTAATTCTAAAATGCATTGTCCTCCATCTTCTAAATTAGAGTGGGGGATTTTTTTTGCTTAATTTAGGCGTATTATAGTACCGTTGAACACCAAATTAAATGACCAAACCAATACTAGTCCTTAAACTAGGATCAGCTTCAATTACCACAAAAGGTGAAATTGATGAAGTAATTATCGCCGGCATTACAAGGCAAGTTGCAGAGCTTTCCCTTATCTATCATATTATACTTGTGTCTTCTGGAGCGGTTGCAGCTGGCAAGAAATACATCAAAAATTATAAGGGAAAAATCAGCGAAAGAAAAGCAGCAGCATCAATTGGAAACCCATTACTTTTAAATACGTACTCACGCCATTTCGCTCCTTATCAGGTTGCAATTGCCCAAAGTTTGTGCGAACGCCAGCATTTCTCAAACCGCAAGCAATTTTTACAGCTCAAAGAAACATATGAGGAACTTTGGCGAAACGATATCATACCTATAGCTAATGAAAATGATGTAGTAAGCGATCTGGAATTAAAGTTCTCAGATAACGATGAACTGGCTACCCTGCTTGGTGTGGGCTTTGGTGCTTCATTGATACTATTGGGAACATCAGTTCCCGGGGTGCTCGATAAAGAAGGAAATGTTATCCAAAAAATTGAGATGATTAATAACGAGGTCTTTTCTCTGGCAACCAGGAACACATCTGATGTCGGCTTAGGAGGGATGACATCCAAGCTAACTTTCGCAAACCTTGCGGCAACGATGGGTATTAAGGTTATTATCTTCGGTGCGAGGTCAGAAAATGGCATTTTGAATGCTGTGGCTGAAAAATCAGGTACAGTATGTATGCCTAAGTCAGGTTCTATATCTGCAAGAAATAAGTGGTTAGGCAGTGGGAGCCTGGTAACGGGCAGATTGATGATAGACAACGGGGCGTGTGAAGCAATACGGCAAAGGAAAAGTCTTTTGGCGGTAGGTGTAAAATCTATTGAGGAAGCCTTTAATGCCTCTGAAATATTTGAGTTAACTGATGAAAGCGGGACGATTGTCGCAGTGGCCAAATCAAAAATATCATCTTCCGAAATCTTGCAAAACGCCAGGAAACATAATTTAGAAATCGCGAACGCAAATGATATTGTTGTTCTTTAACATATAGGAATGGGTGCAATTTTACAATACCTCATTAATGCAAAAAAGGCACAGAAATCCATTGCTGGATTGAGTGATATTGGTAAGAAAGATCTTATAAGCCGCCTTGCAGATACGATCCAGAAAAATTCAGAAAGGGTTATTGCTGAAAACCTAAAAGATCTATTAAAGATGGACGAAAATGATCCCAAAAGGGATCGATTGTTACTCGACCAAACCCGTATAACTGGCCTTTGCAAAAGCCTATTGGCAGTTTCTCAACTACCCGATCCTACACAGTCAGTGCTAACTGATAAAGTGCTGCCTAACGGGTTACACCTAAAAAAGATAACCGTGCCGCTCGGCGTAGTTGCTGTAATTTATGAATCCAGACCAAATGTAACGCTAGATGTTGCATCGCTTTGCTTAAGGTCTGGCAATGTGGCTTTACTAAGAGGGGGACAGGATGCATTACATACTAACCTTGTTTTGGTGTCACTTATACAGCAGGTTTTGGCTGAAGCTGGTTTGGACGTAAATATTGTTCAGCAATTACCGCCAGAGCGTGAGCACATCATTGAAATCCTCACAGCTGAAAAATATATTGATGTTATTATTCCGAGAGGTTCAAATCAACTTATTGAGTATGTTCGCAAGAATGCTACAGTTCCTGTAATCGAAACAGGTGCTGGAGTTTGCCATACCTATGTTGAAGCTTCTGCAGATTTGCTTATGGCTGCTGATGTGGTTGTGAATGCTAAAGTGTCAAGACCATCGGTCTGTAATGCACTGGACACCATTTTAGTTGACATGACAATTGCTGAAGATTTTATTACCGGGGTTTCCAAAAAGCTGGAGGAACATCACGTTGAGATATTTGCAGATGAAATTGCTTTCACAATGCTGCAAAAAGCCAACTATCCACTGCTTACTAAGGCAAATCCTGAAGATTTCGGAAGAGAGTTTCTTGACTTTAAATGTTCAATCAAAGTAGTTTCTGGTCTTGACGAAGCAATGGATCATATTGCTACGTATTCTTCAAAGCATTCAGAAGCAATTATAACAAGAGACTATACCAAAAGCGATGTGTTTTTAGCACAAGTAGATGCCGCGGTTGTGTACCTAAATGCTTCGACACGTTTTACTGATGGAGAAGTATTTGATTTAGGGGCTGAGATTGGAATTTCAACCCAAAAGCTACATGCAAGGGGGCCGTTTGCGCTGGAAAAATTGGTAACGGAAAAATGGATCGTAAAAGGAGAGGGTCAGGTTCGTTAGAATTCGATTGAAATACTGTAGCTAGCACAGTATTCCAATCGAAAAATATGGTTTACGATTTGAGGTTAAGCTTGCAAATCAGTCATTACACTTTTAATTTTATCAGTCAGTTTGATATTTGTTGCATCAAAGTCCGCCTTATTTGCCAATACTGTATTCACACTGCAATAGAACTTAATTTTTGGTTCAGTTCCTGATGGCCTTGCAGAAACAATGCTGCCGTCTTCAGTAATAAATTGCAGCACGTCAGAAACTGGTAACTCCAATTTTTTCTTTTCGCCAGACAAAAGATCGGTTTCGAACCCTAATTCATAGTCTTTCAAAGTTGCAACTTTTGAACCTCCCAGAGTAACAGGAGGATTGTTGCGGAATTTCTCCATCATAGCCTTAATCTCTTCTGCACCAGTTTTTCCTTTTTTGGTTATCGAAACCAATTCTTCTTTATAAAAGCCGTGTTCAACATACATATCCAGCATTGCGTTATAAAGACTGGTGCCTTTATCTTTATAGAAAGCCGTCATTTCAGCAATGAACGCGCATGAAACAACAGCATCTTTATCCCTTACCAGTTCACCAATAAGGTAGCCGTAACTTTCTTCGCCGCCACCTATAAAAGTTTTTTTACCTTCCAGACTGGTCATCAGCTGACCGATCCACTTAAAGCCCGTCAAGGTATTGTAGAATGTCACATCTTTTGCTTTTGCAATTGCTTCAATAAGATTGGTGGTTACAATAGTTTTAACAATGTATTGATTGCCATCTAATTTACCTTTTTCCTGCCACGCGGTAAGCAGGTAGTTAATTAGTAAACTTCCTGTTTGGTTCCCGTTTAGCAACACAAATTCGCCTTCGTTATTTTTAACTGCAATACCTACGCGGTCTGCATCCGGGTCTGTAGCCAAAACAAGATCTGCATCTATTTCCTGTGCTTTTTTAAGTGCAAGGGTTAAAGCTTCCTTCTCCTCAGGGTTTGGGTAAACTACAGTAGGGAAATTACCATCAGGCGTACTCTGCTCTTCAACTAAAGTCAAGTTAGTGAAGCCAAATTGTTCCAATGCTTTCGGTACCAAGGTGATGCCGGTACCGTGAATTGGTGAGTACACAATTTTAAGGTCTTTTTGTCTGGCGATTGCTTCCGGGGAAACGGAAAGTGCAGTGATTTTGTCGAGATATAGTTGATCAATATCTTCCGCAATTAACTCAACATTTGAATCAATCCGGTCAAATTTTACCTCATCAATACTCGTAATCTTCGCAACTTCGTCCATCACCATTGTATCATCCGGAGAGGTGAACTGACCTCCATCTTCACCATAGGCTTTATAACCGTTGTATTCTTTAGGATTATGCGATGCGGTTAGCATTACTCCGCTCTTGCAGCCTAGTTCGCGTATTGCAAAGGAAAGTTCAGGTGTTGGCCTCAAAGCTTTAAAAAAGTAGACATAAATGCCATTTGCAGAAAACACATCTGCCGTAATCCCGGCTAAAACATCAGAGTTATTGCGGCTGTCATGTGCTATGGCCACTTTTACTTTTTCGCCTGGATATTTCTTTAATAAGTAATTACAAAGACCTTGAGTAGCAGTACCAATTGTATATTTATTGACCCTGTTAGAACCCGCACCCATAACACCTCTTAAGCCTCCGGTACCAAATTCTAAACTCCTGTAAAATGAATCTGTTAGCTCTGTAAACGATTGGCTATCCAGAAGCGCCTGGATTTCAGATTTCGTAGTGTTGTCGTAATTTCCATTAAGCCATTGATTAATGGTGGCTAAAGTACCTGGTTCTAATTGCATATACGCTGTGTATTTTAATTTATACTTATGAAGCAAATTTTAGTTAATTTCACGGCCTAATATAAGTATATTAACAATTAGAGACTAAAAAGATCACTAAAAACTAAAGATTAAACGATGAAAATATTAAAGTTTGGAGGCACTTCAGTAGGAAGCCCTGAGCGGATGAAAAAGTTGCTGGATATCATTAATCCGGCAGAAGCGCAAATAGTTGTATTGTCGGCCGTGTCTGGCACTACCAACAGTTTAGTAGAAATTTCAGCCAAACTTTTAAAAGAAGATAAACAGACTGCGTTAAACCTTATTAACGCATTGCATTCAAAATATATTGACTTTGTTTCTGAACTACTTCCTGAAGCCGCATTTTTAACTCAAGGCAGGGAAGTAGTAGATTATCACTTTGGTTTTCTAACCACCTTGTCTAACGATCTGTTTACGCCAATTGAAGAAAAAGTGGTGCTTGCACAAGGAGAGTTGCTCTCTACAACTTTATACCACATTTATTTGAAGTCAATCGGCGTGCCATCGGTGTTGTTGCCTGCGCTGGATTTCATGAAAATTGATGAAGACAATGAGCCGGACGTTCCCTTTACAACAAAACATTTAACTCCGTTAATTGAACAACACCCTGATAATAAATTGTTTATAACGCAAGGGTTTATATGTCGCAATAGCTTTGGCGAAGTAGATAATTTACGACGTGGCGGAAGTGATTACACTGCTTCTTTACTAGGTGCGGCAATTCTGGCAGAAGAGGTTCAAATATGGACTGATATTGACGGTATGCATAACAATGATCCAAGGATTGTTAAAGGTACTAAGCCTATTGCTCAGTTGTCCTTTGATGAAGCGGCAGAACTGGCTTATTTTGGCGCAAAAATACTGCATCCCCAGTCTGTGTTTCCAGCTCAGAAGTACAAAATACCTGTTAGGTTGTTGAATACAATGGAGCCAATGGCTGCCGGAACTTTAATTTCCTCGGAAAGTGAGAAAGGAAAGATAAAATCCATTGCTGCTAAAGATGGTATTACGGCGATTAAAATCCAGTCCAGCCGGATGCTTTTAGCCTACGGTTTCCTAAGGAAAGTTTTCGAAATATTCGAGCGTTATAAAACGCCAATTGATATGATCACTACTTCGGAAGTTGCAGTATCTGTTACGGTAGATTTTCTGGACAACCTGGATAAAATTATCGAAGAACTTCATGCCTTTGGTAGTGTTGAAGTTGACAAAGACCAATCAATTGTTTGCGTGGTAGGCGACTTTAGCGCGGAAAAACATGGTTACGCTGCCAGGGTATTGGATGCTATAAAACACATTCCGGTACGGATGATTTCTTACGGCGGTAGTAGTTATAATATTTCCTTACTAATCAATACGGAAGATAAAACTGAAGCGCTTAAAAGCTTGCATAACAGGCTCTTTGAATAGGTTATTTTTTTCGTAACCACAATACGATGAAAATAACAATAACTACAAGGAGAATAAATAGTTTTACCCGTTTGTTGTATTCATTCCGGCCAATTCTATTGTTTCTATAGTCAATAAAATTGCCAAAGTAAATTGCACCCAATACGATAATACAAATTATTACCAGATATCTTAACATTATGTTTTCTAATATAAATATCGACAAACTTACTGCACCTGAAACACCATATTACTATTACGATCTGTCTTTACTTCAGAAAACGTTAAGCGCGTGTGCCGAAGCCGCAAATGTATATAATTTCCATGTTCACTACGCTATGAAGGCAAACTTCAATATTGAGGTGCTAAAGAAAATCAATGGAACTGGCTTCGGAGCGGATTGTGTGAGCGGAGGGGAGGTACGCCGGGCAATTGAAATCGGTTTCGATAAAGGAAAGATTGTATTCGCAGGTGTGGGTAAATCTGACAAGGAGATTAATGATGCTTTAGATCAGGATATTTTTTGTTTTAATGTAGAATCCATTCAAGAACTTGAAGTAATCAATGAACTTGCCGGAGCAAAGGGAAAACGGACTAAGGTAGCTATCCGCATCAATCCCAATGTGGATGCCCATACACATCATAACATTACAACGGGTCTTGACGAGAATAAATTTGGCATCAACTCATGGGATCTGCCTCAGTGTGCTGAAACGCTAAAAACATGCGCCAATCTGGAATTTGTGGGTATTCACTTTCATATCGGTTCACAGATTACCAACCTTGACGTCTATAAAAATCTCTGCGTAAGGGTGAATGAATTTGCAGCATGGTTTGAGGATAAAGGCTTTCTGATACAGGTTTTAAATGTTGGGGGCGGGCTTGGAATTGATTACCATAATCCTGATGAACAGATCCCTGACTTCGCAGCTTACTTTAAAATATTCGACGATTTTTTGGATGTAAGACCTAATCAGGAAGTTCATTTTGAACTGGGTCGTGCGTTGGTAGGGCAATGTGCTTCGCTTATAAGCAAAGTGCTATATGTTAAAAATGGCAAGAAAAAGAACTTTGTGATATTGGATGCGGGCATGACTGAGTTAATGAGACCAGCGCTTTATCAAGCGTATCATCAAATTGAAAACATCTCGAGATCATCTGAAAACGTTTCAGTCAAATATGACATTGTAGGACCTATTTGCGAAAGTACAGATTGTTTCGGTAAAGAGGTAGAACTGCCTGAGACACTTAGAGGAGACTTAGTTGCATTAAGAAGCGCTGGCGCATATGGTGAAGTTATGGCGTCGCATTATAACCTGAGAGACGAAATAAGGTCTGTTTACTCAGATTAGAAGGACTAACAAAGACTTGTTATTCTTCAAAGAAATCTGCTAAACCACCAAGATAATATTCATTTAACCCTGAGGTAAATTCTTCGTAGTCTGCTTCAGGTATATTTGTCTGAACAAACTCCAGCGATGTTCCTTTCTTGTCTTCGTGCAATTTTATGGTAACAATGGATGGCTCATTCTCTTCACCAAAATACCATTGTTGTACAATCTTTTTGCCGTACTCAAATTCGATATTCTTTCCACTGATGTCGCCATCCCAAAAAGAAAACTCAGTCCCTGCCTCTTCTACAAATTCAACTTCGGCACCTGTCCATAGTTTAATGCTTTGTTCCTTGGTAAGTGCCAGATAAACCTCTTCTGGGGATGCTGGCAAGTAATAATATTTTTTAAATGTCTTCATGATTGTGCTCTTTTTTTTCAGTAAAAAGTTGATTGTAGTACTCAGCTAGTTTGCTTTCCCAATCTGATCTGGGATATGTGAAAACAAATGTTTGTTTAACCCGTTGAGAATTCTGTAAATAATAGGTAACAATTACACCAAACACAAGTGCACCTACAAATCCGGCAGCCTCTTCAAATCCAGTAAATGCCAAATTACCTAACTTGTTTATATAAGCGCTTAATGCCCAGTCATAACAAACAAATCCAATGTATGACAAACATAGAATTACAAAATGTTTGGGAAATTCCTTTCTTCTATTGAAAAATAGGATTGCGCAAAAAAAGCCGTATACAAAGCACAAAGCAAACATGACAACCTCTAACATCATTAGCATTTTTAATCCCGAAGAATTTTCAGCTAACAAAGCGATGTTATTCCAGACCTCATTACCAAATAAATTCAACGTAAATGGTTTAATAAGCATGGCAATGGGAAATGCGATAACCCGCAGTCCCAATACGACGAGCCATCCTCCTAAAGGACGTGCATCAGCAATTTCTTCTATTTGATATGGTGTTTTCTTAATATATAACCTGAAACAAAGGTATGAACTAATGGCCATGGCAACAATATAAACCATCATCATGTAATAATTACCCGAATTATTGTCATTTCCACCCGCTACATTTCCGCCTCTGTTAAGCGTGTAAGTTAAATATTGGTCTATCTTATTGATGTCTTTTATATATGTTTTAAAATTAATTGGATCTAGATGATCAGACTTGTTTTTATATGTGTAACTGAACTTTATTGTAGAGTCAAGCTGAGAGGTGTAAACGTCAAAATAATACTCAGAAGATTCTACTTTGTAGTTTTCATCGAATGTATTAACGGTGTACGGCAATTCAACAGTAATGTTCTGCTCTATATTTACAGTGTGCTTTAGCGCAATCGGCGATTTTCGCTTTTTATCGGTTATCCTGGTAAGTTCGTAGCTGATGACATCTCCGTAGAAATTGATCGACATCGGTTTATTGTCATCCAGTTCTGTCCAAATGTCACTAATCTCGTAGGATTCATTGATTTCCAGAATGTTGTTCGATTCGTCATCTTCAATGACTATATTCTCCTTTGTATCGATGCCCGGATACAGTTTTTTATAATAATCGAGAAAACTTTTTTCAGTGTTGTCAGCTCCGGATTCTGCAATCTGCGCGCGCATATCGTCCGCATAATTGTCTTTGTAAACGCTGTAGATCGTTAAGGTGGTTTTTGATCCTTCAGTGGTGTCGCCTAATTTAAACGTAAGGTTAGATAGTAGTTTTCCCTCAGGCTTGCTTTCAATTGTTTCAAGCGCATTTATGCCTTTCTTGACTACTAAAACAGCCCCATAGTTCGGAGCGTAAAAGTCGTCAAATTTGCCTCTTTGGTATGCAATTGTAGGGTCGATCCATGTTTTTTGGTTATTATGGTTAACCATTACAATAACATGGTTAAAAACAAATGGGCTCGGCAAATATTCTCCGGTTTTTAACGTGTAGCTCGTACTTGCATACGTGAGGTAAGCATCTATGCCATTGGAATTTAATAATCTAACAAGTAACAGTGACTTATCTTTACAGTCCCCGTATCGCTGTATTAAAACTTTCTCCGGTGAATTCGGTCGATGAGAATATGCACCTATTTCTATTCCCATGTATCTAATTTCGTCTTGCACAAATCGGGTTGATAGCTCAATGTACTTTTTCAGGTCTTTACCAGCTAGTTTTTTTAGTTCTGTGACTTTCCTGGTTATGGCAGGTGTTTTTAGATCTGGATAGTCGTTAACAGCTAACGCCCAGTTAACTACTTCCGACCATGATTTATACTCAGTTAGCTGTACCCTTCGTAGTGGGTTATACCAGTTCGGCTCAGAATCGGATGTACGGTGGGTTTTAGTCAACGTGTTTTCCCATTCATACATTTTTAAATTAGCTTTTTCGGTAATCTTTGGCGTGTCAGCAAAATTGAAGTTTTTAAAACTAAGGTCTCGTGATTTTGCAAATATTACATTATAATAAACATGGCCAATACTGCTTGATGATTCGAAATAATATAAAGACGCATACCTCGCTCCATAAATAGGATTGTAACCAGATAACGTGTAAGAAAATTCAATTCTATCGCCTTTTCTTACATCATCTAATACAAGTAATGCGTCAAATGTTCCACTGTAAATGAAGCGGGACAATTCTTTTTCAGACTGTAGAATCTTGAAATTTAAAGCATTCAGCCGATCGGATGGTATTCCATTCCTCCAGATCGTTACTTTATGGAACGCCAACTTCTGGTATCCCGGATCATAAGTAACAGAGATCTGAGATCCGTTTTGAACGCCCGCATCAGATACTATTTCACGAATAATCCTGGTATAATCCTCTTGAAGTTCTATATGATTCTGATTTTCGTATAGCGACAGAAAATAGCCATCGCTGATGTCTTTAGCAGCCGGCTTTTTTTGCTGGGGAGCAATAGTAATTTTCCATTTGGGTTCAGTTCTGTTTATGGAAAAGTTTTTACCCTGACTGAAACTTGAGAGTGATATTAGTAACGAAAATGCAAACAATAAAAATGCTTTCGTTTTGAGTGCGTTAAATGACATAGAAGAAATAAGTAACCCTAATATATAAAATTATTTAAAAGCGTTAAGCCCGGTTACATCCATTCCTGTTATCAATAAATGGATGTCGTGCGTACCTTCATATGTAACTACCGATTCAAGGTTCATCATGTGACGCATAATTGAATATTCTCCTGTGATTCCCATACCACCCAGCATCTGCCTCGCATGACGCGCAATGTCCAGCGCTATCTCCACGCTGTTTCTTTTTGCCATGGAAATTTGTTCAGCAGAGGCCCGGTTTTCTGACTTCAGCACCCCTAACCGCCAAACCAATAGTTGTCCTTTGGTAATCTCAGTTACCATTTCTGCAAGTTTCTTTTGTTGTAGCTGAAAACCAGCTATAGGTTTCCCAAATTGTACACGTTCTTTAGCATATCTTAATGCAGTGTCGTAACAATCCATTGCAGCCCCCAAAGCGCCCCAGGCAATCCCATAACGTGCCTGGTTTAAGCAGCCTAAAGGACCTTTCAATCCGCAAATCTCTGGAAAGATGTTTTCCCTTGGGATTTCCACATTGTCAAAAACCAGCTCACCGGTAGCTGAAGCGCGTAAACTCCATTTACCATGAGTTTCCGGAGTGGAAAACCCTTTCATTCCACGCTCAACAATTAATCCCCTTATTTTACCGCTTTCATCTTTTGCCCACACAACAGCGATATCTGCAAAAGGAGCATTGGAAATCCACATTTTAGCGCCATTTAATATATAGTGACTTCCATTGTCTTTTATATTGGTAACCATGCCTCCCGGATTAGATCCATGGTCAGGCTCCGTTAAACCGAAACAACCCATCAATTCTCCTGTGGCAAGTTTCGGCAAATATTTTCTTTTCTGCGCCTCAGAACCATAAGCATAGATAGGGTACATCACTAAAGATCCCTGTACCGAAGCTGTAGAACGGATTCCAGAGTCGCCACGCTCAATCTCTTGCATGATAATGCCGTATGATGTATAGTCTAACCCCGCGCCCCCATACTCAGCAGGAATGGTTGGCCCGAATGCACCTATCTCACCAAGTCCTTTAATCAGGTGTTTTGGAAATTCTGCACGCTGGGCATAGTCTTCAATAATTGGGCTAACCTCTTTCTTTACCCAATCTCTAACACTACTTCTAATCAGAAGGTGTTCTTCGGTAAGTAATTCGTCTAGCTGATAATAGTCTGGGGCTTCGTAGAGGTCTTTTCTCGTAGATTTATTCATAGGTTATACTATATTTGATCTTAGAACACGGCTGTTTTCAAAGGTAACAAATATAGGTTAGCCCGAATGTGACAGTTCCAAAATAAACGTTTCAAAAATGAGTGACATTGGTCAATACCTTCAAACTGTAGCTTTAAAGGATGTTAAGTATTATGGATTTCATGGCTTTTATCCTGAAGAGCAACTCACCGGTATCTATTTTTTGATCGATGTTACAGTTTCGTTTAAGCCTAATAACGATACAGAGAACATCAACAATACGGTGAATTATGAGCGACTTAACAGTATTATCATCGAGGAAATGGTTATTCCAAAGAAAATGCTGGAAACCGTAGTTGATGCCATATTGAAACGTGTGCTAAAAACCTACGATTTTCTTACAACCGCTGAGGTACAAATTCGGAAATTAAATCCGCCAATGCCTGGTGAAGTGGGACAGTCGCTTGTTAAATTAACCTATAACAAACAATAACTTCAGCGCTAGCTAACAAATGGAATATAAAAAAATTGACAATCTTATTTTAGAAGAGATAAAGGCTTCAGTTGGAGCTTCAAACGTTTTTATTGATAATGAGTCGCTTCATAATTATGGGCATGATGAGACAGAAGATCTGCTATTTTATCCAGAAGTTGTTGTAAAACCGTCAAATCCAGAGGAGATATCTAATCTGTTAAAGGTGTGTAATGCGCATAATGTTCCTGTTACACCCAGAGGAGGGGGAACCGGGCTTAGCGGCGCTGCTTTGCCTATTTACGGTGGGGTGCTTTTGTCTATGGAAAGGTTTAAATCTGTCATAGATATTGATGTTGAAAATCTGCAGGCCACAGTTGAGCCCGGCGTTATTACTGAAGATTTCATTAACGCAGTAGGAGAACACGGATTGTTGTATCCGGTAGACCCATCCAGTAAAGGCTCGTGCTTTATTGGTGGCAATGTGGCACACGGCTCTGGTGGTCCCAGAGTAGTCAAATACGGAACAATAAGAGAATACATATTAAACCTTGAGGTTGTGCTTGCCAGTGGGGAGATAATCTGGACTGGGGCCAATACCCTTAAATACGCTTCGGGTTATAATTTAACACAACTCATGATAGGATCAGAAGGTACGCTCGGCGTTGTGACTAAAATTGTAACAAAACTAATCCCTAAATCACAGCACAGCGTGTTAATGTTAGGTTCATTTTACGAGAATGAGAAAGCATGCGCAGCCGTTTCAGCTATATTCAGGGCAGGTGTAACGCCTTCGGCGCTTGAATTCATGGAGCGCAAGGGAGTTGAATGGGTTATCCAATTCGACAACATAAAGTTTGATTTGAAGGATGACGCGAATGCATTTTTGATGATCGAATTTGATGGTGATGATTTGGATACCATTTTTAGAGATTGCGAAAAAGTGAATCTTGTTCTTGAAGAGTTTGGCTGCACTGATGTGCTTTTTGCAGATACTGCGCAGCAAAAAGAAGAGTTATGGCGTATGCGAAGAACGATGGCAGAATCTGTTAAATCCAATTCTGTTTACAAAGAAGAAGATACTGTTGTACCACGTGCAGCACTTCCAAAGCTAATTAACGGTATTAAAGAAATTGGTTCCAGATACGGGTTTGAAAGTGTTTGTTATGGTCATGCCGGAGATGGCAATCTTCATATCAATATAATTAAAGCAGGCATGAGCGATGAAGATTGGAAAAACAATTTAAAAGATGGCATTGTAGAAATTTTCGAATTAACCACCAGGTTGGGAGGCACCATATCGGGAGAACATGGCATTGGCCTGGTTCAGAAAGAATTTATGCCTATCAAATACAGTGAGGTAAGTTTGAACTTAATGCGCGGAATTAAAAGTGTGTTTGATCCAAATACCATTCTAAACCCAGGCAAGATTTTCTAGTTATTGGTTAACTGCTCAAACACCATCATTTTATTTTTCTCGCTCAATGGAATAGGTGTCGAAGTTTTTGTTTCGTAATCAAACGCAACACATACGGTTTTACCTTTACTGCACACAATTTCTTGCCCGTCCCTAATCTTCACCAGCAGGTATTCAAGATCAAAGCTGCTGGTGCCAATCCTGGAGGTTTTAACGTACATATGGATGTTGTCGCCCATCAGTACCGGCACAATATAATCAAGGGAAGCTTTTGCAATAATTACACCCGTACGTTTCCAGTCCCATTTGATTGCTGATGTCCAATATTTTGTCCGCGCCATTTCCATGTACGTGAAGTACACCGCATTGTTAACATGACCCATTAGATCAAAATCTACAAACCTAGTCTCTATTGCTGTTTTGAACTGAAAACTGTCGAATTGGTTGATGATATCTGTCGTTTTGTCTGATGATCCTGAAATTGTACGCCAAAATGTCTTGAAAATCATATAATTATGCGTTGGTACAAGAGTTGAATATGTGGTTAGTATAAAACTTAAAAATAAAAATAGGAGATTATAGCAATGACATTAGTAAAATTTAACAACAGAACCCGGAACACAGCACCTTACTTTAACAACGTTTTCGACTCATTGTTTAGCGAGGCATTAAATAAAAACCTCACCATCAATAAAGTTCCGGGAGTTAACATTTTGGAAACCGAAGCAGATTACAAAATTGAGTTGGCTGCACCTGGCTTGAGCAAGGAAGATTTCCAAATTAACCTGAAAAAAGACACGCTTTCAGTTTGGGCGGAAAAGAAAGCAAACGAAACTGATGATAAAAAAGATTATACCAGAAAAGAATTCGACTACTTCTCATTCGCGAGATCATTTGTTTTACCTGAAAGCGTTGACGCAGATAAGATTAGTGCAGAATACATAAACGGTATATTAAATATTACCATTGGCAAGGACGTTGCGAAAGCGCAAGAAAAAGAAATTAAAGTTTCATAGTAAGTTAGAGTTTTGGTTTTAAGGTTAAGGGTACGCTGAAGAGCGTGCCCTTTTTTTGTGCCAAATTCTTACATTGGCCAACATAAACTGAAAAGCATGATCAAAGCGCTTTGTTACCTATTTTTAATTCTGCAGGTTCCCTTCCAAACCCGTGCTCAAAAACTGAATAAAGCTGATGCGCAAAAATTAGCGAGCGATGAGATCAGTAAGCAATCAGATCTGCAGAAAGCCAAGGCAAAGCGAAACTGGGAAAGCAAAATAATCACCTACGGAAATTACAGCATGAAATTCGAGTATCGAATTATTGGTGACGCTCCAAAGGATGGAAGAAGTCTCTACATCTCTCTGCATGGCGGCGGTAATACTTCGCAGGCTGGAAACGACCAGCAATGGAAAAACCAGATTAATCTTTATACTCCTAAAGAGGGGGTTTACCTGGCACCGAGGGCTCCAACAAATACCTGGAACTTATGGCACGAAGACCACATAGACAACATGTTTGCTGATTTAATTAAAGCAGCGGTGCTGAACGCAGGTGTAAATCCAAGCAAAATATATTTATTAGGTTATTCTGCCGGAGGCGATGGACTCTTCCAATTGGCTCCAAGAATGGCAGATTACTGGGCTGCAGCAGCTATGATGGCTGGTCACCCGGGCGATGCATCGGCGCTAAGCCTAAGAAACCTTCCTTTTGCCATTTACATGGGTGGTGCAGACGCCGCCTATAAAAGAAATGAACTGGCCGGGGTATGGAAAGCAAAGCTGGACAGCCTGGAAAAAACTTATCCTGGAAACTACATTCATGATGTGCATATATATGATGGAATGCCCCACTGGATGGGAAGGAGAGACACGATCGCGATTCCCTGGCTTGCATCATTTAAAAGAAACGCATTGCCTAAGACTGTCGCCTGGCATCAGGACGATCGCATTCATGAGCAATTTTATTGGCTTGGTGTGCCAAAAGAAAGTGCCATACCGCATGCCGAGACAATTGCAACCATTAGCGGAAACGTAATAACAATTGAAAAGAATGAAAACGCTGTATTATACATTTACCTGAATGACAAAATGCTCAACCTGGATAAAAAAATTAAAATTCAGCAGGATGGCAAAGTGTTGTTCAATGGAAAAATATCGAGGAGTGCCGCAATAATTCAACAAACCGCAACAAGGTTAGACCCCGAACTGGTCTTTTCAGCAAGACTTAAATTAGAAAAAGGAAAAATACAGGTTAATTAAAAACCATTAGGTGTAACCCAGAATCTTCAATACCTGTTTGCTGTTTTGCTCCTCACCAAAAACCTCAAAATTAAAGGTCTCATCGCGATTTCGACGAATAATCACATGTTTTGGGCTTGGTAACAAACAATGGTGAATGCCTCCATATCCGCTCAATACTTCCTGGTAGGCGCCGGTATTAAAAAAGCCCAGATACTGAACTTTTCTGGTTTTCGGCATAAATACACTGTTCATATGTGCTTCCTGGTTGTAATAATCCTGCCCGTCGCAAGTTATTCCGCCAAGGTTAACGCGCTCATATTCAGCATCCCAGTTATTTATAGGAAGCAAAATGTATTTTTGATTTAAAGCCCAAACATCAGGTAGGTTTGTGATGAAAGAACCGTCAAGCATTAACCACTTTTCACGGTCATTTTGCTGTTTTCTGCCTAGCACCTTATACAATATTCCAGATGCCTCCGCTACGGTATATTTTCCAAATTCTGTAATGATATCCGGTTCAACTACATCATGCTCTGCGCAAATCTCTTTAATACGTTTTACAATTTCGTTTACCATGTATTCGTAATCGAAATCGAAAACAAGAGAGTCTTTGAATGGCATACCACCACCAATATCAAGCGTGTCCAGCTCGGGGTTAATCTTTTTGAACTTGCAATATAGCGTTACATATTTCTCTAACTCATTCCAGTAATAAGGAGAATCTGTAATACCGGAGTTAATAAAGAAATGTAAAAGCTTAACTCTGAAGTTAGGGTTTGTAGAGATTTTATTATTGTAAAATTCAATTACATCTTCCATTCTAACTCCAAGTCTGGATGTGTAGAACTGGGAGTCCGGCTGTTCCTCTGCGGCAATCCGAATACCCAAATTACATGGGGTATCCATTTCAACTTCATCGTCAAACAGGTTGAATTCTTCTTTATTGTCGAGAACAGGAATGATGTTTTTATAGCCATCATGCAACATATCAATAATATATTGCTTGTACTGGTAGGTTTTAAAGCCGTTACAAATAACAGTGATGTCTTTTGTAAGTGATCCTTTTTTCTCCAGCGCTTCAATCATTGGCATGTCAAACGCCGATGAAGTTTCCAGGTGAATGCCGTTCTTCAGGGCTTCTTCAACAATATGCTTGAAGTGAGAACTCTTGGTACAATAGCAATACTTATAGTCTCCCCGGTAATTATTCTTGATAATCGCTGTTTGAAATAGCAGTTTTGCCTGCTGAATCTTTTTACTGATCATCGGAAGATAGGTGAAACGCAGCGGCGTACCGTAGGTTTCAATCATTTCCATCAAGTTTAAGTCCTGAAAGTATAATTCGTCGTCTATAACGCTGTATCCTTCCTGAGGAAACCCAACACTTAGATCAAGAAATTCGGAGTAGCTTTGCATTTACAGTAATAATATTTTTTGCAAAAGTGTAATTTTAAATTGAGAATTGATCTTTAATGAATAATATTTATTGTTAAAGAATTGTACAAATTTCAACGCAGGGGTAAGTGTATTTCTGCAAGCATGCACCTGGCACTTCCACCGCCATTTTGTTCAATCGTGTCAAGTGGGGCATACACAAACTTACTATACTTTTCAAGGGTAATTACCTGATCAGGAGTAAGTGAATCGTATGCTTGCTCAGAAAGGATCAACAAGGATTCTCCTGATTTGTTTTTAGCCTGCAGCATGTTACCCGCAAAATGATTCATCTGATCCACAGTTATATCAACGATTTCTTTGTCAGTTGAGCGGAGCGATTCTATCATTTGTTTTCTTTCGCTGTCATCTGATATTGCTTTTAAACACACAACCGCGTACCTATCTGCAACACACATCATCACATTAGTATGATAGATTGGAAACCCAGCCTCATCAACAGCCTTAAATGTTAACACTTCGTAGCCCGTTTTCTCACTAAAGTCCTTTATTACTTGTTCGTTCGTTCGCACCGACAAGCAAGCATAAGCAATCTTGTGTTGCCTGTCTAACACCAAACTTCCCGTACCTTCCAGGAAAAGGTTCTGATTTTCGTAACTGCTCAAGTCAATAACGTTTTTAACAGCAAAGCGCTGTTCAATCGCCTTTAGTACCTCCGGCTTCCGCTCACTACGCCTGTTCTCAGAGAACATAGGGTATAATATTACCGTACCGGATTCATGAAAAGACACCCAGTTATTAGGGAAGATAGAATCCGGCGTTTCAGGATATTTTGTGTCATCTACCACCAAAATATCAATTCCATTAGCCCTTAAAACGGCAACAAAGTTGTCAAACTCGGCTAAAGCTTTTGCCTGTACAAAATCATCTTGAGAAGCTTTCTGAAATTTGTTGTTCTCAGCTGTTTGCTCGTTAAATTTAAAATTAACGGGCCTTATCATCAGTAGTTGATCGGTCGACTGCATTAATCTAGGTTATCTCTTAAAATCGGTAAACTCATGCAGTGGAAACCGCCACGTGCCCTTGACAGTTCCGCCGAAGGCATTAAAATGAGCGTATCGGTAATCGCATCCACAGTAGTTTTGCCGCTTTCCAAATCATCCAGTAGGTCCTTAACTTTTATAACTGTAAAACCACTACTCCTGAAACCTTCAATTGTTTTGTCATTACGGTCGTAACCAAGAACTACGCCTTCCTTTAACGCGAGTAAATTGCAGGAGTCTGTCCATTGCTCCCTTGCGTCGTAAGGAAATACACCATTTCCACTATATATAAATTTGGTAGGCGTGGTGCTTTTTAAATCTGTCCTGCTAATATCGTCCAGCAACGCTTCTATACTTTCAAAACTGACTGGTGCTTCCGGAAAGCGCTTATTGAACTGCAGAATTTCTGTGATCTCTTGTTTATCAGGTTCTATTAAAAAGTTGATGGGTTCGGCAGAACTTGCAGGTTTATTCTTTGCAATAGAACTCAGCAGCGTCCAAACATTTCGTTTAACTTGTGTAAATACAGTATCAATGTGCATAAAATCTCTTTTATTGGGCACCTTAACAACCGTAACTTTTTCTACTACGTTATTTTCAAATAGTAGCTTGATTGCTTCATTGGCCCCATAAGCAGAGGTACGCTCACTACAGCCAATAAGTACGTGATTCGGACTAACCATCATCACGTCACCGCCTTCCAATGTGGTCCTTCGATCATCTTCTTCACCTGGCCTAAGGAAATGCTGTACAGGGTCTGGTATCTCCAAAATGTTGTCTCTATAGCCGGCAAATATGGAATGGTTAAAAAATATATAACGCATCAACAACGTCTCCCTGCTTCTTGCCTTTTTTGCAGGCTTGTTTAATAAGATGTGCTCATTTATAGTAATACCTACATCCCTCGTGAATATCAAATTGGGAATAGGAGGGAATATCATGTCGTCATTCTCCAAGCTACCTGAAATGAAAATACTGGCCAGGGCAACCGGGTCAGTATCTACCAATTGAAGCTGCAATTTATAAGTACAGCCTTCTATCGCACACACGGCAGCAACTAGTTTTTTCCGTATTGAAGAGTCTTTAAGTATGTCCGAAAGCAGATTTTGAATCTCAATCACTTCCAGCGAATTATGGAAGTCGGGGTGATTCGGTTTGTAAAACGCACGGTTAGCCGCTTCAGTATCTATTTCTGCCAGCTTTCCTTTAATTTTACCAGGATCCAAAAAGTACATGAGCAATTTGATGTAATAATCATACTCGTCCTTGCGTATGGTATCCAGGTGAACGATGTCTTCAAAAAGCCAGTCTTGCGCTTTTGAAGGAACAACCTTGCCAAGTCCGCTATCCGGACTATGGATCAGGAGCTTCCTTAATCGCCCTATTTCAGTGTTAACGCTTACTTTAAAACCGTCTGTGTGGTCGCTCATATTGGGTAGTGCTAAATACAAATCTATCCATTTTTTAGAATATAATATTCGCTGCTTATGGCTAATTTGGTTATTTTTGACCATGAATTTTTTGATTAATGCAGCACTTAAAGGGATTAAACAACTTTATAATGAAGACGTTCCCAATGGTGTTATCAACATACAGGACACCAGAAAAGAGTTTGAAGGCCAGTTAACCATAGTCGTATTTCCCATAACTAAGTTTTCTAAAAAATCACCCGAAGCAACAGCAATAGATCTGGGCGATTACCTGGTTGAAAACGTGGCAGAAGTAGTATCATACAACGTTGTTAAAGGTTTCTTAAACCTTAGCATAGCCGATGCATACTGGATAAATCTATTCAATACCGAGTTATTGGAACCATCATTTGGAGCATTCAAACCGAATGGCAGGAAGGTTATGGTAGAGTATTCATCACCAAATACAAACAAGCCACTTCACCTTGGCCATGTGCGTAACAACCTCCTCGGGTATTCAGTTGCTGAATTGCTAAAAGCCAATGGTTACGAGGTTTATAAGGTAAACCTGGTTAACGATAGGGGAATCCATATTTGTAAATCCATGCTAGCATGGCAAAAATGGGGCAACAATGAAACCCCTGAAAGTGCTTGTCTAAAAGGTGATCATCTCGTAGGTAAATACTACGTTATTTTTGATAAAGAATACAAAAAGGAGATAGAAGTACTGAAGCTTGCCGGCCAGAGTGAAGACGATGCCAAAAAGAATGCCCCGTTAATTAAAGAAGCGCAAAGTATGCTCCAGGCTTGGGAGGCTGGAGATGCTGAAGTGATTTCCTTGTGGCAAAAGATGAACGGATGGGTTTATGAAGGATTTGATGTGACTTACAAAAATCTGGGTGTAGACTTTGATAAATATTACTACGAAAGCAATACCTATCTGCTAGGTAAGGGTACAGTAGATGAGGGTTTGGAAAAAGAAGTTTTCTTCAGGAAAGAAGACGGCTCTGTCTGGATCGATTTAACTGCAGACGGACTGGATCAAAAGCTTGTACTAAGGGCTGATGGAACATCTGTTTACATTACTCAGGATCTTGGTACGGCTCAGATGAAGTATGATGATTTCAATATGGATGAATCACTTTATGTTGTAGGTAATGAGCAAGATTATCACTTTAAGGTGCTCTTCCTAATTCTTCAAAAATTAGGTAAAACCTGGGCAAAAGGCCTGCATCATTTGTCGTACGGCATGGTTGATTTGCCAAGTGGTAAAATGAAATCAAGGGAAGGTACTGTTGTCGACGCGGACGACCTGATCGCCGAAATGGTATCTACGGCAAAACAGAAAACTGAAGCACTGGGCAAAGTGAACAATTTTTCTGAGGACGAAAAAGATCAGCTGTACTATCAGATAGGAATGGGTGCCTTAAAGTATTTTCTGCTGAAGGTCGAACCCAAAAAGCGTCTGCTATTTGACCCACTTGAGTCAATAGATTTCCAGGGCAATACAGGTCCCTTTATCCAGTATACCCATGCCCGTATCAAATCTTTGTTAAATAAGGCTGGTTATGATGCGGCTCAAACAAGCGATAGCTCAGCCTTATCTGGTACAGAGGCTGACATGATTATATTACTTTCCAAATATCCTGCAGAAATAGAAGCAGCGGCTCAAACCTATAGTCCAGCCACGCTAGCCAACTACCTGTACGAAGTAGCTAAACTATTCAATAAGTTTTATCATGAGGTGCCACCAATCGTTAAGGAAGAAAACGACGATGTGAAGCAGTTCAGGTTAAACCTGAGTCAAGTTACAGCAAACGTAATTAAATCGGGAATGAAGATCCTTGGTATCACCGTGCCTGAAAGAATGTAACTAATCCTTTTCTTTAGTCTTTTCCACACCCGGTTTTGTCGCTACTGGTTTTTTCTTTCTAAAAACAGGAAACGTCATAGGACTTCTGGTAGGGCGCTCATCGCCTAGTAAAACACCCCACTGTTTAAAGGTTTCAGTGCGGTCGAATATTACCTTGAGCACGGCAATGATAGGCATGGACAAGAACATGCCGGATACCCCGGCTATACTGCCACCTATTATCACGCCCAAAATGGCGAACAGGGCGTTTATCTTTACTTTTGAACCTACAATTCTAGGCATCAGGATGTTGTTGTCAAGAAACTGGACGGCAGCAATGACTATCAGCACAGTAAGTACCGGCAATAGTTCAGTTGAAGAGGTAAGCGTTAACATAACGCCAATAATATTTCCGATTAGTGCCCCTACGTAGGGTATCAGGTTTAACACAGCAAAAATTACCCCTATCAATAAGGCATGTTTTATATCCAGGAAGAAAAGAATTCCGCCCAGCAGAATAGTCATGTAAGTAACCTGTATCAGCAATCCCATTAAGTAGTTTTTAATGATTGCTTCCGTTTCGTATATCGCATCTTTTACGCGGGCATGGTGGTCTGTATGGAACCACATGAATATAAACCGTAAAAGGATGTCCTTATAGAAAAGCATCAAGTAGATGTAAATTGGCAAAAGACCCACAAAAACAAAGATCGAACTCAATGTAACTGCAGCACCTCCTGCAGCTTTTCCAGCCATTCCCAACAGATCGTTACTTTTATCGTTAATGAATTTTACCTGTTCTTTCGTGGAGAAACTACTTATTTCCCCAATCCAGTTGCTGAGGGAATTGAGGTGTATGCTTACATTCTTTTTAATTTGGGGAAAATCATCTACCAGCAAACCAATTTGTGCTGAAAAGAACCAGATCACTAAGCCAAGAAACACGGCCAAGCCAAGTATGGGTATAATGATAGCAGCAACTTCAGGGAACTTTATTCTCACGAAGAACCTAAAAACGGGAAGCAATAAAATGCTGATAAAAAATGCCATGATTACCGGCATGATAATATCATTTCCAATAACCAATATGGTTGTAACAAGCACTAATCCGAGTAGTTCAATAGACCGTCGTACGGTTAGGGGCATGTCTTTCATTGGTAAATAGTTTGCTTTTCAATGTGTAAACACCACAACGTATCAAATGTTTGTCTAGTTTTGCGTTTTAATTAACCGAAGCTTTGCTTATGATTTCTAATGAGACAATAGTTGCGCTTTCTACCCCTCCCGGAATTGGGGCTATAGGCGTAATCAGATTATCTGGTGATGATGCCATTTCAATTGTAAACTCAGTCTTTTCCGGTAAAAACCTACTGAAGCAAAAAAGCCATACCATTCATTTCGGATTGATACAGGATGAAGGCCAGGTTATTGATGAGGTTCTAATCAGTTTGTTTGTTGCACCTAAATCTTATACAAAAGAGAACGTTGTAGAGATTTCTTGTCACGGTTCTAATTACATCATTCAAAAAATCATCACGCTGCTGATAAAAAAAGGTGCAACAGCAGCTAAACCAGGGGAATTTACTTTAAGGGCATTCTTAAATGGATCATTGGATCTGTCACAGGCTGAAGCGGTTTCAGACTTGATCTCATCAGATTCTGCAGCTGCCCATCAGGTTGCAATGAACCAATTACGTGGTGGTTTCAGTACCGAATTAAATATACTTCGTGAGCAGCTCATCCACTTTGCTTCCATGATTGAACTCGAACTCGACTTTGCAGAAGAGGACGTAGAATTTGCCAACAGAGATCAACTGCAAGACCTGATCAATAAAATCAACCTGGTAATCAATAAACTAATACGCTCGTTCGATCTAGGCAATGTTATTAAACTGGGCATCAATACGGTAATAGCCGGCCGGCCGAATGCTGGTAAATCCACTTTGCTCAACGCCTTATTAAATGACGATAGAGCCATTGTAAGTGAAATTGCAGGTACAACCCGCGATACGATAGAAGAGGTGCTGAACATTGACGGCATCAATTTCAGGTTAATTGATACTGCCGGCATTAGGGAAGCCACTGATACCATTGAGGTAATCGGGGTTGAAAAAACTATGCAAAAGATTAGTCAATCAGCAGTCTTGCTTTACCTTTTCGATGTGATCAATTTGTCTGTAACGGAAATCAAAGAAGACATTGCAAAGCTATATAAGCCAGGCGTGCCATTTCTGGCAATCGCCAATAAAATAGACTTAACATATAATGATCGGCTAAAGGAATTGAATTTACCGGATGATGTTAAGTTTATAGCCATTTCGGCGAAAGAGAAGCAGCAAATAGAAGAACTTAAAAAACTTCTTTACGATACAGCAGTAGGGGATCAGCTATCAGATAACCACACTATGGTTACAAACATCAGGCACGTAGAAGCCCTCCAGAAAACAAGAGACGCCTTAGATAGCGTTGTAAATGGGTTGAATAATCCGGTAACATCAGATTTTCTGGCTATGGATATTAAACAGGCTTTACATTATTTGGGGTTAATTACTGGTCAGGTTACGACAGATGATCTCCTTGAAAATATCTTTAGTAAATTTTGTATCGGCAAATAGTCACACCGATATATCGTCTGGATTGACGCAACCTGCCAGTGATCTAATGATGGAGAGCAAACTTATTTTTTGCCTTTTCCATTACCCCGGCCATTGTTCCCATTTCCATTATTACCCTTATTGGACTTAATTACCGACTTAACGTTTTTGCCTTTAACAGTTTTAACCTTAACTTTTCCGCTGCCGTTAAACTTTGGATGGCCTTTAACTACGTAATACTTTGCATCTCTACTGTCTCGAATTGCAGGCTGAATCACTTGAGCATGTACTTTATATTTTGTCTTATATACATTATTTTTCAAATAAGGCTTCGGTTCATTCAACACCACTTTATAGCCATTGTATAAATTGTAGGTGCTATAACTTGCCGGCAAACTGTTGCTCCAAATCCAATTATTGTTCGTTTGATAGATGTATTGCTTTGTTGGCACATTATAATAGGTATCAATATCAGGCAGGTAATAATAATCTACATGATCATATCCTGTTGGTCCCCATAAAGGCTGAGATCCGATATTAATTGTTATTTGTGCTTGTGCCGGTTTATTGATAAGTAATGCTAATCCGAGGACAGCGAATACGAAAAATTTTGATTTCATAATTATATGTTTGCATAGGTATATGCAAACATCGTGCGGGAAATATTCTCTGAGGTTATTATTACAAATTATCAGGAAATGGATGGAATTAATGTATCACTTCATTAAGGAAATATAACCCGATAAGCGTCTATGTTCAAAATCGTTTAGTTCAATTACATAATAATAGATGCCCACAGGCAGTGGCTTACCGCTATGGGTTCCATCCCAGGGCTTTTGGTGCGCAAGGCTTGTAAATATTGACTGACCGTTACGATTATAAATCGTCAAAATACTTTGCTTATAAGTGTCCAGGCCCGGAATCGCTAAAACATCATTTATCCCATCGCCGTTAGGTGTAAAAACATTGGGAATAACGAATTGCTCACGAACGTTTACAACAACATCATCACTAACTGTAAAACATCCATTTGCAGATTTTACCGTAAGCTTATAGGTAATACTGGCATTAGGGGATGCCACCGGATTGGCAATGCCAGTGTTATCCAGGTAGGTTGCCGGTGCCCAGCTGTAGGTTGCGCCTTCTATATCAGTAATCTGGGCATTAAGCTGCGCCTTACCGCCCTTCGTTATTTCTATGTCAGCTCCGGCATTAACAGTTGGCTTGGGTACCACTACAACTCTCACCTGTAATGTAGTAATGCAATTACCATTAAAAACGGTAACCGTATAGTTTGTGGTTGTAGTCGGGTTTGCTATTGGCGATGCAACATCTGTTGCTGAGAGACCCAAAGCAGGCGACCACGCGTACCGAATCCCGCCGGTAGCAATTAGCGTTACGTCATTGCCCACACAAACAGTCTGCTCGGCAGATACTGTTGGTACAGGTACATATACGACGTTAATTGTAACCGTATCACTTGGCGTTCCAATATTACACGGTATGTTTGTGATCAGCCGGCGATAAGAGGTAGTGGTAGTAATAATCGGCGGGTCGTAATCTCTTCTTGTGGCACCGGTAATATCTGTAAAATTAACATTATCTGTTGATAGCTGCCACTGGTAATCTACCTTACCAACAGCTTCTGGAAATGAGCCAAGAAGGACACCAACATCACCAGTATTGCATATACTGGTCTCGGTAGTAGCGGTAATGGTATTGGACGTTGCAGCTTTTAAAAGGGTTATTGTAATTACATTGCTAACATTGAGCACGGCACATTCTGAAGTAACTAGTCTACGCCGGTAATAAGTTGTTGCATCTGGAACCGGCGGATCGAAATCTCTTGATACCGCGTCGCTAATATCTGTAAATGTCCTGTTATCCAATGATTCCTGCCATTGGTAGGTGAAATCACTGCCGACGGGTGTGCTACCGATGATCAGACCCGGATCAACGTTAGGGCAAATATCGGTGGCAACTGGTTCCGTTGCCGTATTGTTGGTAACCGGTATTTCTAATGTTGGCGCGTAACGTACAACAAACATATCGTTGAATTTACCTGCTGGGTTGTTAATGTTTTTTGCAGTAAGGCTATTGATCCCGCATCCAGTACCATTAAAATTAATTGTTGATGCAAACACACCATTTACAAATATTTTATCACTGCTATCTACATATATATTCTGGGCTCCAACTCTTACTATATCACCAGCATAGGTAAGGTTAAGTAAATTGGGAAGGTAGCTAAAACCCGGTAAAGTAAATGACCATTGATAGTTGCCATTGTCATCATATTTAATCAAATACATGTTGGCGGTATTGGTGGACTTGAGCTGGGCTACAGCTGCAGACGGATCAACGTCTACTGTCCCGTTAAAACTTCCGGTAAGGTATAAACTGTTATCTGAACCTGTTGTTATTCCAGAGTTAAGCATGGTGGTGCCTTCACTACCCATACTTCGATGATACAACAAGTTTCCACCTGAAGAATATTTTGCAATAAATAGATCCTGAGAACTCCGTGTTGTTAATATTGGTGGCACCCCGAAATCAATTGTATTGGAAGACGAACCATTGATATAAACATTGTTCTGACCATCTAAAACCAGCCTAATATTGTTCCTGGTTGTATTCACATTAATGGTCTTGATCCACTGTAATATGCCGGAAGCATTATATTTAGCTATAAAAATAGTGTTGTCTGCGGTAACGATTACAGGCGTACCTAGTGGATTGTAATCAACAGTACCATCTGTGTAGCCTGCAACTATAATGTTATTCTCTTTATCAACCAGTGCTTCCAGCGCTGTATTATTAAATGTGCCTGTTGATCCAAGGTTGAACTTCCAGAGCACATTACCATTGGAATCATACTTTACCACCAAACCGTCATAAGTTCCCTTGGCTGTAATTATCCCACCAACGTCTGGTGATCCCCCAAATGAAAATGCACCGATCAAATTTCCGGCATCGTCGCTGGAAACTTTGTACCCTGTTTGCGCATCCTGATATAAACGGACTCTGTCGGGGTCAATTGGTATATCTTTGGTTCCGCTTTCAATCAATTTTTCCCATAATAAGTTGCCATCTTTGTCAAGATGCCTAACAAAAGCATCTGCATATCCATTTGCATTATCGGGTCGTACTATAGGAGAAGCTCTTCTGCCAATAATTGTTAGGTTACCGGTACGGTCGATATCCAGTCCATACCCTTCACCCGTAAATGGCTTTACCCAAACAAGGGCACCAGCGGCGCTGTATTTTGCAATAAAGCTGCTATACTCCATTCCCAGCTTTGTTTCCCCTTCAGAAGGGTCGAAATCAAGTGCGTTGTATCTGTCGCTAAAAAAACCCGTAACATAAGTATTGCCCTGAGGATCAACTTTCATATTAGATGCCGAGACATTGGCATCTTCGCCACCAATAGCAAACAACATATCTGGTGCTACAGGCACTTTCGGCTTAATTTGTCCAAGCCCGCAAATTGGTAATGTGAGCAATGAGGCAATAACGTAAAATAATATTTGGCGGCGCATGAGCTTATTAGCCATCAAGTTAAAAAAATTATTCTACGCAGCCAATTATCTTTTAGCGAAGTCGCTAGCGGATGCCATAGAGGTGTTTTACTTCATCAAGGAAATATAACCCGATAGTCTTTTATGCTCAAAGTTATTGAGTTCAATCACATAGTAATACGTACCAACAGGCAGTGGCTTACCATTGTGAGTGCCATCCCAGGGTTTTAGGTGTGCGAGGCCCTTGAATACCGGCTGACCGTTGCGGTTGAAAATTGTCAGCTTGCTTTGCTTATAAGAGTCTAGGCCTGGAATGATTAAAAAATCATTTATCCCATCGCCGTTAGGTGTAAAAGCATTTGGTATTATAAGCGTTTCGCGAACGTTGATTGTTACCTCATCACTCTCAGAAAAGCACCCATTTGCCGATTTTACCGTAAGCCGGTAGGTAATTTGTTGGGTAGGGCTTGCCACCGGGTTGGCAATCGCAGGGTTATCTAAATATGTTGCCGGTGTCCAACTATAGGTAGCACCCTCTGAATCAGTTATCTGAGCATCGAGCTGCACTTTGCTGCCATTCATTATTTCCTTGTCAGCGCCTGCATTTACCGTAGGCTTGGCTACTACTATCACTTTCACTTGTAGCGCAGTAATGCAATTACCATTAAAAACCGTCACGGTGTAGTTAGTGGTTGCGGTCGGTTTTGCCATTGGCGATGCAATATCCGTCGCAGAGAGTCCTAAAGCAGGCGACCATGCGTACCGAATGCCGCCGGTAGCAGTTAGCGTTACGCTATTGCCTATGCAAACGGTTTCCTCGGCCGATACTGTTGGGATAGGCACATAAACAATGATAGCTGTTACGGTATCACTTGGTGTGGCAATACTGCAGGGATTGTATGTGAGCACCCGGCGGTAAGAGGTAGTGACAGTTATTGGTGGCGGGTCATAATCTTTTCTTGTGGCACCGGTTATATTTGTAAAATTAATATTATCTGTTGACAGCTGCCACTGATAATTAACAATACCATCGACTTCCGGAATTGAGCCAAGCATAAAACCAACATCGCCGGCATTGCAAAAACTTAATTCAGCCGGAGCGGTGATGGAATTGGGTATTGCAGCCTTTAATAGGGTTATTGTAGCGACATTACTTACATTGAGCACCGCACATTCTGAAGTAACTAGCCTGCGCCGGTAATAAGTTGTTGCAGATGGAACCGGCGGATCAAAATCTTTCGATACCGCACCTGTGATATCCGTGAAGATTCTATTATCTAATGATTGCTGCCATTGGTAGGTATAATTATCACCAACTGGTATGCTACCTATAATAATACCCGGATCAACGTCAGGGCAAATAACAGTTGCAACTGGTGCCGTTGCAGTATTATTGGTAATTGGTATTTCTATTGTTGGCGCGTAACGCACAACAAACATGTCTGTAAGTCCTCTGTTAATAGGATCCAGGGATATGGCAGTCATGCTATTGATACCACAACCCGTACCATTGAAATTAACTGTATTTTGAAACGCGCCAGTTAAATATATTTCATCGCTGCTATTGACAGTTATGTCCTGAACTCCACGATCATAGTATTCAAAACCATTGTTAAGGCGCAATCCACCACCAATATTACCACCCATAATTGGCGATATGCGAAATGCCCATTGATAGTTGCCATTATCATCGTATTTGGCCAAAAATAGACCAGTACCACCACCTGTATTGAGTTCGGCTACAGCTGCAGATGGATCAAAGTCGACTTTTCCAATAAAATTACCAGTTAGGTATAAACTGTTATCTGACCCTATTGCCAGGCCAGCATTAAGCAGAGTAGCATCTGGTCCATACATACTTTTATGATACAATAAATTTCCTTGCGAAGAATATTTTGCAAAAAACATATCCTGTAGTCCTTTAGACTGTTCTGGTCCTATGCCAAAATCTAATGTATTGCTAGAGGAACCATTTATATAAATGTTATCCTGACCATCTAAAGCCAGCTTGATGTTGTTATTGGTCGCATTTGCATTAATAGTCTTAATCCATATTAAAATGCCGGCAGGTGAATATTTTGCTATAAATATGGTATTGTCTGCGTTAACATTAACCGGCGTACCCAGTGGATTATAGTCAACCGTACCATCGGTGTGACCTGCTACAATAATGTTATTATCTTTATCAACCAATGCTTGCAGCGCTACATTATTAGTTGTGCCTGTTGATCCAAGGTTGAATTTCCATAGGATATTACCGTTAGTATCATACTTTACTACCAAACCATCGTAAGTTCCCTTGGCTGTAATTATCCCATCAACGTCTGGTGATCCCCCAATCCGATAAACAGCAACTAAGTTCCCTGCATCGTCGCTGGCCACATCATATCCTGTTTGTAAATCAAAGTATATCCGCAACCTGTCTGGGTCTATTGGTATAACTTTGGTGCCGCTTTTAATTACTTTCTCCCACAAAAGGTTTCCATTGTTGTCAAAGTGCAAAATAAAAGCATCATCATAACGATTTACATTGTCGGGACTCACGTTGGGTGAAGGTTTCCTACCAATCACGGTGATGTTCCCATTAATGTCAATATCAAGGTCATTCCCCTCACCCATAAATGGCTTTACCCAATCGAGGGCTCCAGCGGCGCTGTATTTAGCAATAAAACCACCATAATAAAATTCAAAAGGTCCCGGAGAAGGATAAGAATCAATTGTTTTAGTTCTGTCTGCTATTTTGCCTGTAAGATAGGTATTCCCTTGAGCATCACTTTTGATGTTGGATGAAGCGATATCCGCATTCTGGCCGCCAACTTGAAACAACATAGCTGGTGCCACAGGGATTTTTGGCACAACTTGTCCAAATCCGCAAACGGGGATGGTGAGCAATAAAGAAACAACGTAAAATAATATTTGGTGACGCATAAACTTATAACCCTTTAAGTTATAAAAAATATTAGTCTAACCAACCATCATTTTAAGCGGACATCTGGTTCAATATACGCTAGTTAGGTGCCTAAGTAATTTGTTTACTCCTGAAGTTCATAAAAAAACCATGCTTAGTGGTATGGTGTATATAATGCCTGACTGGTAGGTGCATACAGCTCTTAAAAACCCCAATGGAACCACTATCAAAAGTTTGAGTAAAGAAAGTACCATCGTCAGGTCCTCCTCAGGTTAGGTTCAGGTTCGGCTCAGGTTACCATCGGCCAAAGGTGAACCTAACCTGAAGAAGACCTGAACAAGACCTGAACATAACCTGACCCAAAGCCTGTCTTTATACAGTCTTTATACAATAGATACCCTTGGATACCAGCACGATGTCTTTTCTGGTTATGCTTGTTTGCCTGGATGGTCTTTTTCGCCAAAAAAGACAGAATTATTTACCATTTGGCCCAATGGTTACAGAACGTTTCTAAATTAGAATAATTTTCTGAAAGCAACGTCTATTGATTTACTTTTGAAGTCAAATAGCAATTCAGATGTCAAAAACAAAGCTTACCATTAACAATAACGGATCAGTAAAAATAGAAGGCGATTTTGAAATCGTGGATAGAAATGGTAACGAGTACGGTCTTCAGGGACGTACAGTTCTGTCTATCTGTCGTTGTGGCCTATCTAAAAATAAGCCTTTCTGTGACGGTGCTCACAATGGTCATTTTGAGCATGAAGCCATTGCTTTTGATCTTCCTCCTAAGAAAGTTTAAGACTAATTCTATTCATCAAGCTTAGGCTCATTGGTATCAATGCGTTCCAATACCAATGATAGAATGGCCGAATAAACCACATAGCCCACAAAAATATAATAGCCAGGCTGTAAAGACGTGTAGTTAACGGTTACTGTTGACAGCAGTTCTTCCTTAATATTTAAGTTAGATAGCTGGCTCTGTAATATCCCGTTCAGGCCAATATAGGTCATTGCAATACCTACTACCATTACATCGGCCATGTCCCATTTACCCAGGTCAAAGGCCAGGAACCTGATCACTTTGTTTTTAGCATAAGTCTCTTTTCCCCAAATGTGTATGCCCTTGCCGATCATGCGCACTATAGGTAAAACGATAACGAAGAGGAAGATTAATGCGCCAACCAACACAGCGTCTGGCTTAGGTTGCTCAATTAAAGCCGTTACTATTCCAAGAATACTTTTGCTTTGGAAAAACAACACCTGGTTAGTGAAGGCTAGCTTTTCACCAAGCAGGGTAAAGTTTAGCGACTGAATTCGCGCGTCTACTTCAATAATGGTAGAGGTAACGCCAACCACCAGTAATACAAAGGCAAACAGAAGGGATAAGATAAACATTGTTGTGTGTAAATAGACCTGCTTACGCATTAGTAACCATAAACACAACGCGAAGGCAACACAGCCCAGCATAGCGTACATGTAGGTGTTAGTTTTTTTACCAATGTCAGTTAGCTGAGTGCTTACAGTTTTATCGAATGCTGCCGCATTATTAACTTTATATTTTTTGTAAATATGCCTGGTTACGGTAGCACTGGCCAATTGTGTATTGTCGTAGGTTTCTTTTTCCAGCTCGTCCATCTTGCTTGTCGCAATACTTTTTAGCCTTTTCGTGCTGGCCGGACTGTTCAACCTGTTTACAATAGTCCTGGCAAAGGATGGTACCTGGGCGTGGATTTCATCCGTATCTACAAAAGCATTAAACGCAAGCTTTTTTAGCTTGGCGCCCAAACCTTTTTTGGGTTTATTGATCTCAGCAACGGTCTTGTCAACCAATCCATCTAATTGCTGCTCTACTTTTTGCTGAAGTGCCTTCTTCTGTGCAGCGGTCATTTCAAACGTATTCACCTTTCCATCCACAACAGCGGCTATTTTTTCTCTCCATTGATCAACGGAAAAAACCCCGAATGTAATGTTGTTTGCTACGCTGTAATCTTCCTTTATCCTTTCCTGTTTGTGGGAGAGGGTGTAGACCTGATACCCAAAATAGGCTTCGCTGCATAGCAAGATGCTTAATCCGGCTAAAAGCAGGAGGTTTGGCAGTATCGATTTTCTAGTGGGAGTCATGTGGCGTTATAAATTTTAATATGGTTGATAAAACCAGTCCATATAATACGAAACTGATAAAGATAATGTAGCCCGGTTGTAGTGCTGTGTTGTTGGTGGTTATCACCGTTAAGAATTCGCTTTTGATGTTCAGGCCCTTTAACTGACTGTCCAGCAATCCATTCAAGCCGATGTAAACCATGAGGATTGCAATTACTATAACATCCGCCATGCTCCATTTTCCAGATTGGAATGCGAAATATTTGATCACTTTGTTCTCCGCTATGCTTTTTCTACCTAAGAGATGAATTCCTGTGGAACTGAGCTTCATAATTGGGAATAATATGCTGAATACCAATATTAAGACACCCACAAGCACAGAATCGATCTTCGGCTGTGCGATGAGTACCATAACTACATCCATGATGCTTTTGCTCTGGAAGAACAGTACCTGATTTTGGAAAATAACGTGTTCCCCAAGGAGCACAAAGTCGAGGGTTTTAATCCGGGCATCTACCTCTATCATGGAAGCCATTAAACCTATTGCAAGCAGGATAAAAGCAAATAACAGTGACATGATAAACAAGGTTGCGTGCAGGTCTCTTCGTTTTCTAAAGATCCACCAGAGAGAAAGTACAATAACGATGCAGCCCAGCATGGCAAATGAGTAGTTGTATGTTGCAGTCCTTATTTTGGCCAGGGAGGACATTAACTTACTGTTCAATTCGTCAACAGAGGAAACCTTATATTTTTTATAGACTTTTTGTGTGGCAGCTAATGTTACAGCCAGTGTGCTGTCGACATACTTCGTATGCTCCAGGGCGTCGAATTTGGACATGGCCATTTTGCTAAGCTGTTTTTTGTTGTCAGGATTGTCAACCTTCGCCATGATGGTGGTAGCAAAACCTGGCACCTGCGCCCTTATTTTGTCGGTGTTTACAAACGTTTTAATGGCAAACTTCTTTATTTTGCCGCCAATAGTTTTCTTTGGTTTGTTTACCAGCGCTTCCGCCTTGTCGATTAACGCCAGGATGATCTGTTCTACCTCCACACGCAGCTCTTTCTTTTGCTTAGGGGTCATCTTAAAATCGCGCACCTGATGGTTGACGATACCAGAAACTTTATCCCGCCATTGATCTACAGAAAATAGTCCGAAGGTGATGTTATTGATGTTGGAGTAATCTTCTTTAATTTCTTCCTGTTGTTCGGAAAGCTTATATAGCTCATAGCCAAAATAACCCTCGACACCCAAGAGTATAGCTAAGCCTAATATGAGCATCAAACGGGGAATGATGGATTTCCTTGTTGTAGCGTGTTGGTTCATAGGTTTATTTCGATTTATAGGGTAGTCAATATGTATACCAATACCGGGCACTATATGGTTTTATTCCTGTAGCTATTAAGATGAGGAGAAATTGTAGGTTAATCAGGTCACTAGGTATGAAAACGTGTTTTGCGCAGAATAGCTTGAAAATCGAATAGTGTAAAATGTACGCTATGTGCCAATTATTTCGCCAATCAACTGAAAAAAGACATGTTTTACACGCTTAATTTTGATTTTTACAGAATAAAATTTGGTGATACTCTAATATTTTCATAAAAATTACTGATTATATGGGCCAGCATTTTTAGTATTATATAAACCAAGAGATTTGTTCGATAAATCAAATCTTTAGAGGCATGCGTGAGTTTAAAATTGTAACTTCTATAACCAGTCGGGATGAAGACTCTGTGGTACGATATCTTCAGGAAATATCCGCTATTGGATTGATAGATGCCAAAGAGGAAATACTTTTAACACAAAAGAGCAAAAACGGCGACAAGGCTGCCCTGGAAAAGTTGGTCTCAGCAAACCTGCGTTTTGTGGTTTCCTGTGCTAAAAAGTATCAAAATAACGGACTTAGCCTGGGAGATCTGATTAGTGAAGGAAACCTTGGCCTGATCCGCGCCGCTAAAAGTTTTGACGATACCAGGGGATTTAAGTTCATTTCTTACGCTGTATGGTGGATACGGCAGGCGATGCTAAGTGCTTTAAGTGAGCACCAGCGTACGGTTAGGCTGCCTGTTAACCAGCAAATGGACATGAGCAGGATTAAAACTGAAAGTCAGCGACTGGAGCAACTCCTTGAAAGAGAACCTACCGCAGAGGAGGTGTCAGAAAACGTAGACAAAACTCCGGCACAGATTAAGGATGTCATTCTTTGCAACGCCAGAGGGGCTTACCTGGATGATAAAATTCCAGGATCGCAAGATAATAATGTGAGTATTTTAGAATACCTGGAAGATCCCGATAGCGGAGAATTAGTGACTAATTGGATAGATCACAACCACAATCAAAGCTATGTGAATAGTTTAATATCGCAGTTATTGCCAAGAGAGCAAATTGTTTTGAAGTTATATTTTGGCCTGGGTGGAAGCAATGCTTTAAATGACCGTGGCGTTGGCGAGGCAATTGGATTAACAAAGGAACGCGCAAGGCAATTACGGTCAAATGCTTTGAAAAAGTTGAGGAAGATGTCAATGGAAGGCGCCGGTGTTAGCTGGTTTAAGGAATAGGGGTTAGGGTTTTAAAAGGGAGTGAGGTTGGTGTTGTTGTTGTTATTGTTGTAGTTGTTGTTGTTGTTGTTGTTTTGAGGGATAGTCATTGCGGGGGAGTAGTTAGGGGGTAGTCATTGCGAGGAACGAAGCAATCTGTATGAAGGATTGCTTCGTTCCTCGCAATGACAATTTGTTTCCATGCAATAACGGCATTCGTTGCAATCAATGAAAAATACCTTTTTTTTAATGTCTAGCAATCAGCAATACCTGGCTCGGTTGCAGCAATACTTTTAGTAAGTTTGAGCAGAGGGTTGCAAGCCGACCTCAACAATTAATTATGCGCAAACTGTTGAAATGTTTTATACTATTAGTGCTGATATTAGGGCCGAGCAGCGGGTTTTCGCAAAGTCCGTCGACTGATGCGCAGATAGAAATTCATCTCGCTAAGAAAAAAGCACCTATGAAACCGGTGTGGGCATGGTTTGGATACGACGAGCCCAATTATACGTACATGAAGGACGGTAAAAAACTGCTGACTGAGCTTGCTGCCATCAGCAAAATTCCTGTCTATGTGAGAACACACAGTTTACTGGTAACAGGAGATGGGCAGGCTGCATTAAAATGGGGCTCAACAGATGCTTACAAAGAAGATGCTAATGGTAATCCAATTTATAACTGGAAAATTATCGACAGTATTTTCGATACGTTTATAAAAAGGGGAATGAAACCATTTGCCCAAATAGGTTTTATGCCTCAGGCATTGTCGACACACCCTGAACCTTACAGGCATCACTGGAAGCCTGGGGATCCCTACAGTGACATCATAACGGGCTGGGCTTATCCGCCAAAAGATTATAAGAAATGGGGCGATCTGGTTTACAATTGGGTTAAACACAGTGTAGAAAGATACGGCAAGAAAGAGGTTGAAAGCTGGTACTGGGAAGTATGGAACGAACCTAACGGTTATTGGAAAGGGACCCAACAAGAATTTTTTAAGCTGTACGACTACGCTGCTGATGGCGTAAAGCGGGCTTTACCAACCGCTAAAATTGGAGGGTTAAACATTGCTGCCACATCCAGCAAAAATGCACAGCAATGGGCCAATGCTTTTATCAAACACTGTATTGCGGATACTAATTATGCGACAGGCAAAATTGGGGCGCCGTTGGACCTGTTTAGTTTTCATGCAAAGGGTTCGCCACGGGTTATAAAAGGAACTGTTTGGATGAATGCCTCGCCTCAGCTTCGCGATATTGATGCCGGTTTCAAAATAGCAGCTGCTTATCCACAAACCAAGTCGCTCCCGCTGATTATTGGCGAATCTGATCCTGAAGGCTGTGCGGCTTGTGGGATGGCAACCAATAAAGAAAATGCATACCGTAACGGCACAATGTATTCCAGCTATACGGCAGCAACATTTGCAAGGAAGTATGAGTTGGAAGATCTATATGGAATTAACTTTAAAGGCGCTGTTTCATGGAGTTTTGAATTTGAAGATCAGCCCTGGTTCTTTGGCTTTCGCGACCTGGCCACTAATGGGGTAGATAAGCCGGTGTTGAATGTGTTCAGGATGTTTGGTAAAATGAGTGGCGATAGGGTTCAGGCAAGCAGTAGTAGAATGTATCCGTTGAAATTGGTGATGGATTCCAGCGTTAGGGGAAAGCAAACTGACATTGGCGTGCTGGCCAGCAAAGGGGCAAATACTGCGGCAGTGATGATTTGGAACTATCATGATGCAGATGTAAAAGGCACACCTGAAAACATTAAGACAGTAATCTATGATTTGCCCAATAGGCTGGTAACACTTACTCATTACCGCATTGATGATGAGCACAGTAATTCTTATGAGGTTTGGAAAAAGATGGGCGCTCCGCAAAAACCTACCAATCTTCAAATTGCAGAACTGGAGCGGGCGGGCCAGTTAAAGATGCTTAACCCACCAGTAAAACATAAAATAACCAATGGTAAGCTTGATCTCAATTTTGCTTTACCCCGGCAGGGCGTTTCTCTAATAAAGCTCGACTGGTAATTTAACTAAAATAAAAAAGTCCAGACTGGTAGGTTGTACCCGTCTGGACTTTATATTCCCAAAACAGCGTTTGATTATTTGCTGTTCTTTTTGTCAGTAACTTCTTTACGAATTTCTGAAGCAAGGTTTTTAAGATCTTGCATGCCTTTACGTACACGAGTACCTGCAGCACTGTTTCCTGCGTTGTAGAATTTTTCTGCGTCAGCCTCAACAGAAGCAACCAGTTCTTGTAATTTTTGAAAGTTTTCCATTTTAAATTTTTTTAAGGGATCTATAAATCGCACTGGAGGAGCCCAAAACTGCCCCCAGCAGGCTGCGAATATAACAGATCGCATTAAACCATGCAAGTATTATCTAACATTGCTTTATGGTTTAATTAATGGACTGCGAAGGTTTAAGGTAGTGTTGTGCTAAATTATGCCACCATTAGCGAATTATTTTAATACCTCCATACGATATTCCTGGATCAGCGGTGGGTTCTCCGGAGTAAGTGTGAAACTAATCTTGATTCTTGCTTTTTCATGTTTCATAATGAAGTATACGCGCAATTGGTTCTCTGCTACGAGCTCTCCAATACTCACTCTTTTGCCTGCTTGTGCAAAAGCTTCCGCTGTTTCCCGTTTTAATCGATCTGGAAAGTAATCCATAAAGAAGTTTCCGGCAAATATGCCGCTATTAGCTGCGTTGTCCCAGTTTAAAATAGTTTTAACCAATTCATTTTTACGGGTTTCCAAAATAGCTGAAGCAGGCAGTAGTCGTGGTTTAATACCTGTTAAAGCAATTATGGTGTCCAGCACCTGCTTGTTTACATAACCAGAATTGGCATAGGTAAGGTTTGCGAAAGAAATGATCCCAATTCCATATTCAGGCAGGATATTCCATTGGCTACCAAAACCAGGTAAACCTCCTGTGTGCCCAGCATAGACAATGTTATCGCAATTTCTTACCCAGCGTATTCCGTAACCATAGGCGCTAATAACCGGACATGGTTTTCCTGTTGTTAATTTGGCGTTTAAGTTCATATCCCCCATATTCCAGGGATTTGACATTTCCCTAATAGCGTTCCGTTTAATTGGGCCTAAATCCTCGTCGTCTCTTTCCGGCCATGCATTAAGGTGCAGACTGAGGTAAAGATTAAAATCCTCGATAGATGTCAACAAACCTCCCATTGCTCCATAAGCACCATCATGAAGCATTGGCTGTTCAGTCCAGTTGTTGTCTATCCATCGATAACCAAGTGCTAATAGATTTTTGGGTACATCGGAATATTCCCAGTAGGTATGCCTCATACCTAACGGTTTCAGGATGTTTTCGGTAATGTAAGCCTGGTAAGTTTTTCCGGAAACATTTTTAATAATGTACCCAAGAGTTGCAAAACCAAGATTGCTGTATTCATAACCCTTGCCGGGGATGGTAGACATGGAAACACCATTTTTATAAATAGACATCAACTCAGAATCACTTACAGCAAGCTGGCGATCTCCCCAGGGATTGTCTTCCGGAAACCCTGCCCCATGGGTAAGCAGATGCCGTATGGTGATAGGGGTGGCATCCTTGCCTGGATATTTTATGGCTTTCATCTCCGGAATATACAAGTAAGCGGGATCGTCCAATTTAAGTTTGCCTTCATCACGCAGCTTCAATATTGCCATAGCAGTAAAGCTCTTAGTCATGGATGCAATTCTAAATACTGATTTTGGGGTCACGGCAATCTTGTTTGCTATATCTGTATAGCCAATACCACTTTTGTGGACTAATTTTCCGTCCACGACCAATCCGTAGGCAGTACCCGGCCAATGATTTTTCTCAGCAAATTCTTTATAGATTTTGTCGATCAGCGGAAAAACAGCAGCGATCTTTTCTTGTCGCTCTAGGTCTGTAAAAGTTGCCGGTTTGTAGGTTTGCGCTACACAGGTTAAACTGCATGCAAATAAATAAAGACAACCCAGTTGTTTAAAGATCATGGTTTTGTTGCTCTGGAATCTAAAATTACCTTTTTAATGTCACATCTGGCAGGATACAATTGCAATTTATTATCAGGCTTCTTATCTTTATGCATTGACATAGGAAAGATATATGAATAATGAGAAGGCCATTTTAGCTGGCGGTTGTTTTTGGGGAGTAGAAGAATTGATACGTCATTATCCAGGCGTGATTTCGACAGTAGTTGGTTATACCGGCGGTGATGTTCCAAATGCTACTTACCGTAACCACGGCACACACGCAGAGGGGATTGAGGTCGTTTTTGATCCTGCACAGTTATCTTATCGTAAACTCCTTGAGTATTTCTTTATGATCCATGACCCCAGCACAAAGAATCGCCAGGGAAATGATATCGGTACCTCTTACCGCTCTGCCATTTTTTATTTAGATGAGCAGCAGCACGAAACTGCATTAGCTTTAATTGCTGAGATGGATGCTTCTGGCACGTGGCCGGGTAAAATTGTGACAGAGGTTGTGCCTGCAGGTGATTTTTGGAGCGCTGAAAAAGAGCATCAGGACTATCTGCAGAAAAACCCCTACGGTTATACTTGCCATTTCGAACGCCCTGAGTGGAAATTGTAGCCTAACTGTCGGATTTCCTAAATAAATCATATTTTTAGAGACGGGGAACTAACCAAACCCGTCTGATAATGTTAAAATCCGTACTGCTTTTCGTTACTTTTTTTTTAGTATTCTGGTTTAGTCAGCTAAGAAATTCCAATTTTCATCAGGATGCCGTCATGCTGCAAGCAGCGCAGAATGAACAGACAGGTACCATTACCGTCACCAGAACAGATAACAAAACAGTTGTGCTGGTGCAAAACGCGGGCGAGAACTTCAGGCCGTACATTCACCCTATAGCTTCGCCTGACGGAAAGGGCACTTTGACAGAATTCAGTCCGGAGCACCATAAGCATCAAACAGGCCTATACTGGGGATTAACAAGTGTAAACGGCCGAAACTATTTTGCCAATCCTGGTAACGGCTATTGGAAAAAAGTGGCCGCAAGAATTATTGATAAAGAGGGCACTGCTGTAAGATGGCAAACTGTTTACGACCTGTTGGATGAAAAAGGGGCGACTTTGATGACTGAGGTACAGAATTGGACCATGCATGAAGCGCAGGGTAAATTCTTTCTTACACTTGACTGGAAAGGCGAGGCCAAAACAGACCTGACCATTGCAAAATATGCTTACGGTGGTTTATTTCTTCGAATGCCATGGAAAACAGGTATGGATGCAGATGTCGTGAATGCCGCCCGGCAGCACAATCAAAAAGCGGAGGGTCAGCCGTCCACATGGGTAGATGTTGCTATGCAGGTGGAAGGCCGTGCAGACCGTGCGCATATTGCTATTCTAGATCATCCTGATAATAAAGGTTATCCGCAAAAATGGCGCGTAGACGAACAAATGGGTGTTGGTCCGGTGAGGGTGCGTGATGCAGACTGGACCCTTAAGAAAGGTGAGACTGAAACAGTTAAACATCAACTGGTTATTTACACAGGAGAGTTTAACGACTTACAAATAAATAACCTATGGGCTAAATTTGCAGGGAAAGATCCATCCTGGGCAACTGTCGATTTATGGACACTTGCTAAAAAAGAGGGCATGGACGCCAAGTTTCTTTCACCCGAAGAGGCAGTCAAGGCAATGACTCTGAAAGAGGGTTTTATGGCAAATGTATATGCTGGCGAACCTATGATTACACAACCGATGGCATTTTGCTGGGATGATAAGGGCCGACTTTGGGTAGCGGAAAACCGGGACTATGAGTCGCGTTCTTCAGGGTTCTCAAACGATGGCAACAGTCGCATTTTAATATTAGAAGATACCGATCATGATGGTAAAGCCGACACCAAAAAGGTATTTGCCGAAGGAATACCGTTTCCTGCTGCAATGGCTGTGGGTTTTGATGGAGTATTTATTGGAGCACCGCCTAACTTACTTTTCATTCCTGATAAAAATCATGATGATAAGGCTGATATGGCAGATATTGAAGTCAGGCTTACAGGCTGGGGTATTCGTGACCGCCACGAAACGCTCAACAGTTTCCATTGGGGCCCTGATGGCTGGCTATATGGTTGCCAGGGTTTTGCTACACCTTCCCGCATACGTAAGCCAACAGGTAAAGGAAAGTTATATAGTCACAAGGAGCCGTTTCCTGATGATGAAATACTGCGGGGTGAGGGTGTCGACATCAATGGGGGTGTATGGCGTTATCATCCGTTAAAGGATAAGTTTGAAGTAGTTTCACATGGCTTTAGTAACCCATGGGGGATTGATTATGATGCTAAGGGACAGATATTTATCACCGCTTGTGTAATCCCTCACTTGTGGTACATTATTCCAGGTGGTATTTACCATAGGCAGGGCGGCCAGCATTTTAATCCTTACACTTATACTGATATTAAAACTATTGCCGACCATAGTCACCGTTCTGCACATGGCGGGGCTAGTATATACCAGTCGGACGCTTTTCCGCAAGACCAGCAAGGCAGGATATTCATGGCCAATATTCATGAACACGCCATACTTACCGATGTGTTGAAGCCAAGCGGATCAGGATTTGTTGGCACGCATGGCGACGACCTGATGTCGGCCAACAATGCCCAATGGGTAGGGTTCAGTACCTCCGTTGGTCCGGATGGTGACTTGTACGTATTGGACTGGCATGATGCCGATATCTGTGGCGGCTCCGTTTTGCACAAGGAAACAGGACGGATATTCCGCATTGCGCCGAAAACGACATTGGCTACAGATTTCAAAAACAGGTATGTGGATTTAAACAAGCTTGCCGATAAAGACCTGGTGGCCTTACAACTTAGTAAAAGTGACTGGCATTCCAGAAGGGCACGCTTGATTTTGCAGAACAGGGCCTATAAAAAGCAATTAAAGAAAGGCACAACGGAAGCGTTGTGGAAGATATTTAAGGACAATGCAAATGTAGACTATCGGTTGAGGGCATTATGGTCGCTCTACGTTTGTAATTCATTAAGCTCAGCGCAACTGATGGGAATGTTAGCAGAAAAAGAGGCTTACATTAGGGGATGGGCAGTACAGCTATTATCTCAGGATGTTGAGCCTACGCTTGAGGTTATCAACAGATTTGAGCAAATGGCAGGGCAGGAGCAATCTCCTGTAGTGCGACTATATTTAACGTCTGCATTACAACGTATAACTCCGGCAAAGCGCTGGGCGCTCGCATCAGCCCTGCTAAAACATGGAGAAGATGAGCACGACCACAATTTACCGAAAATGTTGTGGTATGGTATTGAACCACTTGTGGCAAAAGAACCAGGTAGGGCGTTGGATATGGCGGCCCAGGGGAAACTTAGTATGATTAAAAAGTTTGTAGCGCGAAGGGTTACTGATGCAGATGCGACGAATGCATTGGTTAGTTGGATGAGCAAACAAAATAATGTAGACACTGCTATGGTTAGCGGCCTGCGCGATGGGTTGGAAGGGCGCACTGATTTAAAAACGCCTGTCGACTGGAAAACCACTTATGCCAAACTACAGGCACAAGGTGGACGAAATAAAACGCTCTCTTTAGAAATAGCCCAGTTTTTTGGCGATACAGAAGCTGCAACGCAATACTTTACAACATTGCGTAATAAGGGCGCCAATCTTGCAGAACGGCGCAAGGCCCTGCTGGCATTAGGTTCCCAGCAGCGTACAGAATTGTTGAGAGACCTGTCTCTGTTGCTGGACGATAAAGACTTGCGTACTGATGCCATAAGGGCACTAGCAAACTTTGATGATGAGCGTATGGCTCAACTACTATTAAAGAAATATCCGCAGTTTACTGAAAAAGATAAAGCAGCTGCCATTGAGACCCTTGCAGCACGATCAAGATCGGGATGGATACTGGCCCAGGCTATTAAAAATAAAACTATTGAGAAGCGTGATGTGCCAGCCAGTGTGGCAAGACAGTTGAGGCGAGTTGTTGGAAGCGGGTTTGTAGAAATCTGGGGACCGATAGACCAATTGCCTTCTAATGAACTTGCTTATAAAAAATACCGTGATTTGCTTACACCTCAGGCACTGGATAAAGCCAATTTGACTAAAGGGAATTTATTATTTAAGCGTACCTGCGGCAGTTGTCATAAAATGTATGGTGAAGGCGGGATAATCGGCCCCGATCTTACCGGGTCTAACCGCTCAAAAGTAGATTACCTGTTGTTCAATGTATTGGATCCTAGTGGGGAAATTCAGGAAGATTATAAGCTGGTTGTAGTAACTACCCGCGATGGCCGTACCTATTCGGGTAACATCATTGCAGAGAACGACAGGCAGATTACGATGCGGATTGTTGGTCAGGAAGCCGCAGTGCTGAATAAGTCGAACATCCAATCCCGTGAAGTAATGCCCGTTTCTATGATGCCTAATGGTTTATTTGAAACCTTGACCAATGCGGAGATCATTGATCTGGTTGGTTTTCTTAGCAAAAGTAAGTAACATTGTTTTTTAAACCCGCTGCCTTATGAAACGCTCTAAACTTGCCATGACACTTGCTTTTGCAATGTGTTCCTCCATCCTTTTTGCCCAGCAGAAGGTGGCAGAAAATATGTACCTCAAGAAATTAAAAAACGGGTTGGAAGTGCTGGTTATTGAAGACAGTACTGTACCGCTAGCTACCATAGAGATAGCCTGCAGGAATGGTTCATTCACTGAAACCCCGGAATATAATGGCCTGAGCCATTTGTATGAGCACCTCTTCTTTTCAGCAAATAAGGATTATCCCACAGAATCCAGTTTCCTGCAAAAGAGTAACGATCTGGACATTACCTCTAATGCGACTACGCAGGAAGAGGTGGTCAATTATTATTTTACACTTCCATCGCAGAACCTTAAAGAGGGCTTGAAGTTCATGAACTCTGCGATTAGATTCCCACTGTTTAACGCAGCAGAGATGAAGAAGGAAAATGAGGTGGTTAATGCAGAGTTCACCAGGCATGAATCTAACCCGACGTTCGATTTCATAGAAGCTGACACCCGCAGGCTTTGGGGAAATAATTATTCGCGGAAAAATGTGATCGGCAATCATGAGATTATCCTTTCGGCTACTCCGGCGAAAATGGATTCTATAAAGAATAAATACTACTGGCCAAACAATTCTGTATTGGTAGTTGCAGGTGATGTAAAAGCTACGCAGGTATTTGCCGAAGTAGAAAATGTTTTCGGGAGCTGGAAAGCATCCACATTCGATCCTTTTGTAAAATGGCCGATCCCTGAGGTGCAGCCTTTAAAGCAAAATGATTATTATGTATTCAAAACTGATAAGGTACTTGATCCTCAGATACTTTTCAGCTGGCATGGGCCGGATACCAGAAATGATGTGTTGGGGACTTATGTGGCCGATGTGTTTTCTTATCTTGTAAACCAGAACGGCTCAAAATTAAAAAAGGCACTCATCAGTTCCGGGCTTGCCCAAAATGCTAATGTGGGTTATTATACACAAAAATATACCGGGCCAATCCGTTTATCGGTTAGTCCGAATCCTCAAAAAATTAAGGAATGTTATGAGGAGATTATGAAGCAGATTGCATTGTGGGACGATCAGGATTACCTTTCTGACGCGCAAATTGAGCGCGCCAAGCGCCTGTTGGCTATTGAACAGGTAAAAAGGCGAGAAGTGACATCAGATTATTCTCACCTGATTTCCTTTTGGTGGGCATCAGCATCAATAGATTACTACACCCATTACGAAGAAAATCTAAATAAAGTAACCCGTAAAGATTTGATCGATTATGTGCGTAAGTACATCAAAGACAAACCTTATGTAGCCGGCCTTATGATCCATAATGGACTTGTTGCCGGTGTAAAGCCAGAAGAATTTTTTAAATCCAATAAGTAAACCATACCAACAAAGTCATGAAACAATATATAACAGGTTTGGTGTTTATAATGCTTGCAGGAATTGCAGGCGCACAGACTACGGCAACTACTTTTGACGTCGACGGATTGAAAGTAATTTTTAGACCCACTCAAAAAGAAACGGTGAGCATTGCCATGTATTACAGGGGCGGCGTAATGAATTATCCGGCAGAAAAAGCCGGTGTTGAACAGTTGGCATTAGCTGCAGCAACTACCAGTGGAACTAAAAATTATAGTGTTCATGACTATAAGGAATTGTCTGACGAGTATGGTATTGACATCACAGGCGGTTCTACCACAGATTATGGAGTGATTAGCATGGACTGCATAAATAAATATTTTACCCAGGGCTGGAAGCTTTTCTCAGATGCAATTGTAAATCCGGTTTTTGACCCTGCGGAATTTGCTGCAGAAAAAGACAAACAGCTCGCAACAATTCATCGCATAGAATCATCACCAGAGGCAATGATAGAGCAGTTGACTTTTAAAAATGTATTTAAACAAAGCCGGTACAGCACCTTACCTAACGGTGATGAAAAGTCATTGCGCAGCCTGAATGCAGATAGCGTTAAAAGTTATTATTATAACCAGCTACTCAATAAGAACAGGATGTTTTTGGTTGTAGCAGGTAAAATTAGCAGGGAAGAATTAACGCAGAAGATTAAAGATGCCTTTAGTGCTATTCCATCAAAACCATATACCGCACCGGTGTACACAGATCTTGTACTTAGCGGCGACCGACTAGTTGCCAATTCACGTGCTATGGCAACCAACTACATTAGTCGCGTTATGAACGCACCTGTTCTGGGTAGTCCGGATTATCCTGCGTTCAAACTTGCTATTACTGTGCTTAGCAGTTATATGCATTATAAACTGAGGACAGAGAAGGCCTTGTCTTACGCACCAGGCGCTAAAATAAAGATGATGCAGGTTCCATATGTGTCAATGTATATAAGTACCACTCAGCCCACGCCAGCGGTACAGGGGATGTTAGATGCATTTGATGCAGTTAAAGAAGCCAAATACAATCCGGCGGTGCTTAAAGATATTAAGCGGGGATACAAGCTGGAAAATTATAAAGATATGGAGAGCTCTACAACAATTGTAGATAACCTTGGTAAAGCCGAGATACTTGGTAGTTATAAACTTGAAGAAAACCTGCTTGCCAGTGTTGATAATGTAGATCAGGCTGATGTTACCAGAGTTTTTAGTAAATACCTCACTGGATCAGTCTGGATTTATTTAGGCAATGAGCAGATGGCGAAAGAAGCATTCAAGTGATTTATATGAAAACACTAATTCCTTGCCTTACAGGTCTTGCAATTGTTTTTGGCTTTGCGCTAAAAGAATCGGCGGTGGAGGCCGTGCCTACCAACGATTTTTTAAATAGTATAGGTGCCAATTCTGCGATTGCTGCAAGGGGTGAAACGCTTGAAAAAACTATTGAAATTGTTAAGTATACCGGCATCCGCTGGATTCGCTCTGGTTATGAAGGTGATGTTAAGATGGCCGACTACCTTAAGCTGCATAAAGAAACAGGAATAAAGTTCAGTTACGGGTTAATGAGCGGTGGAACTGATATACCCCGTTTATTGAAAGATGGGGAGAAACTGGCCGCGGCAGGGGCGCTATTGGCATTTGAAGGTTCCAATGAACCCAATAACTGGTCGCTCACCTACAAAGGTGAAAAGGGCGGACGCGATGGAAGCTGGCTTGCGGTAGCGAACTTACAAAAGGATTTTTACCGGGGTGTTAAAGCAAATTCCAAACTCAAAGGATATCCGGTTTGGAGCCTTTGTGAAAATGGTGCGCAGACAGACAACATGGGCCTGCAATTTCTGACCATACCCAAGGCAGCAGGAACATTGATGCCAGCAGGCACGAAATATGCTGATTACGCAACATGTCACAATTACTTCTCTCACGGTTCCAATCCCGGGTTGTACGATAACCAAACCTGGAACGCCGCAGATCCCGGTCCGATGTGTAAAGTAGACGGGCTCTATGGAAATTACGGTCTCACATGGGGCAAAAAGTTTAAAGGATACACGGAACAAGAGCTGCAAAGGCTGCCACGAGTAACAACAGAAACCGGGGTTACTATAGGAGGGGCATTTACAGAAGAAAAACAGGCGAGAATGTATATGACAATGTATTTAGCCCAGTTTAAACGCGGCTGGAGCCACACGGCATTGTATCTTCTAAGAGACCGCTCGGACGAAGCTGGCAATCAGAGTTTCGGGCTGTACGGTCCGGACTACACACCCCGCAGATCGGCCGTTTATATGCACAGTATGACCACCATTCTCGCAGATCACGGTACATCAAAGCAAAAAAAGAGCTTGGCATATACGCTTACAGGCGCTACCGAAACAGTACATGACCTGCTGCTGCTAAACAGTAACGGTAAATTCCAATTGGTAATTTGGGGCGAAAAGGTAAGTGGAATTGATGTAATAAAACTAAACCTTGGTGTGCGGTCAGCTCTGGTAAATGTATATGATCCGATCCGGAGTACATCTTCAGTGATGAAGCTAAGAGATTGTAACCAGTTGTCGCTGGAGGTAAGGGACCATCCGTATATAGTAGAAATAGATTAGGACCTTATCCCTTCAGGGGAAAAATAAATAAGATCAGGCAGACGAGCAGGCTGAGAATCACAAATAGTGAAATAAGAAAAATAGTACCGGCTATAGGTTCAGCAAATTTATTACCCTTAAGCGCAAGTTTGTCTTTCGCTTTCGCTGATATTAAGATCGCAGAAACGATGGAAACTATTATAGAAAGGATGATTAAAATGATCATTGTTGGATTTTAAAGATTGGCTTGCTACGCGTAATAGTTTGGAAACTAGCGAAATTAATTGTTAATTTAGTATTAACCAATTATAAATCCTCCCCAGATGAAAAGATTGTTGTACCCTATCTGTATTGCACTTGTCTTTTACGGCTGCAAGAAAAACGAAGCAATTGAAGAGCCGACAGTTCCTGCACCAGTAGTTGAGGTTAAGGACAGCGTGGCTTTGCAGCTTGTTAAAATTGAACCCATAAACAACAGCGGTAAGGTTGTTCAGGATGTGATTGCAAGAATAGTGAACGATACCATCAACGTGATCATACCTTCCTTTGAAAATAATAAAAAATTTGTGGTAACCTTTACTGCGCTAAATGCAAACGTGACTGTTAATGATACCTTGCAAACAAGCGGAAAAACACTTACTGATTTTAGTAAAGTAGTTGACTATAAGCTTACATCGGCCAAAGGCACAACACGGACCTACAAATTCAACCTTAAGAACTTTACGGGCTTGCCAATACTTTACCTGAAAACAACGGATTCTATTAGGTCTAAGGACACATATGTAAATGGAAGTGTAAGCATCAACACTAATAACTTATTCGATCAACCGGTAAATAATATTACGCTTGAGGCTAAAGGCCGTGGCAACAGTACCTGGGGGATGCCAAAAAAACCTTACCGTTTGAAGTTTGGAACAAAAGCCCCGATGCTGGGCATGGCCACTGCAAAAAACTGGGTGTTACTTGCGAACTATTCCGATAAAACGCTGATGCGTACTAGTCTGGCTTTTGACCTGGGGAGAAAAATAGGCGCTGACTTTGCTTTTGAAGGACGGTCTGTTGAACTGGTTATGAATGGGAAATATGCCGGCAGCTATTACCTCACAAGTCAGGTTGAGGTGAATGAGAACCGGGTAAACATTACCGAACTCAAAGCATCAAATACCTCCGCGAGTGACATAACCGGTGGTTACCTGCTGGAGCAGGATATGCGCTTGGATGAAACAGTTTGGTTCCGTACCAAGACGGCCGACTTGCCAATTACGGTGAAATCGCCGGAAGGGATAACAACTGCACAGCTGGCATATATAAAAGATTATATGCAGCAAACGGAGGACGCAATCATCTCTGAAAATTTCACTGACCCGGAGAAAAGTTATGAGAAATACATAAATACAGAGTCTTTTATCAACTGGTACATTGTGCAGGAAATTATGAAGAATGAAGATGCCAAGGAAAAGACCAGTATTTTTTATTACAAGAACCGGAATGGAAAATTAGGCCTCGGACCGCTATGGGATTTTGACCTGGGTGCAGGTAATGTTGATTATTCCAACTCTCGGTATTCAACGGGATGGTGGATTAAAGACGGGCCTTTGTTTAAGCACCTTTTTAAGGATCCAAAATTTGTGGCAAAGGTAAAAGCGAAATGGAACGCAATTAAAGGCAAAGAATTGAAGGATATTCCTGCAAATATTGACAATACAGCAGCTTACCTCAATCTCTCTCAAAGGGAAAACTTTAAAAGGTGGAATATTTTGGGGATTTACGTATGGCCTAACCAATTTGTACTGGGCAGCTATACCGCTGAAGTTGCTCAATTAAAGAAATGGTTAAACGAAAGAATCATCTGGCTGGATACGGAAATAAATAAGCTTTGATTGCGCGGAAATTGTTACTATTATAAGTCAAAATTAGCGATAGGTTGACATTTTAATTTTCTAATTTTATCGGCACTATGAGCATATCCAGATTTATATCTCCAATTACAGAAGCAAACAATTCCAATATATTTTTGCTTGAAGTAGAGTTTGGTAACGCCATACGCGTCAGCATGGACTGCGAAATAGATAATGCGATCAGGCTGATGTTTATGTATAAAATAGCTATGCTTCCCGTTTATGAAGGTGAAGAATTGCTTGGGGTATTGTTGATGAAAAGCTTGCCGGTTAACTAATTTTCCTCTTTATATATTCTGAAATTAACATTTCAAAAGAATAGGGATGTTCCATCCAGAACATGCCCCATCAAGTATATATTTAAAATAAGCGAGAAACTTGTGAATGCCGTACAGTCGGCTTAAGCGTTATTGCGCTGATTATTTGCAAAAAGTGAGATCAATGACGCTGCTATCGCTACAACGATAAAAACAATGATCATATAAGTTCTTTGAATGCCCATAGCTTTGTTTTTATTTTAAAGATCAGCACCTTAAATTAATTGGGTATTAAGCAATTGTGAAATTATTGCAAAGTACTTGCTTAATAAGGATTTAATATTGGCATGTTGTTCAGGTAACGCTGCGAAACTATTATTGTAACTAAGCCAATCAACAATGGAAAGCAACCAATAAAATTATTTTGAACTTATTAAGGCGCTATAATTTGGATACATAATCAAAATTGCTAATATTTGTAGTATTATGGCATTGAAGCTCACAGTAACCGTATTGGCAATAAAAGAACCTCAGTTAGGCACAGCGCTTCCGTTAGCGCGGGTTATGGATGAAAGGCTTAGCCGTCTGGCTGCAGAGATGCAAAGTACATTAGCCGATAAAATTGGTGACAATCAAGAATGTGATGATCTTGTTGTGTGGCTAAGCTATAGCTCCAGCTATGCTGTAAAATGGAAAATAGTGAATGATGTACCTGCGAACATTGAAGCGGTAGTTGCCAATTTATGTGCTAAGCTTGGTTATGTGCTCTGGAAGGGGAGTGTACTGAATTTGAAATCCAAATTATAGTTGTCTTAATTTAAAAAACAATAGTAACTTCATCAATCCGGTACAAATACCGGTTTTGCTATGTTTAGAAAAATATCCATCACCCCATTATTTACGCTACTGTGTTTACTAATTAGCATATCAGGCTATAGCAGACAAAAGCCGCTTCCTGAAAATAATATTTTTTATTATCCTGATTCATCTGCAACTACAGACCCATATATAAAGTCGCAGTGCCGACTGGATATTTATTATCCAAAAAACGCTAAGAACTTTGCCACAGTGGTGTGGTTTCATGGGGGTGGCATTACCGGCGGCCGGAAGGAAATTCCGAAGGAACTTACCGACAAAGGGATTGCGGTTATAGGAGTAGGTTACCGTTTATCGCCGAAGGCAAAAGCACCTGCTTATATTGAAGACGCAGCCGCAGCAGTGGCATGGGTTTTTAAGCATATTGAAACCTATGGTGGAAATAAAAATTTGATTATAGTTTCTGGTCATTCTGCCGGCGGATATCTTGGTTTAATGATTACGCTGGATAAAAGTTATTTGAATAAATATAATATTGATGCGAATGCTATTGCGGGTTTAGTTCCTTTTAGCGGTCAGTGTATAACACACTACACTATAAGACAAGAAAATGGTATACGAGACACTCAACCAATCATAGACAAATATGCACCCCTATTTCACGCCAGAATGGAAACACCACCAATACTGCTAATTACGGGCGATAGAGAAATGGAACTGTTGGGAAGGTATGAAGAGAATGCCTATTTGCTAAGGGTAATGAAACTAAACGGAAACAAGGTAACAAGGTTATTTGAGCTGGATGGATATGACCATGGTGGGATGGCTGTACCAGCATTTCCGCTGCTGTTAAAGGAAATTGACCGCCTAAAAAAACTTGCGAAGCTCTAACAAGGCGAACCTGATTCTGCTTTTTACAGTTCCGAGAGGCAAATTTAGTGCTTCAGCCACTTCAATGTGCGTGTAGCCCTCAAAATAAACCATATCTAAAACCTTTCGCTGCATAGGATTGAGCAATCTGAGCAGCGCTTTAAGCCCAATGGTGTCTATATTATAAATACTTGTTTTAAGTACATCAACTTCAGCTACGGTTTCTCCAAGGTCTACATGCTTGTTGCTGTTGATGTGGCTTTTCCTCCTCAATTGATCAAGCGCAACGTTGCGGGCAAGGGTAGACATCCAGGTAAACAACCGCCCTTTATTGTCCTGATATTGGTGAAACGAATTCCAGATCTTCACAAATGTTTCCTGAAGCAGATCTTCGGTAACTTCTTCATGTAAAATAATTCTGGAAATTACACCTTTTAAAGCGGGGGCATACATCTCATAGAGACAGGAAAGTACCTTTTGATCTTTTTTTCTCAGGCCTTCTATGAGCGCCCTTTCCATATTCGAATCGTCATAGCCTTTGGGAGGACATGCCGAGTGTTTCATATGGGTAATTGTGCTCATCATTAATTGGTTAGTTGTATAACTGTCATGCAAATCTCAGGCCCGAAATTAATTGTATTCCTAGAAAGAGTAATCATTACGATTGTATTATAAATCGTATAAGGTTTTGAAGCGTTTAGATTTCTTTGGTAAGGAGATGCATATCACTAACATTTTTAGCAATATTTTGGCAAGTGGTTAAATTAAAATCTATTTTTGTAATGAATAGACTGGATATCACAATTAAATGGACCTTAAGCCGATATACTATTTTGGTGAAACTCCCTGGCACCGGGACTGGAAGCTTGCTTTTCCTGCCGATTTCAGAGAGGTATGTTTAACTGATCAGTTTACCGGAGAATTGCACCGGGCAGATGTTTATACCTCATGCGGCAGAACAATTGAATTTCAGAATTCGCCAATTACAAGTGAAGAGCTTCGCAGCAGGGAGGCCTTTTATCCTAACCTGATCTGGGTACTTAATGGTAAAAAATTTAGTGGATTTAGGGTGTTAAAACATTTGCCTGATGTAGACGATCCGATGTTGACCGACTATGAATTCCGGCATACCGATCACTTATCCATGATTAGGAAGGCTGATTTTTTGAACGGATTTACTAAACCAAAGGCACTCAATTTTCGGCACCCGGAGATCAGGAATGTAGCACTATCCACCTCATATTATTCTTTTTGCTGGAAACGGCCACACCGTGTTTGGCTACAGGCCAAAGCGCCGATATTCGTTGATCTTGGTGGTTATTTTATTTATCAGATTAAAGTGCGCAAACAGCTTTCAGGAGATTATCCTTATCTGCATATGGTATCAAGGAAATCTTTTGTTGAACAGTTTTTCATCATAACCTCTGGATAGCCCACCCAGTGGTGCATTTATGATGTTATTATGATGCTTTGATGCTGAAAACAATTCGTAAATAACTTACTTTAGCGCCGAAATCAATCTAGAAGAATAACTAATTTCTAAAAACACATGAAAACATCCATCAAATTTTTAACATTTTTACTTGCGGTAACTGCCGTTGTATTGCTTACTGACGCTAAGTCATTTGCACAGGTTAAGCCAACAATTATCAATTTGGAAGCTAACGACCAAATGAAATACAATCTTAGTGTTTTGAAGGCTGTTGCGGGAAAACCTATTAAATTAACATTGAAACACACAGGTAAATTTCCAGTTACGGCTATGGGCCATAATGTGGTATTTTTAAAGCCCGGAACTGATGTAGATAATTTTGCTTCTGCTGCTCTTAGTTCAAAAGACACGCAATACATTCCAGCTAGCGCTAAGGCCTCTATTATTGCACATACCAAGTTAATTGGAGGTGGAGAAAGTGATACCATTACGTTCACAGTTGCTAAAAAAGGTACTTACACATTTATCTGTTCTTTCCCTGGTCATTATACAATGATGAAAGGCAAGCTGATTGTTGAATAAGGTACTTTTAATTGAAGATGAACCCGGACTGGTTTCTGTGATTATACGGGGACTAGCTGAATCCGGGATTGAAGTAAGCGCCGCTGCAGATGGTATTACCGGTCTGCAGATGGCTACCCAGCATCAGTTTGATCTGATCATACTTGACCTGATGCTGCCCGGAATGAACGGGATTCAAGTTTGTAAAGAGATAAGAAAGACTAATGGCAGTGTAGCAATCCTAATGCTCACTGCCTTATCCAGTACAGAGAATGTAGTAACAGGACTCGACAGTGGAGCTGATGATTACTTGGTTAAGCCATTTAAACTGGTAGAATTAGAAGCCCGGATCCGGACACTCATCCGCAGGAGCAAAGGCAATTTTGTTGCAAACAATGTGGTGTCTATCGGCGGACTGGAAGTTGATCTGACCGCAAAAACCGTAAACGTAGATCAGAAATCCGTTCAGCTTACTGCTACAGAATACCGTTTGCTCGAATATTTTGTTCAAAACCAGAATAGCGTATTGTCCAGAATCCAAATACTGGAGAATGTTTGGGACATAGATTTTAATATGGGTACAAACGTGGTTGATGTTTATGTGAATTACCTTCGTAAGAAGATTGACAATCAAAGCTCACATAAATTGATCCACACGGTTTTTGGTATGGGATATAAGTTTAAAGCCCAGCTTGTTGATGAAAATTCAAACTAAAATTACGCTTGCTTTTTTTATAATAGCCACGGTAGGACTGGTGCTGCTGAATGCTTCCATATTCTATTTTGTTTCTGCTTTCAATTTTGAAGACTTTTTTAAACGACTTGAAGCAAGGGTAAATTTGACAGCTGAAACCAATATTTTTCCTGATGAGAAATCTGAAGCCTACGAGCAGGTGAGGAGCCGGTATCTTGAAAAACTAGATAACGAAAAAGAGTACATCATTAAAATATCAAAGGACGGCAAATTTAGAAAGCCGCTCCAGCTTAATGAGGATTTCTATAGGGAAATCATTTCAAAAAAGAAAGCAAGGCATAACAAAGACAATCAATTTTATGCAGGTTCATACTTTAAATATCCCGATGGAAACTACATTGTTATTGTTAGTGCTGAAGACCCTTACGGTTTTAAAGAACTAGAACAGCTGAAGAAATTTCTGCTTGTAATTTTTGCCATCTCTGTATTACTCACTTATGTTACCGCCAAAATATTTTCATATTATATGGTGCAACCGGTGAGGTCTATTGTAAAAAGTGTGAAAACCATTTCTGTCAACAACCTCCATTCACGCCTCGGTGAGCTAAAAGGAAATGATGAACTAGCGGAACTTGTGTTAACGTTTAACAACATGCTTACGCGACTTGAAACGGCTTTTGAAACCCAAAACAATTTTGTGAGCAATGCATCTCATGAGCTTAGAACACCATTAACTATTATTACCGGGGAAGCCGAATTATTAATAAAAGGTAAACAATTGGATAAGGAGAGCACCTTATCTGTCAACACAATCCTGACCGAGACACAAAAGCTGAATGATATTTTAAGTAGCTTATTAGGCCTTGCACAAACAGGCTTTAATGGTAAAAAGCAGAACTGGGAGATCATAAGAATAGATGAATTGGTATTAAATGTTGCAGATGCTGTTAAGAAAATTGAGCCTACAAGTGTTTTGGATCTCGATTTTTCCGCCTTGCCAGAGGATGATAGTTTACTTTTTGTTAATGGAAATGTAAACCTGCTGCAGCTTGCTATAAGCAACATAATACTCAATGCATGTAAATATTCAAGCAACAACCCCGTTGCCATAAAACTTTCCGCAGAGAATAAACACGTAATCATTTCGGTAACCGACATAGGAATTGGGATACCTGCAGATGAGCAACAGCAAATATTTGAGCCTTTCTTTAGGGCATCCAATACATCAGATTTCCAGGGTTATGGCATCGGGCTTCCTTTAACGCTAAACATTATCCGCTTACACAAAGGTACTATCGGTATCCGCTCTGAAGAAAAAGTAGGCACTGAGATACAAGTTCTGCTGCCTGTAAATTCTAATTAAATTCTAATAACTTCCTTAAAACACTCTAATAACCGGGCTGTACTATTGCATTAGTTCAATTAATAACTAAAAGCAATACTATGAAAAACATCTTTGTGCCAACCGATTTCAAACTAGAGTCGCTAGACTGCCTTCCGGCAATTTGCAGTCAATTTAAAAATGAAGAAGTAAGCTTTTACTTTGTTCATGTATTCAAACTTTCGGATTCTATAACCGATTTGCTCATGCTCTCGCGCCGCAGCAGGGAGTACGAAGTGGTAAGCGATGAATTCTATAACCAATGCGCAATGCTAAAGCGCCAATACCAGCAAATCAAAGAACTGAAGATTGATTTCCTATATGGAAGCACCTTAAATATGTTCAAGAATTACCTGGAGGCAAATGAGATTAATGCCGTATTGGATTTAGCGAGTTGTTCTGTGAGCAAGATTAACAAGTCCAGCCTGGACCCTGCAGTGCTGATCAGCAAATCTGGTTTACCGGTAGTTTCTCTTGAGAGAAAGAGTGCGGCAGAGACAAGAATGCCAAGGCAGGTGCAGTTGAATGAACAAGAATTGATAGCAGTTTAAATTTGTAATATGCTTTTAAAAGAAAATATACCCGTTAGCTATGTCTTTGGGAAGATTTGGAAAGAGATAGCAGTAGTAACATCATACGCAGTACTGATTGCCATTTTATATAATAACTTCCACTTTACAAGAATTTCTATTCCAATAGCAGTACCAACAATATTGGGAACGGTAATATCGTTGTTGTTGGCTTTTAAATCGAACCAGGCCTACGACCGCTGGTGGGAGGCAAGGACGCTTTGGGGCGCTGTAGTAAATGATTCGAGAACATTAACCAGACAGCTGCTGACATTTGTAAGCAGTTCTTATGAGAGCGAAGATGCCAGGTTATTTTGTCAGCGAATGGCGAAAAGGCAAATTGCATGGTCGTACAGTTTGGGCAGGCACTTAAGAGGGCAGGACCCGCTTTACGGACTGGAGAAATTTATCTCTGCTGAAGATTTGATCGCCATAAGTGCTTACAACAATGTTCCAATGGCTTTATTAGAGCTGCAAGGAGATGACATTCGCTATGCGTACAAAATTGGCTGGGTAAACGAATACCAACAGGTTGAGTTGGATAAAACGCTAACCCGGTTTTCCAATCATATGGGAGGATGCGAGCGGATAAAAAACACAGTATTTCCAGCCACCTATTCAATTTATATCCATTTGTCGTTAGTGTTGTTCATTATGTTACTGCCCTTCGGACTAATTGAATTCTTTGGAATTGTGGAGATCCCATTGGTAATAGCGATTGCTTCATCGTTTTTCTTAATTGAAAAGATGGCGATACACCTGCAGGACCCATTTGAGAATAAACCTACTGATACCCCAACTAGCACAATAGCCCAAACTATTGACCGGGATGTAACTCAAATGCTAAAAGAAAACTACAAGCAGGATGAGAAATTGCTGGGTGCTGTGCAAAAGAATCGCCCCGTGTTTTATATTTTATAGTATCCATATAAACAAATGTTTCGTGCAGGCAGTCTTCCTTGGAAGGCTGCTTTTTTATTTCATAGTGTGTTTATTATGATTCAAAAAAATAAGGTATGTTTAAGAAAGCATTTATAAACCAGCATGAAATCACTGTTCAGGAATATTACCTCTTTAGTTTTTACTTTGTTCGCGTTTTGCCTATTGGCAAACGCACAAACTCCCGTTACCCCGGCAACCGCATTGCAGCGTTACCTGGACAACGGAGACAAAACTTACATATGGGAACTAAAGGAGGCCTTTGAAGTAGAAGGTATAAGTGTCTATAATATTTTACTGACCTCACAAAAATGGAGGGAACACGTATGGACACATCAGTTGACATTGCTGGTTCCAAAAGGCAGTAAAAGCGACGGTGCATTATTGTTTATTACGGGAGGCAGCATCAATGCTTCGGGTTTACCAAACTGGAATGTGCAGGGCAATAGGGAAATTCTAGGGCTTGGCATGATTGCGAAACAAAATAACGCTGCTGTAGCTGTTTTAAGGCAAACACCAAATCAGCCACTTTATAATGGCCTGTCAGAGGACGCCCTTATATCTTATACCCTGCATAATTTTAAGAAAGATGGCGATTATACCTGGCCACTGCTTTTCCCAATGGTTAAATCTGCTACTGCAGCAATGACTGCCGTACAGGAATTTACCCAGCAAAAGCTAAATCAGAAAATAGGGAGATTTGTAGTGTCAGGCGCATCGAAACGTGGCTGGACAACCTGGCTAACAGGCGCAGTTGATAAGCGGGTTACCGCAATAGCGCCAATGGTTATTGACATGCTAAATATGCCGGTAAGTATGAACTATCAGATTAAGGTATGGAAAGATTATAGTGTTCAGATAGAAGACTATGTGAAACTGGGTTTGGTGCAGGATATAGGAACGAAAAGCAGCAATGTGCTAACCGCGATGATAGATCCGTATTCGTACCGGAAAATGCTTACAATGCCCAAAATGATCATTATGGGAACGAACGACGAATATTGGCCTATTGATAATATCAAAAACTATTACGACAGCATTCCCGGTCAGAATCTGATTAAATATGTGCCGAATGTGGGCCATAGCCTTGGAGACGGTGTTGAAGCTTTCACCAGCTTAAGTGCTTTTTTCGGTTATACACTTGCCAATGCACCGTACCCAGTGTGCAGCTGGACATCAACCGTAACCAATAAGGGTGTGAAACTAAATATTAAAGCAACTGCCGATAAGCTGGTAGACGTAATTGTATGGCATGCAGATTCTCCGGATATGGATTTCAGAAATGACAAATGGACATCGGAAAGTCTCGGAATTAAAAATAAAGCTAAGGTGGAAGCGCTGGAGGGTTTTCCTGTTTCAGGATACCGGGCTTTTTATGTGAACCTGAAATACAAGGATGCGAACGGAGGGGAATACACGGAGAGCACGAGGGTTTTTATGACAGACAAAAGTAAACTTTACTAGCTGTAGTTCTTCTGACAGACTGGACACACAAAGCTACTGCGCTTGTTTTTACCTACGTTAATCTTTTCTATCTTGTGACCAAGCGGACAGATTTTTTTGGAATATACTTCCCAGTGCTTGCTAAGAGTACCTGCTTTTCTCCATTTTAAAAAATCAAAACTGTAATCTCTTGCTTCGTTAGCGATTTCTTTAAGTTTTTTAGTGGGCAGATCAGATATTTTAGAAATAGGATGCACCCTTGCCCTGTAAAGCGCTTCATTCTTGATGATGTTGCCTACACCTGAAAAAATGTCTTGATCGAGCAATGCATCGCAGATCAGGTTCTGATCTTCAGCTTTCATTTTTTTGATTGCGGCAGCTAGGTCCCATTGGTCGGCCATTATGTCGGCAGCCCAGTCGTAGGCCAGATCCAGGTCACCTTCAATCAATTTTACCACACAGGTATAGAAATTGATTTCCGTATCGTTTATTACCAGACGCAGCTTTAAAGGAGTTTTTTTACTTTCATTAATTAAATAAGTTCCGAACATCATCAAATGAATCCGGATGGTTAGGTTTTCAAGACAAATTAGGAAATGCTTTCCCCAGGTTTTAATTCCAGTAACTTTTTTACCTGGCAGCCTATCCATATCTACATCAGCATTTCCGCTCGCAGCTTCAACTGTGTGGCCTTCAAGTTTAAGCGCTTTAATTTTTTCTTTGAGGATAAGTAGTGAAGGACCTTCTGGCATGTTTTACAATGTTCTGGTAGGTATGAAAACATTGGAAAGTTTAATATGTTCGGGTTTAAGTACTAAATTTGTTTGATACAAACCTTCCATTTTAATTTAGGTAATGAGTGAAAACGTAATCCTTGTGGATGCAGACGACAACGTAATAGGTACTATGAACAAGATGGACGCCCATTTGAGCGGCGACCTTCACCGAGCGTTTTCAATATTTATTTTTAACAGTAAAGGAGAATTGCTGTTACAGCAGCGCGCTTTTGACAAGTATCATTCTGGTGGAAAATGGACAAATACGTGTTGCAGTCACCCCAGGTTAAATGAAGGCACCCAGGCTGCCGCCCACCGCCGGCTCTACGAAGAGATGGGCATGGCTTGTGAGCTGCAGTATGAATTCAAGTTTACTTACAAGGCATTGCTTACTCCTAAACTAATTGAGCACGAACTTGATCATGTTTTCTTTGGAATAAGTGATGATTTGCCATCGATCAATGAAGAGGAAGTCTCCTCATTTAAATACATGAATATCAAGGATCTGGGCACAGAGATTATTCAAAATCCCGACGCCTACACTGCGTGGTTGCAAATATGTTTTCCGCAGGTCTTGGAGGTATATGCAAAACACTTTCCTGCATTTGATATAGATTAGCTTAGCCTGCCGTCATATTTTATAATTTTGTGCTGTTTTTCGGAAAATTGACCTAAATTTCCTGCTATGAAGCATAACCCTTCAACGCTCAGATCTGTAAACGTTATCCGTTACGTATCGCCATTACGGGAAGGCGGTTCTATGCCGGCAATTGCTGAGGCGGATGATGAATTTTTATACGTTGTTAAATTCAGGGGAGCCGGACAAGGCACAAAAGCGCTTGCAGCTGAGATTATAGGTGGAGAACTTGCCAGGGTGATGGGTTTTAAAGTACCGGAGATTGTTTATGTTAACTTGGATGAAGCATTTGGAAGGACTGAACCTGACGAAGAAATTCAGGACTTGTTAAAAGCAAGTGTGGGCCTCAACCTTGGCCTGCATTACCTTACGGGGTCAATCACCTATGATCCCGCCGTAGTGACTATAGACAATAAACTGGCTTCGCAAATTGTCTGGCTGGATAGCCTGCTTACCAATATGGACCGCACGGCGAGAAATACAAATATGCTGATGTGGCACAAAGAGCTATGGTTAATAGACCATGGTGCGTGTTTATACTTCCATCATGCTATGCAAAACTGGCAGGAACAGGCGGTAAAACCTTTTGCATTGATAAAAGACCATGTTTTGCTGCCACAGGCTACCATGCTGGAGGAGGTTGATGCCGAATTCAGTGCGCTGCTCAGCAATGAGGTTTTAGCAAGTGTGGTGTCGATGATTCCTGACGGATTCCTAATTTATGAGTCTTCTGAAACCAGTCCGCAAGAAATGCGGGACATATATATAAAATTCCTGCAATTACGAATTGCAAATTCTCAAACCTTTATAAACGAAGCCAACCATGCAAGAGCAGCATCTATATGAGTATGCGGTAATTCGCTGGGTGCCGCAGGTTGAGCGAGATGAATTCATCAATATTGGCGTGATCATGTATTGCGCAAAGCAGAAGTTTTTGAAGGCAGTATTTTATATTGATGCGCCCAGGCTAGTGAGTTTTAATAAGTTATTGGATGCAGAAGATTTGAGGCTGCACGTGGATGCCATAGGACACATTTGTAGTGGAAGCAAGCTGGGTGGACCAATTGCTGCATTGGATGCACCATCACGTTTCAGGTGGCTTACGGCCATGAGAAGTACGACTATCCAAACATCCAGAGTTCACCCCGGTTATTGTTGTAATCCGGATGAAACTATTGACAGGTTATTTAAGCAACTGGTTCTTTTACCCTAATTTTTGAGGCTTACCCAATACAATAATACCATTATAATGAACGAAGATTTTTTCCATCACATTCACCATAAACAAAACCTGATTGAGGCGGTCCCTTCAAACCAGGAAATTTCTGATTGGGCTATGAACCTGCTGAATTTGCTTTATCCAGAACGGCTAACCACTCCTGATTATTCCGTAAATGAAATAAAAAGGCTGTTTCAGAAGTTAGAAAGGGAACTTGTGCGAATACTGAATGCTACGAAGGTTTGCGAACATTGTGACAACGATCTTGTGGCGTCAGATTTTTTCAATGTGTTGCCGGAAGTTTACCGGAAAATGAATACTGATATCAATGCAATTTTAAATGGAGATCCTGCTGCTAAAAGTGAGTTTGAGGTTATAAGAAGCTACCCCGGGTTTTTGGCTATTGCATTATACCGCATTGCACATTCGCTGTTACACGCCCAAATACCAATTATTCCAAGAATATTGACAGAATATGCACATTCCATAACGGGTATTGACATTCATCCGGCAGCAAAAATTGGCGAATATCTTTTTATAGACCACGGGACAGGGATTGTAATTGGTGAAACTGCAATTATCGGTAACTACGTGAAACTATACCAAGGAGTTACGCTGGGGGCCTTAAGTGTAGATAAAAATCAAATGAACGTAAAGCGGCACCCCACTATCGAAGATGAGGTGATCATCTATTCTGGCGCAACAATACTTGGCGGAGATACTGTGATAGGCCGCGCATGCATTATTGGGGGAAATGTTTGGCTCACGAAAAGTGTACCTGCAAACTCAACAGTTTACCACCAGTCGGCCATTAAAGTGGTAGAAACGAAAAGCATAATTTGATTTATGGGGAGCATTATAGATTTTATAGGTAATACGCCGTTGGCGGAAATCAAGCGTTTACATACTAATCCTGCTGTAAAGGTCTTTGCAAAGCTGGAAGGAAATAATCCGGGTGGCAGTGTTAAGGACAGGGCAGCTTTGAATATGATAAGAAGCGCAATGGAGCGGGGCGACATTAAAAAGGGAACTAGGCTTATTGAAGCCACGAGTGGAAACACTGGAATAGCCCTTGCGATGATAGCAAGTATTTATGACCTCGACATTGAGCTCGTGATGCCATCCAACTCAACCAGGGAACGTACGTTGACGATGGAAGCCTACGGAGCTAAAGTTACTTTGTTGGATAATATTGAAGTATGCAGGGATTATGCAGATGAGAAAGGCGTTACCGATGGTTATTTTTTGCTCGACCAGTTTGCAAATCCCGATAACTATCTGGCGCATTATAAGACGACTGGTCCTGAGATATGGCGAGATACTAAAGGTGCAATAACGCATTTTGTAAGTTCAATGGGTACAACAGGAAGTATAATGGGGAACTCCATGTTTCTGAAGGAACAAAATTCCAGTGTTCAAATTATTGGATGTCAGCCCACAGAAGAATCATCCATTCCGGGAATACGAAGGTGGCCTGAAGCTTATTTGCCAAGGATATTTGATGCATCAAGGGTAGACAGGGTAATGGACGTATCACAAAAAGAAGCTACTGAAATGGCCAGACAACTTGCCAAAACTGAAGGTATTTTCGCAGGGATGAGCAGTGGTGGCGCTTTAGCCTGTGCGTTAAGGTTAGCTGATGAGCTGGAAGAAGGTCATATTGTTTTCATTGCATGCGACAGGGGCGACAGGTATCTGAGCAGTGACCTGTTCGGCTGATACGATAACGATTGCGTAAATAAAATCATTTCAATGCATTTGTTCTATATAATATTTATGTAGACTTGTTTAGCACTGTATGAATTTTAAATGATCTTATCAAAGAATGAGTTAAGCAGGATTTCGCCTGCTAATATAGAATTGCCAAATATTTCCAGTTTCGATTTTCCGGAAAAGGTACTTCAGTTTGGCACAGGGGTTCTGTTAAGAGGATTGCCAGACTACTTTATAGACAAAGCGAATAAAAAAGGCGAGTTTAACGGTAGGATAGTAGTTGTTAAATCGACCAGCAAGGGCGATACGGCTGCTTTCGATAAACAGAACGGGCTGTACACCATTTGTGTTAGAGGAATTGAGAACGGGAAAGATGCTAACGAAAACATTATATCATCTGCGATTAGCAGGGTGCTTTCAGCAAATGAGGATTGGAATGAGATTCTTTTGCTGGCCAGGCAACCTGCGCTTAGCTTAATTATATCAAACACTACGGAAGTTGGGATTGTGTTACAAGAGGAATCGATATTTTCGGCCGTAGCACCTAATTCTTATCCGGCTAAGCTTCTTGCAGTACTTAACAGTCGCTTTAAAGCGCTTAAAGATGCACCACCGCTTGTAGTAATAGCAACTGAACTTATTCCCGACAATGGAGGTAAGCTGAAATCAATAGTCTATCAACTTGCGGTATTCAATGAAATGAGCAATGAATTCATAGCCTGGCTTGATGATAATGTTACTTTTTGCAATTCGCTGGTAGACCGAATTATACCAGGTAAGCCTGATGCATCTATACAGGAATCGCTTTCAGTAGAGCTAGGATATGAAGATGAACTTCTTATAGTAGCGGAACCTTATCGCCTTTGGGCCATTGAAGCTGATGCAAGCACTGCCGAAATAATAGGATTGGAGAAGGCCGATAGCGGTGTGGTAATCCGACCGGATATTGAGATTTTCAGGGAATTAAAAATTAGGCTCTTAAACGGAACGCATACGCTTTCCTGCGGGATTGCCTGTCTGCTGGGAATAGATACAGTTGCAACTGGAATGAAAGACAGCGCGCTCAATACTTATGTATCATCATTAATGACAGCCGAGATTGTGCCTGCAATACCTTACGAGGTTGATCTTAAGGAAGCGATGGCTTTCTCTAAATCGGTTGCAGATCGGTTTGCCAATCCTTTTATACAGCATCATTGGATCAGCATCACCTTTCAATATAGTATGAAGATGAAAATAAGGGTGTTACCAGTATTGATGCAATATTACAAGTTGTTTAACCGGGTACCATCTCATATTGCGCTGGGAATAGCTGCCTACCTCGTTTTTATGACCGTAAAGCGGAAAGATATAAATAAGTACATCGGTTTTGCAGGAGCACGTGAATACGAAATTACTGACGACCAGGCTGGTTACTTTTACAATAAGCTGGAAGAAGATTTTGACCAGTTCCCTGGCAATGTCTTAAAGGATAGCGCGTTTTGGGAGGCTGATTTGACCCTGCTGCCTGGTTTTATTGAGCAAGCTGAAGAAAATTATCACTATATTACTAAGAATGGAATTGCTGCTGCCTTAGGCAGGATAAACATTACCTAACCTACAAAACCAAATATAATGACCGGTGAAAAAGTAACCAATTACAGATGGACAATTTGTGCACTGCTGTTTTTTGCGACGACAGTTAATTATCTTGACCGGCAGGTGTTGAGTTTACTTAAACCGCACCTGGAAGATGTTTTTGGCTGGAGCAACAGTGATTATGCTAACATTGCATCTGTATTTCAGTTTACCTATGCCATTTCAATGCTTTTTGCGGGCAGGATAGTGGATAAGTTAGGTACCAAAAAAGGATATATCTGGGCGATTATTATTTGGTCTATAGGCGCCATTGTACATGCATTGGCCATACCCATAGGAGAGGGCATTTCGACTGTGCTCGGACTGGTGGGTATAGCATCTATATCGGTTTCAATTGCCGGTTTTATGTTTTCTAGAGCGATATTAGGGCTGGGTGAGGCTGGCAACTTTCCGGCAGCGATTAAAGCAACTGCAGAATATTTTCCAAAAAAGGAGCGTTCTTTTGCCACTGGTATATTTAATTCAGGTACAAATGTCGGCGCAGTTCTGGCACCTCTAACCGTTCCATTTATTGCGAAACAATGGGGTTGGGAAGCCGCATTTTTATTGATAGGGGCAGTGGGTTTTTTATGGTTGATATTTTGGTTTAAATATTACGAAAAGCCTGAAAAGCAAAAGAGAATGTCTGCTGCGGAACTGGAATACATCAATGATGAGCAGATAGAAGGTATCGTCGGCATTAAGGATCCTGTATCTCCAGAGACTAAAATTTCCTGGTTTAAGCTTTTGGCATACCGTCAGACCTGGGCATTTGTTGTGGGTAAATTTATGACGGATGGCGTCTGGTGGTTCTTCCTTTTTTGGCTTCCCGCGTACCTTAAAGATCAATACGGAATGGTTGATACCCAAGTTATGCTGCCATTAGCAGTGCTTTATAGTATGACAATGTTTGGCAGTGTCGGCGGAGGCTGGTTTCCAATGTACTTCATTAACAAAGGTATGGCACCTTACGATGGCCGGATGAAGGCTATGTTACTGATTGCATTTTTCCCTCTGGTTGTATTGGCTGCACAGCCTCTGGGGCATATTACTTTTTGGATTCCTGTTTTGCTGATTGGCATAGGAGCATCTGCACATCAGGCCTGGTCGGCCAACCTATTTACCACTGTGTCAGATATGTTTCCTAAGAAAGCAATTGGAAGTGTGGTTGGAATTGGTGGCATGATGGGTGGCCTTGGCGGGGTTTTGGTAACTAAACTTGGTGGTGCATTGTTTGATAAATACAAAGCACTTGGCACTATTGAAACGGGGTATACCATAATGTTTACAATATGCGCGCTCGCTTATTTAATTGCCTGGGTTATTATGAAAATACTTGTGCCAAAATACAAGCTGATAACAGTTTTATAAGTGTTAATTTCACTTAATGGATTGGCATAAAAGCAGAATTAACGATAGTTATTAAGCGATATTTTGGCTGGATAGTATTGACACCTTATGTTTGATTTTCGAAAGACTTTAGTGGCGCTAATAGCGTGTACCATTATGTTTAGCTCCAGCGTTTCTGCAACGCAAGAGAAGATTCTTTTTGTTATACCATTTGGTAAATCTTCGTCGGTTACCTTTAACGGTCCCCTAGGTATATACAAAGTAATTATAAATGGTAAGCTTATTATCGATAACGCGATAAGTAAAGTTATAATTAATGAAAAACTGATAAAGAGTTCAGATTATCAGTCCATTAAGATTAGACAATTTAGAATACGTGATAAGTTTGGAAGGGGAATAATGTATAGGTTAACCTTAAGTAAACCAGGACTTCCAACGATGGAGCAGCATTTTTACACCTATACAGGCAAGGATTATTACCTTTCTGAAGTGGTGATGAATGGCACGAACGTATCAAGCAACAGGATGACACCATTGTTTTCAGATAAAGTTAGCCTTAATGCCCCGGGAGATAACAGGATACTTTTTGTTCCGTTTGACAATGATACCTTCATTCGTTATGATGCAAAATCTACTGTAAGAGATATTAGAAACAGCAGTTCAGAAGTAACCGCTTTTTACGACAATACCAGTAGAAAGGGATTGGTTGTAGGTTCTGTAGAACACATGACCTGGAAAACCGGAATTGAAAGTGAAGGTAAAGGGGATAAGCTTTCAGTGCTGGATGTTTTTGGTGGTTACGCTGAAAAAGATGTTACGCGGGACCAGATAGCACATGGTGATGTAACAGGATCAACAATTAAATCTCCCAAAATATTTGTCGGCTATTTTTCTGATTGGAGGACCGGACTTGAAAACTACGGCAAAGCAAACCGCCTGGCCGAACCTCCTTTCGTTTTCAATTGGACAAAGCCAGTACCTTTTGGTTGGAATAGCTGGGGAGTGATCCAGGAAAAACTAAGTTATGAAAAAGCGATAAACGTGGTCGACTATTTTGCTGCCCAATTGCCTGAATTTAGAAATGGCGAAACAGCATACATAGATCTGGATTCTTTCTGGGATAACTTTACAGGTGGAATGCGCGGTGACTATAGCAAATTAAAGGCCTTTGCCGACTATTGTAAACAAAAGGGTTTGCAGCCAGGGGTTTATTGGGCGCCTTTTACAGACTGGGGGTTTAAATCCAAAAACGATAGGGAAGCAGAAGGAAGCAGTTATAAGTTTTCAGAGATGTGGACCAAAGTAAACGATGGGTACCATGACTTTGATGGTGCCAGAGCGCTTGATCCTACACATCCCGGGACGCTCAGGCGTATAGATTATATTATCGATAAGCTTAATGCCTGTGGCTTTAAGATGATAAAAATTGATTTTCTTGGTCACGCAGCTGCAGAATCGACCAGTTTCTACGACAAGTCAGTAACCACAGGGATGCAGGCATACCGTGTTGGGATGGAATATTTGGTAAAAAGATTAGATGGAAACATGTTGATTTATGCAGCAATATCTCCGAGTTTAGCTACCGGCAGATACGCGCACACCAGACGAATTGCGTGCGATGCGTGGAAAACTATTAAGGACACAGAATATACCGTTAATAGCGTTAACTATGGCTGGTGGCAAACTTATGTTTATAATTTTATAGATGCAGACCATGTGGTGTTCGGCACAGAAGGGCGCTCAGCTAATAAGGCCAGACTTGCGTCAGCCCTTATAACAGGAACTTTAATTACCGGGGATGATTTTTCTAAACCTGGGGTTTGGGATGAACAGGCTAAAACATTGCTTGCAAATAAAGAATTGCTCGATGTGGCCCGTACAGGGCTAGCTTTTAAACCGCTTAACGGAAATACAGGGACAAGTGCTAATCCGGTTTTTGTGCGCCAAGACAAAGGATACTTGTATATCGCATTGTTTAATTATGGGAAAGATAGAAGAACATTTGATATTCCTCTAGCAGATTTGGGTTTGATGAACCTTGTATATCAGTCAACAGACCTGTTTACAGCAGCAAGGGTTGAGTTAAATAAAAAGCTTTTATTTTCACTTGAGCCTTCAGATGCTGCTATACTCAAAATCAAACTTCAGCAGTAGTAAGAACTAATGTTGTTAGTTCATTTAACATTAACTTAACATAATAAATGCATCTTTGCATATGTTTTTATATAGTCTGGCAGCAGTATTCTTCTTGTTCGCAATAATAGCTGCATTTAAAATGGATTCTCCACTTAAGGGATTGCTATTTGTACTCGCGCTGATAGGCGTATGTGGAGTGTTATATCTTTTCATTCTATTTCCGGGAATTTCTGGCTTATCGGTAGCCTTGATGCTTATCATTTTTATCTTAAGGCAAAACAAAAAATAATCTCAAAGCACATTTCATGTTTTTAGAGTTATTAAGTTTATTAATTAGTAATTTAATTTCCGTACATTGGAGTTTTAATTTGCTGTTATGAAAACTTTAGGTGAGAAATTTAAGATTTTACGTCAACGCAAAGGGGTAAATCAGAAAGCAATGGCTGACCTGTTGCACATCTCAATTCCAGCTTACTCTAAGCTTGAAACTGATATTACTGATCCAAATTATAGTAGAATTAATCAAATCGCGGCTCTTCACGAGCTCAGTTTTAGAGAATTACTTGACGTTGGGGAAGAACATTTTAACGAACAGACAGAAACCATCGCTAAACTTAACGCCAAGATATCGGAACTGGAAGCCTCAGTAATCAGACTACAAAGCAAAATCATTGAGTTTTATGATCAGGACAGCTCACGCACTAATCGTTAATCAGTTAAAATTTCTGACAACTTCGTTCAAATAAGCACAGCGTTTGGTTAACCAGTCAGGTTGCTGACCATCCTCATCAAAAGTAGTAAAAAGTTTTGACCCTAATCCCAGGGCGGTTACCCCGGCTTTAAGCCAATTATTTATATTTTCTTCCTTCAGATCAACACCACCGGTTGGCATAAATTTTAAGGAAGGGAACAATGGTTTTATGCTCTTCAAAAAATCTGGCCCTAGTAAATCTCCGGGAAATAGTTTTATTAATGTTGCGCCTAGCTCTTCTGCTAAGTTAATCTCAGTAGGTGTCATGCAGCCAGGTATCCAAAATTTATTGTACTGCAGTGCAATCTGGGCCAATTCAGCTTTAACTATCGGGCTAACCAGGAAGTCACAACCAAGGTTAATAAATTGTTCTGCAACATTTACTGATTTTATAGTACCAATGCCAAGCAATAACCCCGGTAAATGCTGGTCTTTATACTGCAGCATGGCCTGGAAATTCAACAGTGCATTTTTGCCTCTGTTTGTAAATTCGAAAACTCTAATACCACCATTATAACACTGCTGTAAAACTTCAAGACAGGTATTAACATCGTCATTGTAATAAACAGGGATTATAGGATAATTTGTAATATGTTCAAGAATGTTTTCGTGCGTTTTCATGATTTGATGTTAAAAATTTCCATTACCAAAATCCCCCCGGTCAAATAATTTTTGGTAGCCGGCACGAGTTGCTGTCTCTATAATTGCCTGGCCATCTGCATTTGTATTCAGGCCGTAAATTAAGCCAGCCATAAAAGCGTCCCCGCTGCCTATCCGATCTATAACCTCATTTGTTTCAAGTATGCTGGATAGGAAATTCCCCTGCTGGTTGTGGTAGGCACCGTAAAATAAATTATGCTTAGGATTGTCCATAAAACGAAATGTATTGGCAACATGCTTACAATTAGGGTATGCCTCAAAAATTGCTTTTGCCGTACGGGTTGAATGTTCAAAGTAAGCTTCCGGGCTAGTGTGCCTGCCTAGGTGTTCATCTATTTCGGTGCCGAGCATTTTTTCTGCGGCCCAGATGTTGCCCATAATTACATCGCAATATTGCGCAAGTTTAGGCATGATTTCGATGGGGTTTTTTCCGTAATCCCATAGCCTGTTGCGATAATTCAAATCAACAGAAACAGTTAGGCCATTTTTTCGTGCTGCAATTAAAGCCTCTTCAATAACCATCGCCAAATCTTCATTCAAAGCAGGAGTGAGGGCCGACCAATGAAACCAGCGCTTTCCATTCATCAAATTATCCCAGTCGATTTCGCCGGGCATAAGCTTACTGAATGACGAGTATTTTCTGTCATATACTACCTCACCACTGGATAGCCCGTTTGGTGACAGTAAAAAATATAAACCTATCCTTGATCCTTGCAACAAAGATTTTGAAACATCTGCACCCCTTGTGGCCAGATTATCAAGGGCACTTTTCGAAAGTGCGTTTTCGGGACAAGCTGTGATGTATGTTACAGGTATTTTCCATTTGGCTAAAGAGGCAGTAACATTTGCTTCAGAGCCACCAGGATAAATTGCCGCCTGATAGCCGCCTGAGAGAAAATTATCTTCCACTGAACTCAATCGGATCAATAATTCTCCAAATATTAAAACGTCCTGATCCTGTTGCATATCAAATAATCGAAATACAATTATACACGTATTATATGGAACCTAATAGGTTTGTTTGCATTAAGAACGCAAACGATTTCGCGTTGAAGAACGCACTTTTATTTGGGTGTCAAGCAGCACGGTCTCGAACTCCTCAACTTTATGCCTGCTTTCTATTAATGAAATCAACTGCTTCGCAGCAAGTTGTCCGATCTCAAAAGCAGGCTGATGCACTGTACTTAAAGAAGGGCTAAGGGCATCTGCCAAATCCGTATTAGTGAAGCCGATAATGGCAATTTCCTCAGGGATTTTGTAATTAAAGTTGTTGAGGATGGCCAGGCAACGTGTGGTTATCTGATCTGTGGCAGTAAAGATTGCGTCAGGCCGATGCGCTAAGCTCATATAAAAATTAATCGCCTCTTTAAGGTCATGGTTTAGTTTTAGTCCGTCGGTATAGTCGCATAGCCTCACAAATTCGTCGCGGAAAATGATGCCGTGATCGCTGAGTGCTTGCTTATAACCATTTAAGCGATCGGTGGCAATGGAAAGTATGGTATTTGTATTCAAATGTGCAATGTTTCTATATCCATTTTCAATTAAATGAACCGTAGCATCATAAGCCCCTTTGAAATTGTCTGCACCAACTTTATGCGTATCAATTAGATCGCTTAACCTATCGAACAGGACAATCGGAAGCCCATTATCCTGTAAGGATAACAAGTATGAAAAGTCAATATTTTCACAAGCAGGGGATATCAGTATTCCATCTACACCACCCGCGTACAGTAACGATAGGCAAGCACTTTCCTGTTCGTGCGATTCTTTGCTTTGCATAATAATGATCTGATAAGATTTTTCTGTACTGTATTTATCAATCCCATCAAGCATCTGTGAAACAAAGTTGTTATCCAAAGAGCAGACAACAACTCCAATAGATCTGCTTTTACCCTCCTTTAGTCCTTTAGCCATGCGGTTTGGGGAATAGTGGTTCGCCTTTGCATAAGCTAACACCCTATCCTTAGTTTCCACACTAATTTCATAACTGTCGTTGAGAGACTTAGAGATGGTTGAAATTGATAAATTCAAAGCCTGGGCAATATCTTTCAGGGTGACGCTGTTGTTCATATTTGGTTTTCGCTATTGCTGAAAATGCACACTTAACCAGTAAATTTAATGCTATTTGGCAATGTTTTAAGTATTTGACAAATAAATGATAGATTATGGAACAACTGTATATACATTTGCTTAACAGTGTTAGATTATCTACAGGCACTTAATGGATATGGGTAGCAAAGAACGAATTGCAAGATTAAAAGAAGAAACAAGGTCAAATATCCTTGATGCTTCTTTGGATATTGTGAAAGAAGAAGGATGGCAGTCGTTGAGCATGCGTAAAATAGCCGATAAGATTGAGTACACTGCTCCGATCATTTACGAATACTTCGCCAATAAAGAGGGGATCTTACTGGAACTTACCAGGAAAGGATATCTTATTCTAGCGAAAGATGTTAGGGAGGCAATGTCTAAATCTACAGACACAGCCACACAATTGGAACACATGTGGATTGCTTATTGGAATTTCGCTTTTGAAAATAAAGAACTGTATCGTTTGATGTATGGTGTTGACATGAACTGTTGTGAGTTAAAGAAATCAATGCCGGAGGCAGAACTTGCGGACGACATGTTTTACGACAGAATTGAATTGCTTATTAAGAAAGAAAACCGCACTGAGGATTTTGTATGCCGTAAGTTTTACACCTTTTGGTCAGTTATACATGGGCTTATCTCCATTAACCTCGTTAATAAAGGAAGGGGTCAGGAAATGAATCAGCATATTTTACAGGATGCACTTAAAGGGATAATAAAATACATCAACGAATAACATCTATATAAAGGCTAAAAACCTTTTTTTTAAATCTAAAACTTAACGCTGTTAAATAGCTTAAACGTGTTACTCTTACAACTCTAATTCACATCACTATTTAAATATTATGAAATCAAAGCCAGCTTATTCACAATCACCTAACACTGTTAAATCATATAATCACGTTATGAAACTTTCAATTTTAATTATCGCACTTTTCCTTTACGGATGTTCCGGCTCTGAAAAACTACAGGTATCCGCACCTGTGATTCAAACTTTACCCGTTCTTGCTATCAGCAACAGTTCTGAAACCACATTTATAGAGTATCCAGCTTCAATAGAAGGAGCTGTGGATTTAGAGGTTCGTCCGCAGGTTTCAGGTACACTTGACAAAATATTTGTTAACGAAGGTGCGATGGTTCAAAAAGGCCAGCCACTATTTAAGATCAATGAGCAACCATTTCGTGCAGCGCTCGATAATGCTAAAGCAGCATTGCAGTCTGCAAAAGCCGCCGTAATTAATGCCCAGCTTGAAATAGAGAAATTAACACCACTTGTTAATAATAAAGTTGTATCAGAGTTTCAGCTTAAAAGTGCAAAAGCAAATCATGAATCCGCCTTGGCAAATGTTGAGCAGGCGAAATCAGGTGTTGCAACTGCAAATATCAACTTAGGCTATACGTTAATTAAGGCACCTGTAAATGGGTATGTTGGTCGTCTGCCTAAAAAGCAGGGGAGTTTAGTTAATGCTGCCGATGCCCAACCGCTAACTTTACTTTCAGATGCTCATGAAGTACATGTATATTTCTCTTTAGGAGAGGATGACTTCATCAGCTTCAACGAAAGGTATGCAGGTAAATCTATTGCTCAGCGAATACAGAATGTTCCTGGGGTCTCCTTGGTTCTTGCTGATCAAACTGTGTATGCTCAACAAGGAAAAGTCGACATGGTGGATGGACAGTTTGATAAACAAACAGGTTCTATATCATTAAGAGCTACATTTCCCAACGCACAAGGTCTGCTAAGGTCTGGTAACACAGGAAAAATAAGGATGGGCATAGAACACAGAAATGCGCTTGTAGTGCCTCAATCGGCAACTATTGAAATGCAGGATAAGATTTTTGTATTCGCCCTCGCAGATAGCAATAAAGTCAAAAAAGTACCCATCACCATTGTTGCGAAAAGCGGGATAAATTACCTGGTTAGCGATGGTGTGAAAATAGGTGATCAAATTGTATTGAGTGGAATAGACCGCCTTCAGGAAGGTCAGGTGATTAATCCTGAAAAGCCAGCTGCGAAAGTTGCACAATTAGTTTCAAAAAAATAATTACTCCAATGTTTAAAATATTCATACAAAGGCCCGTACTGGCCACCGTAATTTCTATTCTACTTGTCATACTCGGTGTGTTGGGCCTTAACAAATTGCCCTTACAACAATTCCCAGATATTGCACCGCCAGCAGTACTGGTAGCAGCAGTTTATCCTGGTGCAAATGCCGAGACTGTATTGCGTTCTGTGGCACCATCGCTTGAAGAATCCATAAACGGTGTAGAAAACATGAGCTACATGAGCTCAACAGCCAGTAATGATGGTACTTTAGCCATCACTGTTTACTTTAAACAAGGGACTGACCCCAATCAAGCCGCTGTAAACGTTCAAAACCGTGTCGCCCAGGCTACAAGTCAGCTCCCAGCAGAAGTAGTACAACAAGGTATCACGACCACAAAGCAGCAGAACAGTCTGATTGGCGCTATCGGTATATATACCGATAATCCCGAAAAATATGATCAGACATTTGTAGCCAACTATGCGCAAATCAACATTATCCCGGAAATTAAACGGATACCGGGTATTGGCTCTGCAGTAATATTTGGCGGGGTAAAGGATTACTCTATGCGTGTTTGGCTCAATCCAACACAAATGGCAGATTATAAAATTACACCTGCTGAAGTTATGGCTGCCATACAGGATAAAAACCTGGAGGCCGCGCCTGGAAAACTGGGTGAAACAAGCAAGGAAGTATTTGAATATGTAATCAAGTATAAAGGCAAGCTTACGAAGCCCGAAGAATATGGTAACATCTCCATCCGCGCAAATGTAGATGGATCGGTATTGCATTTAAAAGACGTAGCCCGCGTTGAACTGGGCGCATATTCTTATACTAGTGTAACCCACTTAAACGGTAAAGATGGAATTGGTATCGGATTAATACAGTTGGCAGGTTCAAATGCCAATGAAATTCAAATAGCTGTCGATAAACTGATGGAGAAGGCTGCAAAGGATTTTCCTGACGGGATTAAATACAATCAGTTTTACCGCACAAAGACAGCGCTTGATGAATCTATCAGCCAGGTAGAGCACACCCTTATAGAAGCATTTATACTGGTATTTATTGTGGTGTTCATTTTCCTTCAGGATTTCCGCTCTACCTTGATACCCGCCATTGCAGTCCCTGTTGCACTAATGGGAACCTTTTTCTTTATGAGCTTGTTTGGCTTTTCCATTAACCTGCTTACCCTGTTCGCACTTGTATTGGCCATTGGTATCGTGGTAGATGATGCCATCGTAGTGGTAGAGGCCGTACATGCCAAACTAGAGCACCATCCCGGCATGAGTCCAAAAACAGCCACTAAAAAAGCTATGCACGAAATTACAGGTGCAATTATTTCAATCACCTTAGTAATGGCAGCTGTATTTTTACCTGTCGGTTTCATGACCGGTTCAACGGGGATATTTTACAGGCAATTTGCTTTTACTATGTCCATTGCCATTGTGATATCAGCTGTTAACGCTTTAACTTTGAGTCCTGCCTTAGCAGCGCTGTTTTTAAAGAGTACACATGTTAATGAAAATGGCGCTGTAGTTAAAACAGGTTTTGTACAGAAATTCTATAAAGGGTTTAACAGCGCTTTTGGCCTAATTACAGAACGTTATATTGATGGTGTTAAATTCCTTATCAAGAAAAAATGGGTGGCCATATCAGGCTTAACTGTTATTCTTGTAGCCACTATTTTCATGGTGATAAATACCAAATCTGGTTTCATTCCTACAGAAGATCAGGGCTTTATCGCCGTATCTATGTCAACCCCATCAGGTACTTCATTAGATGGAACAACTAAAATTTTAAGGGAAGCGGAAGAATCGGTTAGGGCTTTGCCTTCTGCAAGATTCGTAACTGCAATCTCAGGTTTTAACTTGTTAACCAATTCCAACAGTCCTTCTTCAGCTGTATTTTTCGTGTTGCTTAAACCTAATAAAGACCGTGGGGATGTAAAAGACATTAATGAAATACAAAACATCATGCGAGGTAAATTAGGGGCGATTACTGGCGGTACTTTCTTTGTATTCAGTTTTCCAACTGTTCCGGGTTTCAGCAATGTTGAAGCACTTGATTTGGTATTGCAGGATAAAACAGGTGGTAAACTAGAGAAATTTAGTGGCGTAGCAAACGAATTTATTGGAAAGTTAATGCAGAAAAAGGAAATCGCTTTTGCATTTACATCATTCAAGGCCGATTACCCGCAACTGCAATTGGAAGTTAATGATGATAAAGCGAATCAGCTTGGCGTAAACGTAAAAGACATACTACAAACCATGCAGGCTTATTTTGGTAGTGCGCAAGCCTCTGATTTTAACCGCTTTGGAAAGTATTATAGGGTAATTGTGCAGGCAGATGTTGCCGACAGGACCGACCCTTCATCTATTGATAGGGTATTTGTAAAGAACAAATCTGGCGAAATGGTGCCTATTAATACTTTGGTTAAATTGACCAGGATATATGGATCAGAAACTGTTTCTCGATATAACTTATTCAATTCCATCCAAATCAACGCCATCCCTAAGCCTGGTTTTAGCTCTGGCGATGCCATCAGGGCCATACAGGAGACCGCTGCAGAACAATTGCCATCAGGCTTTGCCTATGAATTCTCTGGCCAAACACGTGAAGAACTTTCTTCTGGTGGACAATCCACCGTTGTATTTCTTCTTTGTTTAGTGTTCGTATACTTTTTATTAGCAGCACAATATGAGAGCTATGTATTGCCTTTGGCGGTAATCCTATCAATACCTACCGGTATATTTGGTGTGTTTGTAGTGTTGGGTTTAACTGGCATTGAAAACAACATTTACGTACAGGTAGCGCTTATCATGCTTATCGGGCTACTAGCTAAAAATGCAATTCTGATAGTTGAATTTGCCGTTCAGAAAAGGAAAGCGGGAATGGCATTGGTAGAAGCAGCACTCGAAGCATCAAGGCTAAGGATTCGTCCAATTATCATGACCTCACTTGCCTTTGTATTTGGTTTGTTCCCAATGAGTATTGCAACTGGTCCTTCAGCGCAGGGTAACCACTCCATTAGTATCGGCGCAGCCGGAGGAATGGTATCTGGAGTATTATTGGGACTCTTTATTATCCCGGTATTGTTCATCATCTTTCAGCACCTGCAGGAAAAAATCAGTGGCACACCTCGTGCCGCCAGCCAAAATTTAAATCACGTTAAAGAACTTGAATATGAAAACGCATAATTATAGTTATCTCCTTTTACTCCTTCTGCTTGTCCTGCAAGCGTGCAAGGTTTCTAAAGACATCCCATTACCCGTTGCCGGCGTGCCAGCGGCTTACAGAAACGCAAGACCAGCAGCAGATTCTACTAGCATCGCGTCAATTCCTGTTAAGGAATTTATCTCAGAACCAGAAATTCAGAAGCTAATAGATACGGCCCTGGTACGCAATTACGATTTGCAATTGGCGCTTAAAAACATAGAGGCATCAGAATTGCTCTTCAAGCAGTCCAGGCTCGGCAACTTGCCTGCATTAAATTTCCAGGTGACTGCAAGTTCAAATAATCCATCCAATAACAGTCTGAACGGTTTAAGTGCTAACCAATTTGGCATCAGTCATATAGAAGATTATAGCGCAAGCTTAGGTTTAAGTTGGGAAGCTGATATTTGGGGCAAGATAAAAAGTAGAAAGCAAGCTGCATTAGCTACTTACCTGCAAACTCAAGAAGCACGTAAGGCATTGCAAACAAGAATAGTAGCTAACGTGGCACAGGGTTTCTATCAGCTTTTAATGATGGATGCGCAAATGGAAGTGGCCAAAAAGAATCTTTCCTTAAGTGATAGCACATTGAGGATCATAAAGCTACAGTTCGATGCCGGACAAATTACATCTTTAGCCATTCAACAAGCGGAAGCCCAGCAATTGGTTGCAGCACAGCTCATCCCCACGTTAGAACAAACCATAACCATACAAGAGAATGCCTTAAGAATTTTAACAGGTCAATTGCCATCGTCAATTGAAAGATTGGCCAGCTTAGCCCGTACCCCGGTTAGAAGGTCATTGCCAGCAGGTTTGCCTGCAGCATTAGTAAGCAGCAGACCAGATGTACGGTCTGCAGAACTTGCGCTAAACATTGCTAACGCCCGTGTAGGTGTCGCAAAAGCCAGTATGTACCCTTCGTTAAATATTACAGCTAACGGAGGCTTGAATTCCTTAAAGACAAGTAATTGGTTCAACATACCTGCATCATTATTTGGTGTAGTTGCTGGTGGGGTAACCCAGCCAATATTTCAACGCAAGCAATTAAAGACAGATTTTGAATTAGCCAAAGTAGACCGTAAACGGGTTGTAATACAATTCAGACAGTCAGTATTAAATGCCGTTGGCGAAGTATCTAATGAGCTGGTGAAAATAGAAAAACTAGAACAACAGTATGTAATTTCTCAGAAAAGGGTCAGCACACTTCAGCAGGCGGTTAAAAACGCCAATTTGTTATTTAAAAATGGAATGGCAACCTACCTTGAGGTAATCTCTGCACAAAGCAATTCCTTGCAGAGCGAATTGGAGTTGGCAGCAATAAAAACAGCCAGATTAACTGCCACTGTAGAATTGTACAGGGCATTGGGCGGAGGTGCATAATAGGTAAATTATAAAGCGCAGGTAATATTTGCTATGTAAAGGGTTAAATGCAAAGCTGTAACACTTTAAATCAATGGAATATACTTAGTTTTGGACATTGAAATCTATTCCAAAGGTAAATATGGTTAATCATTATAAAGTTATACTAAGAGTACTCCTAATAGGGGTGCTCTTTTTTTTAGGTTCTCTACACCAATCCTTTGCACAGGAAACAGATACCGCTTTTACTGATGCAGATTTTACAGAAATAGTTCCAGATACAGTTGCACCTGATAAGGTTGCCGTGGAAACCCGGCAAACAGTCCTTAATGATTCAACAGTAATCACAAGTGTTGTATCGCCAATTGGCAAGAACACAGAAGTACAAAAGACGCTATGGCAAACATTTCTTGCTGGCTTAATCGGTGGATTTCTGGCATTTATAATGCCCTGTATTTTTCCTATGGTTCCACTTACCATTAGTTATTTTACTAAAAGAGCCGGCAGCAAACAAAAAGGTGTTGGTCAGGCGCTTATTTACGGTTTATCTATCATTGTTATCTATGTTGCATTTGGTTTACTAATCACAATACTTTTTGGGTCAGCAGGTTTAAATGCTTTCAGCTCTAGTGGAACTTTCAATTTCTTCTTCTTTTTAGTACTCGTTATCTTCGCCATATCTTTCTTTGGTGCTTTTGAAATTACGCTGCCAAGTTCATTTGTCAATAAGATTGATCAAAAGGCGGATAACAGTAAGGGTCTCGGCGGCATTTTTTTTATGGCCGCTTCTCTTGCATTGGTTTCGTTCTCTTGTACCGGACCAATCATTGGTACTTTATTGGTAGAAGCAAGTTCAAAAGGAACCTATTTAGGGCCTGCTGTAGGTATGTTCGGCTTTGCATTAGCGCTATCATTACCCTTTACATTATCAGCCATTTTTCCTGGTTTCCTAAGTTCTATGCCTAAATCCGGAGGCTGGTTAAATAGCGTTAAAGTTTGTTTGGGTTTTCTTGAGCTCGCCTTTGCGCTAAAATTCCTTTCTGCAGCAGATTTGGTATGGCATTGGGAATGGTTTGACAGGGAAGTATTTCTTGTGCTATGGATCGTTATTTTCTTCCTGATGGGTTTGTACCTTTTGGGCAAGCTAAAGTTTTCGCACGACAGCGATTTACCATATGTTACTGTGCCTCGTTTATTCCTGGCCATGTTGTCATTTGCATTTGCTGTTTATATGGTACCGGGTCTGTGGGGCGCTCCAGTAAGCGTTTTAAGTGGTTTAGCTCCTCCAATGAACACGCAAGATTTCATTTTAAGCAGTGGCGGGTCCTCAAGAGAAATTGCCGACAAGGATTTCCCTGCTACGGTCAAGTACGATGATACTTTTAAAAAGCCGGTAGGCTTTACACCATTCTTCGATTTAGAAGAGGGATTAGCTTATGCAAAGAAGGTTAATAAGCCTGTCATGCTGGATTTTACCGGTTGGGCCTGTGTAAATTGCCGTAAAATGGAAGACAATGTGTGGATTAAGCCAGAAGTTGCAAACCTGATCAAAAAATACGTCCTGATTCAGCTATATGTTGATGAAAGAAAGATCAAGATGCCGGCAGATAAGGTTCACTATTCCAAAATATTAAGGCATCAAACCGATGACCTTGGCTGGTGGAATGGCGATTTTCAGGCTACAAAATATAACACCAATTCTCAGCCATTTTATGTATTGGCAGGGCATGACCTTAACCCCCTTATAACACCTCAAGGGGCAATATTTGATGCGGCAGATTATGCGGCTTATTTACAGAGTGGATTGGATGCTTACCGCAAGTGAATAAAAGCGTATAAGAAAAGGCAGGCCAAAATCACTGAATGAAATAACAATATCGTTAAGTAAAGGCATCGCCTTCAGGTTATCTTTGGTAAACAATCAAATAAACCTGTTATGAATTCTTTAAAAACTACGCTGGCATCATGCCTCATTGGTGCTATGTTATTAACTATCCCAGAAGGCGTAAATGCAAATCACAGCCTGAATTCGATAAAACCTAAGCCACGTGCAAAAGTAGAAACCTCCAGAACTGCCTGGTGGGAAAAAGCCCGTTTCGGTATGTTTATCCATTGGGGCGTTTATACCATCCCGGCAGGAAATTACGAAGGCAAATATTACCCCGGCCTTGGCGAATGGATTATGCATGATGCGCATATCCCTGTAGGAACCTATAAGGAATATGCTAAATCATTTAACCCCACCCAATACAACCCGGAAGAATGGGTTAGAATGGCCAAAAATGCTGGCATGAAATACATTGTTATTACTACCAAACACCATGACGGTTTTGCATTATTTGATACTAAGGCATCTGACTGGAGTGTGGTTAAAGCTACTCCATATGGAAAGGACTTGATTAAACCCCTGGCAGAGGCTTGTCGCAAGCAAGGTATGAAACTGGGTTTTTACTATTCTCAGGCTAACGACTGGGGCAATAAAGGCGGTGCAGCTGCAAGAGGCCATTGGGATAAAGCTCAGGAGGGTAGCATGGACGAGTACATTGACAAGGTAGCCATACCCCAGGTGAGAGAGATCCTAACTAATTATGGTGATGTTGCCGAGTTGTGGTGGGATGTGCCTACAGGAATGACCAAAGAGCGGGCAGCTAAATTTCTTCCTTTATTACAATTACAACCACAAATAATAACAAATGATAGACTAGGTGGCGACATCAAGGGTGATTTGTTTACGCCGGAGCAGTACATACCAGCAACTGGAATTAAAGGCTTGTGGGAAACCTGTATGACAATGAACGATACTTGGGGCTTTAAAACTGATGACCATAATTGGAAGACTAGTCGCCAATTGATAAGAAATCTAATTGAGGCCTCGTCTAAAGGTGGTAATTATCTGTTAAACGTTGGTCCGGAGCCGACAGGCAAATTCCCGGCGCCGATTGTAGAGCGACTGGCCGCCATTGGTAAATGGATGAAAGTTAACAGCGAATCAATATATGGCACCGTACCAGGACCTTTCAAAATCCTCCCATGGGGAAAAGTTACTGAAAAGACTCAACCGAATGGCAGTACTATTTTATACATGCACATATTTAACTGGCCTGCTGATGGTAAGCTATTAATACCGGGTTTAAACAGCACTGTTATATCTGCACAACTTTTAGCTAATGGCAAAGCTGTTGGATTTGGCAAAGCTGAAAACGGAGTGATTTTAACCCTTCCTAAAACGGCTTTGGATGCTGATGCTACTGTTGTTAAAGTTCTTGTGAAGGGTAAACCTGATGTGAGTCCTTTTATACAAGGTCCTGAAGCTGATGGCAGTATAGCACTACATCCCGGAATGGCAGAATTTGATGCTCCGAAAGGGGCCGATATGATGAAACCAGAAGGAGGTGAGGATCAGAATATAGGTTTCTGGACTGATGCACGCGCTACTGCAACCTGGAGTTTTAAGGTTACAAAACCGGGGATCTACACTGTAGAAACGAGTGTGGGCTCATCTTCATCCAATTCTGTAATTAAATTATCGACTGGGGATCAAACTATTAATACAACAGTTCCAAATACAGGTAGTTATGGCAAGTATTCAAAAATAACAATTGGAAAATTAACCTTCAGCAAGGTGGGAATCAATACCATAACACTTTCTGCAGATCAGAACAACTGGGGACCAGTAAACATTAAAAAATTACTGCTAGTGCCTTAAGAAATTGAGAAGATTAATTAAGCAAAAGCCGTAGATAGTCGGCTTTTGCTTGTTTTTCATAAAGAGAGCGTCGCGAAAATTATTAAAATAAACTAACCTTAACGAGTATCGAGGAACGCATTACAAACATAGTGTCCAGTACAGTAAATGTCAACTGTGTAATCACGCAGTTTTCAACTTAATCTTCGAACAATTGCAGCTGATAAGGGTCGCCTCCTGGTTTTGGATGAGCAATCAATTCGCTGAAATTAGATAACGAAATGCCTAGCAGCCTTACCGTCTTATTTTCAAGGTCAACATGTTCAAGTAAAGATTTTGCTGAATTAATAATGGTATCATAATCGTCAACAGGAATTGGTAATGAGAGGTTTCTGGTAATTTGTTTAAAATCGCTGTATTTAAGCTTCAGTGTTATTGTTCTGCCTTTTAATCCGCCTTTAACCAGTCTTGAAGTTACCTTTTCAGCGAGCTTGGAAAGTTCTGTATGCATTTCTTCAATTGAAATCAGGTCGTGTTCAAAGGTATCTTCTGCCGCCATAGATTTTGTTTCTCTATAAGGCCTTACTTCGCGGTCATCCAGGCCTCTCACAATCTGATAGTAAAATTTGCCCGATTTGCCGAAGCAGTTGATGAGCTCCTGTTCAGTCATTTTTTTTAAGTCCCCTCCAGTATGCAGGTGCATACTTTTCATTTTCTTCGCCGTTACCTTACCTACACCAAAAAACCGCTCGACTGGCAAGGCCTCCATAAATTTTTGCACCTTTGACGGACCAATGAAAGTCAAACCGTCTGGCTTATTCATATCTGAGGCTATTTTTGCAACAAACTTACTTGAAGAAACGCCTGCAGATGCAGTTAAATTGAGTTCGTCTTTAATAGCCTGTTTAATCTGTTTTGCAATTTCTAATGCAGATCCGATTTGCAATTTGTCGTGTGTAACGTCGAGGTAAGCTTCATCCAGCGATAAGGGCTCAATCAGTTCAGTGTATCTTCCAAAAATTTCTCTGATGTGGCTCGAAACTGCTTTATAAGCATCGAATCGTGGACGTACAAAAATGGCGTAAGGGCAAAGCTGGTATGCCTGCCGGGAAGACATAGCAGATTTAATACCGAATTTTCTTGCTTCATAACTAGCCGTAGCCACAACGCCTCTGCTTTCTGGCGAACCCCCAACAACTATGGGTTTGCCACGGTATTCAGGAAAATCTCGCTGCTCCACCGATGCATAAAATGCATCCATATCAATATGGATTATTTTTCTCACCGGATTAAATTTAAGAATTCCATTTCAATTGATGGCGATTGCAATGAAACAATAACACCAGGTGTTTGTTTTCTTTCAAACCAAGAACATTACTATGGAAAACACGCAAGAAAAAGATTTAAACCCATATGAGTTTACAATTGAGATAGCAGGTGAACCTAACGCTGTAAGAGTTGAACTTCCTAAGCCCGGCGACTACATCATTTACATAAATGGAGAACGTACCGGACACATATACAGGGAAACTGCCACTGGAAAAGTATGGGATACAAAAGATGAGATTGACCCTAAGCTTGTTAAGGCTTTAGGCGCCCAGATTGAACTTATTGAAGAGGCAAATATCCACTAATGGCCCTGACCCTGGTCTGACTTGTTTTTTCTAATAAATGATAGATAAAACGCTGTGCATATCACAACAGCAACAAGACACAATAAGATAATCAACGTTTGGGTACCCTGGGCAGATTGATGATGTTCCATAGTTTAATTTTTTGTTGAAGGTAAAAAAAATAGTTTGCATGAAAAACAAATATCAATTCAATAGCTTGAAGGACTTGCAGTCCAGACAATTAGCTTTAAAAACTGCATCTGAGTTGCAAGGAAACCTGATTCTACAAGACTCGAAATCTTATATCAACGATCTTTCTGTTACAAGGTTATTCTCAAAGGGGCACAGCACTGCTCTCCCCATTAAATTAAGAAAGCCTGACAATAATGAATTATTGTCAGGAAAGATCCTCTCATTTGCCATCCCTATGCTTTTAAATAAAACCGTTTTTAAGAAGTCGGGTATCATTACAAAAAGCGTCGTTGGGCTAATGTCCGGCAAAACCGGTACCAGGATAGGTGCCTATTTAGCTAGCTTTATTTCCGGAAAGCAGAAAAGGAAATTTCTTTAAATTGACCATACTTGTAAAAGGCCTTTAAGTTATTATTTACGTATATTGTTACTGTAAAGCAACTACGCCAATATAAATGATCCTTAGGGTTTCTACTTTAATTACCATCTGCCTTCTCTTTGGCCTGATTAATTGCGCGGTTGCCAGGCAAGCCGGACCAATAGCGCAAGATGAAATTGCGGTAGTGGGTGCAGATTGTAACGTTGGGGGATCATTAACAGTCAAAACGACTAAACCCACTTCATATAGTTTTCAATGGAGAAATTCTGCCAATGAAATTATTAGCACAGAAAATTCCGTAGGTAATCTATCCATAGGTGATTATAAATTAATATACACACCGGATGCCGGAGCCACTTATTATACACTTAATTATACAATCAGAGATTTCAGTCCCACAGCGGCCACGCAAAACGTAACAATACCTTGCGGAGAATCGTTTATCAGACTCCATGCTGATAATTTTTCTGCATCCTCAATTGTGAAATACCTTTGGGAAGATGAGTCAGGTAATACACTTGCAAGCACCGAATATTGGTCATCCGGGCCAGGTCAATTTTACCTAACAGTTACCAATCAAAACGGATGCGTTTCCAACAGGGCATCCATCAAAATCAGTCCGACCCCATTGCGACCAGTAATATATGAGGCAAATAAGGTGGTTATAAATTCGTCCTGTACTGTTCCAGACGGATCAATAACCGGTTTGGAAGTTACTTTGCCAGAGCCTGGACCTGTAACTTATAAGTGGGTGAATGCTGCAGGTGTAACTGTAGGTACTGATAAAGACGTCTATAATCTTGCCCCGGGTAAGTACAAGCTTACGGCAGTTCAGAATGCTGCAGCCTGCGAATCTATTTCAAGCGAGATCACCATACAATTAAGAAATCCGATAACATCCAATACAACATCCGTACAGACGAAAAAGGCAGATTGCGAACAACCTAACGGTTCAATAAAAGGGGTAGTAACTAACGCCACATCTTACCAATGGATAAATACGCAAAATGAAGTTATAGCTACCACCTTAGATCTGGTAGATGTGAAAGAAGGCTTTTATAGACTTGTTTTGTCTAATAATTTTGGCTGTACAGATACCATTGGCCAATTCCATATACAGACAGGTAACTTACCAATAAGATTGGCAACGCAACCTATAATTAAACCTGATAATTGCGGCTTAAAAATTGGCAGCATCACAGGTTTGACAGTTCCTGGATCTGGAATAAAGTATAGATGGACAGACGAAACAGGTAGTCAAGTGTCAGCAGACGCTGATCTTCGAAATGTTAAATCCGGCAATTATTATCTCGAGGTGTCCAATCCGTCATGCTCAGAGCGGTTTGATTATTTTATTCCGGAAATTGATTTCTCTCTGCCAATACCAAATGTCGGAGATAAATTTGTTTGTTCGCCAACTGATGTGCTCATTTCATTTGATGTACAGGCACCATTATATCGTATCTACGACGCTAACGGAGTTTTGATTCAGGAAAGTATATCAAAAACATTTACACTTAATATTAAGCAAAACAGCACTTTTTATGCTGCTGTAGCTAATGGTGCCTGCGAAAGTGCACAAACGCCATTTAAGGTTACGGTAGGTGAGGCTTCTATAAACATCCCAAATTCATTTACTCCAAATGGCGATGGGGTAAATGACAAATGGACTTTAAACGGTATTGAAGTATACAATTCTGCTAACGTTAAAGTTTTTAACCGATACGGAAACATCGTTTATGAAAGTTTTAAAACAACTGAATCGTTTGAAGGAAAAAGCCAGGGTAAAGAACTACCTGCGGGTGTTTATTATTATATGATAAAACTTACAGGCGATTGTAATCCCTTAACCGGGAGTGTAATTATCATAAGGTGATCAGCTGTGAAGCATTATAATCGTAACACATATTAATATGGTCCAATAACCTGTAGAATCATTTAATTGCTACTTTTGTTGCGTAGATGACAGATTCGACTAAGGGAGACCCAATATATAACCTATCTTTTGCACTGTTGTGCACCAGTTCCTTACTATTTTCTGCAAGTTTTAATATGCTCATTCCGGATCTGCCTGGCTACTTATCCAGCTTGGGGGGTGGAGCGTATAAAGGCTTAATTATCGCTTTATTTACGCTGACGGCAGGATTTTCACGTCCATTTAGCGGAAAGTTAACAGACACCATTGGGCGTGTTCCCATTATGGCAATCGGTTCAATCGTCTGTTTTATTTGTGGCTTTCTTTATCCATTGTTAACAACAGTTTCAGGCTTTCTTTTCCTGCGACTACTTCATGGTTTTTCAACCGGTTTCAAGCCAACGGCAACTTCGGCGTATGTTGCAGATATTGTGCCTCAGGAGCGCTGGGGAGAGGCGCTAGGCTTTCATGGTCTATGTTTTAGCACTGGAATGGCGGTAGGCCCGGCTATTGGTAGTTACATCAGTAGTTCCTATTCAATTGATGTACTTTTTTATTGTTCCTCGTTTTTCGCGCTTATGTCCATTATTATCTTAATGAACATGAAAGAGACCCTAAAAAACAAACAAAAATTTACATTTCATGCACTGAAAATTTCAAGAAAGGATATCATTGCTGTCAGGGTGCTTCCGGCAGCAATCGTTACGCTACTGTCGTACGTAGCATACGGTGCCATTTTAACGTTAATTCCCGACTGGGGCGATCACCTTGGATTATCCAATAAAGGGATATTTTTCATGATATTCACAATAGCTTCCTTGCTAATCAGGTTCGTAGCTGGGAAAATATCTGACAAACATGGGCGCCTGAATGTAGCGATCGCAGGACTAGTTCTACTTTGCATTTCCCTTGTTATAATTGGGTATAGTACATCCCAGGCAGGTCTCTTCACAGGGGCAACGGTTTATGGTATAGCCACGGGAATTTTGTCTCCCGCTTTAAATGCCTGGACAATAGATCTTAGCGATCCAGAACATCGGGGTAAAGCGGTAGCTACTATGTATATTGCGCTTGAAATAGGAATAGGAATGGGGGCCTTAGTTGCAGGTTGGTTTTATCAGGATGTACTTGCTATGATACCAACAGTTTTTTACGGAACCGCAATGGTGGCTTTTGCAGCCTTACTATACATGTTATACTGGAAGAGAAATCAGGTTAAGTAATATTATGCTGCCTTGTACTGCTTTACATAACTCGTAATGCTCGAAATCGCATTGCTTCTGCATGCACGTATGGCAGTTTTAATTACTTCCGGTCTAACTCCAAGCTTTTCAGACCAATAATTTAATTGACTTTGCTCAGAAACGTCTAATACCTGTGTGTTTTCTAATTTGGAAGGGCTGGTTTTCATGCGAATAGGGATTAATCAATTTAAAAACACTTCTAAACAGTATTTTGTTTGCAAATAGTTAAAACTTTTTAAAACAATTTAATAATCAGTATTTTGCTTTCGAAAACGATATAGATAGATGAATATTTCAAAACAAACCATTATTGCTATTTATATACTGCTATTTTATTTTACTCCCTTTCTACAAGTAAATGCACAAGATCTAACCACTTTAAAATACACTGTTGAGGATGCTGATGATTGGAACAATTTATTTTTAAGAAATAGTGGTTGGTTTGGTGGGGACGGTATTTTTACGCTTCCCCTGGGTGGTAAAGAAACCTATTCAAGTGCAAACAGAAAAACTCTTTTCATTTTTAGCGACACAATGGTTGGGCAGATCAAGGATAACAAGTTAGAGCAGGGCTCAAAGATGACACATAACTCTGCGGCTATTTTGGATGGTAATCTTCCTGATCCCCGAAAGCTAAATTTTTTTTACGAGCCCTCTAGTGAAGGTGCGGAATCACTATTCATTCCCAAAACTCCTAACACAAAGCAAGGAGATTATTATTGGCTTGGCGATGGCTTTGTAAACACTGAGTTAAGTAACTCCATCTTCATCTTTGGATACCGTGTTAGAACAACTTCTCAGGCCACTTTTGGCTTCGCCGAAGTAGGTAATACTATGATTAAGATTGCCAACAAAGCCCCTTTAAACCTAAACGACTATACACAAAAAGACACGCCTTTCTTTCTGTCTGAAGCTGACGGCGAAATGGGGTCTTTCGGGGCTGGTATATATGTAAATACAAAAGCTGGTGGTGCTGGAAATCCAGATGGATATATTTATATCTATGGTACACAAGGTAAAACAAAGAAGCTTTTAGTAGCCAGGGTTTTGCCAAAGCAGTTTGAAGAGTTTTCGAAATGGAATTTTTGGGATGGACAGCAATGGCAATCAGATATCAAAAGATGTGCAGCAGTAACAGATCAGGTTTCGAACGAGCTCAGCTTGTCGCAATTACCGGATGGGCGGTTTATCCTGGTTTTTCAGGAAGCAGGGATGGGAAAGCATGTTGCAATACGCTTGGCCAAGACCCCTGTTGGTCCATTTGGACCCATTATCAGGATATGGGACACATCTTCAGCACTGGAACTGAAAACCTTCTTTAGCTACAACGCGAAAGCACACCCATCACTATCCAAAAAAGGGGAACTGCTTATTAGCTACAATGTTAACTCATTCGATTTTTTTAAAGACATTGTTCACCACCCACACCTATACAGACCACGCTTTATAAGGCTTAAGCTACCCTAATTATTCCACACCTTTTGCGTTCATAGGAATGGTATAGATGGATTTTCTGGCCGTAACAAAAAGGGTATTTTTGTCTTTACCTCCGAAACAAACGTTGGAAGTCCCCGGAATCTTAATCTGACCTATTTCCTGTCCCATTGGATTATAAATAGTAATGCCGTTTCCTGTTAGATAAATATTGCCCATATTATCAAGGGCCATTCCGTCCGATCCACGGTTAATCAGTAGTTTCTTGTTGCTCAGTACACCTTTTTTACTAATATCGTAACGGTAAATTTTCCCAGCTCCAGCATCGGCAACATACAATAGCTTGCCGTCAGGAGAGCCTACAATACCATTCGGCTGGTTAAGGCTATCTGCAGCGAGGATAATTTGTGATGTTCCTTTCGGAATCTTGTACACACTTTGGGCACTTTGGTCTGGCTTCGTCCTTGTCCAGTAATCACGTTGATAGTAGGGATCTGTAAAATAGATATTCCCTGCCGGATCAAGCCAAAGGTCATTAGGCCCGTTCAACTGCTTACCATTAAAATCCTTAGCTATTATTTTTGTATTGCCTTTTTTGTCAAGCTGCCAAAATTCCCCTTTTTCATCTGCACATAAGATGAGGTTACCTTTTTTATCGAAATATGTGCCGTTAGACCTCCCTGTTTTATCTAGTACAATGGTTAATTTTCCATCAACACTGTATTTCCAAAGTTTGTCGTTGGGCTGGTCGGTAAAAAATACGTTGCCGTCCTTATCAGCAGAGCAACCTTCAGTAAAGCTAAATTGAGACGATACCAGCTTCAGCTGTGTCTGATCAAAAAGATCAGATTTTACAGAAGCTGTATTCTGAGCATTACCAATCGTAGTAATGAAAAGTAATAGGTAAGCAGGCAAGGCCAAATATTTTATCATAGTAACTCGTAAATTTGAAAACAAGATAGCAATTTCAAAATCACCCTTTAGTATGAATGTAATAATCGTTATTAATTTGATGTTTGTATCATGAAAAAGAATATACTAATCTACGGCCTCATAGCAGGCTTAATCATCACTACCATGATGGTTTGCACGGCATATTTATGCTACCAAAAAGAAGATTTTCAGGGCAACATGTTCCTCGGCTATGCAACTATGATCGTGGCTTTCTCCATGATTTTTGTTGGTATTAAGAATTACCGCGACAAGCAACTGGGCGGTATAATTTCTTTCGGGTCGGCTTTCAAGCTAGGGCTTTACATCTCACTTATCGCATCTACCATGTACGTAGTGGTTTGGCTCTTCGACTATTATTTGTTTATCCCAGATTTTATGGAGAAATATTCAAGTCATGTTATTAAGCAGTACCAGGACAGCGGCATGGGCGCGGCAGAACTAAAAAAGGAGATTGATAACATGAACTGGTATAAGGATATGTATAAGAATCCACTTTTTGTAGTGCTGCTAACCTATATGGAAGTACTACCTGTAGGTGCTGTGGTGGCCCTTATTAGTGCATTGATCTTGAAAAAGAAAAGTATCAGTTTAGAAGCGCAAGTCTGAAGGTAGTACCTACATTCACCTCGCTATCAACAGAAATAGTGCCTCCAAGTGCTTCTACCTGATTTTTAGTGATAAACAATCCGATACCTCTTGCATCGGCATGATCATGGAAAGTTTTATACATTCCAAAAAGTTTCTTGCCGTGCAACTGGAGGTCAATTCCTAAACCGTTGTCTTTTACTTCAAGAATGATTTTTCCATCTTCAATAAAGCTCGATATAGATATTTCCGGATCTCTGTCCGGATGCCTGTACTTGATCGCGTTCGTGAAAAAATTAAGTAGAATACTTTCTAAATAGGCGGGATTGTAATTTATATTCAGGTCTTCATCAACCAACACTGAAAATTTAGCCTGCTGTTTTTCTGCGAGGGCTTGTATGGCGGTCAACGTTTTTTTTATCTGGATTGACAGGTTGATAGACTTCGTTTGTTTCTTGTCGTTCAGCTGGAAACTTACAACCTCATTCAGATTAGCAATTGTTTCAGATAAATTTGCTGCATTTTGACGCAACAAGTCGAGCATATGGCGCTTTTCACTTTCTACTTGTTCCATTTGTAGAAGTTCGAGCAACATTTGAAAATTACCCGCATGGGAGCGGAGATTATGCGATACAATGTGTGCAAAGTTAATCAGGCGCTTATTCTGGTCGCTAATGATTTCCATAGCTTTTGCCTGCACCTCTTCAATCTGTTTCCTTTTTGAAATATCTGCTCTGGTTCCCAGCATAACCAGGGGTTTATTATCGGCAGACCATTTAATCACTTTCCCGTGGCTTTCTATCCAAATCCAGCTGCCATCTTTATGCCGCATCCGATATTCATTATGGTAATAATCAGTTTTTCTGCTGAAACAATCATCCAGTTTCATCCTAATTCCCGGAACGTCATCAGGGCACAGTTCCAAATACAATTGATTAGGTTTGTTTAACCCAATTTCACCCGTGTGGTATCCAAGCATAGCAAAGCAACGTTCATCGTTTGTCATCTTATCTAATGCAATATTCCATTCCCAGGTACCAATTTGCGTACTTTCAATCACATTATTTAAACGCTGGCGCTCCTTATAAAGCTTTTCCGTATTCTTAATCCGCTCTGTAATATCTTTTAGTTGGGATATAAAATAAAGCGGCGTATCATCAGCGTTCCTAACCAGGGCAACAGTTAGCAATACCCAAACAATCCTTCCATCCTTATGAAAATACCTTTTCTCCATTGAATATGTGGTGTTTTCTGAGTTTAGTAAATGCTTAACGTGTTCCAGGTCTGCCTCCAGATCTTCTGGATAAGTAATCGTCTGGAAATTAATTTCCATCAATTCCTCTCGTGTATAGCCCAGAATTCTACATACACTATTGTTTACTTTCATCCAGTTACCTTCCGGAGAAACCAGTGCCATGCCGATGGGGGCATAGTCAAAAGCACTTAGAAATTTGTTATGGTTCAGCTCAAGGGTTTCAATTAACTTCTGCTGACTAGTAATGTCCTGAATAGTTCCAACCAGGCGAACACATTCTGCATTTTCAAACTCAGCTTGCGAATTAATTTCTATCCACTTCAAATTACCTTTCAAAGTCTTTATTTGGATTTTGCTGGAAAGTGCTTGTCCTGTAAATATTGTCTGCTTAAGCTGATCTTCAACACGCTCAGACTGGGGTGTTTTTACATATAGATCCAAGGCTTCTTGTAGTGTTGGATCGTAATTTTCTTCAGTTTCGAAAATTTTCTTTGTAATGTAGTCCCATGACAACTTATTGTTTCCAATGCTAAGTTCCCAAATCCCGATGTTAGCTAATTCTGCAGCCTTTTTGTATAATTCGAGTTGTCGGTCCATTTAATTGGTCACTTATGCTTGTGAGATACTCAAATATAGCATTATGAAAGGTAATGACTAAACAAACTCACCGCTGCGTTGTTTATTTTTTTAATACTATACGATATGGACTTTAAAGATTTCAAGCACGATGTAGTCACATGGATAGTACAAAAGGGTCCAAGTGTTATTTTGGGTGTAATTGTTCTGTTTGTTGGAATGTGGCTAATAAAATTGCTGGCTAAAGCACTTAGCTCTGGTCTGCACAAAAAAGGAATAGACCCCTCCCTCAAACCCTTCCTGTTAAGTCTGGCAATCACAGTTCTTAGAATTTTACTCATACTTGCTGTTTTCTCCATTCTTGATATCCAAATGACCATTTTTGGTGCTATAGTTGGGGGTATAACCGTTGCGGCAGGTTTAGCACTTTCAGGTACACTACAGAATTTTGCAAGCGGAGTGATTATCCTTTTTCTAAAGCCGTTTACTATAGGCGATAACATAATTGCTCAGGGGCAGGAGGGTACCGTAACTGCTATTGAACTCTTCTATACATTTGTCACCACCTTTGATAACCGTACTGTCGTAATACCCAACAGCAAACTATCCAACGAAGTGATCATAAATATAAGTACAATTGGGAGCCGAAGATTGGATATTGAGATGAAGTTCAGCAATGCGATTAGCTACGCAGACATAAAACAACAGATCGAAGAAACAATCAAAGAATGCTCGAAAATCCTGAAAGATCCTACTTACCGGATTGGAATATCTTCAATTGAATCAGATGGGTACAAGGTGATGGTTAATGTTTGGCTTAACTCACATGGTTTTATTGATAGTAAAATGGAGTTTCAGGAGCAATTAATAGAGAACTTAAAAAAATCAGGTATTAAGCTACCCGGATTATAGCTTTTCTGCCGTTTTTATTTTTATAGCTAAGTTTTTAGACTCTTTCCTCGAAAGTACTGTTGCACTGAATATAACAGGACTGGCAGGTACGTCGCCCTTATTCGTCTTTTCCTTATTTATAATATCGGCAATTTCAAGTCCCTCTATAACCTCCCCAAAAATTGTGTAATCCATGTCGAGGCGTGGTATACCGCCAAAAGTTTTATAAACGGCTCGGTGGGGTGCAGATATCTTTCTTCCCGTTTTCTTTTCAACTGCATCTAATTCGGCATCGGTTAATATTTTCCCGGCAACAAGATATATTTGATTAAAATAAGATCCTTTTTCAGGATTATCATCCCGCCCGGCACCCAGTGCACCTTTTTTATGAATTATGGTGGTATCCAATTCAGCGGGCAGGCGTTTAGGTTTAAGTTCAGGATGCAGCTTCTCCCTGGCCAATATTGGTTCATCAAGTTCTCCTGCCTGACTCACGAAATCTTTTATTACCCTGTTAAACTGCGCCTTATTATAGGTTCCCTTTTTTACTTCCTTTAAAAACATGGCTTTATGCTTCGGAGTGGCATCGTAAAGCATCAAAATGATATTTCCTTTATTGGTTTCCAAACGAACAAAGGCATTCTGAGACTTTCCAGAAAAACATAGAAACAATAAAAAACAAATGGCAGCCAGGGTTCTCATCTACATTTTTGTAAATCGACAACAATCATCACAGGAAAGTGATCTGAGGGAAGACGTGCCTCGTAGGCTTTTAGCTTTAGCTCTTTTGGAAAGTTCCCTCCTGTTTTAATATTTTCTTTTTTTGCTAAAGGCGTACGGTACGTATCCGTCAAAATGCCATACCGTTTAACCACAGCACATTTCGATAAAAAAATGTGGTCAATCCGACTTTCCGTACTGGCATTAACATCGAAATGATTAAAGGTGCCGTTAGTTGCATATTTAATTTCGGTTGAAGTATAAGCATCTTTAAGTGCCGAACCATTAAGAATTCCAAAGATTTCATTGTTTTGGTCAACATTAAAATCACCGGTTAAAATGGTAGGTTCATCGCCAGCCAAATCTTTTATTTTTTCAAGTATCAGTTTAGAACTTTCCCGTCTGGCTGTTACGCCCACATGGTCGAAATGCGTATTAAAAAAGTAGAATTTTATTCCAGTAGCAACTTCTTCAAACTGTCCCCATGTGCAAATTCTGGGTAAGGCAGCATCCCAGCCCCGGTTGGGTTTATCGGTCTTTTCCGACAGCCAGAAATGCCCATCGGTTAATAACTTAAACTTGGTTTTTTTGAAAAATATTGGTGCATACTCTCCAGATTTCTTGCCGTCATTTCGTCCAACACCAATATGGTCGTATTCTGATAAACTGGCAGACAAATCTCTCAACTGGCTATCCAACACCTCCTGAGCGCCAAATATATCAAAGTCATGGAATTTAATGATGCCTGCAATAACTGGTTCTCTCAAATCCCAACCATTTCCGTCACGTCTGTCACCACCATTTTCATAACGAATATTATAGGTAGCCACGTTGATTGTTTGTGCAGAAGCAGTCCAGATAATAGTACCGAGCACCATTGAAAATATAAGTCGTTTGAACATAGTAACTAAGTCATTTTGATGACGCAATATAACCATCATTTGTTAACGATTCGTCATCGGCAGGTTAGGAATGCCACACATCCTGCCATCGTGTGGACTAAGCAATCTTATAACAAGCAAAACGTCGTATATTGAAAAGATTGTTCTATAACGCAAACGCTAATACGATGATAAAATATCTTGTTTTCTTGGTAATACTCCAGTTAAGTATAATTACCTGTTTAGCACAAGGCGATTCTGCATCACTAAAAAATTCTTTTATAGACACTTACAAAAGCAATAGGGAATTTTCTTACACTTCACCTAAAGGCGAAATAGGTGGCCCAACTAAGTTCGTATTAACCGGTAGGGTTACAACCAGCTACTTCCTCTATGCAGACCGCAGGGTGCCTGTTGCATTCGCATTGGTGCCGGATTTTACTGTGAAGGTTTTAGACCAAAAGTCAGCCGCTGTAAGAACACCAAGTTTAAAACTAGGGGGAATTTTGTACTATCGGTTCGGGGTAACGCAATATAAATACAAATATACCAGCCTAAAATTTATGCACCATTCTAATGGTCAGGATGGGGAAGCTACCAATTCAGATGGTTCAATAAATACCTATAACGGAAATTTTAGCACGAACTATCTTGTGCTTTCTTACCATTTTGGTAACCTAATACCCGGAGGGCACCATGGTTTGAGTTTGAATCATGAGGCCGGACTTCAGTGGCATAAATGGTTCGATTATGAGAAAGCTCTTGCAAATGATTATGGTTTTACCCGTGTAAGTTATAACTTCTCATTGCGAAAACAACTTGAAAACAGGGAAAATTGGAGGCTAAATGTTGTAGTAAGTTATGCGATAAACGACATGGCCGCCTACAAAATTGTTGACATCAAAAAAAGGCTAAATTCTGAAATCTCCACTCATTATAGCCTACCATTCATGCACAAAGCCTATCTAATGGCAGCAGCGGGTTATTACGGCGAAGATCCATATAACATCTATTATAGGGATAAATACAGTTATCTGCGGTTTGGCGTTTCAACAAACCTGTAACTGTCATTACAAATTGCTATGTTCCGAACATTGATCCTTTCGTAAGTGTGGGGCAAGTTTGTAACCTTTTCGTTCCTGCTTTTCATTTTTTCTGTCTAGATAAAGCAGAACTCCCAGTGATATTATTGGCATCAGAAAAGAAATAAAAAACCAGAACCAAAAATTCCTGCCCATGCTTCTTGCTAGTATACCCGCCACAATTTGCGGTATCATTAAGACACATAATAGGATTATTTCTGGCATTTGTACTGGAACTGGAAAATCAATGTTGTAAATTGTGGCACTAAAATAAGGCATTAACACAATTAATTTTTATCGGGTTGATTATTTCTCCCGAATAGTATATCATATAAACGAAAAGACCCTGAATCTTCGATGAGCTATAAAGCCGCAATGAAATCTTCTATAAAAACACTTTTAGCGCTATCCTTGTTTAGTTTATTAGCATCCAGCTCAATTGCGCAAAGCAAACACAGCAAGACCTCCCGTTTCAAATCCTATAAGGGCCTTATTATGGGCGGTTATCAGGGCTGGCACAATACACCGGATGATGGTGCGGGGAGAGGATGGTATCACTATACAAACCGTGGTATGTTTGAACCTGGCAGAACCAATGTTGATCTTTGGGCAGAGACAACAGAATATCCAAAAGTATATAAAACCCCCTTCACACTTGCCGATGGTTCAGCAGCTTACCTCCAAAGCGCACATGATGCTTCCACTACAGCTGTGCATTTCAGATGGATGAAGGAATATGGAATAGATGGCGTTTTTATGCAGCGCTTTGTGGCCGAAATTCGAGGGAAATCGGGTCAATATCATTTCAATACAGTTCTGGCAAACTCCCTTAAGGAAGCTAAACTGCAAAGTCGGGCGCTGGCTGTAATGTATGACCTGTCTGGTTGTAGGGATAGTATTGATGTGCCTGTACTAATTAAGGATTGGAAATATCTTGTAGACAGCCTTAAAATTACAAGCGGGGGTAACAATCAGCCTTACTTGTACCACAACGGTAAACCGTTGGTGGTTCTATGGGGTGTAGGGTTTAATGACAAAAGAAAATATACATTAAAAGACGTCGCCAAGATGGTTGATTTTTTAAAGAATGATCCCGTCTACGGCGGTTGTTCAGTTATGCTTGGCGTTCCTACTTATTGGAGAACGTTTGGTAGCGACACAGAAAAAGATCCGGCCTTGCATGAACTCCTCAAAAAAATTGACATTATACATCCTTGGACAGTGGGCCGCTACGAGAACGAAGCTGCATACAACCGTTATGCGGAGGTTCAACGAGGGGACCTCGAATGGTGTAAGCAGAATAAGGTTGATTATGCAGGTGTAGTTTTTCCAGGGTTTAGTTGGCACAACATGAATCCAGGCTCACCTTCTAATCAAATACCACGAAACAGGGGTAATTTTTTCTGGAAACAACTTTCTACGGCAATTCAAAATGGCGTTGGAATGTTATACGTAGCGATGTTTGATGAAGTTGATGAAGGAACAGCCATCTTCAAAATTTCGAAAAACCCACCAGTTGGCGCAAGTAGTTTCGTGAAGTTTGAAGATGATATCCCTTCAGACTACTATCTCTATTTAACTGGATATGCAGGTAGGATGTTGAGGAAGCAAGTTCCATTGACACTGAAAACACCACCACCTAAACCATCGCAATAAGATTATTTTACCGCCTTCACTTTCGGAGCTGGCGTCGCTTTCACAGCAGCCTTTGGCTTAGCAACAGCTTTAGCTTTTACCGGCTTTTCTGTAATAGCTACTTCTTCCGCATTTTCTTCTTTAACAACGGGCTTTGCTTTAACTACAGGCTTTTCCTTTACGGCAGCCTTTGGCTTAGCAACAGCTTTAGCTTTTACCGGCTTTTCTGTAACAGCTACTTCTTCCGCATCTTGATCTTCAACAACCGGCTCTGCTTTAACAACAGGCTTCGCCTTTACGGCAGCGTCTGGCTTAGCAACAGCTTTAGCTTTTACTGGCTTTTCCGTAGCAATTACTTCTTCAATAATCGCGCTATCCAACACTTCTGGTGTTGCTACTACGGCAGTCTTTTCTTTAACAGGAGCAGGATTGGTACGGTTTGTCAGGTAGTTTTCCAGTATGTTTTTAAGATATACATCCGGCTTAGGCATGTTAATTATGGTACCCGGCTCTTTATCCTGAGACTGCTTAATGTAGGTCGCTTTAATCTTGCCCCAGTCTTTGGAATACAATTGGATAAAAGTATCTACAAACTGTTTATCTGTATATTTCTTCGGAAGTTTGCTTAAAACAACTTCAATTTTTTGTTCCTTATTATGTAATACTGCCATGCGTTCTAGTTGATGGGGGCAAAGTTACAATTTATTATCCGTCATCTTTACACCTTAATCGTCAGTCAACATTCTATCATTACAACTATCTGTATCAAGCAAATCGAGTAGCACCATTTCGGATGAAATTAGCCATGCCACTGGGCAGTTAGAAAGTATATTGGCGGTATCAGGAATTTTTTTAAAATATATTTAGATTAATATGCAGAAAATTCTATCTTTGCACCCTCTTCAAAAAGAGAATGATTCCGTAGCTCAGCTGGTAGAGCATTACACTTTTAATGTAGTGGTCCTGGGTTCGAATCCCAGCGGGATCACAGAAAAGCCTCACACAAAGTGAGGCTTTTTTAGTTTAGTTTCGATTTCATTACACCAGCTATCGAATTAGCGCGAAATACGGCTTCATCAGCTCTAACCCCTGTAAAAAGTGAGTTTATGGTCTCCGACCAAATGCTAATCCAGCGCTCAAAATGTTCATCAGACAACTCAGTTATCGCATTAATTTGTTGGTGAACTTTTACCGGGTTTCCTTTATAGCTATGTATGTCGAGCAGTATACCGCTCCAGAAAGAAATTATAATGGGTAGGTGCGCCTCAAGGTCAAAATTGAGCTTTATAAATACAGGTGCAAGAATTATATCTTGCATTACGGCTGTGTAAAACGCTACCACCAACTGTTTTATATCATCTGGGGTTTTAATATCTGTCATCGCAATCGGATAAAATTTAGGTTTGCTCAAGAACGTGCATCAAGTATTTGCAAGATAAACGCATTAAACCACATTCAACTTTTTGAACATTTTAATCAGCATGTCGGCTATTTTTTGATACCCTTTGTTGGAGGGATGCAGGCCATCAGTAGTCCACTCAATAGCTTCTGGTGGGTAGGGGTAATCATCAGTTTTTGGATTAAAAGGTATTCCAATATACCCCGGTGAGGTATAATTTTTATATTCTCCAGTAGCCGGGTTCCTTAACCGATGAAACTTTACAGCATTTTTTGTTGTAATACCGCTTTTGTAATATAGATCTACCAGTTGAAAGCCTTCAGCTTTTGCAATCGTTTTAATGGCGTCAGCATACTGACTCAATAAGTAGTTACCCCTTGCTTTATAGGAGCCATGTAAAACATTTGAAACATTATTTATATCAATAAAATCTGTCCGCTGCATTGGAGTTATAAGTATAATGACCGCGTCAACATTCATATTGCGCACCTTATTAATAATGGTTCGATAAGCGCCGTAGACGGTATTATTTCCGGTATTGTTTTGATAATCAGCGAATGTACCAATCGGGAGGCTGGTCCACCAGTCATTTGTGCCTAAAAAAACGGAATAAAAATCGGTCTTTTCTATTCCCAAATTATTGATGTTTTCTGCAATGGCCTTTGCTGTCCAACCAGCATATCCACAATTCTTGTATTTAATATTTGGTAATCCCTCAGCAACACGTTTCATGTACCCTTTTGAAATCCTGTGTTTAGCCGTTTCCGGCTTGTCATCCTGATAGGTGATGGAATCGCCGATAGCTGTCCAGGTGTATTCCCTTCTTGATTTGAATGAGGTAAACAGCCCAACCATCAAAAGAATTACAATGATTTTTTTCATCCCACAATATAATTATTTAAGAACTATTATATGATGGCACATCTGGGATTCCTAGTTGCTTTATAAATTTATTGAAACATATTGGTTGTGAAACCGTTGTATTATTAAGCCCTCGTATTATCGCATGGGTTTTATGCGCGGAAAACTTTTCCTTATAGCTTTTATCGCCCTTGGTGGCAATTTGATATTGGGCTACTTCACTTACCAAAGCAATCATAATAGAATTAATTCAAGAAATTGGGTTGAACACACAATGAAGGTTGCTTTTCAGGCAGAGAAACTTGATGACATAGAAACGCAACTTCGCACAGCATTCAAAGCCTATATTTTAACCCGCGACACCTCCTTTTTAACGCCCATCTATACTGCTGAAAGCGGTTTGGAAAACATCATCAAAGAACTTACCTATTTAACAAGAGATAATTCTCTACAGCAAAAAAGTTTAAAAGAGCTGAATGTTGCAATGAAGATTTTTCTGGATAATTCTTTTAGTGAAGCTGAGATTTATTCCAATCCAAGCAGCGAATCCATCAGTAAAAGATCTGTTCCTACAGAGGTAACCCGATCACGCATTAAAATGATCATTGGAGCGATAAAAAGTGAAGAGGCCTCATTATTAGCCAAGCGGTTGGCGTACAATGACCATGTGCTCTATCAATTTAATTTGCTGATAAATGTAATAAGTGGCTCACTTTTAATCTTCACGCTAGTTTTACTATTTACTGCCCGAAAAATCTTCCTTCAGATTAAAGAAAAGGATTCCAGAGCAGAAGAACTGGTTATAGCTAATAAGACTTTGCACTTTGAGAATAAGGAAAAAGTGAAGCGTGCAGATGAACTGCTGATTGCAGGTAAGGAATTGCTTTACCAAAACATGGAAAAGCAAGACCGGGCAGCAGAGCTTTTATTGGCCAATAAAGAATTACTTTACCAGAACGGACAAAAAAGGGACAGGGCTGCTGAACTTATCCTGGCAAATCAGGAGTTATCTTATCAAAATCAAGAAAAGGAATATAGAGCCATTGAATTGAAAGAAACGATAGGTCTGCTTAACGAAAGTGAAATTTTTAATCGTGGCGTGCTGAATTCGCTTAGCTCGCAGATAGCTGTTATTGACCGGTCAGGCAAGCTTATCGCCGTAAATGACTCATGGAATAAGTTTGCAGCTAAAAACAAACAAACTACTTTACAACGTACTGCAGTTGGCAGTAATTTCTTTGACGTCTGCACCAGGGCTATAGCAAATTATGATAAAACTGCCGCCAAAGCCATGTGGGGTATTATAGATGTCTTCGACGATTCAAGATCTTCCTTCTATATGGAATATGCTTGTGCACAAACAGAAAATCCCTGTTGGTTTGGGATGCGTGCAATCAAGTTTGAAGGTGATGGTAATCTTGTGGTTGTTTCTCATTTAGACATCACAGAACGCCGAATGGCTGAGCAGAATTTACTGGTTAGCGAAGCGAGTTTAAAGGAAGCACAAGCCATGGCCCATATGGGTAATTATGAAATGGACCTTATGAAAGGCTCTTACAATTGGTCTGACGAGATGTTCACCATACTGGGTTTAAATAGGAAGCTGACTGTACCCTCAATGCCCACATTTTTACAATGTATTCATTCCGATGATATTGACATGGTAAGAAATCACCTCGCTACATCCTTGCGTACTTTAAAAGCTCGTGATCTGGAATTTCGTTTTGTACACAGTGATGGGAGTTTACGTTATGGAAAAGTGATTTCAGAATTTGAGCTGAATTCAGAAGGTAAAGCGTTAAGGCTATTTGGAGTTTTTCAGGATGTTACCGCGTCGATGTTAGCAGTATTGGAGAAAACCACTATGCTTAATGAACTAACTACCAGAAACAGAGATTTAGAGCAGTTCGCTTACATCGTATCACATAATTTAAGAGCACCAATTGCCAACATTATCGGTGCTTCTGATGCGTTGAAAGATCCTGATCTGGACAGTGAGGATAAATTAGTTTTAAAGGAAGGTATTAATATATCTGTGAGAAAACTCGATGTGGTGGTCACAGATTTGAACCTTATTCTGGAAATTCGTGCAGGTGCCAATGACCGTAAAGAACTGGTTGACTTAGATGATTTGGTAATGGACATTAGAAATAGTATAGAGGACAATAATTCAATTTATGACATTAACATTGTGTCAGATTTTTCTGAAGAAAATATGATGTTTGCATTAAAGCCTTACTTGTACAGTATTTTTTATAACCTGATTAGTAATAGTGTCAAATACCGTAAGACGGAAGAGCACTTACAGATCCTAATAAAGTCGAAAATGTCTGATGAGGGTATTGAGCTTAGTTTTACTGATAACGGGTTAGGCATTGACCTGGTGAAAAAAGGCGATGAGGTTTTCGGTATGTATAAACGCTTTCATCCTGGAATCGAAGGTAAAGGCATGGGCCTGTTTATGGTTAAAACCCAGGTAGAAGCATTGGGTGGAAAAATCGACGTTGAAAGTGCGCCCAACGCAGGCTGTAAATTCTCAATCCTGTTACCAAATACTTAAATGGAAAATATAAATACCACAACCTTTCAAAAAGTTATCAGGGTCATCCTTGGGTTATTTATGATACTTGCCGGAATTGGGCATTTAACATTGCAAAGGGCAGAGTTTCAAGCCCAGGTGCCTGAGTGGATACCAATTGCCAAAGATTTGGTAGTAGTATTGTCTGGCATTGTAGAGATTTCACTGGGCTTGGGCATGTTGTTTTGGAGAAATCAAAGGATAAAAGTTGGTTTGGCGCTTGCACTATTTTATATATTAATTTTCCCTGGAAACATTGCTCAATACTTAAATCACACCGATGCATTTGGCCTTGATTCCGATAGTGCCCGACTGATCAGGTTATTTTTTCAACCCGTACTGATATTCGCTGCGTTGTGGTCTACAGGTGCGCTTACATTCCTGGGTAATTTGAGAAAAAGCTAGCATCATTACCAAACTTTACTATTTTAGCCCTGCAAAAATGCCGCGTATAACGTTCAGGCATACTAGATAGTTAAATTTCAATAGCAACTATGAAACAAATTACACCTTATAAAAATGCTGCTGATGCAGTACAGTCTTTGGACAATGGTGGGCGGTTTTACAATCTTTTAACCACCGCCGATGATGGGATTATTTCCTCAGCTGAACTAGCTAAAGTTGGGGGGTTATTTAATGAGAAGCAAAAAATGATTCTTTTCCTGGAGCTGTCTCTCCACGAATTGGAGAATGAAGCTAAAGAAGCAGTCATATCAAAATTAGATGACGGGTTAAAGGCGAGTTATGAAAAATACCGCGCTCAGGTTTTATTGCCTTCTGAAGCTGGAGAAATAGGAGTTTTGGCGAAAAATGCAATTATCACAGGCGTGCCAAAGGTAATTGCTTCCACTACAAAATTTACGGCAATGGTGATGATACCTATAATGGCTGGTAAGGTGATGACAATGATCATGATACCGATAAGTGAAAAATATGATGTGTATGAACTTAGGGACGAGGCGACTTCTGATACTTTTTTGATCGCGCATGCCAAGGAAGCAACCAAGCTCCCCGAAGAGAAGATAATTGTTGCAGGTGTTTTAAAGGAGCTAAAACCTGAGAAGGGAGAGAAGACGGAAGCTAAGAAGTTCCTGGAGATAAATTATTTTCTTCACATTTAGTGGTAGCATTATTTGTATCTTCGCGCCATACTAATTAAAGTATCGCCTGACTTCATAGCTCAGCTGGTAGAGCAACTGACTCTTAATCAGTGGGTCCAGGGTTCGAATCCCTGTGAGGTCACCATGCGGGAGTTTATTCTATATTTAGAATGAACTCCCGTTTTTTATTGGTCAAAGAAAATACCACTCAGCACTGCGTTGCTCCCCCTAACATGGTTAATCCTAAATTTTGCAGACTTGTCATAGGTAAAAGTAAGGTACGTACCCTTGGTGCTGTTTCTTACAATCTGAACAGGAGCTATTAGTTTCGATGTTGCTGCATCAAACATTTCAACACCAATCTGCCTTTCGTTCATATCCCAGTCAACAAAATAAAGGGACACTCTATATTTTCGTGGCGTTTTTAAATTTATGGTTGAGGTAAATGTATAGCCTATCTGGTCTCCGTCTGCAGCGTATAAGCAAGCCGCGGTTCTTGGAAAACCATTTGTTTGATCAGCTGCTAAGGCACGTGGGTCTCTGGTTTCGCGTTCCCATATAACATTCAGCGGCTTGCTGTTGCCCTTCACTTTATAATACTCAACATCAGAAACATACTCAGGAAGCGATGCCTTATCTTTCCCTTCTCCATAATAATTGCAAAGTACATAACCATCTTTCCCATACATTTTTCCCCAGTTCCCGCTGGTAACAGAATCCGTCCTGATGGCACTCACCGGAAATATTTCTTTCAACTCTGTATAGCCTGGCGTTTTCCCTTTATAATTTACCTGAATATCATATTTACCGGGTGAGACACTTTCAAAATATACAAATCCTTCATCTTCATTAACAGCACCAATGCCTTGTATAGCATGATGTTTACCGTCCCAAACCAATTTATTATTCACAGTTATCCGCTGTATCTCTTTTTCTACTTTCGGAATACCAATACGACCTACCGTCCCTGCAGGTGAGCTGAATGTTCCTTTTCCTGTAATGGTATTAAAACTGGCACTAATGTTTCCCAAAGGTGTCTGTACATTACCTGAAACATTGGTCAGCGTCCGGCCAAGATTAGGAATGATGGCATATGCTTTAAAGCCAGGCGAAGTAGGTTTGATCCCGAGCACTTCTTCAGTAAGCCATTTTGTTACGCCTGCACCCCAGGGGTGGCATAAACTTGTAAAGCCGCATTGATTATTTGGGACTGCAGCATTTTTGCCAACCGTTAAATTCCAGGAAGGGCGATAGTCCTCAAAGAATGTTGTGCCGCCATATTTAATTTGTCCACCCCAGAGGTCTCTAATAGAGCTAAAAGCATCATCATATTTATTTAATTTCGCAAAGGCTTGGATTACAAAGTATTGATTAAATGGCGAGTATGATATTCTGTTTACTTTGTCATTAAAACTATTTAAGTATATCTGCCTTTTTTCTTCATTATTTAATAATCCTGTAGTTACCGCATCAGCGCTTGCATGAAGGCCAAAATCATTAAACCAACCTTTATTAGTTTGGAGAGCAGACATCTTCTCTTGTGCATATCTGGAATATTTGGTAGCCAGGTCCTTTCTTCCGAGCTTTAACATCGCATCAGCAAACGCTTTCCACACCCTAATGGAAAGCATTTTATAAGCGTTTTGGGGTTCAGGAAGGTTTGGGTGCTCAAAGCCGGATCCAAGGCGCTCATCCCAGCCAAAAAACTCCAGGTGAGGATTGGTACCATAAACTTTGTAGGCATCATCCAGCTTTGCACCGGCATTGTCCATGTATTTTTCAAGCGTTGCCTCGTCCCCTGTATAGTTATAATAATCTATTAAACTTAGTACCCAATACAAGGCGTAGCTCCTTATGCCATTACTTTGTGTTGAGGTATAAGCAATATTTTGTTTCACGAAATCGTAGTTGGCAAAGGCAACCATTGAAGCTGCCTGAGCCGGATGTGCATCACCAGTCCATGAAAAGCGGTCGCCTCTGTTCATCAATATGGCGCCAAAATATTCTTTGAGCAAGTTTAGTTTTACTGTATATGCACCGGTATACCAAATTTTAGTTAGCAGGCTATCGCTGCAAGAAAAACTGCCATTGTAATTCGCTGGCTTAGTTTGGCATACCAGTCGTACGTCGGTAATGCGCCAGGTTTGGGAAAAAGATTTCACATTGATCCAGGCAAACTGAACACCTTCATAAAGCTCCGGATTTAACTCCAGCCGGTAGGTATTGCCATATTTTTTTGGTGAAAGTGTTTTGGTGGGGTAGCTGGATAAGTGGGGAGGAATCTCATTGTACTCACTAACACTCATCTCCACAGTTCCAATTGGATCCGGACTATCAAATTCAAACCAGCCCGCATTATTCTGACCGAAATCAAATCGAATATATCCCTCGCCATTTACTATGATAATGTTGTTTTTTTTAAGACGGGTCAAGTCGAAATGAGCTGGAACGGAGGCTTTCCAGCTTATCGGTTTTAGCGTGTAACTTTCCAGTCCATCACTTGCTTGTGGGTTAGCCCATTTATAGTTAAAAATTGGATCAGGCGAAAACCGATTAAATTCAGTTGTTTTCTCCGCTGTTACTGGTGGATAAAGCTGAGCTTGTGTATGGAAAGAGATCAAAACACCAAAAATGATGAAAAGATTTAGACGCCTAACTGTAAATTTTTTAAAATATAACATATGCTGAATTGCTCAGGTGAATATTTGATTGTATACGAAAGTATAAGGATAGCAGCAAAACATACTTATGCTAAAAAGGTAATCATTTATACTTTCTGATAAAATAGAGCAGCTAATTATGTTTTCAATTAGATTTGATTTTGAAACCAAATACTATGAGCTGTCTGATAAGAACATTATTATTTATTTTACTTCCTGCATTCAGTATGGGGTTTAGTAAACCGGTAAATCAAATTCACCATAACCCCAACGAGAAATCTATTAAAATCAAGAGTGCAGATGGAAAACTATTTCTTACGATAGATTATAATAGAGGCTGCATTATTAAGCAATTGAACCTAAATGGAAGCGACAAGTTATCCCCTCAGGGTGTTTTTACCGGATTTACCATTAATGCCGCGAATTTTACTTCTGCTGCATTGTTGGGTAAAATAAATATCAGTGAAACTATCAATTCGCTTTCCATTAATAACATCCAGTACGGAGATGATAATTTACAGGTTTCAGAGCGCTGGAGGTTTAACATTCAAAACAACTGCATAATCTGGAATATCACAAGAAAGTATAACAAAAATGCAAAAATAGAAGAGATCGCTTTCCCCAGTTGGAATTTTACATCGCTGACTGAGTGGAAGGGGGGCATTTTTGATAATGGTGGAATGGTTTGGTGCAAATACTTACAAGATGTTAACGACACCTATGGCGTTCACACCGGGGGTGTAACGTTTTGGAATGAGCAATCTGCTGATGCCTTACGCATTGCTGCAAAGCCTTCAGAAGGAAATGAAATTGCTGCGAAATACACGCATGGCGAAGCGGGTCAGTTTAGGTTTGATCTAATGGTTACCGATACTACATTAAACCAGCGGTATAACCTAAGTCGTTTCGTGTCCAAAAAAGCAGATGTATTTGCACCCTTCACTGTCAAGGCCGGTGAGGTCTCAATAGCTATAGAGCTTGGCTACGTAAACTATGAGAAAGAATATTCAAGGGGAATATTGCCTGGTATTGATGCAATAGCGGTCCGCGAGCTGTTAAATACTACAGGCCGATATGGTGTGGTTGATAACAACATCATAGGCGCAAATGGCTGGCTCACCAATTGGAAATGCCTCCATGAACCATTTTTCGCGCAAATAGGCATGGCGCTCAACGATGTCAATTACACTAAAAACATGTCGGCCACCCTTGATCAGGAAAGGGATTTAGCCATGCTTCAGAATGGCCGGGTGCTTTCCAGATGGCACAATGCCAGGGGCGATGAAATTCAGGGCACCTACAATGATAAGACTGGCTATTATGAAGCCATGTGGGGCTACACGATAGATTCTCAGACGGGTTATATCATCAATACCAGCGAGCAGTTTGCATTAAATGGAGACTTAAAGTGGCTCCGCGCGCACCAAAAAAGTGCAGAGAAGGCGTTACACTGGCTAATTAACCGCGATGCAAATAACAATGGAATCTTTGAAATGGTTAACAAGAATATTTCAGAGGCTAAGGCCAGCGACTGGCTTGATATTGTTTGGGCCAGTTATGAAAATGCGTTTGTAAACGCCCAGATGTACGAGGCACTAACACTCTGGTCTGAATGTGAAAAAACATTAGGAAATCCAGAAAAAGCCAGCTATTACTACCGCGTAGCACTAAAGCTAAAGAGAGCTTTTAATAAGCCGGTTGAAGAAGGTGGCTTTTGGTCGGCCGATAAAAAGCAATACGTTTACTGGAGAGATGACGATGGTTCTGTCCATGGAGACAACCTGGTCACACCGGTTAACTTTGCGGCAATTGCCTTCGGACTGTGCGACGATCAGCAACGAATTTCATTAATTTTGGATCAGATAGAAAAAAGAACTTCCGCAGAACAACTATTTCATTGGCCGTTATGTTTTGATTCATTCAGGAAAGAAGAAGTTCATGCAAACAACTGGCCCTTTCCAAAATATGAGAATGGGGATATTTTTCCCACCTGGGGTTACCTTGGTGTAAGGGCCTATGCTAAATACGATAAATCGATCGCACTTAAATACATCAATAACATTCTTGAGCAGTACCGCAAGGACGGCTTGTCTTCACAACGTTACAGCAGAACCACCCAACTTGGATTAGGTGACGATATTCTTGCAGGAATATCAACAAGTATCACCGCACTATATAGAGACATATATGGTATTAGGCCCTATTGGAATAGAATGGGTTTGGAACCAAACATGAGTGCCTCATTGAATGGAACCCAATTTAATTACAAGCTTCGTGGAATCACTTACAATATTTCCTTAAGTGTAAACGATTACACCATAAAAACTAGCCGTTACACCGTAAAAAGTAAAGAAGCATTTGGGGTAGCAGGTGTAGCCAATACACTGATATTTTTCCCTCATAACAGAGACAAACAGCAACTATCAGTTACAGAACAAAGCGGGAAAGAGACCATTTTAGCAATAAATAAATGGGAAGATGATAAATTTGAATGGACAGCAAAATTAGCCGGTACGTATAAAATAACGTTAAAAGGTCTAGTCGCGGGGAGTGCTTACACAGTGTCGGTAGGTGGAGTGAACCAACGGTTTAAAGCAGATAAGGATGGCATACTTACAATGAGCAAGAAGATCAATGCACCTTCATTATTTATGGTAAAAAAAGTGGCTTAACCGGATGGAAATCAAGATACTAAGTCCGCTATGGGGTCATGAACATTTACCTATCAAACTATTTCTGGATAAGATCAAGAATGCCGGTTATGACGGCATAGACACATGGATACCGCAAAACAAGGATGATAGAAGAATACTTTTTGACTACCTGCAATGCCATCAAATGCCGATAGTATGCCATCAGCACGAGGCCAGCGGTGCCAGCTTTAAGGAATTCAAATTGTCCTACATTGCTAACCTGTATGAGTGTGCAGAACCGGGACCAATTTTAATTAACTCCCACACTGGTAGAGATTACTTTTCTTTGGCTGAAAACATCCAATTGATCGCTGAAGCATGTGAGTTTACCGCCAAAACAGGAATACTTGTCTCGCATGAAACCCATCGGGGCAGGTTGGGTTATTCACCTCAGCACCTGCATGAGATTTTACAGTTGCAAAGTAAGATTGCTATCACTGCAGATTTCTCTCACTGGGTTTGTGTTACGGAAAGCATGCTGGATCACTTTGAACATGTGCTGGAAATCACAATACCAAAAGTACGACAGATACATGCCCGTATTGGATATGAACAAGGTCCACAGGTTGCAGACCCAAGAGCTCCCGAATGGGAGTATGCGGTTAATAAATTTTTGACCTGGTGGGATAGAATTGTAGTTTCAAACAAAGAACAAGGCACCCGGGTGCTGCCTATTACAACTGAATTCGGACCAGCGCCTTACATGCCCTTAATACCTTTTCAAAACATCCCGGTTGCGGATCAGTTTGAGATCAATTGTTTTATGAAAGACCTCCTTGCCGGGAGATATGCTGGGCTCTGAATGTGCTGGGAGCTAAACTATTCTTTTTCTTAAATAATCTGGAAAAGTAGAAAATAGAACTGAAACCTGTTTTATATGATACTTCGTCGACAGTCAAATTGGTTGACAACAATAGCTCCTTAGCTCTTTCCAGCCGGAGATCCAAATGATATTGATTAGGCGATACACCCATCTGCGCTTTAAAAGCTTTTCTAAATTTTGAGTACCCCATTGGCAGCTCGCTCACCATTTGATCCATATTGATGGGTATTTCGATAGATTCCTGAAGCAAAAACTTCGCTTTAGAAATTAATTTGGTCTGCAAGTCGGTCTCTGTGTTTCTGTATTTAGTAATAGCATGAATCATCGAAAGAATTTGCAGCGTAATGCCGGTAATACTTTGCCGGTAACCAAGTTCAGCAATAGACACTTCCTTAATCAGCGCATGAAACAGTTTCAACAATCCTTCGTTTAACCCCACATCAAAAAACGCATGTTCCGGCGTGAAAATTCCAGAACGCATTAGTTCCTCAGGATAGGGGCCATTAAAGCCAACCCAATACTCTTCCCATCCAGAAGCTAGCAATGGCTTATAACGGTGCCAAACGCCAGGATATAAAATAAAACATGAACCGGCTTTAACCTTTACAGTAGATGATTTTGCCGATTCCAGCAAGCCTTCACCCCGTGTAATGTAAACGATGTAATAACTGTCGAGGATTCTTCCTTTTTCCCAGGTAAAAGAGTGATCGCCGGGATGTTGACGGTTATTTGGGTAAAGTTTATTGGGTGCAACCTTTGCAGAACCAACGGTATTTATATAAAAGCCCCATTGTTTTTCAAATTCGCCAATGTTTAAATATTTATGGTAATTCTCCATGTGCTGTTACAAAATAGAAGTACAATTTATACACAACACAAGATAAACAATCCACAATGACAAAAAATACAAATACAAAAGCCTTTGGTAAAATGTATCCCATGGGCGTTTCTCTATTTTTGATTTAAACCAGATCATCAGGTTAAAAGTTCGATATAAGCCAGATTAAATACCATGAACACTACCATTACCCAAGAACAAATAGATTTTTACCAAACCAACGGTTACGTTGTCATCGAAGATTTCCTGGATGCCGGGGAATTGGAATTTTGGAGAGCTGCAGTAACCAATGCAGTTGCGGAGAGAAAGGGGCTGAAAATTCCCGGAAAGCCTGTTCAGGAAGATGGCGGCGACGGAATTAATAAGGATGCAGAATACCACAATAAAGTCTTCGACCAGTTAATTAACTTATGGCAAACAAGCGACGAGGTAAAGCAGATTATGCTGGATGAGCGGATTGGGGCAATGGCCGCATCCCTTGCAGGAGTTTCGGGCATACGGATCTGGCATGATCAGGCGCTGATAAAAAAGCCCTGGGCAAACCCAACATCCTGGCATTTAGACACACCTTTCTGGTCATTTTCAGATCGCAAAGCATTATCCATTTGGGTAGCACTTGATGATGCAACCCTGGAAAACGGATGTTTGTTTTTCATCCCGGGGTCGCACCTTGGAACTGGCTTTAAGAACCCTGGTATCGGTAAGAATATGGATACCATTTTCAGTTATTATCCGGCATATGAGTCTGCAAAATCAGTTGCCGCTCCAATGAAAGCTGGGAGCTGTTCATTTCATAACGGGCTTACTATACATGGAGCGCATGCCAACATGACGCCGGGACTACGCAGGGCGATGACCTGTGCCTATATGCCGGATGGTAATTTCTTTAATGGCATTCCTAATATCCTGACTGATGAGTATCTGGCAAGTTTAAACATTGGCGACCGGCTAGAAAATGAGCTGCAAAATCCGCTCATATTTAAAATACCTGTCGAGGACTGACCACTTTCAAATTATAATACCTGAACTCTATAGTTCAAATGCCTGTTCAGGAAAGGCAGGGTGGTATCAAATTTGTAACACTTCGTTAAACCATTTAAGATATTTTTCATGAACATTAGCAGATTCATTATTATCCCAATCATATTACTAGCCGCAGCCAGTTGCCAGCAACAAAAAACACCAAACGCAACTGAAACCATTTCCACATCTATAGATTCATCAAAAGGCGACAGCGTAAAAACCCAAGGCATAGATGAAATGAATCAGGCCAGTAAGAACCCTGTTGCAACAGCGCAATTGATTGTTCCGGGTAAGCGAATTGGGCAAATCAGTATTAATGAAAGTGGCGAAGACGTGCACAAGAAACTTGGTGTGCCAGATGCTGGTGATGCCGCCATGGGCAAAAGCATATCTATCTGGTTTGCCAATAAGGATACAACAAGCTACGTGACACAAATATATTTTTCAAGAGGGCAGGAGGATGACGACGTGCAACGCGTAAAACAGATTAGGGTTACATCGCCGGCATTTAAACTAAACAATGAAATAGGTGTGGGTTCAGCATTAGACCGTGTGAAAACCGCCTACCAACTTATAAAAACTGCAACTTTTACGGAGAAAGGTGTTAAACTATTTTTGTATGACGATAGTAAAGCAGGTATTGCCTTCGACGTCCATAATAATGTTATATCAGGTATTACAGTACATGAGCCTGGAAGAGAAGCAGCAAAAACATACCTCAGCTTTTTCCCGGATCTTAAAATTATTGAGTAGCCTTTCTAGCTAATTCGTTAATTCCAATGGCAGGTATAATGGTATCATTTGCGCTTAGGTGTATATTTTATCAACCTCGGTTCCTACTACAATAAATATGGATTTGGCTACTAAAATGTAGCTGTCATAGCTGACATTTGTAGTCAAGAAGAAAGAATTATGAAAGTATTTGTTACAGGAGCTACCGGTTTTGTAGGGACGGCAGTTGTTAAGGAACTGCTACAGGCAGGGCATTCAGTTTTAGGGCTTGTGCGTTCAAAACAGGGCGCTGAAAAGCTGGAGTCCGTAGGCGCAGCACCACATTATGGCGATTTGAATGACATAGCTAGCATTTGTAAAGGTGCAGCTTTAGCAGATGGCGTTATTCATACAGCGTTTAATCATGATGATTTTACTGTATTTAAAGAGAGTTGCGAAAATGACCGCCACATTATTGAAGCCTTAGGGGAAGTATTTGTAGGCGATAAACGACCAATTGTAATTACTTCAGCCTTGGGGATCCTTCAAAACGGTCGTCTTGTTTACGAAAGTGATCAACCTGCCCCGGGGCCAATTCCAAGAGCTGCATCAGAACAGGCAGCTGATGCAGTTGCGGCGCGCGGAGGTCAAATTTCGGTAGTAAGGCTTTCACCCACAGTGCATGGCGAGGACGACCATGGTTTTATAACAAGGCTCATAGGTATTGCAAAAGAAAAAGGTATTTCCGTTTACCAAAACGATCCGCTAACTTATTGGCCGGCAGTACATCGGTTAGATGCGGCAAAGCTTTACCGGTTGGCTTTGGAAAAGGTTTCTCCTCCAGGTACCCGTTACCATGCGGCTGCAGAAGACGGTGTTTTGTTTAAAGATATTGCTGTAGCAATAGGCGAGGCATTAAATATTCCGGTGGTTAGTAAAAGTAAAGAAGAGGCAGCTGCCCATTTTGGTTCTTTCGCTCATTTTGCAGCTATGAACGTACAGGCATCAAGTGATCAAACAAAGGATTCATTGGGCTGGCAGCCAGTAGGGCCAAAGCTGATAGAAGATATTGAAAGCGTGTATTTTAAACATTGAGAAATGCACGCTTTTAAGAAAAAGCGAGAAAAAGAAATTAAATTGTGCCGTGCAATTAGTAGCGTAGGAATGAGTGATAATATTGAAATTCAAAGGATTAAAACGATTGCTGAATACCACAGATCAAGGGGGCTTTCCGCTCCCTTACACCCATTAATAAGCCTTGTCGACTACCGCTCAATTAAACACAGTGCCGATACTGGTAACGTAAGCTGGATCCATGACTTTTATCTTATCGCCTTAAAGAAAAATATTGATGGAAACTTCCGATACGGTCAACAGGATTATGATTTTGATGAGGGCACTATGTTCTTTATTGCACCCGGACAAGTTTACAGAATTCAGGTTAACCATGATTTACCCGACAGGTCTGGGTGGATGCTACTTATTCATCCTGATTTTCTTTGGCGCACCTCCCTCGCTAAAAACATCAAAAGCTATGCGTATTTTAATTACGCCACCAACGAAGCGCTCTTTTTATCTGAACGGGAAGAGACCATAGTATTAAATATCGTTCAAAACATTCAACGGGAATGCGAAAATAATATGGATAACTTCAGTCAGGACATCATAATTACGCAGATTGAGAGCCTATTGAGCTACAGTGACCGCTTTTATCATCGACAATTCCTGACTCGTAAAATTTCTAATTATCAGACGCTTGAGAAACTAGAGATTTTGCTTGATGACCATTTTTCCAATAAAACTTCACAAAATGGCTTGCCCAGCGTAAGCTATCTTGCTAACAAACTTAATTTATCTCCCGATTACCTCAGTGTGCTGTTAAAAGTAACTACTGGACTGAGTGCACAGCAGCATATTCATGAGAAACTGATTTTAAAAGCAAAAGAAGCGCTATCGACTACTAACTCAACCGTAGCGGAGATAGCGTATGTGTTAGGGTTTGAACACCCTCAATCTTTTAGTAAATTATTCAAAAGTAAAACAAGGCAATCCCCTTTGGAGTTCCGGGCTTCTTTTAAATAAACTCTGTGCCTTTTGGGTAGAACCTAAACTGTGAGTTATAATAAAGAGAAGTAATTGACTTTATGAATATAAACTTATAATGGTATGGAATAAACAACTATTGGCTGACCTGAGTCGGTATTGAGATGGTACTAAGACGGTACAGAGATGGTAAAAAGACGGTATAAAATAACCTTCATATCCCGACCATAGGGAAGGGGTGTAAAGGACTGTTAAGCAAAAATTACCTGCTCTGCCTAGTACTGGTAACAATAGCAGGCGAATTGCCCAGAATTGTTAAACGGTGATCAAAATCTAATTGCCTACCGTGATAAACCCAGTTCTTCTTTAGTTTCTCTTACCATTTTATCTACATTCTTTATTCCATTGGCATCAAAAAAATGATTAATTTCATTAATGCTTTTCTGTAATAGATCAAAGTATCTGCCTGGAATTCCCTTTGCTATAAACTGTTCCCTCGTAAGTTCGTAAACCATATGGTTATCTTTCACAGACATGTATTTGTACGTGTTCTCATTGATTAACTTAATAAGTCGGGACTGCTCTTCTGTTCGTAAACTATCGGGAATTATTCCCAAGTATTTATGCGCATAACCCTTTGTGTCGATATATGTTGTGTCAGTCACAGCTATTATTGATTTACCTACATCTGTCGCTAATAAGGCTTTATCAGTAGGCTCAGCGTTTGTGCTGGTTTGATTGGTACAAGACATTAATAGTAAAATTGGTAATGTGATAAGGATGCAGCGTTTCATTTCACTTATTTGGTTTAACCTAAAATATGATTTAGATAATTGGACTTTTATGTAGCTCTAATTTGGATTGTGCTAAATTGGATTGTGCTAATTTGGATGTTCTAAATTGGATGTTCTAAATTGGATTGTTCTAAATCTTTTCCCCAGCTGCCATTTTTTTAATTTCTAACTCTCCAGCTTCATCTGTTTTTCCACTCAGGGCAATCGCTTCCTTCATTTTTACGATCGCATCCTCTTTCTTGCCATTTTTATAAAGGAGACGACTTTGCATTTTTAAATACCATGGATGGCTCTTAAGCACATCTTTTGGTATTTTTTCTGTCCAGTTTGTAGCTGCTTGTAATACTGCAGAATCATCAACAAATAAGAAAACAGAATTTTGCCAGGTAAACAGCTTATCGTAGTCAATGTTGCTGCTTTTTTCCAGGTATTCATTTGTCTTTGCTACAAAGTTAACCCAGTCCTTAGACCATTCGTAATAGGTAACAGGAGCTGTTAAGCTAAATTCTTGTGCATACTCTGGAAATTTTAATTCTAATGTTTCCTTCAGTTTAGCCCAGTCGACTTTCGGAGCCATGTCGCCACCATAACCCACCATGCCACCACCATATTCTGTTATTACGCCATTAACTTTCAGTACCGGGAAAACTACTTCATCAAAAATGATAGACTTCATTTTGTTAGTACGAATCTTTTTTCCGATGATCTTATCAAATTGTTCAAAATTTTTCGAGAGGATTAGAAATCCCAGATCGGTACTGTTTTTAGTGCCCTTCTCAATTAAACGCAAATTGCGCTCAGTGTTTAAGTCGCTTTGGCTTTTGAGATACAAATTAATGAACTGGGGTAATGCCGATATGTCTCTGGCGCTTTCAGCAGCTGCAATCAAATTTGATAAGTAACCTGTATCAAGTTTTTTGACATCAAATTGTGCTTTAAGTTGCAAATACTGTGTTTTCGGATTTAACGCTTCTTCAGACTTTTTAATGAATTCTGCACCGGTAGCAGTACCACCTTTGATAAAGTGTATTAGATTACCCTCTGGAGTGAAAAACAAATAGGTTGGGTATGCGTCAACTTTATATGTTTTGTGAATTTGTTCAATGTCTTTGTACCAGCTCTTAGTATAGGCATTGTCTTTATTAGTTTTATCAAACTGAGCCGCTACATTGATAAAGTTTTTATTGAAAAATTCACCAACTTCTTTTTGCGAAAAGATATTCTTCGCCATCACTTTGCATGGTACGCACCAAGTTGTATAAACATCCAGAAAGATGTACTTCTTTTCTTTTTTTGCTTTTGCTTTTACCTGTGCCCAAGACAGTTTACTATCAAATTGGATGCCTTCAGGTGATTGTGCATAGGTAAAACTACCTGCTAACAACAAAATTATTAGCGCTTTAATTCTTTTCATTCTTAATATTTGGTACATTAAATATATAGAAAAGAACTGCTATCCTCAGCATTCAACGTGTGGATTCAAAAGGACAATCATGTGGAAATTCTTTTATTAACTAGTTATTAAGTTAAATTAGGTGCAACAATTTATTATCACCCCCAGAACCCAATGTTAACGAGCTTTAAATTTTATCCTGGTAGACAGTGCAAATATGCTGTGTGTTTACTTTGGATCATACTCTGTCAATGGGGATGCTCTTCTTTTAAATACAGCGGCGGTGGAAGGGTGGAAAGTAAATATCGAAACTATTACTTCAATGATCGATTGAAGGTAGGCGCTGTCTTATATGGTGATATGGATTTGAGCGTTGGTGGTGGCGACAAGACAAAAGTGATCGGAATTTCAGGGGCTGGAAGAAAAGTTTTGGCAAGGTTTGGAGTCAGAAGGTCCGACAGCCTTTTGTTCGCCAGCATTTCATCCAAATATAGTGTGGTTGGCTTGATAAGGAACGCTGCTACAATTAAGGTAAATGACTTTCAGCAGGTAATTGATCGTAAAGATTCGTACCTAATGAAAACGTTAAATTATAAAAATCGTGAGGCATACGAAGGACTAATCCCCCTTGATTCCAGCAGATTTTTATCAATCATCGACTATGCGGATGCTGATAGAGAAAATGCAAAGGAAGGTTTTCATACGATAATGTTCAACAGTTTCCGCAGGATCAAAAGCGGCGAAGCCTTATTGGCGGTTTTAGATCCTTTTGAAGATGCCGACGAACTGTTTGATGAACATGGATACCTGGCACCCTACAAACTGGCATTGAACAAGGCAATGTATAAAGAGCAGCCTTTACTTAACCAGGCTTTGGCAACGTATTACTCGTTTAGCGGTGATCAGGAATCGGCCAGGAAACTGGAAGAATCTTTTATCGGCTTTAAAAAGGAAACCATAAAGGCTAAAGATTTAGCGCCTGCTGCAGCTGCAATTTTACGTAGAACGCTTAACCAAAAGGCGGTAATGTTCAATACGGCACATCACCGACCGGAACATGCGTATTTCCTTGGACAACTTCTCGACAGCCTTCGCCATCAAGGTTTTACCCATCTGGGATTAGAGGGTTTAGCCGATTCCTCTTCTGCAATAACATACGGTTTTATTACGCAGAGCGATGGTTTTTATACCCGTGATCCGGAACTTTCTAACCTAATCTCTAAAGCAATTGCGCTGGGGTTTCAGTTGGTTAGCTATGATGATGATTCGGAAAATAGGGAACATAAACAAGCTGAAAATTTAGTTAGCAAGACGTTCAAAAAAGACAAAAATGCAAGGGTTGTCGTTTTGGCGGGATATGCACATATTGATGAGATTGCATCACCAAAAAAGATGGCAGCTTATTTTAAGGATTTTACAGGCATTGATCCATTAACCATAGACCAAACCCGGCTTATGACTAGCGAATGTGATGAGCTGGATTCAAATTATAAAGATAATGCTTATGTCTACCTTGCCGGCAATTTAGGATCAGGTATGAATATCCTGCTATGGAATAACATAAGTTTGAATAATAAACCAATTGGTACCAATACAGGTATGCCACCGGTAAATGTAAAAGTCGAATTCCCGGTCTCTCTGCAGCTGAAAGCTTTTCAGGGAGTTGAAATGCTTTACCGTAAGGCAGATTTTCTTACAGATTCTACTGCGGTTCCGTTACATGTTAAGCTGGTGCCTGCCGACGCTAGAAATGTAACGCTTAACCTATATCCCGGTAAATACGTTTTACAGATTTTAGGAGATGGCAAAGAGGTTCTTTATCAGCAGGAATTAGTTGTAAAATAAAATATGATGTTAACGCCCTTAAAATGAATTTAAACACAATATTATGCCGGTTTACTGCGCTCTTGCTGCTGTTAGGTGGTTTCAGTGTTGCTGAATCCAAGGCCCAGGTATTGCCTGGTCAGGAGATCAACAACATATTAAAGCGTATTTATGATCGCCCGATACCTGCTGAGTTTGTTTTAGATGCCTATAGGTATGAAGGGCATGGCAAGAAAATAGTAATATATGGCACCAATCATAGCATTCGAAATTCCGCCGATCCGCTGTTTAGTGGGATGGAAGACGAGTTTGCAAAATTGGCGCCTACTGTGGTTTTTACGGAGGCTATAAGTTCTTATTTGCACACGACAAGAGACCAAAATATTCAAGGTGGTGGAGATGCAGCCTTTCCTCGTTTTCTGGCGCACAAAAGCGGTATTGATGCGTATATATGGGATTTGGATTGGAGCGAAGCATATAACTTTGTACATAAGGAGTTTTCAAGGGAGGACTTATATTTATTTTTCTACTGTTTAAAGCTGAACAGGGCTCAAGTGGCTACTGATCTTCAGCTTGATGCACTGATAAAAGATAAGTCCCGGGAACTGTCGTTTATGGGGTATCCTGTCTCTGCAAAAGAATGGGATCCGGAATACTTTAAGTCAATATTTAAAAGGCACTTCGGTTTAACATATAATTCGAAGTTTAGCTCGAAAGACTGGGATCTGGTAGACTCTTTTTTCGATACCGGTGTGTTTGCTAAAATTAAATCGAAGTTATTTCAATTCCGGGACAAAAGGTTACTGATGGCAATTGGTGCGTTCGCTAAAACAAACGACCGGATTTTTGTTCAGGCAGGAGCGATGCACAAAGAAGTGATGAAACAGGTTCTTCCCTTATACATGGAATCCAATGCCAAGCAGCAGCCGGAAAAACAAGTCCGACAAATTACATCTCTTGCAAAAGATTCAATAAGAACGACGTATCATCGCAAATTCAAGGTAGGTAAGAAGGAAATCTTGTTGTGGGCGTCTGACTCAAAAGAACCGTCACAGACAGATGAGCTAACCCGGGATTTACTTGCATTTAAGCCTTCTGCTATTCTTATTGAGGATTTTCCCGAGCACTTTCAGATGTTTGAAGACAATTTAAATTATGCGGGGGAGCCTGGGGTACTTCGCTTTCTAGGCGCTAAAAACGACCTGCCGGTATTTAACTGGGCATCGCAGGTTACGCAAAACCTTCATCTGCTGTCAAAAAAATATAAACGGGAGGATGTTTGCTCAGTAGTTACATTCCATTACCTGCAGAAATATGAACAGGTTTATAAGAACTTTGCCGACTACAATAGCTTCTGGAATGCATTTAGCTCCAGGCTCTTGTGTTCAAATACTTTGTTTACTTACTATGAGGCTTCAATAGGTCGCTTTTCAGAGTATGCAGTAGGGTATGGAATAATAGCGCAAACTGAATCTGGCAATGTTCCTATAAACTTTGATAAACTGAGGGCCACGCTTAGCTTGCCCGGATTAAAAGCTATTAATGATGAATTGGAGCTTCTAAAAGCTAACGAATTGCTAAATAGTGTAAGCAAATACCTGCGTACTAACGACCGGATCTTCGTCCACGCACCTTACTCTTATATTAAAGCACTTGAAAATTCTATTCCAGCGATAAATTAGTTTTTATAAATGTAAGACCATTGAAACATAAGTTAAATGTGCCCTTAGTTGCTCTTATTAAGGGAAATTTTTAAAAATCTTTTTTAGATTTGGTGACCAAACCAACTACAATATGAAATTTATTCCTGTTTATAATGGCGCATAACACAGCATTAGAACACGACTGTTTGAACTGCGGTGAACATGTTAATAGTAATTTTTGCGGCAATTGTGGCCAGAAAGCTTCTACGCACCGTTACTCTATGCAACATTTTATAGAACATGATGTGATCCACGGCATCTGGCATGTAGATAGAGGAATACTCCGCACCGTTAAAGATTTATTTACGCGCCCTGGTCATAGTGTAAGGGCATTTGTATTGGGCAAGCGGGCAAATTACTTCAATTTTATTACGTTGTTATTGACCTTACTGGCTATTTCTGCAATAGTTGTTTCGTATGCCCATTTCGATATGATGGACATGATGCCAGAGGCGAGCAGAAAAAGCATGAACTCATTTCAAAAGTTTGCAACGAAATATCCAAAAGTCATGCTGCTGATAACGATACCGTTTTACTCGCTTTTCAGTTACGTATGGTTCAAAAAGGCCAAATTTAACTTATCTGAGCATCTGGTATTAAATTCTTACAAGACAGCAGCTGAACTCATAATCGGCATTGTATTCACCGCTGTAACGATTTTCTATACAGATAAAAGCGGTTTGATGATTCTATATTCAGTAGTCGTCTATCTGGGCAGTTTGTCTTACACTATGTGGTTTTACTATCAGTTTTTCTCTAAATCTGGTTTTTCTAAGTCAGCGCTATTTTGGAGGAGTCTTATGGTGCCTTTATCCTACATGATGCTGTCGGTAGTTTTTGGGATAATTTACGGTTTTTTCTCAGCGATGGCAAAGTAGTTCCATCTTGAAACTACTGAACTACTGAAGCCTACATAGAAAGGTAATTATTTAATTCGCATTAAGCGGATAGGCTCGGGGATATCGACAATTAATGGAACTTGTTCTACCGTTACAAAGCTTGAATCCAGTCCGAAACCACGTCTTTCTGAGATACTGAGCATTTTCAATATCCTATGGCATGACATGGTTATTCTCTCCATAAAGCGCAGGCTGTTGGAGTTAGAGATGATTTTCTCGATCACCACAAAACGGAAGTCTCCAGGTATTTTTTGTGCGGCCAGTGAGTCATATTTACTGGTGATGTCTATCTCGCCACTGGCAACCAATTCCTCTACAACCTTACGGAACAATACGTTTATACGCTGTTCTACCCTAAAGCCAAGCCTAAAATCGATTCTGATGAGTTGTTCTGGTATCATCTTATCCACTTCGTATTCCATGGTATAGGGCTCATCGGTAACATCAACATGTAATATCCAATAAACGTCTGCACGCTTAGGGTGTTTCTGAATGATAGAATAGATAACCGAAGATTCAATTTCTGTATTGAAGTTAGCACTTGTCAGATAAACCAGGTTAGATGCATACTTCGGGATGGAAATGTCTGAGCTGATGTTTTTTAGAATAGGAAAAAACTCTTCTATATCTACAAATTTCATATACCTGTTCCTGATCCTCCGGCCATTTGACCACACCCACATCACAGCGAAGAGGGATATACCCAGTATCAGTGTAAACCAACCCCCATGCAGGATTTTGGCAGCGTTACCTGCTAAAAAGGTAAGCTCAATTACTCCGTAGATGGCCAGGAAAATAACGATGAGGTACATGGGTACCTTTTTGCGCATCAGAAACACAGATACTAAAATGGTTGTCATTAGCATTGCCACGGTAATAGAAAGGCCATACGCTGCCTCCATATTGACGGATTCCTTAAAGATGAGTACTACCGCAATACAACCTGCCAATAAGATCCAGTTCATTGACGGCACATACAATTGACCTTTCTGCTCACTTGGGTAATTGATTTTAACCTTTGGCCATAGGTTCAACCTCACGGCTTCTGCAATTAAAGTAAAAGAGCCTGAAATAAGCGCCTGACTGGCAATGGATGCGGCTACAGTTGCGATGAGGATGCCGTATAGCAGGAACCAGTCGGGCATAAGGTGATAAAAAGGATTGTTATCACCGAGGTGTGTTCCCTGTAATTTAAATAGCCAAACACCCTGGCCAAAGTAATTGAGTATGAGACAGGTTTTAACATATATCCAGCTGGTACGAATGTTGGCGCGACCGCAATGGCCAAGGTCTGAATACAATGCTTCAGCTCCGGTGGTACATAAGAAAACTGCACCAATGATTAAAAAAGCTTCTGGATTAGTGGTTAGTATATGGTAGGCATAATAGGGGTTAATCGCCTTCAGTATTTCAGGCATTTGAAGTACATACACCAGGCCTAAAATAGCGATCATGGTAAACCAAATCCACATAATAGGCCCGAATGCCTTGCCAACTAATGACGTGCCGAATTGCTGTAGTACGAAAAGGCAGGTTACAATAGTGAGCACGATGGGAACAGTTGGAAGGTCGTGATAGATGAGGCCCAGGCCTTCAATAGCTGAGGAAATGGTAACGGCAGGCGTCATGATACCATCGGCAAGAAGCGCAGCACCACCAATCATTGCCGGTACGATTAACCATTTGGCTTTCCGCTTTACCAGGGAATATAGAGAGAAGATTCCACCTTCACCTTTGTTATCTGCCTGGAGTGTGATTACCACATATTTAATAGTGGTTTGTAATGTTAGCGTCCAAAAGATGCAGGATAAGCCGCCCAAAATCAAATCCGGAGTGATTAACCTGTTGCCAATTATAGCCTTGAAAACATAAAGCGGTGAGGTGCCGATATCTCCGTAAATGATACCTAAACTTATTAATAATCCCCCTGCGCTAAGTTTTTGAACGTGTTTATGATGACCCATCTTATTTTTAAAAATGACTGGCCAAATGTATGTAAAAAATAAAAGGCCGGTATACTATATACCAGCCTTTTACAATAATGTTTAAACTATTTATTTTCTCTTGAAAATTCTTACTATTTAAGCGTCACCAAAGATTTGCTGTACAATTTATCTGCAACACTTTTAAGCTTTTCAACAGGAACTTTAATAACTTTTCTATCGTAAGTCATGAAGCCGTTTGTCTCATTTTCTACATCAGTTGTTTGTGTGTAAACGGCTGCAGATAAGCCTTTTTTTATTAGTTTTTCCATGGTAACCATAAACTCTGAATACCTTTCAAACAGTTTATCAGCGTTCTCAAAGGTTTTACCATAACCCCAGTTTTTATCCTGTAGCCAGGTATGGTTTTGTATAGGTAAACCTAAACCACCGAATTCACCTAACACCACAATATGGTTGGCGCCGAAGAGGTCTGGCCTTGGCATTGCCGGATTAGGGTAATGGTGTAGATCTACTATGTCGCCTGTAATCACGTGATTACCACCACTTGCGCTGTTAACCAGTCGGGTTGGATCTTTTTGTTTGGTCCACTCTGCTATCTCCTTAGTTTTGAACTGGCCCCAGGCTTCATTGAAAGGCGTCCACACTACTATGCTTGGAAAATTATAAAGATGGTCCATTATTGCGTTCCATTCCTTTTTATAAATCGCCTCAGATTCTGGTGTACGGTCTTTATCTGTACCGCCCATCTGACCAAGATTTGGTTCCCACTGGTTACCCAAATCACCGCTCGGCATATCCTGCCATACCACTACGCCTAGCTTATCGCAGTTGTAATACCATAATGCTGGCTCTACTTTGATGTGCTTACGGATCATGTTGAAGCCCATTTCCTTAGTTTTTATGATGTCAAACACCAACGCTTCAGTAGTAGGAGCAGTGTATAAGCCGTCTGGCCACCAACCCTGATCAAGGGGACCGTATTGAAATACAAATTCATTATTCAATAACATTCTCTGTACGCCATTATTGTCCTCGCCCATAGACGATTTCCGCATTGCGAAGTAACTGCCTATTTCGTCTACTGTTTTTCCAGCACGGATAACGGCTACTTTCAGATCATACAAGAATGGACTGTTGGGCGACCAAAGCTTTGGACTTGGAATATTCAGTAATGCGGTTTCTGTTGCAGCTACCTGCGATTCGCCTACTTTGGTAGCGCCATCAAATGCTGTAATCCTAAGTAGATCACCTTCCTGTAATCCTTCAATATTTGCGGAAACTGAAAGTGTTTTGGTATCTATATCAGGTGTTTGCTTGGTTGAGGCGATATAGGTTTTAGTTACGCCTTCCAGCCATACGGTTTGCCATATTCCGCTAACCGGGGTATACCAAATACCTTCTGGCTTTTTTACTTGTTTGCCTCGTGGCTGAGGCCCTTCATCTGTAGGATCCCAAACGCTGATCACCAATTCTTGTTTAGCTCCTTTTTTGACAAAAGGAGTAATGTCGAAAGAAAACGGATCGAACCCACCTTCATGGCTTCCCACTTTCTGACCATTTAACCACAGTTCCGTTTTCCAGTCTACCGCGCCGAAGTGCAGCAAAATGCTGTTTTTCATTGTAGAAGGAATGGTAAAGCTAGTTTTATACCATAGCAGGTTATTTTTATCAAGTGTTTTGCCCACTCCAGATAGCGATGATTCTACTGCAAAAGGAACCAATATTTTGCCTTGGAACGTTTTAGGGGCACTTTCTTCTTTACCGGTAATGGCATAATCCCAAAGACCGTTTAAATTTTTCCAATTGTTTTTACGTACCAATTGTGGTCGCGGGTATTCTGGCAGCGGACTTGCGGGATTGAGTTTTGCTGCCCAGGGTGTTGCGATTTTATCACCTACGGGTTTCCATGTTTGCGCTTGCGCAGGGGCTGTTAACGTTTGGGACAACGCTTGAGCCAGGCATAATCCAATTAAATAGGATGCTAACTTCATAATGACGTATTTGGTTGTTAATGTTTGCTTACTGCGATGTGAGTCGCAATTGATCGCTGAAATTAACGTATTTGTTTTAACAAACCGCACACAGCACATATTTTCTGAAACTGAAGTATGACGAGCGGGGGTTCTTTATGGTGCAACTAATAAGCTAAAAGCTTTAACAGGTTATTTTTCAACCTTACTTAGCCAATCTATAATGGCGGCCTTAATCCCTGCTTTTTTAACTTCAAAATCTGCCTGATCCTTGATGTTTGCCAGTTTTCGTCCATCCGTATACTTCCCTTCAAGCACGTTAGCTTTGTCGTCAATTCTGGCGCCTGTTGGGAAAACTAGCAAAATCTTTCCCCGGGTTAGGTTCATCACCACAATATCCCGTTTGTATTCCTTCGGGTTAAACGGTTTCATATCTCCGTTGAAATAGAAACTTGGCGAATTCCATTTGATTTCTTCAGAGATAGCGTCATCGATACTTAGTATGAACAATCGCATTTCATTAACCAGTGGTGATATTGCTGGATCTAGTTGCGCGAGGTGCGCTACAACCTGCGCGGCAGGGTCGATTTTTGTCATAAAGTAGGTATGTTATGGTGGGTTAATTATTATGATCGTTTTACGGCACTAAATTAGGAATTAACGGCTGAACACAATTGGCATAGTGCGACAATTTAAGGGGTGGTTTAAGACAGTTAAAACTTTTGCAGTATTGAGTCGTTACTTATATAGCTTATATGATACTTATGGAGAACAGTACTGAAATTATTAGCGACCTGCAAGGCCTGATTAACATTGTAAATGACGGTAAGGAAGGTTATGATTCCGCTTCAGAAACAACAGAAAGCATTGAATTACAAGGTGTGTTTTTAAAATATTCCGCACAACGTGCCGGCTATGCCCAGGAGTTAAAGGACCACATTGCTGACCATGGCGGTGATGGTCAGGATCAGACAGGTGGAGTAATGGGTGCCCTCCACAGAACCTGGATAGACATAAAACAGGCGTTAAGCCATGCGGAAGACGTTGCAATACTTGGTGCTATTGAAACCGGAGAGCAGGCGGCAATTGAAAAATTCGACCAATGCATAATCAATCATGCAGTTCATAAAGATCACATAGAACTCTTAAAGCGCCATCGGTTTGGTATTGCAGAAGCACTAAGGGAGATTCAGGCCTTGCGTGAGCAATTCGAGGCGCGGGGTAACTGATAGGTGAGGCTATCTTGCCGTGTTGACTTAAAGAAACTCGTCCTGGTCTTCGCTATTTAACCCAACCTTTGTATTATCTATGTTAAGGTCATCCTGTGCCTGGTTATCATCAGATGGTGCAGGTTGGTTATCTGCCGGTATAATTTCTGAATCAGGTGCAGCTACCGCTTCATCTGTTTGTAAATCATCCAGCTCAGCTGAATCGTCTTTATCTTTTCTAACTGGTTTGTCTTTTGGTGGAGTATTCATAACGTTAAAACAATTTTAGCGTTCAAAAGTTTACCATATAACAAACCTAAAATTGAAAGACAATGGCTGCTAAAAAGAAAGACGACAAAGATCCATGCTGGAAAAATTACGAGCAAGTTGGAACGAAGACCAAGGACGGAAAAACAGTACCGAATTGTGTGCCGAAGAAAACAAAAAGTAAGAAATAATTAAAGCTATTAGTTCAAGAAAGCCTCAACGGCTCCTTGAACTTCTGAGGGGAGGTCAGTGCTGCTGTGGTTTTTAAGGTTATGCTGTGCGGAGTTAAATTTCTCTATGAATGTACCTTGCTCCGGATTAAATTTCAGGTATCCCTGATCGAAAAACCTTTCTTCTACATATCCGGATGAATCTGTCCATCTAAAGGCAAGTGGTGAAACTTCATAGGAAAACTTGTCTACCTGAAGCCATTTATAGACTTCTTCAAGCTCGGCATCTGCAGAAAGGTCTGTCCGCTTGATTTCCAGGATACTCAAAGTACCATTCTCCAGATAGCGTAAACATTTAAATGCCGGTTTCATAACTCCCTTAAAACAAAGTCTATGCCGTGTTTATAGCCAATTGGATTAACTGGCAAATTTCATCTAAGATGTTAAGAAACAGGTATGTTGTTTAAAATTTTTATGGGTTAGAAGAAATTATTGTATTCAAAACAGTCTTTATATAGCGTCACTGAGTGTTTACCAGACAATACAGGATGAAAATTAGGACAGCGATTTGTTCCTCTGTCTAACATTGAGATTAATAGAATATTCGTAAACTTGCTTTATTAATTAGACAAACATGTCAGGCGAACTCAGCATTGAAGATTTAAAAGAAATAGCAAGTCAGCTAAGCAGCCCCATTGGTGAAATGGGATTGGTCACATCAAAGAATATGGCCAGCAACAACGGAAACATGATTTTGCAAACCATTGCTGTAATGAATTTAAAGCAATATGAATCAGTGCTGGAAATTGGTCCGGGTGGGGGCAGACATGTGAGCCTGCTTTTTACTGAAATCGGTAATCTTGATTATTACGGAATTGATGTCTCACAGTTAATGGTTGAAGAGGCTACGGAAATCAATGCTTCATTAGCTGAATCAGGTAACATTACCTTTTCACTAACAGATGGAGAAACAGTACCTTACGCTGATGCGTTCTTCAATAAAATATTTACTGTTAATACACTTTACTTTTGGAAGGATCCGGAAGTTTACGCAAGGGAAATTTACCGTGTTTTAAAACCGGGTGGCAAATTTTACCTGTCGTTTGCACCAAAAAGCTTTATGGAGCAACTGCCCTTTACACAATATGGTTTTGAGCTATATGACTTAGAGAAGGCATTATCACTTCTAGAAGTAGCTGGTTTTAAGATAGATGATACGATGCATTACAATGAGCAAATAAAAGTGAGTGCGGAAGGTACTATGGATAGAGAATTTATTGTTGTTATTGCCTCGAAATAAGCAGATGGGTTTAGAGAAAATTGGGTTTATCGGGTTAGGTACAATGGGGATTCCAATGTGCAAATCTTTGCAGGCGGCGGGGTATCCATTAACGGTGTTTAACCGTAATAAAGCAAAAGCGGAAGTTTTGATTGAGAATGGTGCTGTGCTTGCTCAACATCCTGCTGAGCTTATCACAGCAACAGATGTTGTGATTTTAATGGTTACAGACGATCAGGCTGTTGATAACCTGTTTAATGGGGAGAATGGTTTGCTAAGCGCCGGGGTATCGGGCAAGGTCATCATAAATATGAGTACTGTTTCACCTGAAATTAGTAAAAAGATGGCAGCGCTATGTAGCGAGCAGGGCAATCATTATCTGGATGCACCGGTTTCCGGAAGTGTGAAACAGGCTAATGAAGCTACGCTTATCATTTTAGTGGGCAGCGACGATGCAGTTTTTGTTCAGGTGAAACCTATCCTTGAAAAAATTGGCAAGCTGGCTATTCTATTTGGAGGGATCGGCGCTGGCAACAAAGCGAAATTAATTATAAATACATTTCTGGCGATACAGGCCCAGTCGCTAGCTGAAGCGATGGTATTTGCTGAAAACCTGAATCTTGAAAAAGGAGCAATTGTAGAGGTTTTGAACAACAGTGCACTGGGCAGTCCTTTCGTTAAAATCAAGAGCGACGCCATATTGAATGATAATTATGCACCCGCATTTACGCTCAATAACATTGTTAAAGACCTTAAGCTTGCTAAGGACATAGGTCTTTCTACGCCATTGGGTTTGAAGTCGCTGGAGACTTTTGAAAACGCCACAGCAAGCCTTGGAGCGGAAGATATTATATCTATTTTTAAAAGATTGAAAGAATAAAAACAGATTTTTTTTAATGTAAACAATTTTAAGGGGGATTAGTTATAGCAGTATAATCACCTATTTTATTGTTATGCAAGAAAAATCTACTAAAAACATATCAGAAATTTGGGCCGAAGCGAAAATATTTCTTGAGCTGAAGGCTGAATATTACAAACTAAAAGTTACAGAAAAAGGAGTAAAGGTTTTTGCAGACCTCCTTACGAATACTACCGTTTTGTTCTTTAGCCTGATTGCTTTCCTGGCAGCTGCCGTGACATTAGCGTTTTACTTCTCTTCGTTATTTGCCAGTTACACCAAAGGATTTGGAGTGGCAGCTTTGTTCTTTCTGGGATTGGCAATTGTAGTTTTCCTGATTAAAGACAAATACATAGAGAAATGGATTGCCAACATAGCTATTAGAAGATATTTTGAGAAGCACTATTCAGAAGAAGGAGAATAGGATTATGAAGTAGTTGTTTTAAGCGATTTTGTTAAACCGCTTAACTACGCTGCAGGTAAGAATTTGTTAACGCGGTTTAAAATCACAAATAAGTCGAACGGTTTAGCGATAAAACTATCAGCACATGATTCCTTCTTTACAATTTCTGATGGGAGGTGAGCAGACATAATTAGTACTGGTTTTTCTTTGCAGACTGCGTCATGCTTAATTTCAGAGCACACTTCCAGACCATCGCCATCTGGCAGCATCACATCGAGTAAAAATAGGTCAGGTACTTTTTTTGCTAAGCCTGTATGAAAGTCTGCAACAGTCTCAAACAGTTCTACATCAAAACCCTCATCGTTCAAGAAATATTGGAGTATGTAGCCAATATCCTTGTTATCCTCCATAATATAGATACTCTTCTTTTTCATAATAGTAATTCATAGGTAGATGAATTTGCCATATAGCTGACTACTACTAACTAACAAAGGCTGTGCCGAGATTAGAAGAAGTTTTCAGAACTTTTTATGGCAATAGCTGTTAACAAAAGATAAAATCTAAAACCTATGGACAGCATAAATAAAAATCAGCCGGAACACAACACTGAAAATCTGGCAAGTACCGAAGCACTGGATAAGATAAAAGAAATTATTGCACAAAATGATGTGTGTTTCTTTTGTACAGAACCTGCAACAGGCCCATCCAATGGGGTTAGGCCGATGAGCATTCAACAGGTGGATGATGCAGGCAACTTATGGATATTAATGTCTAATGATAGCCATGCACATCAGGAAATTGCACTTGATTCACGTGTAAAATTGTATTTTCAGGCATCTAAGCATTCAGATTTTCTATACTTCACCGCCGATGCGGAAATTGTAGACGATAAAGCTAAAGTTAAAGAACTTTGGTCGCCACTAATGAAAACCTGGTTTACAGAAGGAGAAGACGATCCAAGAATCGCCCTGGTTAAGGTTGTGCCATCTGAAGGATATTATTGGGATACCAAACACGGCAACTTTGTAGCCGGTGTTAAAATGCTGATTGGTGCGGCAATTGGTAAGACACTTGACGATTCTATAGAAGGAAAAATTAGAAACGTTTAACTTCAATCGTTTACATCTTAAGCTTTAAGGTTTATTTAATACATTAGATAAACCTTAAAGCTTTTTTAATGAATATCTTCAAAGCGCTCCTTACACTTTGTTTCTTTCTGTCGTTCACGGCAAAATCCCAGGACTTTTACACGGCCGCACAGCGTCAAAGCTGGCTTTCTAAAGCCGAAACCAATAAACCTGCTTTAATAGAAAAAGACAATAAACCGCTCAGAACGGTCAAAATTGTTGAAGATGCGGCCGCATTTCAGGGCTGGAAAGCGGTGCCGACTGAAGGGTTGCAAAAACTGCTTTCCTCTAGTTTCAAAAATCAATCGGGTACAGTAGTAGATTTCGGTGAGCATTTAACAGGCTACTTTACATTTACAATTAAAGAAATTCGTAATTATCAGGACGGGCCACTTCGCTTAAAGTTCACTTTTGGAGAGGTACCGGCGGAAATTGCGACCCCTTTTGATCCATATCCAGGCGGTTTAAGTCGGGCATGGCTGCAAGACGAGGTAGTTACGATAACAGAATTGCCAGCTACCATTACAATACCACGGCGGGTGGCCTTTAGGTACCTTAAAATAGATCTGCTGGCCAGTTCAAATGGCTTTGATTTTAAGATTGAAAGTATGGATTTTAAATCAGTTAGCTCAGTTTCAACCGCAGTGCCTCCGTTGAAGGCAACCGCTAGTCAGATGATTTCCAAAATAGACCAGGTAGGTTTAAATACATTAAAAGAATGCATGCAAACCGTTTACGAGGACGGACCAAAGCGCGACAGGCGACTATGGACCGGTGATCTGTATCTGGAATCCATCGCTAATATGTATTCATTTAAAAATCACGGGTTGACAAGAAGATGTCTTTATATTTTGGCCGGTCTTTCTCAAAAAAATGGATACTTGTATGCAAGTACTTTTGAAAAGCCCGCTCTTCATGCGCAGGAAGGGCAACCATTTCTGTTCGAGTATTCTCTGCTTTACAATGCAGCGCTTAAAGAGTATTTGCTTGCTACAGGTGATCGCGCTACTGCAGAAGACCTATGGCCTGTAGCTAAAAAGCAAACTGAAAATATCAGTAAACACCTGGATAAAAACGGATTGTTTGATACAGATGCTGCTTCAAAAGACGGTTGGTGGTTATTTATAGATTGGCGAAATGGCCTTGATAAACAAGCTCCTTTGCAAGGCTTGTTAATTTTTGCGATGAAAGAAACGTTGGTACTTGCCAAACAGCTAGGTAAGGAGGGAGAAGTTGCACATTTACCGGCCCTCATTAAAAAGATGACTGCCGCTGCTCGTGCGTCCTTGTACGATAAAGCCACCGGACTATTTGTTAGCGGCAAAGAAAGGCAGGTTTCCTATGCATCACAATCATGGATGGTTTTGGGCGATGTGACTACTAAAGCAGAGGCGCAAAAAGCCATGAAGGCAATTGTAAACAGTAAAGATGCGGTTAAACCTGGAACGCCATATCTTACGCATTATTATACAGCTGCTTTGATAAAGGCAGGTTTGAATAAAGAAGCAAGAGCTCTTGTAGAAACTTATTGGGGTGGTATGGTAAATAAAGGTGCGGATACTTTTTGGGAAGCTTACGATCCGGATAATGACAAACTATCACCTTATAATTTCTTTCCAATAAATAGTTATTGCCATGCCTGGAGTTGTACGCCAGTCTACTTTATAAGAAAATACCCTGAGATATTCCAGTAATGAAATTTATTGTTGCGTCTTTGCTATTAGTTTTTATTATCCCTTTGAGCGTTGCTAAAGGGGTGATTAGGCAAAGCAGCCTTAAAGTGTTGTTGTATAACTGGCATGAGTTTCAGGTTAAAGCGAAATCTGCTAATGCTAATCCGTATTTTGATAACGGATTGTCAGGTAAGTTCGTTTCGCCTACCGGAAAGGTTTTAGTTATCAATGGCTTCTATGATGGAGATGATGTTTGGAAGCTAAGGTTTAGTCCGACGGAAACAGGCAACTGGCAATACGAAATAAAAGGTACCACAGTAAACTACTCCAAAAAAGGAATGATCAGCTGCATTAAGTCGGCAGATAAAGGCTTCATTGGTATTCACCCGAAAAACAAATATGCCTTTGCATATCATTCAGGTAAATCATTTTTCCCAATGGGAGATACCAGTTATGGTTTGTATGACGACAGCCCTGTAACTCCCGAACTTCGCGCTGCTTATCTACAGTTACGCAGTAAGCAAGGCTTTAATTTTATTCGAATGGAAGTAGGCCATAGCGTAAATAGGGCAGCTGCAGATCCGGCATATTGGGCATGGGGCGGGAGTGTACAACATCCTGATTTGGATAGGTTTAACCCGAGGTTCTTCAAGGGTTTCGATACTTTGCTAATGCAAATGAAAAGCAAGCATTTAAACGCAGAGTTGATCCTTTTAAATTTTTATCGCATCCCATTTACAAATACCGCGATATGGACAATGGAACGGGAACAGAGGTGGTTAAAATACCTCATTAACAGGTATGCAGCTTTTAGCAATATTTTTTTGTGGACAGTTTCAAATGAGTATGAAACCCATCCTGATGGTGCCTACAGACTCGACCCTTCTGACGTGCCGTGGGCTATAAGAACTGCGCAATTCATAAAAAATAATGATCCATATAAGCACCTTACGACTGTGCACTCAGTTATTTCTTCGAGCACAGCTGGCACTAGTCCGAGCTCCTCGATAAATTATCCCTGGCGTATTGGCGGTTTTTTTGGAAATACCGTTTCTATAGATGTCCTATCACAACAGACAGGTCAAAATGGCAATGGGACAACGTGGAATAGCAGCAAGGGTTATTGGGAAGGTGATGACATAAATCTGGTAAACAGTGTTGCGGCAGACAGGATTTACAACAAACCGGTATTAAATAGCGAGAATGGCTATGAATATTTAGCCGGACAACCCGATATGAAGCGACAAGTACACGCAACGGATAAGTTAAGGCGCTCTGCATGGCGGATTACATGTGCCGGAGGATATTTTGCGGCAGGCTTCAATGGTACACTTGCGCATAGCGATATCTGGAATAGTATTGATGCACCAAACAAGTATACTTTTTCTTTAAAGGATGAAGGCGCAGCAAACCAGTTGAGCATAATGTATAGGTTTTTTACCGGTTTAGATTTTGAGTTGTTTCACCCTTATGATGCTGTTAAAGGGGATGCCCTCGCCCTGGCTGGGCCGAAACAATACATTATCCTCTTGCCCCATGGAGGGCAATCCATTGTCGCTTTTCCAACCAAAATCAAGGTTAATTATCGCTGGTTTAATCCGCGGACTGGTATTTATGGAAAAATATCCTATCCGATGACAACAAGCAGATTGGTTTTAGATGCTCCAGATAAGCTTGATTGGGTTGCTGTACTTACACGCACTCAGTAATAAGAATTTTCCAACCGAATTTATATATTTGAATAACCACACAAATATTTTAATGATGAATAACCAAATCAAAACCACTGTAGCCTTATTGTCGATGCTTTTACTGGCATCATTCCAGATAAAATCGCAAAGCAAAACGGGATATACGCAGTTTGTAAATACGTTTATAGGAACTTACCCGCTTACAGACCCCAAAATATTAGGCTATGAGTTGCCTAAAGACTGGCGGTCGTGGGCTGGACTAACTTTTCCGGGTAGCTCATTGCCAAACGCAATGGTACAATTAAGCCCTATGACTGAATATGGTTCTGGAGCAGGGTATGAATATGAGGATGATACCATATTAGGCTTTACCCATACCAATAAAGGCCATTGGAATTTATGCAACATCCCGATTTTACCATTATCTAATCCGGGTGCAAAGTTCGGTTCAAAGTTTTCACATCAGAAGGAAAGCGCCTCACCTGGCTTTTACCAGGTATATCTGGATGATTACCAGGTAAATGTTAGCCTGACCTCTACCCTGAGGTGTGGCTACCATAAGTACGAATATAAAAACAATAGCAATAAGCAAATCTTATTTGATCTTGCCAAAGCAAACAATAGAGTAGGTGGCTGGAATATTGAGCAGGAGGGAACTTCTATATTAAAGGGCTACCAGCAGGCGGGAGGAAGAATTTACTTTTATGCCATTGTAAACACTGCTGTTGAAAAATTAGAAGTTAAATCTCCAGGCACAAAGGATGGCTATGCAATTGCCCACATAAAGGATGGCAGTAGCGGTCCTGTGGAACTTAAAATTGGTTTATCTTTTGTTAGCGTAGAAAATGCAAAGCTTAACCTGGAAACAGAAATAGGTACCAAGACCTTCGACGCAATTAAAAATGAAGGTACGCAGAAATGGGAGGAACTATTGTCGGCCATACAGGTTAAAGGTGGCACAGAGAAGCAAAAGACAATGTTATATTCCTGCCTTTACCGGTCCTTTTTATGGCCGGCGCTGCGCAGCGATGTTAACGGAGAATTTACTGACGCAAAAAGAAAGGTTGTAAAGGCTGATTATAACTATTACACTGAACCCTCATTATGGGATACTTACCGCAATAAAGATGTGCTGTTAGGACTTATTACGCCAAATGTTACGCTGGATGTGATCAAATCTATGAAAGAAGTTGGTGATAAAACAGGTTTCATCCCTACGTTTTTTCATGGAGATCACGGCGCATCATCTATTGTAGGCGCCTACTTGAGGGGGATAGATAATTTTGATGTAAAAGGCACCTATGAGATCTTGTTAAAAAATGCCAATGTTACACCTGGAGCCCGTCCATTCGTGGATGAGTACATTAAGAAAGGTTTCATATCTGATCCCGACATTCCTAATCCGAAGGTAGAAACAAAGGCCCGTGCAGGCGTATCTAAAACCCTTGAATATTCTTATGATGATTATTCTCTAGCTCAACTGGCTAAGAAGTTAGGCGATACCACAAACTACAGGATATTAATGGCAAGGTCGCAAAACTATAAAAACATGTTTGACCCTTCTACAAGATTTATGAGGGGCAGATTAGAAAATGGCGATTGGATTAAACCTTTTAACCCTCAGTATCCTTATTATGAATATATGTACCGGGAAGCAAATGCATGGCAGGTATCATTTTTTGCGCCTCATGATATGCCGGGTTTGATTAAATTATATGGCGGTCCTAAAGGCTTCGAATCAAAATTGGATTCTCTTTTTACCTTGCCCTGGAATCCGAAACACATTGCGCGGAACATAGAAACGATGATTGGTCAGTACTGCCATGGAAACCAGCCAGATCATGAAGCGCCATTTGCCTATACCTTTATCGGTAAACCTGAGAAAACTCAAAAGATATTAGATAACATTTTAAACAACCTGTACGGAATTGGAGAAGAAGGTTTAGCACTTTCAGGTATGGATGACGCAGGCGAGATGTCTGCATGGTATGTATTCAGTTCGCTTGGCCTTTACACTTTCTCTGCAACCGATCCGGAATATCTTGTAACTGCGCCCTTATTTGATGAGGTAAAGTGGCGGACAAGTAATGGAAAAACCATCACCATTAAAAAACCGGGAAAGGGCAGGGCCATCACTTCAATAAAGGTAAATGGTAAAGAAAATAAAGGATTTTTTGTATCCCACGATCTGTTTAAGAATGGTGGAACAATTGATATCGCTACGAAATAGGTGGCGGCGGACCAATAGCAACTTCTATCTCGAAATCCTGAGCATTCTCAGTTTCCCAATCCTTGCTTCCAAAACCAGCATCGCCTCTTGTTATAGTGTTATCGTTTAACTTGTACTTGTCATTGAATAGCGCATGGAAAATAGTGCATTCTTCTCTGTCTGAATAGCGAACCTGCAGCCCCTCGATTATCGCGCAGTGGATTCGGAATGGGATCAATTTATACCCTTCAAACTGCTGTTCAACGGCAAATTTGATACCGTTAAATATTGGTTCAAATTCTGCATGCGGTGAAACCGTGACTACGTTGACGGCATGATTTAACCATACAGGACCATTTTGCCATACACGGCCAGTTAGCCATTCTGGGATATCTTCTGGTGCATGTTTGATATAAGATTCATCAATACCAAATATTGCGAAGAACTTACCCACCAAACTCACAGCTAATACAATCTTTTTAACTCTTCTAAAGGTTGCCGTTTGTTCGTCTTCTAATATGAATTCTGTACTATAGCTGGGCGCTTGTCCCATCGTCGTCCCATTAACCACAACATTGAACTTTGATGCTATTTCATTTTCGAATACCTGCCACTCTTTGAATTTCTTATTTTCTTCTCCATGTATTGCATCAGCCACGATATCTCCCAATTCTTTAAGTCCCGGATAATCGAAGAAGATTGCGTACTCCGTTCGTTTTAGGCCAATAGGGTAATACTTTTTAATGGCGTCATAGATTGGCCAAAAATTATGAACGCCTGTATTGAAGTGTAAATGTTTCTGGAAATATCCTATGTTCATATTCATATAGTAAGAGCTTAATTAAAAATTGAAGCTGCTGCAAAAACTTAAAGTTAATAATTTTGCTGGGTTGCGTATATTGCGATGGCCAAAGACAAACTGGCCTTTTGAAATCTGTATGAAAAAACTAATCTTAATAATCTGTTTGTTTCCCTGCTTACTGGCTAAGTCGCAAACGTCAAATATGCAGGCTATCTTCAACGGCAAGGATCTGCAGGGATGGACTAAATATCTTAAATCCCAGGGCGTTAACAAAGATCCACAAAACGTAATCACTGTTGAAAATGAGGCAATTCACGTAACCGGACAAGACTTCGGTTATATCGTTACAGATAAAACGTACCATGACTTTCACCTCTCGCTTGAATTCAAGTGGGGTGAAAAGAAGTTCCCACCCAGATTGAAAGATAAACGCGACGCAGGGATCTGCTTCAGTGTAGATGTTTCCAATCACAAGATATGGCCAAGGGGTGCGGAGTGTCAGATTCAGGAAGGTGATGTGGGCGATCTATGGCTAATTGATAGCGTGACTGCGTTTGTTGATGGCATTCAGACCGAACCAAAAGATTATGCACAAATGCCGAAAATTAGAGATGGAGAAAGATTGAACGGTGAATGGAATACGGTAGAAGTTGTTTTTAAAAAAGGAAGGTTTAAGTTTCTAGTTAACGGTATATTAGTTAATGAAGGGGAGTACCTCAGTTTAACGAGCGGCAAGATATTGCTTCAGTCGGAGGGTGCAGAAATATTCTACAGAAAGGTAAAGATCCAGGAGTTTTAAAATTTATGTTGACAACTGAATGGAATAAAATCTATATATTAAACACGTTTAGAACCATTCAAAATAATAGATAAGCATTTATGGCGACTGAGGTCAAAATCCATCACCTATTTGAAGATCAAATTATTAAAACCCCTAATGCAACTGCCGTTAGGCTTGGGGAAACATCCTGCACGTATGCCGAATTTGATGTCCTGGCTGAACAATTTTCGCAGCACATTGTCTCACTAGCACCCGATGCAAAGTTTATTGGAATAAGTTCTACCCGGTCCATACATACCATTGCAGCATTATTTGGTATATTAAAAGCTGGCAAAGCCTATATTCCGCTAGACCCGCAATTTCCTGAAGCGCGACTGCAGGCCATCATTTCTGAAAGCGGTATTTCTCTATGCCTTTCTGAATTGGAACAATTTCCCATTTTTGAATCGCTGGTCGAAACCGTCCTGGTAATAAACAATTCGGCAGCCCCATTACCGTCTGGCACAAAGCCAATACAAACGGATAGTGATCTTGCTTACGCCATTTATACCTCTGGTTCCACTGGCAAGCCTAAAGGTGTTTGCGTTGAACATAAGAGTATCATCAACCTCATAAATTATCATCATAAACTATCGCCATACCTGGCAGAAGGAGCCGCTACTTTACAGTTTTCACCGCTTGAATTTGATGTTTCCGTAATGGAAATCTTTTGCACGCTTTGCGTAGGTGGAACATTGGTCCTTGTAACAGAGCAATTGCGTATAGATCCTGCTGCGTTATTGGAATACATTGACAAGCAGCAGATACAACGGCTTTCATTACCTTTCGTGTCACTCCAATACCTCACAGCTGCAGCGCTGGAAAATAATTACTTTCCTCAGTCTATCAAAGAGGTAATTACCGCAGGAGAACAACTTAAGATTACACCACAAATTGTTGCTTTTTTTGAGGCGTTACCTGAATGTGTTTTCTACAACATGTACGGGCCAACGGAGGCTTCTGTATTCACAACTATTTTAAAATTAGAAGGAGAGCCATCAAAGTGGCCTGGTAAACCATCTATTGGTCGCCCTATCGACGGTGTCGAAGTACATGTATTAAATACCGACCTGATCGAAGTTGCAGATGGAGAAACAGGGGAGCTCTGTATTTCAGGCGTAAACATAGCAATAGGCTATCTGGATAACCCATTGCTAACAGATCAAAGCTTCGTGATTTGGACTGATCGTTTCGGCAGGCAAAAAAGAATTTATAAGAGCGGTGATTTGTGCAGCAAATCGCCAGATGGGAACATAAGCTTTTTAGGTCGAAAAGACGATCAGGTGAAAATACGTGGAAATCGGGTTGAACTAGCTGAGATTGAAGTTATTTTGAATCAGATTGAGGGTATAAAGCAAGCTGTTGTAATAGTTAAGCCCGATCCATTCGGTGAAAATATGCTGGTAGCATACCTGATAGCCTCATCAGCAAATATTGAAGCCGGTCTTTTAAAAGAGCAGGCATCCGGGCATCTTCCAGAATTTATGATGCCATCACATTATGTTTGGCTAGATGATTTTCCCAAAACCACCAGTGGCAAAATTGACAGGAATGCCCTTCCTCCGATACTAACTAAAAGGCCGGCGCTTTCATCGCTATACAGTAACCCACAGACTGAAATCGAGCAACAGCTTGCGGGGCTATGGAGTGAGCTTTTATCAATTGATAAAATTGGGCGTAACGATAATTTTTTTGAACTAGGGGGTAATTCCCTTCTGGCCATTAAACTGGTTAGTATGCTAAAGTTGAAACATCAGTTGCAGCTTCCGGTTATAAAAATATACCAATATCCTTCAGTATCCGGACTAGCTAATTTTCTTTCCGGAGAAGACGAAAAGCTATTGCCTTTAACTACAGCGCAGCGGCGAACAACAGGTGGCGAAATTGCGGTAATTGGCATGTCCTTAAGGGTGCCCGGCGCAGAAACTATTGAGACGTTTTGGGATGTGCTGACCAGTGGCAGAGAGACAATTAGTTTTTTCAGTAACGAGGAGCTAGACCCAGCTATTCCGGATCAAACTAAAGAAAAAGATAATTATGTAAAAGCCCGGGGTGTGATAGAAAATGCAGCTGGATTTGACGCGGCATTTTTTGGGATAACTCCTAGGATTGCAGAGCTCATGGACCCTCAGCATCGCGTTTTCCTTGAACTTGCATGGGAAGCGCTTGAGACAACCGGCCACCTGCCCGAAAAGTACAAAGGCCTGATTGGCGTTTTCGCGGGCGCCGGGAACAATACCTATTATACACATAACGTCCTCTCGAATCCAGAAAGGGTGAATAGTGCGGGTAGTTTCCTTGTTTCAACCCTAAATGAAAAAGACTATCTGGCAACTAGAGTTGCCTATGAACTGAATTTAAACGGCCCCGCAGTAAGCATACAGGCTGCTTCTGCAACCTCACTCGTGGCGATAGTGCAAGCTGTAGAAAGCTTGCGCTCTGGTCAGTCCGACATTGCGCTTGCAGGAGGTATTTCCATAACCTCTCCAGTAAAAAGTGGCCATTTGTATGAAGACGGGGCTATGCTTAGTGCAGATGGGCACAGCAGAACTTTTGATGAAAATGCCAATGGCACCGTATTTAGCGATGGTGCGGGTATTGTTGTGTTGAAACGACTTGTTGACGCAGAAAAGGACGGCGACAAAATCTATGCTGTAGTAAAAGGCATAGGTCTAAATAATGATGGCCATGCAAAAGGCAGCTTCACAGCTCCAAGTGCAGCAGGACAGGCAACCGCAATTGCCATGGCCATTGAAGATGCAAAAGTTGATCCCCGTACAATCACATACATAGAAGCGCACGGCACAGCCACGCCTCTTGGTGATCCCATTGAAATGGCAGGCCTAAATATGGCCTTTGGAAATCAGAAGGAAAATCAGTTTTGTGCTATCGGTTCAATTAAAACCAATATGGGCCATTTGGTAGCTGCCGCAGGTGTTGCAGGTTTTATCAAGGCCGTTTTGGCCCTCCATCATAAACAAATTCCAGCATCACTTTTTTACAACAATCCAAATCCTAATATTGACTTCATCGAGAGCCCGTTCTATGTAAATACCGAGCTGGCCGACTGGCAACCCGGGATAATTAGAAGGGCAGGGGTAAGTTCCTTTGGTGTAGGTGGTACAAATGCCCACGCGCTACTTGAAGAATATATTGACGCAAATGAGTCGGTTGAGAACCTGCTTCCCTTGACTTTATTTTGTTTGTCGGCAAAAAGCCAGACAAGTTTAAATGCGTACCGTAATAAATTGTTGAACTATCTTGAAAGCAGTGGTTCTGCTAATTTGCCTGCAATAGCAAATACTTTAAATGCCAATTTCGCACAGCACCCCTTTCGTACAATATTTACAGCAAGTGATTTAATCGGGCTTAAGGAATCTCTTAAAGATTTACCACAGGATTCCGGCCACCTTAAAACCTTAAATAAGAAAGCTTCATCACTTGTATTTATGTTCCCCGGACAGGGTGCACAATACACGGATATGGGCTCGGAACTCTATCATGCTGAGCCGGTTTTTCGCGATGCGATTGAAGAATGCCTGAAAAATTTACCTGGCACGAGCTACGAAGAACTGCTTAAAATTAATGGGACTGATACCCAACCGGCGATATTTGTCACTTGTTATGCGCTTTCAAAACTGTGGATGAGTTGGGGTATTATCCCAGACGTTTTGGTTGGTCACAGTATTGGTGAATTTGTTGCGGCTCATTTAGCAGGTGTTTTCAGTCTGGCAGATGCGCTAAAGCTGGTAAGTAACCGGGCAAAGCTTGTGGCCGAAGTTGCACCGGGCAGCATGCTGGCAGTGAGGTTAGGTGAGCAAGAATTGAATGCTATTTTACCAATAGGTTTAGATATTGCGGCAATTAATAGCCATAAATTATGTGTAGTTTCAGGCAGCACACCGCTGATCAATGATTTTGCTGAGTCGCTGACCCAACAAAAGATCGCTTCGGGCATATTACAAACGAGTCATGCTTTTCACTCCAGGATGATGGAGGATGTTGTAGGTATATTTGATGAAGTTGTTAAGGAAGTTAAACTGAACGCCCCTAACTTGCCTATCGTTTCAACGGTGACGGGAACATGGCTTACTGCCGAACAGGCAACCGACCATCATTATTGGGCAGATCATTTAAGAAAACCTGTACGCTTTAACCAGGCGATCAACCAGCTTACAGAAGATCAGGATAGGGTTTACCTCGAAGTAGGGCCGGGCAGAACATTGGCAACACTTGTATTGCAGCAAAAGCAGGGAAACTACCTGGGTGTTGTAGCAGGGATTGGTGAGTATAAAAAACATAGTGAATACAGGTCGCTAATCCATTCTGCAGGTCAACTGTGGCTCAATGGTTTAAGCCCCGACTGGGAGGCGTTTTATAAAGTTAAGCATACAAACAAACTCAGGTTGCCCGGTTATGCTTTTGACCATCAAAATTATTGGCTGGAGCCGGGATCGGTTAGCTATGCCAGCGTAGCGCCAGCGCCCCATATAAGGCTCATTGACAATGCTAAATCCGATTTAAACGATCAGCTCAATCATAGTTTGATTGCTATTTTTGAGGATGTTTCAGGTATTGACCTGAACATACTGCCATTGGACATTACTTTTCCGGAAGCAGGTTTCGATTCACTTATTTTAACACAAATTGCAAGCACGATAAAAAGCAAGTTTGGTGTACCAATCACCTTTAGAAAACTTTTTACAGATTACAATACCATTCAAAAGCTTGCTGAATTTTTATCATCAAATTCCAGTGAGGCAGTTACTCCTGAACCAATCAGGCAAATTTCTGCAGTTAACCTTAGTCCGGAAGAGATCGAAGAAAGTAAGAAGCCTTTCGGTGCTACAGCAAAGATTGAACGTAACACCCAACAGCTACAACCCTCGCAGCAACAATTTGTAGACAACCTAACGGTTAAGTACAACGCCAAAACCAGTTTAAGTAAGGCAAAGACGCAGGAAGACCGGGCTCATATGGCAGATCCGCGCGTAGTTTCCGGCTTTCGACCAATGACAAAAGAACTGGTTTATCCGATAATCGTTGACCGTTCTACTGGTTGTATGTTGCATGACATTGACGGAAACGTATATATTGATGCCCTGAACGGCTTTGGCTCTAATTTACTAGGGTACCAACCCGATTTCATTAAGAAGGTACTGCATGAACAAATTGATAAAGGTTACGAGATAGGACCACAGCATGAACTGGCTGGCGAAGTATGTAAATTGATTAACGAATTTACAGGTTTCGAACGTTCTGCGCTGTGTAACACCGGGTCTGAGGCCGTACTTGGCACAATGCGGATTGCCAGAAGCATTACCGGCCGCTCAATAATTGTGGCTTTTAGCGGTTCATATCATGGTATTATGGATGAAGTAATTGTCCGTGGTACGAAATCATTACGAACCGTTCCTGCCGCTTCGGGTATTTTACCAGATAATGTGCAGAACATGCTCATTCTGGATTATGGTACTGAAGAATCCTTAAAAATAATAAAAGAACGGGCTTTTGAAATTGCCGCAGTTTTGGTAGAACCTGTCCAAAGCAGGCGACCTGATTTTGTGCCGGTTGAGTTTTTAAAAGCGTTACGAATCGTTACTGAGGAGCATAAAATAGCATTGATTTTTGACGAGGTGATCACTGGGTTTAGAATGCATCCCGGTGGGGCACAGGCATTATTCGGCGTTAAGGCAGATTTGGCAACCTACGGAAAAGTGATTGGCGGAGGAATTTCCATCGGCGTAATTGCCGGGATTAGTGCTTACATGGATGCCCTTGATGGAGGGTTTTGGAATTATGGTGATGAATCGGTTCCAGAAGTGGGAGTTACATATTTTGCCGGAACATTTGTTAGGCATCCGCTTGCTCTGGCTACTGCTAAAGGAACTTTACTGCATTTGAAAGAGAAGGGCCCATCACTACAGGACAAGCTCAATGTGGTGACAACGCAAATGGCAGACAGAATGCGGGAGTTTTGTATTTCGAAAAACATTCCTGTAACCGTAGTGAATTTTGGGTCCCTTTGGCGCATTAAATTTGCCGAAGATCTGCCATACAGCGAGTTGCTTTTTACACTAATGCGATTTAAAGGAGTTCACATCCTGGATGGTTTTCCATGCTTTATGACCACGGCACACAAGCAAAATGATGTGGAGACAATATTTAATGTCTTTTGTGAAAGTATAGCTGAACTAAAAGAAGCTGGTTTCTTAAGCAGGCCTGAAGACTCAATTCGGATGGTGCCTGCTACTGAGCCGCAACTGGAAATTTGGACTTCATGCCGCATAGGTGGTGATGCAGCAAACTGTGCGTATAACGATTCTACTTCACTGCTTTTGACCGGTGAGTTGGATATACCTTCAATGATTAAAGCTTTAACCGCTTTAACTGAACGACACGAGGCACTTAGAACTGTATTTAGTGCAGATGGACAAACACTTATTATTTCTCCCAAAGCTGAAGTAGATATTGATCAGCACGATATTTCAGATAAAGATGTACACGACCAGGAAGAGTTCATCAATGATTATGCCCTCCAAATTGCATCAACACCAATTGATCTTACAACAGGCCCGCTATATAAATTCTCATTATTCAAACTTGCTGAGAACAAACACTATTTGACGTTATTGATTCATCACATTGTCTGCGACGGGTGGTCAGTTGGGATCATTTTACAGGATCTAGGATCCCTTTACACTGCAATCTCGGGAGGATATTCACCCAATTTACCTGACGCCATTAAGTTTAGCGACTATGCCATTGCAGAAGACAACCAAAGCGGATCGGGTGATTCGCTTTTAAATGAGACGTTTTGGTTAAAGCAGTTTCAAGGCAAGCCGCCCGTTATGGATTTACCTACTGATAATCCAAGACCGGTGCTGCGAACCTATAAGAGTGACAGAGCAGACTTCAGGCTTGATGAGACACTAACTTCTTCGTTGAAATTGCTCGCTCAAAAACAAGGAGCAAGTTTCGTTACCTGTTTGGTTACCGCATTTGAACTGTTTCTTCAGCAGCAGACTGGTCAGGATCAAGTGGTTATTGGATTACCTGCTGCCGGACAGGTTGCTACCGGAAACAACAGACTGGTAGGTCACTGTATGAATTTATTGGCAATAAAAAGTGAGCCTGATAAGAACACATCATTCTCAGACTATCTTCATAAGAGGTCAAGTGAACTATTAGAAGTATATGACCATCAACAATATACCTTTGGGAAGCTCTTAAAGAAACTAAGTATTCCCAGAGACGCTTCCAGGCTCCCGCTAGTCCCAATTGTGTTCAATATCGAACTTGGAATGAATGAGGGAATAGCTTTCCGGGACTTGCAATTTGAGTATATTAGTAATCCGAGGACCTTTGAAACCTTCGAAATCTTTCTAAATCTAACTGATCATCATGGAGGTTTAACCTTCGAATGGTCATACAATACCCGATTATTTGAAGCATCGACCATCAGGAAGATGATGGCAGATCTAGAAGCTGTTTTTTTGCAGATAACCACAAATTCAAACCTGCTGATCAGAGACTTAGCAAGAAGTGGTAAAACTGAATTTCTTCAAAAATTAAGTAATATCAATTCAACTGCAGTTAGTTTTCCCAAACACTTACCGTTGCATTCGCTTATTGAAGAGGTGGTTTTAAGGGATGGAAGCAGAACAGCGTTGAAATTCAAGCAAATAAGCTATTCTTACAGTGAGATGCAACTGTTATCAGATCAGATGGCTGCATTGCTGGTAAGAAGCGGCGTAAATCACCATGATTTGGTTGGGGTGGCGGTTGAACGATCGGCTGAGATGATCATTGCATTACTTGCCATAATGAAATGCGGTGCTGCATTTGTTCCATTGGATCCGGGTTTACCCGTTGCCCGTGTGAATTATATGCTCCAGGATTGTGGAGCAAAATTCTTAATATGTTCCAATAATAATACCGGCATTTATGAGTTTGGTGGTAAAGCATTTATTCTGGAAACCGCTATTGAGGAAGCCAAAGTTCTTGAGGATTTTGCAGCTGTAACTGTAAAGGGAGAGGATCTTTTATACATATTATATACCTCAGGATCAACAGGAAAGCCAAAGGGTGTGAAAGTTACCCATCATAACGTGGTGAATCTGCTGTTAAGCATGCAGCAACATCCTGGAATAAGTGAAGCTGACCGACTGCTTGCCATAACGACCGTTAGTTTTGACATCTCAATTCTCGAATTGTTTCTTCCGTTAATTAGTGGCGCACAGGTAATCATAGCCGATGCAGATGAAGCAAGGGACGGGAGGTTGCTCTCCGATTTAATCACGACAGAAAGTATCACTGTTATGCAGGCTACTCCTTCAACCTGGCGGATGTTGCTCGACACCGGATGGCAAGGAAATACTTCATTAAAAGCGATATGTGGTGGTGAAGCACTTTCCTCCGAACTGGCCGATAAACTGTTACTGAATGTAGGGTCACTATGGAATGTTTATGGCCCTACAGAAACTACAATCTGGTCTACGCTGAAAGCAATCGCTCCCGATTTTAAAAGCATTACAATTGGAAAGCCAATAGCAAATACAACGGTTTACATTCTTGATAAATACTTGAGAATGGTTGGCGAAGGTACCGAAGGTGAACTATATATTGGTGGTGCTGGTGTTGCCGCCGGTTACGTTAATCTCCCTGACTTAACAAGTGAAAAATTCGTTACAGACCCATTCTCGGGCTTATCCGGTGCAAGAATGTATCGTACCGGCGATCTGGCGAAATTTGATGCAGAGGGTGATGTAGTTTACTTATCAAGGATCGATTCTCAGGTTAAAATAAGAGGTTTTCGGATTGAAACGGGTGAGATAGAACATGAAATGCTCAAAATTACGGATATCAAAAAGGCAGTGGTGCTCGCAACGCCAGACCACCGGGGTATCAATAAATTGATTGGTTATTTTGTACAGGATGATGCAGTGCTTGAGGGTAAAGCGCTAAGCTCAATAGATATCAAAAAACAGCTGGCATTATCAATACCGGACTATATGATCCCCGATCAGCTGGTTAGGGTGGATAAGATTCCGCTAACTGCAAACGGAAAGGTTGACAGGAAGGCATTGATATCGCATGATGAATTTATCAGAGACCAAAATTACGGGCATGCAGCACCAAGAACAGATGTGGAGAAAATGGTTGCAGATATATGGTCTGAGGTCTTAGGTAATCAAAACATAAGTATCTACGATAACTTTTTTGAGTTAGGCGGGCATTCACTGACCGCAGTTCAGGTAATGTCAAAAATCGAAAAACAAACTGGCCAGCGGCTACCCCTGGCGACATTGTTTGAGCATTCTACCATAGAGGAACTTTCACTTTTACTCAATTTGGATGGAAAATCTGTAACCTGGGATTCTCTGGTTCCAATCAAACCTAAGGGCAATAAGATTCCAATTTATATTGTACATGGTGCAGGTTTAAATGTACTGCTGTTCAATACCCTGGCTGCACACATGGATTCAGATCAGCCTGTGTATGGCTTACAGGCTAAAGGGCTTAACGGCATTGATGAACCTTTACAAAGGATTGAAGATATGGCCGCACATTACATTGCGGCTATACGCGCCCAGAATCCTAATGGGCCGTATGCTTTAGCAGGTTATTCCTTTGGGGGCGTAATCGCTTTTGAGATGGCCAGGCAACTGGAAGCAATAGGCCTCGAAGTTAAAATGCTCGGCATGTTTGATACTTATGCCTACAGAACACCGCATTATGATCCGATAGTCATCAAATATGTAAATAAAGGGCTCTATTTTGGTCGTAAGCTTTGGCATACCTTAACTTTTAAAGAAGGGTTTCTTAATACGATTTCCAATCGTTACGAAACTTTCAACCAAAAGATGAACCATGTGCTTTCAAAAATGTTCAAAGGTGAAAAATACGATCAGCTAGGCGCATTTGGCTATCCGGCAAAAGTCGATGAAATGAACAGCATTGCATCCAAACATTACAGGATCACTCCATATAACATTTCAATTGAATTATTTCGAGCAGATACCAGGTCATTTTACATTGATGATTTTGAGTATATGGGCTGGAAAACATATGCATTAAAAGGAATTACTGTGCACAATATCCCGGGAGAGCACAATACCATTTTTAAAGCGCCTAATGATAAATATTTTGCAGCTACGTTACAAGATTGCCTGAACAAGATCAATACTTAGGATAGAGGCTATTTGATTTTTGACTGCCCGCGCCAATGCAGTTCTCCGTCTAAAAGCTTGGTTTCAAATTCATAGACAGGGTATTTGCTTTCAATGAGTTTAATTAGCATTCCTGCGGCTATCTGACCCATCTCAAATGCATTTTGGCGAATAAAGGATATTTTGGGAGACAACAGGTCAATCACATCAGAGTTTGAAAAACCTATTATGGTAAGGCTGTCTGCTTTACCAAGGTGATTGAGTATGCGCATTGCCGCTGTACTTATCCTATCGCTGGTAATGAGCAGGGCATCTGTTTTCAACTCATCAGCTAACAGTTCATTAATTACCCCCTCAATTTCTTCATGATCTCTTCCCCCGTGGTTACAGCATTTAACCAATTGTTCCCGGTAGGGAATGTGGTGTGTTTCTAAAGCAGCTTTATAACCGTTCAATCTTTCTATAGTAATAGACAGCTGAGCGGCATTTGTTAAATGCCCAATATTTCGATAACCCTTCTTTATCAGCAGCTCTGTAGCTTCAAACGCTGATTTAAAATTGTCGGTGGTCACTTTAAAAGTCTCCATTTCATTTATAATCCTGTCGAAGAACACCACAGGTAAACCCCGGTTGTGCAAGCCAATCACGTGATCGTAATTTGTTGTTTGAGAAGACATTGACATTAAAATACCATCCACTGACCTGCTTGCCAGGTGACCAATGTTTGTCACTTCGCGCTCGTAAGAATCGTGGCTTTGTGTTATGATAACATGATATCCTTTCTCATAGGCAATCGATTCAATGCCGTTAATAACTTGTGAAAAAAAGCTGCTCGCAACATCAGATAGCAACACGCCAATTGAATTGCTTCTTCCTTTTTTCAAACTTACGGCTATGGGATTAGAGTGATAGTTGATTTTTCTGGCATATTCGCGTACCACCCTTTTTGTCTCCGCACTTACCTCATGGCTATCACTTAATGCCCTGGATACCGTTGATATAGAGACAGACAAGGCCTCAGCAATTTGCTTAATGGTTGCAGCTCGGTACATGAACAATTATAAATAAAAATTTCGAGAACGATTGCGTAGTTTTAGTTGGGCAGATACTTTTTTTGTCGGCAAGGAGTATTTAATCTTGTTATCCATAGTTATAAACCATTTGTAATCTCATGAAGAAAATCTTTCTGCAACTACTGTTAATGAGTGTCTTTTTAACCGCAACTGCTCAAAATACCATAGTAAAATATTTGTCAGGAACAGATAAGGACAACACCGTTATGTGGGACTTCTTTTGCAGCGATGGTAGAAAGAGCGGGGAGTGGACGAAGATACCGGTTCCTTCTAATTGGGAACTACAGGGCTTCGGTACCTATAACTACGGGCATGATAAGAATAAAGCAACCGAGCAGGGCCGCTATAAACATCAATTCCAGTCAGGCAATTGGGCAGGTAAAAAAGTTTTTATAGTTTTTGAGGGATCAATGACTGATACCAAGGTTATGGTAAACGGTAAAGTTGCCGGTCCTACGCATCAGGGTAGTTTCTATCGTTTCAAGTATGATATTACCTCATTGATAAAGCCAACAGGATCAAACCTGCTCGAAGTTACAGTTGATAAAAATTCGGCAAATGCCTCAGTTAATAATGCTGAGCGAAAAAGTGACTTCTGGGTCTTTGGCGGTATATACCGGCCTGTATATCTTGAGATTGTGCCGGAGGTGTTTATTGATAGGGTAGCTATCGATGCAAAGGCAGATGGGTCTTTTCAAGCAGATGTTTATGGCGTAAATCTAAAAGGATCTGAAATTATAGAAGCTCAGGTACAACAGCTAAATGGAAAAATACTGGGTAAGCCTTTCAGGATAAAAGCTGGCACAACATCAGAATACCTGCAGCTGAAATCTACATTTATTAAGCCACTGCTGTGGAGTGCAGAATTTCCCAACCGCTATCAGGTAGTCTTCAGCATTAAGGATAAGCAACGCGTTATACATCGCTATAAGCAAAAGTTTGGGTTCAGAACTATTGAGCTGCGCAAGAATGACGGTTTATATGTAAACGATGCAAAGATTATATTGAAAGGCAGTAACAGACATAGTTTTTGGCCTGAAACAGGAAGAACCTTAAGCCATGGCGTACATGTTCTTGATGCCAGTTTGATGAAAGAAATGAACATGAATGCAGTCCGAATGTCCCATTATCCTCCAGATCAGGACTTCCTTGATGTATGCGATTCTCTTGGTTTATATGTTCTGGATGAGCTTACCGGCTGGCAGGCGAAATATGATACCGAAGTTGGTAAAAAGCTGGTTAAAGAACTGGTGGTAAGAGATGTAAACCATCCTTCTATTTTGTTCTGGGACAACGGCAATGAGGGTGGCTGGAATACGGAGCTCGACAATCAATATGATTTATATGACCCGCAAAAGCGCACAGTAATTCATCCCTGGGAAAAATTTAATGGTACTGATACTAAACATTATCCGGATTATAATGGTGTAGCAAAGACCGCCGCCAGCGGACAAGAAGTATTTTTTACGACTGAGTTTATGCACGGCCTGTATGACGGTGGTGCAGGAGCCGGACTTGACGATTTTTGGAACATCATGCAGACGCACCCGCATGGTGCAGGTGGTTTTATATGGGCATTTATTGATGAGGCTGTAATTAGAACTGACAAGGGTGGTGTTTTTGATTCAGATGGTAATCATGGTGCGGACGGCATTGTTGGTCCTCATCGTGAGAAAGAAGCTAGTTTTTATACTATAAAAGAAATTTGGTCTCCTGTATATATAAACCCTCAGCCACTCCTAAATGGGTTTGACGGCAGAATTCCTGTGGAGAACAGGTATTCATTTACCAATCTAAACCAATGTCGCTTTGAATGGAAGTTGGTTAATTTGGATGGTTCTTATGTGAAGGGGAGAACTCCTTCTGTTGATGCTAAGGGGGTAATTCCTACGATATCTTTACAGCCTGGTCAGAATGGCGTGCTAAATGTATCTTTACCAGCCAACTGGTCTAAAAGTGACGCATTGTATTTAACAGCCTACGGGCCTGATAAAAAAGAAATATTCACCTGGACCTGGGCTATAACTTCGCCTGCTGAGTTTACAAAACGCTCCGTAGTATATGGCAAACATTTTCCAATTACAACTGCTGAAACGGACGACCAGTTGATTATCAAATCTACCCATGACAGTTACTTTTTTGATAAGCGCACGGGTTATATACAGAAAGCTGTTGTTTCCGGAAAAACTGTCTCGCTTTCCGGCGGACCGTTACTAGCTGGGATAAATACTACCTTGAAAAGCATTAAACATTACGAATCTAATGGAGAAACCATTGTAGAATCAGTGTTTGAAGGTCAAGGGTCTCTTATTGCAAAGTGGACATTTAGTCCGGAACGTATTCCGAGACTAGACTACAGCTACAGTCAGACAGGAGAATTTGACTACATGGGAATAACATTCAATTACCCCGAAGAAAAGATTACTGGCATGAGCTGGCTTGGAAGAGGGCCCTATAAAGTTTGGCAAAACAGACTTAAAGGCCAACAGCTTGGAGTATGGCATAAAGACTACAACAACGCCATCACCGGAGAGACCTTTGGATACCCGGAGTTTAAAGGTTATCATGCAGAAGTTTATTGGGTTAAAATAGACACCAGGGAAGGTCCATTTACGGTTTATTCGGAAGATAAAAACATGTATTTACAAATGCTAAAACCTGCCAGAGAGAAGGATGCATTGCAGAACAACAATGTTGAGCCGGCTTTTCCTGAAGGGAATATTGGGTTCCTGAATGCGATACCTGCCATTGGCACTAAGTTTCAATCGGCAAAGCAAATGGGGCCACAGAGTCAGAAAACAAAAGCCAATGGCCAGACAATTAAGGGAACCCTGTGGTTCAGTTTTGGTGCATAAACTAAATATTTTAAAATAAACTTAAAGCAGACACAACACACGTATGAAAATAGCCACATTATTAACAATAGCTTTATCAACCTTACTGCTACCAACTTTTGCCGCAGAACCTCCAGTTATAACCCTACATGTTCAAAAAGTATCAGGTGGTCTTTTAGCGCCTACCGCATTAGCTTTCCCCGCCGCAGGCGAGATATGGGTAACTGAGCAAACAGGTAAAATCCGTGTGGTTAAAAATGGTAAGCTTACGGATGTAGTGATATTAGATTTGAGCAGCAAATTGCCAAGGATTAGCAAAAGCTATGAGGAACGTGGTTTACTGGGCATCGCGTTGCACCCACAATTTAAAATCAATAAGAAGTTTTATGTGTTCTATAGCGCGCCTTCGGCGGGAAAATTCAATCATAAAGATGTGGTGGCAGAATATAAATTGTTACCAACAGGCGTAGCAGATGAAACAACAGCGAAATTAATCTTAGAAGCTGATAAACCTGATGGTAACCACAATGGCGGATGCGTGCAATTTGGTAAAGATGGCTATTTGTACATCTCTTTCGGCGATGGTGGCGGACAAGGCGATAAACATGGGGAAAAAGGAAATGGACAGAACCTGGACAACTGGCTTGGAAAAATACTACGCGTTGATGTTAATACTGAATCGGCCTATCAAGTTCCCAAAGACAATCCCTTTGTTGGACAGTCTGACAAAAAACCTGAAATATTTGCCTATGGTTTCCGTAATCCATACCGCTTTTCTTTCGATAAGGCAACTGGTTTGCTTTTCGCCGGTGATGTTGGTCAGGATTTATGGGAAGAAGTAGACATCGTTAAAAAGGGGGGCAATTATGGATGGCGGTTAATGGAAGGCACACATTGCTATAACCCTGCCACGGGCTGTGACATCACGGGAATAACAATGCCGATTGCTGAATATGCGCATCGTGAGGGTGTTTCAATTACAGGTGGCTATGTGTACAACGGCAAAACTATTCCACTATTGAAAAGCAAGTACCTGTTTGCCGACTGGACCGGCCCCGTTTGGTACCTGCGCAAGGCCGGGTTGAAATGGGAAAGGGGTAAGGTTAAACTTCAAAATATACCTGAAGGATTGAAAATCACTGGTTTTGGCGAAGACCCTTCAGGAGAACTATACATGCTAACCAATCCAGATACTGGTCCGGGTAACTCTGATGGCGGTATTTTTAAAATAATTAAATAGCACCATTGTGAACTTAAAAATAAAATTTATGGTAGTGCAAGCAATTGTACTAACTCTTGGGCTGTCCGCAGGCATACCACACGCTGCATTTGCGCAAACAAGTAGAAATGCTCCGGATGTGTTACCAGGTAAAGGTCTAAATCAATATGATTTCTTCTATGCCGGTGAGGCAAAGGCCCGGAATATGTATATCATTGAAAAAGGCAAAATTACCTGGTCATACATAGATACTACCGGTAGGGGCGAAAATTAGTGACGCGGTGTTGCTAAGTAACGGAAACATTCTATTTGCGCATCAGTATGGCATTACGCTTATCAACCGCGATAAAAGGGTGCTATGGAAATACGACACTCCTGACGGATTTGAAACTCACACTGCGCAACCCATTGGTAAAGATCATATTGTGTTTGTTCAGAATGGCAATCCGGCAAAGGTTTTTGTAATGAACACCAAAACGAATACTGTAGTGAAAGATTTTGCTATTCCTTTTAACAGCGGAACCCATGGCCAAATTCGTCATGCAAGGTTAACAAAAGAAGGAACTTTGCTCATTGCACACATGGATTTGGGTAACGTAAATGAATATGATTTTGAAGGGAAAATTCTATCATCAATAGCAGTACCCGGTGTTTGGTCTGCACAGCAGCTTCCGTCAGGTAATATATTAGTAGCCAGCAACAACCGTTTTGTCAAAGAACTAGACCGAAGTGGAGAAGTTGTCTGGGAATACCCTCTAGATGATGTTAAAGATTATAAGTTAAGTAATCCACAAATCGCAATGCGCCTTCCAAATGGAAATACCCTTATTAACAATTGGTTTAATCAGTGGGATGGGAAGCTACAATCGGGGAATGAACCTGTGCAAGCTGTGGAAGTGACAAAGGATAAAAAGATTGTATGGGCCCTTCGCTCATGGACAAACCCTGTAAATCTGGGTCCATCAACCACGTTTCAGTTGCTTAAGGATCCCAACGGTATTACAGAACATGTACATTTTGGTGGTATTAGGTAAAATTCTGATATCGTATTCATGATTTAAAATTCATAAAACGTCCGATGCTAAATCCCGGTTATTAATATTTACTGACTCATTTTATGTCCGAATATTGTGTAGTTCTGTATATTTAAGAAACCAAATTCTTGAACATTATGAAAAACACCTGCAAATTACTTCTCATATTAATTCTTATTGGCATCACGGATATCCTTCATGCACAGACTTCTAAGGGCACGGTAGCAGATATTGCCTTCATCGAGGGAAACTGGAAAGCTACAATGCCGGATGGTCAAACCATTGAAGGCGTTTGGCTACCGCAATCTGGTGAAAATATGGTGGGCATGATGCGCATGATGCGAGGAGGCAAAATAGATTTATATGAGATCCTGGCTTATGAACCAACGGAAAACGGCTTGATCTCTATGGTAAAACATTTCAGGCCCGGACTGATTGGACAGGAAGAAAAGGACAAGCAAGACCGTTATCTTTTTGTTGAAGCGGGCAAAGGCAAAGCCATCTTTCAAAAAGAGGGTGGAGGTTTAAGGATTTTATACGAGAAACGTTCTGCCACGCAATTTGTAATTGCCAGGGGAAATGAAGAAAACGGAAAGTGGGTTTATAAAGACCTGTTCGTTTTCAATAAGAACAAGTAACAAAACACGTCATTGCGAGGTACGAAGCAATCCTTCATAAAGATTGCTCATATCTTTGTATTATTAACTATATCAGTGAAAGGGAGGCATCTTG
>JAZKHD010000003.1:0-79888 GCA_040385565.1 Bacteroidota bacterium | reverse complement strand
TATGCAAAAAAAGTTTCAGATGAACTAAATAATTCCGATATTCGCGGGCTGATTGACTTTAGAGATGAAAAGATCGGAAGGAAAATCAGGGACGCGGAGGTTAAAAAAATACCTTATATGTTGATTATTGGTGAAAAAGAGATGGCTGATGGCCAGCTTTCGGTAAGAAAACATGGTGAGGGCGACTTAGGATCGATGACGTTAAAAGAATTTAGTGAATTATTAATTAAAGAAATAACAGTTTAACAGGATATACATTTGGCATTAGGCAGACCAGGATTTAACAGGGGACCACGTCCTCCTTTTAAGAAGAAAGAAGCAGAACATAATATTAATCAGTTTATCAGAGCCCAAGAGGTGAGGTTAGCTGGCGATAATGTTGAACCGGGGATCTATCCTTTGGCAAAAGCTTTGGCCCTTGCCGATGAACTGGAGTTAGATCTGGTTGAAATTTCACCAAATGCCGTTCCTCCTGTTTGCAGAATAATCGATTATAGCAAGTTTGTTTACGAACAAAAGAAAAAGCAGAAAGAGATTAAAGCGAATGCTAAGCAAACTGTTATCAAGGAGATCAGATTCGGACCTAATACAAACGATCACGATTTCCAGTTTAAGCTAAAACATGCGGTTAGCTTTTTGGAAAGTGGTGAGAAGGTAAGAGCGTACGTTCACTTTAAAGGAAGGGCAATTGTTTACAAGGAGCAAGGCGAGATCCTATTGTTGAAATTTGCTCAGGCCTTAGAAGATGTTGGTAAAGTGGAGTTACTTCCTAAATTAGAAGGAAAGCGTATGTTTTTAACGCTGGCTCCAAAAGTTGCTAAGAAATAACAATAAATTAAATAAATAAACACAGGTTATGCCAAAAATGAAAACCAATTCCAGTGCTAAAAAGCGTTTTTCGCTTACTGGAACAGGTAAAATCGCTAGAAAGAACGCATACAAAAGTCACATCTTAACAAAGATGTCGACTAAACGTAAGCGTAATTTAGGTCAGACTTCGATGGTGTCTGATGCTGATATGGGCAACGTTAAACGTATGCTTGCAATCGGTAAATAATTAAATTTTTAACCAGGTACCAGGTAGTAAGTTTGCTGTAATACGCAACGCCTTTTATCAAAAACAATTAAAACATGCCACGTTCGGTAAACGCAGTAGCTTCGAGAAGAAGAAGGAAAAAAGTTCTTAATTTAGCCAAAGGCTATTGGGGATCAAGAAGCAAGGTTTTCACCATTGCTAAAAATACGGTAGAAAAAGGTTTGCAATATGCATACCGTGACCGTAAAGTTAAGAAAAGAGAATTTCGTGGATTGTGGATTCAGCGTATCAATGCTGGAGCACGTCAGCACGGTATATCTTACTCTCAATTAATTGGAAAATTAGCCGTTAAAAATATTGGTTTAAACCGTAAGGTTTTGGCTGATTTGGCTATGAATCATCCAGAAGCTTTTAAAGCAGTAATTGACGCAGTAAAATAGACATTATAAATTATGTTTAAGAGAAGGGAGCTTATAGCTCCCTTTTTTTTTGCGCTATATTTTCAAAAGCGATCCAGCGTTTCTTATGGTTTCCTGATCGATCGTTTTAAACTGCGGAATCCTTCCGATGACCTTGATTTTGCTGTACTGCTGGATGTAGCGCTCGCTTTCAACGTTTGCTTCTCCATTGAATATAATCCCTTCTATCGGTATATTCTTCGCTTTTAGTATCTCAAGAGTAAGTAAAGAGTGGTTGATGCTACCCAGGTAGTTTTGAGATACAACTATTACCTTGGCCTTTAGTGCCACTATTAAATCGAGTAAAAGTTCGTGATCATTAAGCGGTACCATAACTCCACCAGCGCCTTCTATGACCAGGCTGTTTTCAGTCTCTGGAATTCTAAACTGATCGACAGTGATCGAAATTCCATCCATTCTAGCCGAAAGGTGCGGAGATAGCGGATTGTTTAATCTAAATTCTTCGGCCAGGATGCGTGTTTTAGTATTGCTTATTAAGCGCTGTACAAGAAAACTATCGCTGTTTCCCAAATCACCCGACTGTATGGGTTTCCAATAATCTGCCTGAAGTTTTTCCGTTAAAATTGCGCTAACTATCGTCTTGCCTATTCCGGTACCAATTCCGGAAACAAAGTATGTATTGGTCATTATTGCAAAAGTTTTATCTCATCAACAAGACCGAGGATTTCCTCGTCGGTGTTGAACAAATGTAAACATATTCTGAGCCTTTCGCTGCCTACGGGAACGGTAGGGCTTAAAATTGCCCGAACATCATAACCGCTATATTGCAACATACCGGCTGCTGATTTTGCGTCATTGTTGTTTTTGAAGCGAATAGTTTTTATTGTGCTATACCTTTCAATAAGATCAACTTGTTCTGTGCCTTCTATTGCGGTTTGGTATAGTGCTATCTTTTTCTCGATTAAAGAACTGTAATTGGTTTCTAAAAGACGCGTATATGCGCATTTCACCGATACAATATTATGGATCGGCGCAGCAGTGGTATAGATAAATGACCGTGCAAAGTTGATAAGGTAACTCCTTAAAGCGTTGCTACCAAGAATAATTGCTCCATGGCATCCCAGTGCTTTTCCAAAAGTAACAATACGAGCCAACACTTTATCTTCAAGTTGTAAAGCCTGTACTAAACCTTTTCCATGATCACCAAAAATACCTATGGCATGGGCTTCATCAACAATAAGATTTGCATTATACGCATCACACAACTTAGAAATTTCTTTTAGCGGCGCTATGTCGCCATCCATGGAATAAACACTTTCTACCACCACGAATATTGCCCCCTTGGCCACCTTTAATTTAGCTTCCAGATGAGTGAGGTCATTATGGGTGAATGTGTATCGGCTAGCATGACTTAATCGGGCTCCGTCAATTAAACTTGCATGTATTAACTCATCTGTTATGATCGTATCTCCCCGTTGAGGTACACTGGATAAGAGGCCTACATTCGCATCATAACCTGAGTTAAATATTAAACCTGCATCTGCATTATGAAAATTGGCAATAAAAGCTTCAGTATCTTCTGTAAATGGATGGTTGCCGCTCAATAACCGTGAGCCTCCCGATCCGGTTTTGTAATTTGGAAAGTTTTTTAAAGCATTTTCTATACTTAATATAAACGCCGGGCATCTGGAGAATCCCAGATAGTCGTTAGAAGAAAAGTCAATTGGCAAAACAAGTGACGACAATTTCCTGATGGAATTGTTGTTTTCCCGAAATGCCAACCTTGATAGCATGAACTCTTCGGCAGTGCTCATGTCCTATAATTAGTTTTTATTCAGCTGTGAGATGGATTTCTGCATTTGCGACATCATATTGGTTAGGGTTTCAATAGTCGGCTCCGGAGTTGGATCAGGAAGGGTAGAAGAAATGTAGGCTTTCGCTTTCCATATTTCCAGAATATCATCAGCTGCTACTGTATATGTGTCATAAACTTTATTGTCTGAAACCAATTTTAACTCTTTGTTTTCTTTGAAACGATTTCCGGCCCTTTTGTATACCACACCTTCATTTTTACTGATGATTACATAAGTTTCCCCAGCTTTAACATCGTTCCAGTTATCCAGATATTCACCAAGAATAATACTGCCAGATTGAATTGGAAGCATAGAGTCTCCAATTATTTCGAATGCTCTGAATGTGCCATTTTTTAAAAAAGGAAGAGGTAACTGAAATTTGGGTAGCTCTTGTACATATTGCGGATCCGAGAATCCATTAAGATACCCTGCGCTTGCCTTAACCGGTACCATCTCGATATTCTCATTCTCATTTTTATCCACAGTGATGCTCAGTATTCTAAGATTAGATCCCTGGCTTTTAGGCTTTGGCTTCCATGTATCATTGATAGATTCATTTATGAATTCATCAATCGTCAAATCAAAATATTCTGCTATTTTTTTTAGCAGATCGTATTTCGGTTCTGCCCGGTCTTCTTCATAGGCCCCGATTAGGGAACGCTTAATTGCCATGGCATCCGCGAATTGCTGCTGTGTATGACCTTTTTTCTTTCTTAGATATTTAAGATTGGAGGAAATGTTTGACATAAAATAAAATTTAAAATAAATTTGTTTTTACTAAAATAGTTAGTATTATTGTGCCAATAAAGTTAGTAATATTTATTTAGATATCCAATAAGTAACTAATTTAATTAGTTTATCACAAAAAATTGCATAAGGTCATGAAAAAATTTGTCTACATTGTTACTGATAGGAATCGCACAAGTTTGCATGTTGGAATGAGTTCTGATTTAATTAAAACCCTGGATTTTTATAAGCAGATGCCTTGTCTTTTTTTCGATAGTGGTCAGCAATTAACCAGATTGGTTTACTTCGAAGAATTCAAAACTGAGGCTCAGGCATTGAGCAGGTTTAAGTTAGTTAGCAGGTTCACCAGGACTCAAAAAGAGCGTGTGGTGAGGTCATGTAATCCGGATTGGATTGATCTAACTATTGGTTTGGATTTCGAGCATATCATGACCGGGAAAAAACTGGTTAACCAAGTTAATTTACCCTTCACCATCATGTCATAAAAAAGGCGCTAGAAATTGCGCCTTTTATAAAAATATTCTAAAACGTTTTAACGCTTCTTACCATCCTGGAGCAAAAGTTAATCCAAATACTCCTGCTTTAACATCCTTGCGCTGAAATGGAATCGCATAATAAGGTTCTAATACAAAATAGCCAAAGACGTTTACGCGCAAGGAAACGCCTACACTTAATGCAGGCACACGCTCGTTGGTGTATTGAGTTGTTATTTTATTCCCGTTTGTATCCAATACATCATTGCCATTTTCGTCTTTCACGTTCTCAGTAACATAAGTAGGTTGTCCCTTAAAGGCTACCTTTGAACCCTGTCTCCAAGCCAGTCCAGCATCAAAAAAGAGGTTTAAATCGCTAAACAGAAATTTAGAAGGAATTTGAGCTAATTTTTTAGGGCCCGTGAACGGCAGACGAAGCTCGAAGTTAAACACAGCCATTTTACTTCCCGACAACTGATTAATATCGAATCCACCAGTACCTGAACTGTTACTGTTGTAAAATGAATTGGCTTCATATCCTCTTATAAAGTATGGATAGCCAACAAACAAAGGATAGAGGTTTTCTCCATCTTTACCAATTCTCAAGTAGTTATAACTTCTGGCAGCAATGGTTACCGGCTTTAGCCTCCAATATTTTCGGGCATCTAATGTTACAGCTGAGAATTTGTAATCACCAAAATACTGTTCTGCACCTACACGGTATCTAAATCCCTCCAACGGTGACGTGATTCCATTAATCGAATTATCGCCTACAAACGATGCATTTAATTGGAAAATATTAAATGGATTGAGGGGAATACCAAACTCACTAATGGCATCGCTAGTCCTTATTTTGTTTTTCTCAGATGTAATGTAGTAACCTGAATAATCATAATAATTGCTGATTCGATCTACGCGATAACTGTAATAAGAAAATGCACCTCCAGCCTCAAAGCGATGTACCTTACTGAAGGGGTAAGAACCAAAAAGTTGAACTTGATCTTCAAAAGTTCTGATTAAATTAGTACGGTCATTTATAACATCCAGCTTTGTGCCATCTGAATAAGTCAACTGGTCAGCAACTATTTCTCTGAAACCAGTTATATAAGGGATGTGCGAAAGAGCAATACCCCAATTAATTCTCTTCTGCTGGTTGATATAGCCAACAAGCCCCCCGAAGTCATAAATCTCACCATTTACAGATAGATTAGCAATGATTTGATTTCTTCCCAATATATCGCTAAACATACCCACTACACCACCTTGCACACCAGTCCCAAAACGACTTGTTGATACTCCAACTCCACTATTTGCCAAATAGTCTAAAGTAAATTTCGGTTTGTAGGGAACAAGTCTCATCGAATCGGGGCTAGTTTTTTCAAAACGCTCAAAATTGCTCAAATTCGAATTGACAACGTCCACGCCAGTGCTTTCTTTTGGTGGAAGAATCGCAGCATCAAAATTCACTGAATTTGCATCAACAGATTTAGACCTAAAATTATTTACAGGAGAATTGTAAAGCGTGTAACGTTGCGATCTGTAATAACTGTAAATGATGTCGTCGTTATTGGAAACTGTCAGAGCGGGTGAAAATTCGGTTATGCCGCTGATTCCTGTGAAATAATCAGTTAATTGTTTAACTGTATTCTCTACTAAATTGTATTGATAAAGATTTCTGAAACCGTCACGGTTAGAAAGGAAAAAAAGTGACTTGCTGTCGCCCGAAAATTGCGCATTAAGGTTATTTGCACCAGGAAAAACCGGAACATCTGACAACATCTTAGTCTCTAAATTATAGATGCTAAGGTTAATTGGATGAACTGCATTGGTGCCGTTTTTTTGTCTTGAAACCCGATCCGTAGAAAATGCAATTAACTTTCCATCTTTTGAATAACTGGGAGCATAGTCTGAAAAAACGTCATTAGTAATTTGAGTTACTTTCTTGTCTTTAAAATTGTATGAAAAGATATCACTTTGGCCTTCAATCATACCTGAAAATGCAATATCGTGCCCATTTGGAGACCATGTTAAGTTTCCAAACTGTTCAATATTAGCCATATCGGTGCTTAAAACCTGTTTGCCACTGGCTACATCGATTACCATAAGTTCATTTTTTCCTTTGCTGAAAATACTAAAAGCGAATTGTTTGCCATCAGGGGACCAAGTACCGGCAGACTCAAGGAAATTAAAATCGTCTATATGGGAGTTAGAAATTTGACTGCTAAGTTTTCTGATAATTTTTCCTGTTTTCGCATCCGCAAGGAAGAGATCTATTCCAAACAGGTCTTTCTCAGAAAGAAAAGCCAAATACTTACCATCGGGACTAATAGAAGGGGCCACATTCATGTTGCCGGCATTTTTGTTATCTATTATTTTAGTACCACTAATTCGTATTTGAGAGCTATCCGCTTTCAGCATTGGACGATAATGAGATTCAATGGCGTTCTTCCATAACCCTGATAATGTATTATCATCATATCCAAACATATACTTCAATCCATTTTCATATCCAAATCTGGCAGTGGCTTTAAAAAGAGGCACAATGGTAGTATCTCCATATACAGACCCAACGAAAGTCCAGAAGGCTTGCCCGTAGCGGTAAGGGAAATATTTGTTAGAATTGGTAAGATCTTTTAATGAAGGTATGTCGCGGTTTAGCAAGGCGTCCCGCATCCACATTGAAGTGAACGCATCGGTTTTACCAACCGACAAGTATTCCGCCATTCCTTCGATCATCCATAGTGGAATCTGACTGATGTTTTCTATACCAACCGAATCTTTTTCAAGCAAAATATGGTACTGAAATGCATGAACCAATTCATGGCCAAGTACATGTCTTGTTTGATTATTTAATTCCATTACGGGCATAATTACCCTGTTCTTTAAAGCTTCAGTGACTCCTCCAGTCCCAATTCCTATCTCTCCTTGTAAAGCAGTAGTTTGCTGGAAGTCAGGGTGATTGCTATATAAAATTATGGGATTTTTCTTTAGAAATGTGTCTCGGAAAACCTCCTGATGCATTTTGTACCAGGTCTCCGCGTCTTCCGCAAGCTTTTTAACTAATTTTTCATTTTTTAAATAATAATAAAGTTCAAAATGCGGAGTTTGCAATACCTTAAACTTCTCATTTTTGTAACGTACCTTGTTTTGACCAAAGTACTGTGCCTGAACAGATACTGTTGACATCAAAACCAAAATTAGTAATGGAATAAATCTTCTCAAAAATTTAGAAGTCATTATCATAGTTAGTTAGTTTATAGCGTATTAAATCTACGGAAATTCATTTAATTTAGATTGGCGAAATAAGAGTGCTAAATACTCGAATTACGAAGCGTGTTAAACACCATTCTTCTTTTTCTCTTTTTCTTCCTGACGTAGTTTTCTTTTTAATTCTCTTTCTTGTTTTTTGGTAAGCGGTGCTTCCGGAGCAGGTTGTTTAATAGGTTCAGCGGGCTTTGTTTCTTCAGGCTTTTGAGGTTGAACTTCTTCCTTTGGCGCCGGTTGCTGTTCTTCAGGCAGAGGTACATCAAATTGAGTTGAATCTACCATAAGGCTGTCGGATGAAGTTGTATCCACAACATATTCAGGTGTAGGACAATTTATATCGACAGTTATTTTCACTTTCGACTTAGGAAATGGCCCCATTGTATATCCTGTACCAGGATCCTTATAGACCTTTTCCATGAATTTAGCAAAAATGGGCAACGCCGTTCTTGAGCCTTCACCAGTTTCTCCATTTTTGAAATGAGCTGTACGCTCATCGCATCCTACCCAAACACCTGTAACAAGATCCTTAGTTATGCCCATATACCACGCATCAACGTAATCTGATGAGGTTCCGGTTTTACCGCCAATTTGATTATTTTTCTTCCAGAGATCCCACTCCCAAAGGGCTCTCGAAGTTCCGCCCGGCTCGTCCATTCCACCACGGAACATATACAGCATAAGCCACGAAATTTCTTCAGACAAGGCACGGGAAGTCTTTGCCTTAAATTCTTCAATAATGTTATCGTCAAGATCAGTGATTTTCTCCACAAGGATTGGATCAGTTTTTATACCATTGTTAAGAAAAGTTCCATATGCTTTCACCATTTCAAAAACAGAAACATCATTCGGCCCCAGGCTAACCGAGGGAACTGCGGCGAGGTGACTGTCAATGCCACAGGCATGTGCCCATTTGACAACGTTTTCAGCTCCAACTGCTTCCGTGACCTGGGCTGTTACAGTATTCACTGATTTGGCCATTGCCCATCTGAGCGACATTTCTCTATAACTATTACTCCAATCCGCATTTCTGGGCTCCCAATATTCTGTTTTACCATTTTCTTGATAAGGAATACGTACAGGCTTATCTACAAACGTGGTACACGGACTCATGCCTTTTTCAAGTGCCGCCAGGTATGCAAATGGCTTAAACGTAGAACCTGCCTGGCGTTTTGCCTGATTCACATGATCATATTTAAAGAATTTATGATCTATGCCGCCTACCCAAACCTTTATTTTGCCACTAAAGGGGTCAAGTGTCATCATACCTGTGTTAAGGATTTTCCCATAATAGCGAATAGAATCCATGGTTGAAAACAAGGTGTCTCTGTCACCCTTCCAGGTAAATATTTTCATCTTTTTCTTTTTGTTGAAATATGCTTCAACCGAGTCTGGTGTATCTTTAAACTTTTTTTCTAGAAGTGAGTAAATAGGCAAGTTCTTCATAGCCCTATTCGGGTAATCAACTTTTTGCTTTTCGGAGTCCTCCCATGGATCTTCGCTGCCCCATACATTGTAAAATCTACGCTGAAGGGACTTCATTTGATCCGCAACAGCTTCTTCAGCATATGTCTGCAGTTTGGAATCAATCGTTGTATAAATCTTAAGTCCATCCTCATACAGATCATAATTATTTTTATTACACCATTCTTCGAGATATTTGTCTACTGCAGCTCTTAGGTAGGAATCGCCATCACTGCCTGCATCAACTCTACCTTGTTTTAATTTGATTGCAGTTTTTTTGAAAGTATCAAGCTGCACAGCATTAATGTACTCGTATTTATTCATTTGAGAAAGAGCAACATTTCTTCTTTCCAAGGCCTTTTCAGGGTTTTTAATTGGGTTGTAATTTGAAGTTGCTTTCAGCATCCCAACCAAAAGAGCAGCTTCAGGCACGTCAAGAGTTGCTGGCTCTTTGTCAAAATAAGTCCTTGCTGCTGTTTTGATTCCATATGCATTGTTTCCGAAAGAAACAGTGTTAAGATACATTGTAATTATTTCATTTTTGGAGTAATTGGATTCCAGTTTAACGGCTGTAGACCATTCTTTTAACTTCGGCACAATTGTGCGTAGTAATGGGATCCGGCTTAACAATCCTTGCGATTTGTTATAGCGGGTGCGATACAGGTTTTTTGCAAGCTGCTGGGTGATTGTACTCGCACCTCGTTTATCACCGGTGGCTGTAGAAATGCCGCTGGACAGGAGCGAGCGGAAATCGATACCCATATGTTTATAAAAACGAACATCTTCTGTAGCAACAAGGGCATTGATCACACTTGGCGTAATTTCTTCGAAGCTAACGGGAGTGCGATTTTCTTTGTAATACCTGCCAATTAACTTGCCATCGGAAGTGTATAATTCTGACCCGACACGTTGAGTGGGAACTTTAATGTCTTTATAAGAAGGGGAGTAACCAAAAAGCCATAAAAAATTGATTTGTAAGGCGCAAAAGAAGATAATTATGAAGAAAATAAATATGCTGGTGTAACGAATATATTTATTGCGAATTTCTTTAAACATGGGGATAAAGATCAAAAAAAACGTAAGACTCTTTGTGTTAAATAATGTTAAAACTGTAATACAAATTAACGTAATTAATACTAGTTTCCTTATTTAAGGATTTAAATCCCCTGTTCTCAAAGTTGAAGCGTAAAAACAGGGAATTTGTATTTATTGCATACGGCACACTAATTTGGATCAATATAAAGTCAGCTTTTATCGCCAGCCCAATGCAGGAGCTACGTGTTGTAAAATTGAAGAGAGAACATGAATATTGTATTCCGTACCCAAAGTGTTGGGAATAGTCAATAATAACGTGTCTGCTTCCTGAATAGCTTCATCTTCCATAAGCTCTTTTACTAGCTGGTCAGGTTCAGCGGCGTAACTTCTGCCGAATATAGCACGTTTGTCTCTTTCTATATAACCAATCTTATCAGCCTGTCCTGATTCTCTTCCAAACAAGTAACGGTCCTGGTCGTTTACCAACGCAAAAATTGACCGGCTTACAGAAACTCTTGGTTCGTGGTCATGACCCGCAGATCTCCAAGCATCCCGGTAAAGTCTGATCTGTTCAGCTTGCTGAATATGAAATGGTTTGCCGCTTTCATCAAATTTTAGTGTTGAACTTTGGAGGTGCATTCCATTTTGAGCTGCCCAGATTGCTGTAGCGTTTGATGCTGCACCCCACCATATGCGATTGCGGAGACCTTTTGAATAAGGTTCAAGACGCAATAAACCTGGTGGATTAGGGAACATGGGGTTTGGGTTTGGCTCGGCAAATCCAATACCATCAAGTCTTTCTAAAAATTGCAACGCCTTGTTGCGCCCCATTTCCGCATCCGTCTCCCCATCCGAAGGGTTGTAACCAAAATGGCGCCATCCGTCGGTTACTTGTTCAGGTGAGCCCCTGCTAATGCCTAATTGTAACCTCCCTCCCGAAATTAAATCTGCCGCGCCAGCATCTTCTACCATGTAGAGCGGGTTTTCATATCGCATGTCGATTACGCCTGTGCCGATTTCAATCTTTCTAGTTCGAGCTCCTATGGCAGCCAATAGCGGGAATGGTGATGCCAGTTGTGCTGCAAAATGATGTACACGAAAATAGGCCCCGTCTAAACCAATTTCTTCAGCGGCAACAGCAAGGTCAATTGATTGGAGTAAGGTGTCGCCTGCGGTCCGGGTTTGATACCCCGGATGATCAGACCAATGTCCAAAAGATAAAAATCCTATTTTCTTCATAACTTTTTTAAATGGACTAATAATGAAATTTAAATTTACTTAAGTCGGGTTTTACTCCGCGTTCACGTGTGAGCTCATAATTATAAATTACCTGGCCTAAGTTTTTCATAAACGGGAAACATACTGTTTCATATTCATACTTATTATCGTTATAAATTCCATCTTCATTAGATTGCACCACCGCCGTGAGGAAAAATTCGATACTGTTCTTAAAGTCCACAAAGTAAGAATTATCGATAATGAAGCCATAAGAGTCGCCATATTTATTAAAGATCCTGATGTTGTCATCCGAACTTGTGCCCTTTTCCCTTCCATAATAAAGCATTTTTGCATAATTGGGCCAGAATAGATCAGAACTATAACTAGGGTAATCGCTTTCTGTCGGTAATTTGCTCATATATGTGTAGATGAGTTTATAATCCCCGGGTGTAAGATTGAAGCGCTGATTAACTGCGTAAGCTTCTGGGAAAATTAGTCTTTTCATTAACGATTGCTGATCAGCAATAGCAAAAGCATTTTTATTTTCCATACTGAAAGGCTTATTAACCAGCTGATCAGCATTATCTAGATATCCTACTCCCATAGTTGTGTTATGCAGGTCAAGGGAGTATTCATTAGGATCATATTGAGCCGGCTGGCTATAAATCAATTTCCGGCCTCTGTAGAATTCAATTGGATTAGTGTGTTTTGAAGATTCACCAAAATCGCCAATTGCAAGCCTATTTAAGATTCTGCTGTTAAGTAGTCCATATTTTTTTAGTTTGTAATTTATTTCTCTACGGCCTATAAATTCAAAGAGACGATTGAATGCATCGTTGTCACTGATGAGCAATATTTTTTTAATATAATGTTCAATTGATGGCAATCCTGTCTTAGCTGATGTGTCTAGTTTTACTGTTGTTTGCCCCAGGTACAAACTGTCCGTGATCATTGTGCTTCGTGAGCTTAAGCCACTAATTTTAAGTTCATTGATTTTTTCCAATGCAAAGATGATTGCCGCAAGTTTTACCGTACTGGCAGGATAAAAATAGCGATTGTTGTCAAGGTTATAGCTAAACGACTTGAATGAAGGTCTATTGTTTTTATCTCGATCAATTTGAGTATAAAGAATTTGCACCTGGTTTTTTTCCGGGTGATTTATTATGTTTCCAAAAAGGGCTTTATTGGAGTTAATTAATCCGTCAATAAAAAGAGTATCAGTTTTTTGTGCCATGACATTGGTAATTGTAAAAAGAAGAATTGAAATGCCCAATAATTTCATGAAAAACGTGCTTCATGATAAAGATAATCAAATATACCCGATGACAGGAAAAATGAATACATTTGCATCGCTTTTGGTTCCCGGTTATTTAGATCGGGGTTAAAAGGGAATACGGTGTAATTCCGTAACTGTCCCGCAGCTGTAAGCTTCGTAACGGATCCAAATCAAGGCCACTTTTCTTAAGAATGGGAAGGCAGGATAAACCGGAAGTAAGTCAGAAGACCTGCCATTCGCATTAAGATTTCATAGCTTTCGGGGATTGAAGCTTGGAGTGAGTGCTTGTTTATTGTATTTCATTTCCTTGATCTAACTGTTTGCTGTGGGTTACAAACTCACAACAAAATGAGAAAAAACAAAAGTGCTTTTTTAAGCACAGGTTGTCTTGTAATTTATTTTTCCATTTTTTGGGCTGGACTAACTGTGCCTGCAAAGCTGAATGCGCAAGATTCGGGTTCCCGAGACACTGCAGATTCAATGAGAAAGCAAATTGACCTGAAAGAAGTTGCGATAAACATTAATAAAATAAGTCGGCGGCAAACCTCTTCCACTCCGCTACAAATCCTCTCTGGTAAAGATTTGCTAAATCTCGGGAATTTGTCGGTAGCTGACGCAATGCGTTTTTTGTCTGGCGTGCAAGTAAAAGATTATGGTGGCATCGGTGGCATGAAAACTATTAATGTGCGAAGTCTGGGTACAAATCATACAGGTGTTTTTTACGATGGGGTGGAGTTGGGAAATGCTCAAAATGGGCAAGTAGATCTGGGAAAATTTTCCTTAGAGAACTTAGATGAAATAGAGATTTACAATGGCCAAAGAAGCAGTATTTTTCAGCCGGCCAAATCATTTACTTCTGGTAGTTCCATATATTTAAATACTAAAAAGCCTGTTTTTCGCGAAGGTAGCAGTTGGAACGCCGTGGCGTCCTTAAAATTTGGATCTTTTGGTTTAGTAAATCCATCGTTGCTAATTCAGAATAAAATATCTGATGCGTTATCGATTAGCTCGAGCGCCGAATATACTAAGGCAAGCGGTCGATATAAGTTCAGGTATACAAATGGGGTATTCGACACCACCGCGTTTAGAAACAATGGAGACGTGGAACGATTTCGCCTGGAGCTTGGTTTGCGGGGCAACTTGAAAGATAGCAGCAAGCTATCTGCTAGGGTATATATTTATACTGATCAAATGGGTTTACCAGGGGCGATTGTAAGTAATAAATTTGATAACAGGCAACGAACCTGGAATAACAATGGATTTATACAATCCACTTATAAGAAGCAGATTCTATCAAGGTATAGCATATTAGGCACATTCAAAGTAGGTTTTGACAATAACAGATACCTTGACCCTGAAAGCGTTTCTCTTAATGGTTTCTTAGATAATACTTATAAGCAGCAGGATCTGTACGTTTCTTTGGCTCAGAAATATGTGCTTAGCAAAATTCTTGACGTTGCTCTTGCTACTGATTACCAGTACAACACTCTAGATGCCAACATTTTTCAGTTTTCTTTCCCGTCTAGAAGCACAATTCTAATTACTATGGCGGCGCAAATGCATTTAAATCGCTTTGATCTGCAAGCTAACCTTAACGCAACCTTTGCAAATGATAAAGTTAAAGACGGAAGCGAAGCGGGTAGTAATAATAATGCAACGCCAGCTATTTTGATGTCTTGGCAGCCTTTTTCTGGCAAGGAGTTTAGGATTCGGACTTTCTATAAATCCGTTTACAGACTTCCAACGTTCAATGATCTGTATTACACAGATTTTAGGCGAACCTATCTGCGTCCTGAGTTAGCTAACCAGTACAACCTAGGTTTAACTTACATTAAGGTCTATAACGGGGTACTCAAACAAATATCATTTCAAACAGACGCTTATTTTAATGATATTAAAGATAAGATCGTTGCGGTGCCGGGCAATAACGCTCAGCGATGGAGCGTCGAAAATATTGGGGATGTTGAGGTTAAAGGCATCGAGATAAATTTGCAAAGTAGCTGGTCATTAGGAAGTATAACCTTCAATTCCGCACTGAACTACACTCATCAGAATGCTGTTGATCTTACCCTAATAAATAACCCAAGTTACGAAAGACAGCTTCCTTATATTCCTAAGCATAGCGGTTCGTTTGTTGCCGGTTCAGTTTTCCATAAATTATCGGTCAACTACAGTTTCATCTATACGGGTGAGCGATATAATCAAAAAGCAAATACATCTGCAAATTATGTTCAACCATGGTACACCCATGATATTTCGCTTCGATACAAGACGGCCATCGAACACAAAAGTATTACCATGGGAGCAGATGTAAGTAACTTATTTAACCAGTATTATGATGTTATAGCCAATTTCCCTATGCCCGGTCGTTCTTATCGTTTTACGCTAAACTTTACTTATTAATATGAAATTAAACTCACAATTATTGTTCGGTCTTCTTTTTGCCAGCCTGGCATTTGGTGCCTGCAGGAAATCACCGGTACCCATCCCTGAAGAAACAAATGAAACACTTTTTTTGCCTGAACCTTCTTCCCGCGTTAAAGGTCTTTACCTAGTAAATGAAGGAAATATGTACATGAATAAAGCGTCTATTGATTATGTGGACTTTACAAAGGGCAGCTACAGGAAAAATCTGTATAACCAGGTAAATCCAGAAATTACAAAGGGCTTGGGTGATGTAGGGAATGATATTGGTGTTTACGGGTCAAAATTATATGTTTTGTTAAACGGATCCAATAAAGTTGAAGTTATGGATGTGAAAACAGGCAAACGCATTCAGCAAATTGATCTTCTAAATTGTCGCTACATTACATTTAACGGTGGTAAAGCATACGTAAGCGCTTATTTTGGTCAGGTTGGCGACCCCAATTCCCCAAATGGCATTATCGCAGAAATTGATACGACAACACTTCGCGAAACACGTCGGGTCCAGGTGGGGCGCCAGCCAGAAGAGCTTGCTGTGGTTGAAGGAAAACTTTACGTCGCTAATTCAGGAGGTTACACCCCATCGAATTATGAGCATACGATTTCAGTAGTGGATCTTTCATCCTTTAAAGTAACTGCAAGAATTGAAGCAGGTATCAACCTACACAGGCTAAAAGCAGATAAGTATGGCGATCTATATGTAACGTCGCGTGGCAATTATGTTGATATTCCCTCACGTCTATATATAATAAACACAAGAACTGAAACAGTAAAAAAAGTAATTGATATATCGGTCGGCAACCTGGCCATAGATGATGATCTAGCATACGTTTACAGCACTGAATTCAATGGTTTAACCGGTAAAAATACGGTTAGTTATGCCATGTTGGATATAAAGGACGAAGTACTTTTGAATAGAAAATTTATTACCGATGGAACTGATAAAGAGATAAAAGTTCCATATGGAATTGCAATCCATCCCAATAGTAAAGACGTTTTCGTTACGGATGCGACTGACTATGTTACTCCAGGAAGACTTTATTGCTTTGACGCAAACGGGAAAAAGAAATGGTCTGTAGAAACCGGTGACATTCCGGCACAATTTGCTTTCGTATACAAATAAATAAATTAAATATTATGAATAGATCATTTAAAAACTACAGTAGGATAGCAATAGCTTTGCTTATCGGGGCAACGCTTTTAGGGGCTTGTAAGAAAGACAGATTGGTTTTATCTGAGCGGTTTCCTACAGGAACGCTCGGTGTTTATGTATTGTGTGAGGGGCAATATGGCCTCGCCAATAATAGCTCAATTACTTATTACGATGTTGCTTCCAGTACATCGACAAAGGACTTTTTTAAAAAGCAGAATGGCTCAGACCTTGGCACTAATGCAAACGACCTTAAAGCTTATGGAAGCAAAATGTATTGCGTAATTACAGGCACAACAGTTGCTGCAAAAGATTCCTACCTGGAAATCCTAAATACGGCTACAGGTAAGTCAATAAAAAGAATTGCGCTATCAGATGCTAGTGGAGGTTTCCTTCCAAGATTTATCGTTTTCAATGGAGGAAAGGGCTATGTATCAGGATATGACGGGAGCATCACAAAAATAGATACAGCGAACCTTAATGTAGAATCGAGACTTAAAGTGGGGGGTGCGCTAGAAGAAGAAACTATTGTAAACAACAAATTATATGTAACAAATTCTGCGCATTTTCAATTTGGCACTGTTAATAATTCTTCAGTTTCGGTTGTTGACCTCAACACGTTTACAAAGTTAAAAGATATCTCCGTAGGATTTAACCCCATACGCGTGGCTGCAACTGCTGCGGGTGATGTATTTGTTTTGACAAAAGGTGATTATGTAGCGATAAAACCATCACTAGATAAAATCAGCAGTCTTACGGATACCAAGGTAAGTTCTAATGATAAAGTTAGCCTCGAATTCCTGCGAATTGCCTCAGGAAAGGGATTTGTTATTGGAGACTATAATGATGTATATCTTAAAACATTCAATATTACAACAGGGGAATTAAGTGCTAATTTCATTACAGATATGAGCCAGATTGTTTCTCCGTATGGTGTAACAGTAAATTCATTCAATGAAGATGTTTTCGTATCAGACGCAAATGCCTATGCTGCAGAAGGAAAAGTAATTGCTTTCAGTGCATTGGGTAAAAAGAAATTTGAGTTTGCAACAGGCGCAGTACCTCAAACTGCAGTCTTTAATTATAGCTATAACAGATAATCATAACATGAAAATTAAGAATCAACTCTTTATTGCATTACTATCCACCATTCTACTAAATGCCTGTAAAAAAGATGACACTGAAAAATTGCTGGCCCCATCAATAAAAATGTCTGCAGAGGGACCTGCACTCACTAGCAAGGTCAATGAAACGACTACACTCAAGGCGGGCAATGTTCTGGGTAATCACATAGATCAGGAATGGAAGGTTAACGGAGAAGTAAAGAGTAACACCGGTGTGCTTGAGTTTACAGCGCCAAAATCTGGGATATATACCATTGACTTCACAGCTAGAAACGCTGCTGGAGTTTTCATTTTTCAATACCTGTTGCAAGTTGCGGTACCAGAAGTTCCTGTTTCTGCTACCAGCAATAAATTTGTAACCACCCTTTTTGAATATGCTCCGGCTGCGGGTCAGTTTATGAACGAGGCCAGTTGGGGTAACGAACAGAGCGGAAATGCAATAGTTGGTAAGCAAGCAAACCCAGGGGTATGTCTTGGTGCTTTTGGAGGCTATGTCGTGTATGGTTTTGATCATACCGTAATCAATAAAGCAGAAGACGATATCATACTTTACGGAAACGCATTCGCCAATTTCTCCGAACCAGGTGTTGTTTGGGTTATGCAGGATGAAAATGGTAACGGTAAACCAGACGACATCTGGTTTGAACTTTCTGGCAGTGAGTTTGGGAAGGAAGGATACATCAGAAATTATGCTGTTACCTACACGAGACCAACGCCGCCATCACTTAGCGTGGCTTGGCGAGATAATAAGGGTGGAAGCGGAATTGTTAAACAAAGCTTTCATAGGCTAAATCACTATCCGTTGTGGATTATTGCAGACGAATTTACTAGAACCGGCACTTTACTTCCATCTTCTGGAGTTAAAGGAAGTGTTTCCGCTACGCTTGATTTTGGCTATGCAGATAACAAGGCCGGAGGCGATAAGGTTGATATTGCCAATGCCATTGATAGTGATGGTAAAAAGGTTGTGCTTAAAGGGATTGATTTTATAAAAGTGCAAACCGGAATTATGGCAGACTTAACTTTTTCAGGAGAATTAAGTACTGAAATAACTGGTATTGCCGATCTCAGCCTAGTTAAATAGGACTTTTTTTATATACATTTAAATAACATAACTTTGTATTCTAATCGTTTAAAAATGTCTGATTTAAAATTTAACCAACGGACCTTAATATTATTACTAATTGTAGCCCTTGTTACAGTTTTAAGAACAGTTGCTCCATTTTCTGACAATTTTGCTCAGATTGCAAATTTTTCTGCAGTTGGTGCGATAACTTTATTTAGCGGGGCCTACTTTAAAAATCCTTTAAAATCATTTGCAATTCCTTTGCTAACCCTATTGATGACAGATTTAATTCTTGCATTAACGATTTACAAGGAATATAGCAATGGCTTTTTGTATGATGGATGGTATTGGACTTACGCTGCTTTTGTGTTGATGATTATTGCAGGGCGTTTGATTTTGAGGAATGTTTCCCTTTTGAGCGCAATTGCGGGAACTTTGACAGTTGTATTAATTCATTGGATAGTTACTGATCTGGGTGTTTGGTATGGTTCTAAAGTTTATCCACAATCTTTGTCTGGATTTTGGACCGTGCTGGAATTGGCAATTCCTTTCGAATTAAGGTTCTTATACGGTACCGTTATTTATGGTTTGATTATGTTTGGCTCATTTGAATTACTTAAAGTGAAGTACCCTAGCTTAAGCCCACTTAGCCAAATAGGAAAATAGTTTAAAATTTAATCCTTAAAGGCAGCCTTTAAACTAGGCTGCCTTTTTTATTTGTACCCTACCTGTTATAAGAACGGCTAAGGCAAATACAGAACATACAGACATGATTGCCAGCATCGGCACAATCGATTTGATATCAAAAAAACCAATTCCCATTGAGGCCAGCGCGCCGAGCCCCATTTGAATTGCGCCCATAAGTGCAGAGGCACTGCCAGCATTTTTAGAAAATGGTGCCAGGGTAAGTGCGGAAGCATTGGGGCTTATAAAACCCAGGCAGCACAAGAATTTGAAAAGCAAAAAGATTGTGGTATAGAGCCCAAACCAGCCATTGATACCGCCTACAAGGAAAAACAGAATGGTGATTACTTGTGCAATCATTGCCAATAGTATAATTTGCTCGCTTTTAAATTTTTTAAGCAAAAATATATTTAATTGACTCGAACCAATGAAACCTACCGATAGTAATGCGAAAATCCACCCATAAGTTTGTTCACTCACTTTAAATATATCCATAAATAGAAGTGGTGAACCTGAGATGTATGCAAATAAGCCGGCAAAGGCTAATGCTCCGGTTAACGCATATGTATAGAAATGTGGCTGACGAAATACCTCTATAAAATTAGTGATAATTGGTTTTGGTTTTAAAGAGATAGAAATGTCTGCCTTGTAAACCTCAGGCAGCCACAACCAGCTTGCAAATAGGTTAAAAATTCCAATGCCCATAAGTATTAAAAAAATGCTGTGCCAGCCAAATGTGGTAGTTATGTATCCTCCAAGGGTTGGAGCAATCATCGGTGAAACGCCAAGGACAAGCATTAGCAAAGCAAATACTTTGGCACTATCTTTAACAGGGAACAAATCCCTTACCATGGCAACCGCGGTTACTGTGGCGGCACAACTCCCAATGGCCTGCACAAATCGAAGTACAATAAGTACGTCAATTGATGTTGCAAATACGCATCCTAATGAGGCTATTATATAAATGACTAACCCAATGTAAAGGGGCTTTTTTCTACCAAAGCGGTCAAGTAGTGGCCCGTATAAAAGTTGTCCGGCTGAAATGCCTATAAAAAAACTTGATAAGGAGAGTGCAACTTGAGCCACTGTTGTATTCAGATTCCTGGCAATTGCCGGGAAACCAGGTAAATACATATCTATAGAAAAAGGAGCGAGGGCAGTTAATGACCCCAGGATCAGGATCAGTAAAACATAATTTTTGTTAGTCATTACCCTCAAAGATAGTGTTTGACGAACAATGAGTTGTATTTTTGTAACATCACTTAACCTACTATATTTGCATATGCATACTTTAAAATTCAAAACCAACATTAAATGTGACAACTGCATCGAGAAGGTAAAACCTTATTTGAATGGGATGGAACAAATAGTTAATTGGAAAGTTGATACACTGAACCCAGATAAAGTACTGAGCGTTGAAACTCAGGAAGGACTCAATCCTAAGGAAGTGATCATGACTCTCGATCGTGCAGGCTATCATGCCGAAAAAATATAAATTTAATGCACATATATTTATTTCAGAAAATGCGTTGCAGTATTAATGTAGTTTTTACCTATTATTAAATCCTCCGCATAATTTTGTGTGCTAAAGAGAAATTTGTAACATTAGATGTAAAAAAACTACTAATTGAAAAGCACGCTCAAATAATGCCAGTATACAAACATTATTCATTTGATCTTTGGCTCACATTGATAAAGTCCAATCCCAATTTTAAGATTGAACGGGCTAAGCACTTCCATAAATATTTCAATCGAAAAGATAAAACCATAGAAGAAATCTCAGCAATCTTTCGGAAGGTGGATTTAATGGTCAACAGTATCAATGAGAAAACGGGTAAAAACATTGACGCTGAAGAAATGTATCTAATGGTAATTAGCATAATCAACGATTACTCTTCAGACTTTTCCAATGTTGATGTGGAGACACTTTATGAACAAATGGAAACACTTGTGCTTGAACACCTGCCCCAGATATACTGCAACAATAGCATAGGTGTATTGAAATCGATCAGGGCATCAGGTAAAAGCACGATTAGTCTGCTTAGCAATACAGGCTTTATAAAAGGATCTACCTTACGAAAAATATTAACGCGTCTTGAGCTAGATCAAATACTTGATTTTCAACTGTACTCGGATGAAGTTCGAATGTCAAAACCTAATCCGCAGTTCTTCCAGCTTATGATCGACACAATTGACAGGAAAAAGCATTCGCAAATTGAACTCCACGAAATTATACATATCGGTGATAATGTTGTGGCAGACATTAAAGGAGCTGAGTATCTGGGAATTAAAAGTCTTTTAATAAATTCTAATCATCTTAAAATTAGTCATCTGCTATCATGATCCCTTATACTTACTCCCTTCATAAGATCGACAATTCAAAAAACTTTGGGTTTAATGCTAATGATTATAGTCGTTTTAAATTCGGCGACAATCTAGTTGCCCGGGCTTTTGGGAAATCATTGGCTGATGGTTTTATCAAAGATTTTCTAGAAGATAGTAATTTAACAGATCAGATTGTTGTAATCTCCAGTCCGTACTGCTTTATACCAACAGCAACCTTTGCCATGAAAAATTATTTTGTTTACCAACTAAATAATTGGCTTGCCGATAGTAACAGACCAGTTGTTCAGGAAGCTAAGATTCACCGTACAATAACTTATAAAGAAGATTATGGAGAATTAAACGCAGAAGACAGGCTTAAACTTATAGGAAATGACTCCTTTCATATTGATAAAGATTTTTTAAAGGACAAGGTGCTTTTTTTTCTTGACGATATAAAAATTACAGGTAGCCACGAAAAAATGATCTTAAAAATGGTTAAAGAATACGGACTGAAGAATGATGTCTTCATGCTTTATTTTGCAGAACTAGTTAATGATGAAATACACCCCAATATCGAAAATTACTTGAATTATCATTATATCAAAAATGTATTTGATTTGGCTGAGGTGATTGAAGGTGGTAATTTCTGTTTTAATACCAGGATTGTTAAATATATATTAAATTGCGATTTCAATAGTTTTAAAATCTTTCTGGAACGCCAGAGTGATGATTTTGCACAGGAGCTGTATAACCTGTCACTTGGAAATAGTTACCATCTGATTGAAAGCTATAGCCAGAATATTAATTTTTTAAAAAATTTCATAACTACAAAAAATTATAAACTTATATAACAATGGCCATTAATTTACAAAAGGGGCAAAGAGAAAATATTGATGCTCCAAAATTTACGATAGGTTTAGGATGGGATACAAACAGTTCAACAACAGGTAGTGCATTTGACCTGGACGCATCTGTGTTCATCCTCGATCAAAATAAGAAACTCGTATCTGATGAGCACCTGGTGTTTTACAACAATCTTAAATCACCAGATGAAGCGGTTGAACATACGGGCGATAATTTAACAGGTGATGGAGATGGTGATGATGAACAAATTAAAGTGGATTTGATAAAAGCCGATGCCCGGGTCTCTGAAATTTGCATCGTAGTTACCATCCACGAAGCTGAAAACAGAAGACAAAATTTTGGGCAGGTTCGAAATTCTTTCGTTCGTATATTTGATGCTGCAACTAATGATGTCATATTAAAATATGAATTGGAGGAAGACTTCTCTATAGAAACAGCAGTGGAGTTTGGAAGAATTTACAAACGCGAGGGCAAATGGAAATTTGAAGCTGTGGGAATGGGTATGAAAGGTGGACTTCAAGATTATTTAAATAAATATCAATAAAATATGGCAATCAATCTTCAAAAAGGGCAGCGTATCAGCCTTGAAAAAACCAACGGAAGTAAACTCCAGAATATATGTGTAGGAATTAACTGGGGAGCTATCGAGAAAAAAGGCTTATTCGGATTCAGTAAAACTAAGGAGGCGGTAGATTTAGATGCGAGTTGCGCCTTATATGGTGAAGCTAAAAACCTTACTGAAGTTGTTTATTTTGGCAACCTGGGTTCTAAGGATGGTGCTGTTAGACACAGTGGTGACGATTTAACTGGTGATATGGGTGGTGATGATGGTTTGGATAATGAGGTAATAACTCTTGATTTTTCCAGATTGGATAGTAATGTAAACTATGTTGCCTTTGTACTGAATAGTTTTAGAGGCCATGATTTCGGTACGATACCATTTGCATCAATAAGAATATATGAAGGAACGCCTAAGCGTGTAAATGATGTGTTCGCAAAATACGATATTGCCAACGGTGCCGGATTTGCTGGACACGTTTCGATGGTCCTTGGCGTATTTTATAAAAAGAACGGCGAATGGAAATTTAACGCAATTGGAGAACCAACTAAAGATAAGAAATTAGAGGAAACTGTTAAGACAGTAACACAAAGCTATTTGTAGGGTCTAAATTCTGATCAACTCAACGACTATGGAAACCAACCAAAACGAAACACAGACACTAACACCCGTTAAACTGGATAAAGATGGTAATGTGGACTTGTCTGTAATTACACCTGCTGAAGAGGCTAAGTACAAAGAGATAGGAAAATCATTAGAACCCTCTGATGTAAATTCTATATTGAACTATGGATCTGACGCCCAAAACTCCATGGAAAAATACAGCAATGACTTTCTTACATCTGTTCGAACCTACAACAGCGGTGAAGTTGGCGGGCTTATCAATGAACTTCTGACGGAATTAAATTATATTGACGTAGACGAACTGGATCAAAAAGGTATAAAAGGTTTCTTTTCCAAGATACCTTTTCTTAAAAACCTATTTGTGGATGTGAAAAAACTATTCCAGAAGTATGACGTTGTAATCAATAACGTTGATAAGATTACTAATAAGGTTAAGGCAGGTCGGTTAAATTCAATCAAAGATAATAGTTCGTTGCAGACAATGTTCGACAGCAATGTTGGCTATATCCATCAAATGGAGGAGTTGATTATCTCGGGTCAACTAAAGTACAACGACCTAAATTTGAAATTGGCTGAAATGGAAGGGCGTCCGGCTGATTATCAGGACTATGAAATAGCTGATCTAAGGGACTTCATCAGCAGATTGGATAAGCGTCTGGCAGACATGAAAATTGTTCGTTTTATTATGCTTCAGTCTCTGGCACAAATCCGCATCGTACAGAATAACAATACTTCAATCGCAGAGAAGGCACAATCGATCGTGTCTACAACTATACCTGTTTGGAAGAATCAATTAACGCTAGCAGTTGCGCTTCAGCGCCAGAAGGCAAATGTTGAGATGCAGAAGAAAATTTCAGATACTACTAATACCATTTTACAAAAGAATGCAGATATGCTAAAGCAAAACAGTATTGATGTTGCCCGCGAAAATGAAAAAACGGTCGTGTCTATAGAGACTTTGAAAATGACCACACAATCGTTAATTGAAACTTTGAATGAGGTGAAACAAATTCATGAAGCAGGAGCTCAAAGTAGACGCGTGCTGGATGGCGAACTCAAAACACTGGAAACAGAACTCAAAAAGAACGTTACCCGCGTTAACTAATGTTGTAAATGGATGAACGCCATGCAAATATTTTAAAAACATCCCGCACAGAGATCAGCCGTTTACAGTTGCTCTCTGTGTTTTTTGAGGAAGAAGTCCTTTACAAAATATTTTTACGCAGTCAGGTTATTCATCAAATGTTTGAGAATAATGAAGACCTCGATATCGATAAACTTGAAATCTTCCACATTCAATTTACAGCGAGCTTGATCGAGCTTTTGAAAAAGATTAAAAAAAGTAATGAAAAAAATGTAAGCCTTATCTACGATGAAGTAACCTTGAATAAGGAATTGATCGAAAAAATGAGTAGCTCTGCATTTAATGAAAAAAGCTTTAATCTAGACAAACAACAACAATCATTAAAAATAAACCTGTCCCTAAGAAAATTATTCCAGGTTCTTTCTGATCATTCCGAAGACTTTCCATTTTCTAAAAATATTAATTCGTTTAGTTCCCGCTACGCGGGCGATTTCTATTATGATGTTACTCCTGATCTATTGGGCAAGCTCATCGACTTTGATCCTAAAGAAATGTATCTTAATGCCCACGCGAGCATTCAACGTAAGCTTATGGGGCAGCTTTGTAAATATGATTTTAAATCCGAATTTTATTGTGGGCTGAAATCTGGACAACTCATAATTGAAATTTATAAATTTATTGAAAAGGATTCTTATTTTTTATTTTTCCCGAGTCGCAATCTCTTTGTCTTCTGTGACTTAAATGAATTATCAGGAATTGATTTCAGTAACAATCAATCTGAAAAAGCCAGGATAATACAAGAGTTAGCCTACAAGAACGATACTCTTACCAGCAGCGCAGCGGCTTTGAAAACTTTTATTCCTATTGAAATTATTGAACTGTTAAAAGAAAACTACCATAAAATATCAGATATTAATTTCATGGATCACCTTAATAATTACGATGTGCAAGCCAATATTTTAAAAGCAATGCTCAAAACCGATCTTTTTTAGCATTTTTAAAAAAAATAAAAGTATAAATCACCCCCTTACAAAGTATAACAAACTATATCATAAAAAATGGATAATCTAATCAACCACCCGGGAGTTATCATTGGCTTTGCAGTTTTGGTAGTCGTAATGCTGCTGCTGGATCTTGGTGTTTTTAATAAAAAAGTGCATGCGGTAACCAGTAAAGAAGCGGCTATATGGTCGGTTGTTTGGATCTCACTTTCGATGGCTTTTAGCGGCGTTATTTACTATGTTTCAGGTTTCGAAAAGTTTACACAATTCCAGTCTGCATATTGGATTGAAAAGGCCTTATCCGTAGACAATTTGTTTGTATTCATTTTAGTATTCGGTTTTTTTAACGTTCCTAAAGAATTGCACCACAAAGTACTTTTCTGGGGAATTCTAGGCGCATTGGTATTTAGGGCAATTTTTATATTTGCTGGGGTAGGGTTGATCAACTTGACCTATTTGCCTGAGATGACTGTATTTGGCCATCTTGTACGAATTAATATAGTGTTATTGATCTTTGGGTTATTCCTGATTTATGCAGGTATTAAATCTGGTATCAGCAGCGATGACGATGATGAAGAAAAGGATTTTAGCAAGAGCGCAGGTGCACGTCTGATTTATAAATTTTTCAAGGTGAGTAAGGAGTTTGACGGTGGAAATTTTTTTACAATACAGAACGGTATTAGAATAGCCACACCGCTTTTGGTAGTTGTTGCAGTAATTGAATTTACTGATGTACTCTTTGCAGTAGATTCAATTCCTGCGATATTCGCTATCGCACCTGATGACCCGCTAATTTTATATACATCCAATATATTTGCAATTCTTGGATTACGAGCACTTTATTTTCTATTGGCCAATTTCATCCATATGTTTAGTCTCTTAAAATATGGTTTAGCTGTCATATTATCGTTTATCGGGATTAAGATGGTAATTGCTCCTATTTATCATATTTCATCGCCATTATCATTATCGATTGTTGGTGGGGTGCTCGTGTTATCTGTCATTGCGTCACTGCTTTTCGTTCCAAAGACGGTAAAGGAGAGTGAATAAGCTTTTGATGTCTAGAAACAAATGGTTAAATTGACGACGAAATAACAACATATATGCGTACAACAGGAACAGTAAAATGGTTTAACTCTGCTAAAGGGTTTGGCTTTATCACCCCAGAAGATGGTGGAAAAGATATTTTTGTGCATTTCTCTGCAATTGGAGGAGATTCATTCAAGGAACTTAGAGAAGGGGACAGTGTTGAATTTGAAGTAAATGATGGCAAAAAGGGTCCTGAAGCATCTAATGTAAAGGTGATCTAACTTTAAATGTATTAAAAATTGAGGGGTATCGCGCAAGCATTACCCCTTTTTTATTAAAATTGGCAATGATTAAAACAATCAGCATTCTAGGCTGCGGATGGTACGGTACGTCACTTGCCAAAGCCCTAATTGACGCAAACTTCAATGTAAAAGCATCTACCACAAGTGCCGATAAATTACAAACTTTAAAGGCGTTAGGTGCAAGCGAATACTTGGTTAACCTAGGAGAACATCAGACACAGGAGCGCTCTGATTTTTTCACATGCGATGTGCTTATTATTTCTATTCCTCCTAAAAGGCATACCGGTGAGCATCAGGCATACCCTGTGAAAATTAAAATCATCGCCGAAAATGCAAAAAGGGCAGGAGTAAAGAAGGTGATCATGATCAGCTCCACATCCATATATGGGGACGTTAATAAAGAAATAACGGAAAAACACCCTTTAAGTCCCGACACTGATTCTGGACGAGCAATAAGACAGGCTGAGATGATTATCAAAAGCCATACTGAATTTGATTCTACTGTGTTGCGGTTTGGAGGGTTGATCGGTCCGGGACGTAATTTAGGTAAGTTTTTTGCTGGGAAAAAAGCCATTTCTAATGGACTGGCACCCGTAAACTTATTACATCTGGAGGATTGCGTAGGCCTAACAATGCACATAATTAAATCCAATGCTTTTGGTCATATTTTTAACGTGTGTTCACCAGATCATCCTACCAGAAAAAAGCTATATACTTTGGTGTCAAAATGCAGTGGCTTGGAACCGCCTGACTTTATTGAAGAATTGCTGAATTGGAAGTTGGTAAATGGAAACTTCGTGTCCTCAACGCTTAATTATAAGTATCTGGTAAACAACTGGTCAGATTTCTTATCAGCCGATAAGTTATAAAATAGCATATAGCTTCTGATTAAAATATTATCTTGCTTTTCAATACGATAAATTATATATGAAACTAACAATTTGGGGTGCAGCTCAACAGGTAACTGGCAGTATGCATTTGGTACAGTTGGATGATTATAATTTGCTAATTGACTGCGGTTTAGATTATGAGAAGGATACTTACCAGGAAGAAAACCAATATTTTCCATTTGACCCGTCCACCATTGATCTTGTTATTTTAACCCACGCGCATATAGACCATACAGGTAACCTCCCAACCCTGGTTCGAATGGGTTTTGAAGGCCAGGTCCTTTCTACACCACCTACAGCTGATCTTACAGAGTTATTGTTGCTAGATTCCGTAAATATCTTTATCAGCAAACAGCAGAAACATTCAAAAGGGAAGAACCGGCGTTCAGGGCCACAACCTTTGTATTTGCAAAAACATGTAATGGAAACAATGGAAAGGTTTGTAACCATTGCATTCCACAAAGAGTTTCGTGTTAATGATCAACTCTCAATAACTTTTATTCCCGTTGGACATCTTTTAGGTGCTGCTGCGGTAGTTTTAACCGTTACCGAAAAGGATGTAGTTAAGAAAATAGCATTTACCGGAGATATTGGAAGGAATAACTATCCTGTATTGGTTAATCCTGAGACCTTGCCGCAGGTCGACTTCCTGGTGATGGAATCCACTTACGGTGGGAGGGTGCATTCTAAAGACACTACACTGCAAGACAAACTTATAGAAACCATCAATGAATCATGCATCAAATTTCCAGGAAGATTAATTATCCCTGCATTTAGCATCGGACGTACACAATCGTTAGTTTATTCTTTAAACAAAATTTTTAGCGAAGGATTGCTTCCCCCTGTTAAAATATTCGTAGATAGTCCGCTTGCAAGTTTCGCAACTGACATATACAGAAAGCACCAACAATTGCTGAATGAAGAATCTCGGGAGTTTTACCGGAAAAAGGGAGATGAATTTGAGTTTGAGGAACTTTCTTATGTACAAGATAAAAAAGAGAGCCTGTCTGTCTCTAATTATCATGAGCCCTGTATAATAATTTCCTCAGCAGGTATGCTCGAGGGAGGAAGGATTCAAGACCATCTATATTATAACATCCAAAATTATTACTGCACCATCCTGTTTATCGGCTATTGCGCAAAAGGTACATTAGGAAACCGTTTGTTACGGGGCGATCCAATTGTAAGATTAAGAAATCGCGACCTTATGGTATACGCTACTATTAAACAAACCGATTTGCTCAGCGGTCATGGTGACCACGATGATCTTGTGAGAACGGTTTTACATCAGGACCCTAAAAAAATAAAGCAGGTATTCTTAGTTCATGGCGAATTAGGAAGCATGAATATGCTCAAGCAAACTCTCGAAGAAGCAAATTACAAGCTAACTATTCCCGAAAAGGGTCAAGAATTCGAGTTATAGATTGATTTCTGTATATAATACTATACATTAAAATTCCACCAAACATCAAATCATCCATTCTCAATAGTAACCATCCGTATTTACTAAAGTGTTGACAGCGAACTCTTTTTTTTAATAATACGAGTCAGTACCGTCATTTGGCAGGGTTATTACACATAGCATTTCGTTCACAAAAAAACATGAACGATTTAATATCTAACTATAGAATGATGAAATCAAAATTTACAAAAGCGGCAATGATAATCTCTCTGATAGGATTATCGTCGGAATTATTTGCACAAGACGATGCAACAAACTCGGCAGACAGATTTTCGAAAAAAGACTTTCGCACCTGGTCTATCGGTCTAAACGGTGGAATGCTAACACATTACACACCATTTAATAACCGTACCAACGGAGATTTTAGTACCCCTTATGAAGAATGGGGATATGGTGGTTACATCAAAAAGCAAATTGTACCTGGTTTTGGTATCCAAGCAGATTTCCTTGCGGGTAAAGTAAGGGGCGGAAGACCAAACACTACACCGGGTAGTGCAGCAACCTTTAGCACAAAGATCGATTGGTCGGCAGCTTTAAGCGGTAACTTCACGATCGCTAACCTAAGTCTTAACCAAAAAAGAAACATACTTTCACCCTATGCTACGTTAGGAGCGGGTTATATGTCTTCAAGTGCTAATACTAACGCACCTGCAGGGGCAAACACTCCTTTCAGAGAAAATTGGTTTGTTCCAATAGGAGCGGGCTTTAAATTAGGCGTATCTAAAGGTGTAAACATCGATCTTGGATATACTGTAAACTTTGTTAAAGACAGAGAGTTTGACGGTGTAGCAGGTGCAATGAACGATAGATTTTCTTATGCTCATGCAGGTGTTGAAATTGCTTTAGGTAGAAAGGGAACTTCACAGTTACAAAACTACAGTGCTATCGCGGCACTACGTGAAGCGAGTGCAGCTGAAAGTGCTGAGCTGAAAAGAGCTTTGGCTGCATCAGAAGAAGCAGCTAGAAGAGATAGAGAAGCAGCAGCAGCTAAGTACGCGCAAGAATTGGGAGATGATGATAACGACGGTGTTGCCAACAAATTTGATAAATGTGCGGGTACAGCAGCAGGAACTGTAGTTGACGGTGCCGGTTGTCCGTTAAAAGCCCCTGCTCAAGTGATCAGAGAGAAGATTGTGATTACCGAAGCAGATCGTAAAGTTGTGGATGAAGCGATTAGAAACCTTGAATTTGATTTGGGTAAAGCAACTATCCGTTCGACTTCATACGCCACTCTAAACCGAGTTGCCGCATTATTAGTAGAGAAAAACTTTAGCTTGAAATTGGCGGGTCATACTGATAACACTGGTTCAATGGCGCTAAATCTACGTTTGTCGAAAGACAGAGCGGAATCTGTGAAAGCATATCTAGTGTCTCAAGGAGCTAATGCATCCCGAATAGAAGCAACAGGATATGGTCCAAATCAACCAATTGCCTCTAATAAAACAGCTGAAGGACGTCAACAAAATCGTAGGGTTGAGTTCTCGTTATTTTAATCAATAAACTTGAAATAATACAAAAAAGGCTATCCATGGATAGCCTTTTTTTTGTTTAAACTCAGTGTCAACCTTCAAAATGTTATTTCACCACAACATCAAATTGATAACACCAATTGTCAAGAGGGTAGTTTTTATTTTGAATTTTGACATTAAAATCTTTTCCTTGAGAGTCACGTAAATTTCCTCTGGGTCCGTTTTTGTAGCCATTTTTTTCCTTTACTCCATTTACTGCATACCTAACTTTAGCATTAAATGGCGATTGACTACAAATAATTTTAATTGTGTTTCCTTCTAACAATACTTTTTTTATTATGCTGTGATCACTTTCATTCACCACATTAAATCCGAAGTTTTCAGCTTTAACGACAGAGAGCGTATCAAAAACCAATGGCATTTTTGGTACATTAAAATCAATTAGGATAGTATCGCCTGAAACAGTAAAACTTTCAGGAACTAATCCCTTACTAGACTTCGATTCGAAAAGTCTGATTATGGATAATCCAGCCATATTTCCAAGTCTTTTTTGAGAAATTCCATCTATATGGACACGTTCATCAACAAATGTATAAGGGTAGGTAGGAGCGCTTCCGATAAACATTTTATTATCACGTATTAATTCCATCTGCCCTTGAGGAACATACGTTTCCCGAATATTATATTTGCTTGCATCAAATTCTTTTGACGATGTGAGACAGTTCGTTTGGTAGCTTACACAAATCACGCTTTCAGTCTGCCTGGTTATGGCCTTTACATCTTTCTCAAAATCTTCCTGAAACTTCATCAATTCTTGCTTATAATTTTTGGACCTCCTCCACACAACATCATCTTCACCCTGCATCCAACAGAATGCAGGAACTATGAAGTTCCATCCTTTGTCTGATGCTTCATTGTAGGCAGTCTGTATCTCATCTAGAAACTTAATATAGGCTTTACTGCCTTTTCCTAATTCAGATATTCCAGTAGCGCCCTGGCCTCCTGGAAAGGTGCTAATTATTATACTATCACCCTGGCCTTTTTCTTCAAAGTATTTCGTCAAAACCTCAGACATTCCATATACAGAAAGCTCGAAAGCTCTATGCCGATCATGAACTAGTTTCTTCATCCACTGTTTGAAATGCGTATCCGACAAATACCCGAAATTCTCGTCTAGATTTTCCGTCAAAACATGATGATTTGTATTCTCTACAAATGCGTCAAAATCAGTGATTAATGTAGCCTCTTCGCCTAATGCTAAACTCTGTCCATAAACAGGTATTGCTAATACCTTTTTCTTAGTCGAATGATCATTCGAACAATTAAAATTTATAACAATAATGAATATTATCAAGTACCACTTGTAGTCTCTCATCGATTATTGAATATATTGTTTTAGTTCAGATGCGATTGCTGAAGAATATTTTTTTGCGCCCGCATCGTTAAGGTGTCCAAAATCATGATAATATTCAGGATGTCCCGTTATTCCTTCAAAATAATAATGATTGATAAACGGTATGTTGTTTTTCTTAGCGATCTGGTTTGGTATGTCAAACACATTACTTTTTTCAACAGCATACATAGGAGAAAACAAGAAAATTAGGTTGATCTTTTTCTCTTTACATTTATTGATAAACAACTGGAGATATCTGATTTTATCCGAATCATTGGGGAATATGAATTTTTCAGGTTCGATTTTTCCAGTTGAAGTATCTAATTTTCCAGATAAACTTTTATAGCCTTTATCGGCAGCTAAAGATCTTTTACTGACATTACCTGCAAGAATATTTGCGAATTCACTATTATAACGATATAGATGTGAAACCATTCCTTTATAATAAATATTGCCGTTTTTCAATACATCATCATTCCCCTTACTATAATTCATAAACGGTATAAGTGGCCCCACAGTAGTAACATCTGAATATGGAGTTTTCAAGTAGTCAATAGGGTGCAGTTCCAAACAAATCGTCTGAGGTGTATACCTCTCAAGAATATTGCACAACAGTCCATATTGAAAATAAATATTTCTCATACCCCAAAGCCCGGCGTTGTAAACTTGTTTATCAAGAGTGTCGCTTATAATAGAAGGAATATAATGATGATGACTTCTAGAACTACCCATAAATAAAATGGGATCCTTTACATCATATATAACAGAATTCAATTTGAACTCATCCGTTGTGGTAGTACTTCTGTAAAATTTTTTAACAACAAGAGACAGAGCACGGTCAGCAATAAATATAAAAACAATAATAACCAACAGCCTAATTATAAACTTCTTCATTACCCCTAAAATTTGAAATAAATAAACTGATTCCCATCTAATACACCAAAAAATAAAATTAACACAACATAAACAGCAACAGTAATCTCAAACTTATAATTGCCGAAAATATTTTTTGACAAATTGACCTTGTCAAATAAAAATTCATCCTTAAAATCTTTAGCGAGTAAAATAAGCATGCACAATATGCCGTTTATCAGGGTTTTAGGATCGATAAATAATGAGCCCCATTCCGTGGCTATTTTTTTCATAATCAGTCCAGCTTCAGTTACACTAGAAGATCTAAAGAGTATCAATCCAAACGCTACTAAAATGAAGGTGCCAGCCATTTTCGCTACAGTTCCCGGTAGGGGAAGGCCGCTTGGAGTTCTTTTTACCTTATTTTTTTTAAAAAAAGCGCCCGACAACATTAGGGGTATGTATAGCAATCCGTGATATAGGCCGAACAAAGCGAAAGTCCAGGCTGCGCCATGCCATAAGCCAATTAATACAAATGTTATTATGATTGCGAAGATAGAGCCCCATTTTTCGATGTTTCTGAATCGAATATTTAATGGCATAAAAACATAATCTGTTAACCACCCGGTTAAAGATATGTGCCATTTTCGCCAATACTCTGCTATGTTTTGGGAGAAAAAAGGACGTTTGAAATTTTCTGTAATTTTTATGCCTAACAACATTCCAACTCCAATTGCCATTTCAGAATAGCCCGCAAAATCAGCATACATCTGTATTGGATAAAGCAATGAAGCGAACGCAAGCGACGTTCCGTTGTGATGAATCGAATTGTCAAATATCGCATCTACGTAAATTGACAACCGGTCTGCAACGCACATTTTCATAAACATTCCCCAAAAGATTCTTTTTAATCCAATCGAAGCCAATTCGTAATCTAAAATTCGACTTTTTGACAATTGCGCAAGGAAGGGTTTCGGACGATCAATTGGACCTGAGAGAATTGTTGGAAAAAACGAAATGTATAATGCAAAATCCACTAAGTTTTTACTTGGTTCTATATTTCCCCTTGTTATTTCAATAATGTAACTTATTAACTTAAAGGTGAAAAAACTGATGCCGAGGGGCATCATAATGTTAAATAGAGTTGGGTGAGTTTGAAGACCTATTGCATTGAAAAAGTCGCTAAAGGATTGTATGAAAAAGTTTAGGTATTTAAAATATAATAGCAGCCCGACCCCTAAAAGAACACCTAAAGTTGAAAGCGCTGAACTAACCTTTTTATTTTGAACTCTGGGTATAGCTTGTCCAATGAAGTAAAAGACAAGCGTTGCGACCATGAGCAGAGGAATCATTCTCCATTCCGCAAAGCCATAGAAGAAATAACTAGTTAAAAGAAGCCATGCATTTTGAGCCTTCCTGTTTCTGTTTAATACAGAATAATAAACAAGAAAAACTACTACAAAAAATATTAAAAAATTGATTGAATTTACTACCATTATTAACTTCTGTCTTTATTTCATGTGGTAAACTAAGATAAAAATTCCAAGCACTATTTCAAGCTTGTTCCAGCATTCAGCATCAAATCTATTCCATTTATTTGCTGACTAGAATTAACTAGAAAAAACACCGAATCGGCAACCTCATCAATAGTCAGTAGTCTTTTCAATGGATGATTGGCAATAATCTGCTCAACAATCCTTTCATCCATGTCATTCGTAAATCCAGTTTGCATAAAGGCAGGTGAAACTGTGTTCGCGCTAATATTAAATTTTGAGTTTTCAGTCGCCCAAACTTTTGATAACTGTTGTAAATAAGCTTTGTTAGCTACATATACTGCAGATCCGATGGGCGGTATATTTGCTAACGCTGCTGTTAATACAGTAATTATTTTGCCAAATTTCTTCTTTCTAAAAACAGCAATTGCTGCTTGGGTTATTTTTATAGTGGGGTAGATATTGTCTCGGAAAGCATCCAAGAAATCATTGGGTTCAGTTTTGTGAAAATATGATTTCAAAAATTCTCCTGTGTACGCATTGTTAATTAGAACATCGATGTCCCAATCTTTGATGTTTTTGCATAAATCCTCGACTTCCAAACTGACCCTGAAATCACATTTTACAGCGGTAACATTAGTAAACTTTCTTTCTAACGATTCCGCTTTTTCAATTGCATTTACGTAGGTAAAGTATACATTGATGTCTTTATCCTGCGCAATTCTTTTCGTCAACGATTCACCCAGGCCAGATGAACCACCAGTTACTAAAATGTTCATGATAAGATTCCGATTTGAATTTTTCCTTTGGCTAAAAGGAGCGCATCTGAATTTCTAAAGGTGAACTTAAATTCAAGTGCATTTACAGACTCGTAAACACCTGTAACTACCGCTTCAAAATCCACATGGTCATTCAAATATACCGGATTTTTAAATTGAATATCCTGACTATGTATGATTACATTTTTTGTCGGCAAACACTCGCCAATGAAAAATGAAATAAACCCATTTAAGATATTTCCATGCATTACACGGCCTTTAAAGCCACGAATTTTTGCAAATTCCTCATCAGTATGTAGGGGGTTTTTATCTTTAAATATTGAAATAAACCCTTGATAGATATCTTCCGATACTAAAAAGGTTTTTTCAAATTTTTCACCAAGATTGATGTCCATGCTACTTTGTTGCAATACAATCAATCATTTCAGAAACGTTACTCCATGACAAAATCTCCTTTGATGTAAATTTGATTTTGAATGCTTTTTCAATCGCCACAATTAATTGTATATGAGTAAGTGAATCCCAATCGTCTACATCATCAGCAGTAGTTTCAGGTGTCAATACTATATCTTCATTGTCAAGTACATCTTTGAAAATATCTTGAACTTTGATTAAAATTTCGTCTTTTTCCATTGGTATATCCATTATTTAATTCTTATGTAAAACTCTTTGCTTTGGTGCTGGGCCACGTCCAGTTCGTACTGATCGGTCGGTGTGTCTAACTTTGTAAATCCTAATTTTGGATAGTGTTCAGATACCATTCCGTTTTTTGGTGTCGGTAAATATTCTCCAACTAATCGCTTATAATTATTTTCTTTAGCATAGTTCACTAAACAATCAAGTGTGAAATCTTCCATACCCCTTTTCAATACTCTGCAACTCATAAACCAGGTATCAATGAATAAAGAATCATCATCTATTTTTTTAAGTATTACCACACAAATTAAACCGTTATCGCCGAACTTGTCTGATAATGTGAATGAAAAATTTACATGTTCCTCATCACGCTCCATGGCTTCAATTTCTGCCTCAGTATATCGAACTGTTCGTAGGTTGAACTGATTACTTCGTTGAGACAGTTGGGCAACACGCTGACGGTTTGAACTATTAAATCCCTGCACATCAGAAACCATATCCAGTGATTTAAGAAAATCCGCCTCATTTGTGAAACTCGTTAGCAATGCTGCGCGTTGATTTTGTACTTGATACTGTTGCGTGCGATCCGCATCGGCCTCAGAATATGAAGCTGTCTCAAATAAATTTAATGAATATAGATATTCCAAATAATTGCCGGGATCTTCCGGCAGCTCAGGTACAGTTATTTCCGGAATATTTTCTCTAACCAAATTTCTTTCAAATGGATTATCGTCTAAAAATACCATTGAATCAAATCCAATGTTTAAGGTATTCTGTATTGATCTAATATTATCAGCTTTATTTTCCCAGTTAGCTACGAAAACTGCGATATCTTCAATTTTCAGAACCATTTCGTGGTTTTTTTCAAAAGGTTCTCTGGCCTTTTCCTCATCGTTTTTACTACAAATTGCAACGATTATACCACGATTTTTCAACTTCTTGACCCATTGTTGAAATTCAGTAAAAGCAGTACCTATGCCCAATCCATGACCTACCTGAATATTTTCCCATCCATCATCCCCAACAATGCCGCCCCAAGTTGTATTATCCAGATCCAATATAACGCATTTCTTAAACTTTCCTTCAGCAGCAGAGATGATGTCTAATGTTCTTGAAGCCACATATGGTAAACTGTCAATACTCAGCACCATTTCAGTATTGATATAGACGTTGCTGTCGAACATAAAGTCCCTGCCAAACTTATTTTGCAGCGCCGCAATGTCACAAATAAACAAATTAGGGGTTTCCTGTGCCAGCTTCATTAATTCCAAATTAAGTTTTCTAATTTGGAAGGTAAATGATGAAGAGACTTTGTTAGCGTAACTGCCGAAAACACCATCTTCAATTTCCGGGTAATTAAAATAAATGATCCGCCCTTGAACTGTATTACACAACGTTTTTATGAAATCCAGCCTGGTATCTGCAACTGCACCCTGTTCCCCTGGAGGTGTAGTGCTGTATTTTTCCAATAATTTATGTGTGGATTGAAAAACGACTGTGTACTCACCTTTAAACTCGTGAAGATCTGAAGTAGGATCCATCACTTGCCGTTCTACCTGGTTGAAATCAGCTTCGAATAAATCAATGTTGAAGTTTCTTTCATATCCCATACCTTGAATTGATATCGCTAAAAACTGGGTTGCTACATCACCCATCAGTGCCACTTTCTTGACAGGAAAGTTGGAGGAATCCTTCTTTAAATTTCTTTTAAGTTCTTTAAAACTTATCATATAGTATCTTAGTACAGGGTAAAAATTCAGCTATTCAAACATAATTATTTTTTGTTGAAATCAGCTATATAATACCCGAAAATACATTATTTCAATTGTCAGAACCCTAAGCAATTATTGATCAAACTTACTTTAATTAAAATTGTTTATTAATAGAAGTTAAGTACTGTAATATGAAATCACCTAAAAGAAATTTAGACAAACATCCTGAAATTAAAATTGATGAATCTCTCAATTTAGGGCTTGATGCTGACAGTTCATCCAATGACCTGTTTGAAGAGCACAATACCGACAATGATCAGGTTTCTGGAAATACCAATAATACCGTCACTTCGCCAATAGACGAGAAATAACAACTTTGGCATCATTTTTTCTAAGGTATATATAGTACACACTAAATTTTAAAATCATGAAACATATATTTTCAGTATTAGGAATCGCAATTCTGCTTTCGGCATGTGGTAATAATGCAAAAGAGCAAGCCTTGGCAAAGCAACAAGCAGTAGCAGCTGTTAAAGACAGTTTAAAACTTGATAGTTTTAGACGGGTTGAAGCTACTCGTGTTGAAGATGAAAAAGTAGCTGCTAGGCTAAGAGAAGAAAAAAGAGAGTTGTTACTTGCAGAACGCAATGAAGCAGCACCTGCTCCAAGACAGTATAGTGAATCTGGAACAACAACAACCACTACCAAGAAAAAAGGTTGGAGTTCAGCTGCTAAAGGCGCAGTAATTGGTGCTGGTGCCGGTGCTTTAGGTGGAGTATTAATCGACAAAAAAGATGGTCGTGGTGCAATCATTGGTGGTGTAGTAGGAGCGGGAGCTGGCTACTTAATCGGCCGTGACAAAGATAAAAAATCAGGCAGGGTGCAACCCAAAAATTAAATTTTAGTTACCTTGTTTCTCGTATTGAGCTATTTAGTAAAATAAATAGCTCTTTTTTTTTGAACTTTTTATTGCATTTTTGAATTTGTAAGTCCTAATTGCATAAATAATTCGTATGTTCGTTAGGTATTAAATGATTCCTAAAGGCGCTTAAAAATTTAGAATGGCTAAGAAGCAAATATTAGTTGTTGATGATGAGGTTAGCATACTAAAGCTGTTAAATTTTGTCTTGTCCAATGAATATGACCTTGTTATAAAGAATAGTGGGGTGGAAGCACTTACCTGGCTAGAGGAGGGTAATTCTCCAGAACTCATATTATCTGATCTTGAAATGCCCTATTTTGACGGAAGTTCTTTCATACACAATTTAAAAATTAGCGGATTTTATAGAGATACACCAGTGATAATCTTATCAGGAGCCATTAATCTCGAAGAGAGGGTTTCACAAATGTCATTCACCCTTGATGCATACATCCCGAAGCCTTTTAATCCAGTGCAGCTAAAAGAGGCTATTTCAAATGTTTTCAAAAAATACGAGGCCATTGGAAACTAATTATTCTATGCAAAACAACCAACACTCTATAGCGATTCTTTTTTCTTCACCAACATTTGAGCATGAACTTCTTGGACAGCTCAGCTCAACCTTCATTGTTCATTCCGAGTCAAATGTTAATACACTTGAAAGCTATTTAAAAGAGCAGTCTCTTTTCAGTTTACCTGATGTGATTTTGTTGGAGGTAGACCAGGAATTGCGTTGTTTTGATTTTGTAAGGATGCTTAAGGCAAACGCACTTCTAAAAGGACTCGTAATTGTATTGTTGGCCAAGGAAAAAAAGCAGGAGGTAAGGCAACTTGCCATGCAACATAAAGTAAATGATCTTTATGTTTCGCCTATACCTGTGAAGGATTTGTGTGAGCGGATAGTTTTCCTGGTAAAATTCAAATTGATTAAACCTCAACTTGCAGATTTATCACAGATTGATTATAGTTATAAGATTCCAACTTTTAAGAGAATATTTGACGTTGTAGTTTCTGGATCAGCATTATTGATTCTGTCTCCTTTATTCCTTGTTGTAGGGGCAATAATAGCTGTCGAGTCTAAAGGGCCTATTTTCTTCAAGAGTAAGCGTGTAGGAACGGGGTACCGGGTTTTCGATTTTTATAAATTCAGATCTATGAGAACCGGAGCAAGCGCCGAGCTGAATAATTTAAGTGAACAGCTCAATCAATATAAAGGTGAGGACGCTGCTAAGAGCGTTTTTGTAAAACTAAAAAATGATCCCAGGGTAACTAAATTTGGTCAGTTTATTAGAACATATAGTATTGACGAATTACCTCAATTGGTTAATGTACTCAAAGGCGATATGTCGTTGGTAGGTAATCGTCCACTGCCATTATATGAAGCAGAAATGCTCACTTCAAATGAATGGACTATGCGCTTTCTAGGTCCTGCGGGTTTAACAGGTCTGTGGCAGGTAAGCAGGAGAGGTAAAGCAGATATGTCAGAACGTGAACGTAAGCGCTTAGATAATTTCTATGCCCAAAACCATTCATTCTGGTTGGATCTTAAAATTCTCCTCAAAACGTTACCTGCAGCTGTACAAAAAGAAAAAGTTTAGTAAAGGCAATATAGATGCAAAAAGAAAAGGGTTGAACTTTATTAAGTTCAACCCTTTTCTTTTGCTACATAAATGTTATTTTGTTTTGTCGTCGCAGTTTTGTCTGGTTATGTTCACCCCGTTTAAAATTACATCAAACTCAGTTCTTCTATTTAACTGCTGATATTCCTCAGGGCAAGGTACCCCGTCATAACACCTGTTTACCAGCCTGGTTTTACCATAGTACTCCACTTTAACTCTTGTAGGAGAAATGCCTCTGGAAATTAAATAAGTTTTAGACTGCTCTGCTCTTCTTAATGATAAACTTCTGTTATATGCTTCCGATGCACGACTATCACAGTGGCTGGAAGTAATTACCGTGATCTCTGGATACTTATTCATTAAAGCAACAAGTTCGTCCAAGGCTGGTTTAGCATCTGGCCTGATGTCAGATCTGTCTAAGTCATAATAAATATTTTGTACTGCAAATATTTTCTTTAGCGAATCACAATTATTAAGTACATATTGCTGGATATTTTCCGTCTTAAATAAATATATATCCTTATTTATTACCGAATCTTGCTCGATACCTACAGACGAAGCGAAACCAATTTGATTAATAAACCCTAGTTTTTGACCGGTCAATTCATAGTCCATATCTCTTGGCAGTTCCCTTTTAAATTCACCTTTCGAGTTTGTACGCAAAGTATCAGTTCCATCCAGGTGTCTCATGAGCAATCTACTGCCGGCAAGAGGTAATTTTGTCCTGCCGTCGCGAATTGTACCTTTCAGCACTATCATCCACGAAGATTTTTTGAAACTGTAAATATCATCATTTCCTCTTCTATTGGAACTGAAATATCCCGACTTGCCCTCAGTATCTCTAATTAGCCCAAAATCGTCTTTTGATGAGTTAATTGGTGCACCCATGTTTTTTACGTCAACAACGGGTCTCATTTCGTTAAGCTGTACTTCAAAAATGTCTAACCCACCTAATCCTGCATGACCTGTTGATGCAAAAAAGAGCACATCATTTTTATCAAGGTAAGGAAACATCTCATTTCCCTCAGTATTAATTTTCTTACCCATGTTTACCGGCCTTGTCCACTGTCCATTTCCAGACCGCACACAATAATACAAGTCAGATCCACCGTAACCTCCAGACCTGTCTGATGAGAATATTAAGATGTTTCCATCTTTATTCAGCGCCGGATGACCAGTAGAAAATTCGTCACCATTGTAGGGAAATTCAGTGATCTTTCCTAGATCGCGACCAGAAACTGTATACATTTTTAATTTGGTAACACCGTCTTTACTCGTCTTAGTAGTACCCTTATAATAGTTATTACGAGTAAATATTATAGAGCCATCAGGGAAAATAGAAGCGGATGCATCATGGTATTTTGAATTTAAAGCGCCTTTTATGAGACTTAGATTTATATCCTTTTCCAGAAGCAAACCAAGCGTGTCACGTTCTAATGAATTATTAAAATTACCAATGGTTTTCGTGTCATTGCTGGTAGGGGCTGTATCATCATCATTAAATCTATACGTCTTATCAGTAGAGTTTTTAGCTACAGCTATCAAACTGTCCGGATCAACAATTTTAATTTGCTTTAACGTTGGTATTGAGTATAAATTGGAAAAAGGTGTATTATCCCATTGGAATATCCTTCTGGCAAATTTTTTCGAATTCCTGTTGCTTGTAAATACTAACCCATCTTTATAATAATTTGGTGAGTAATCAGACCCCTGTGAATTCAGATTTGTAAAGCCTACTTTCCAGTTGCCGGTATTTTTACTCAACAAACTTAAATTTGCTGTTGAAAAAGCGGCCGCACGTTTGTCCGTTGGAATTAAACTGTAATACGCGCGATAAAGTGCCTCAGAACGTTCATACTGTTGGTTGTTTGCCAAAGCCTCGGCATAATATAAGAACCATTCTGGTTTTGCAGGTTTTTGCTTGGTAAGTTTTTCGTACCAGTATTGAGCCTCACCATAGTTATTTATCATTTTATAACTATAGGCAATCATTTCCTGAGCCTTAACGTTATTGGTATCAGTTGCAAGAATCGGACTCAACTCGTTTATCGCCGATATGTATCTGAAAGAAGAAAATTCAGTTGTGGCTTTTGTCAAGTCGGCTTCTTTCTTAGTTTGAGTCAATGCGGGAAGAGTTGCAATTAAAAACAATGAAAGAAGTAGCGCCTTATATTTTGTAGAGTTCATCATAATTAAAAGTATCTTGGAGATAATATTTTACCACTACTAAAGCCAAATTCATACCTCAACATTATTTCATGGCTACCTGAATTGAAGTTTCTTAATGCCGTAGTACTGTAATCATAGCTATAACCTAATCTAAGCTGAGGTGTTGCCTGAATTTCTATTAACCCTGCAACATCAGCACTTGTACGATACTGGGCACCGATACCGACAATATCTTTAATCCAAAGCGTGGCGTTGATATCAGCCTCAATAGGCGCACCCTTTACACCTTTAACCAAAAACGAAGGCTTAAATTTGAAATCATCACTAAGCGTAAATACATATCCACTTGAAAAGAAAACGTGCATGGCTTGCGTGTTTCTAAAGTCAGAATTATTTGAGGAATAATCGGTTAACCTGTTTTTGACAATATCCTGTACAGAAAGGCCGACAAAGAAACGGTCAGAATTGTAATACACACCTGTTCCGAAATTGAAAAGAATTTTGTTTACGTTGTAAGCAAATGCAGGATCGTAGGTATTGGTATTTAAGTTAACATTATTATAGTCACTTCTAAATTGGTTGATATTTCCCTGAATACCGAAAGCCAAAGTCCCCTCGTCCATTCTTATTCTGTAAGCACCACTAACCACGGCACCGTTACTCTGTGTTACACCAAGCTTATCAGTGAAAAGTTGTAAACCCACGCCAATTCTTTTATCAAGTATAGGAGCATCAAGGGTAAGAGTTCCTGTTCTTGGAGCACCATCAATTCCAGTCCATTGATTTCTGAACAATACAGTTGCAGATGTTACATTTCTGCTACCGGCATATGCAGGATTTATTGCAAGAGTATTGAACATATACTGTGTGTACATCGCATCCTGCTGTGCATTTGCACTATAAGAAGTCACTAATAAACAGGCAATAATTATAATATTATGTATTCGTTTCATGTTATCTATTTATTGTAATAACTCCCACTTTTCTGTCTTTACCATCCACGGTCACTATGTAATAATAAGTACCCACCGGAACTTCATTGCCTACATAAATTCCCTCAGTTGTTTTACCATCCCAGGTATTTTTGTAGTCTTTAGAACGGTAAATACGGTTACCCCATCTATTAAATACTTCCAGTGTCACTGTTTTTCCTAAGGCGTTCTCAACAACGAAGAAATCATTTATTCCGTCACCGTTCGGGGAGAAACCGCCGGGAATCTTAAATTCTCCTCTTGTTAGTGTAACCGGTGTCAATTCCGAAGGATTAAAGTCACCTGGGGTAGTAGGGTCAGGAGCCAATCCATTTGTAGATTGATCCTGTGTTAAAGCGCCATTGTTTAGACCAAATCCTTGCGCGATTGCAAAGTTGTTAAACACACCTTCTTCAGTACCCAAGGTTACCTTTAGGTTTAACGTTACTGTTGCAGTCGTTTTTGCAGCCAATGTACTGGTTGCCAATAAGAGGCTGGAAGCAGATGTTCCATTATATGCTGCGTTAGCTGCAAGGGTTCCAGAAGCTGAAAGACCTAATATTTGATAAGCTGCGCCACTAAATGCCAGATTTAGATTATCTGTTAAAGTTATGCGATCAAGCCCAAAGTCGCCAAAGTTCTTAACGGTAAAGACGTATGTTACATTATAACTTCCATCCAGGTTTCTCACAACTGTTGCAGCTTTAGCTAAACCAATCTTTGCAGGCGTCGAAACAGTGATCGTAACAGTAGCTGGTTGAGATTCATTACCATTTACATCTCTAACTACATAAGTAAAGTCATCTGGTCCAGTATATCCCGGAGTAGGAGTGTAGATAGGCTTTCCGGTTACCGGGTCAAAGGTAATCGTTCCATGAAGAGGCTGTTTGGTAATAATTACTGTTCCGCCTGTTGGTACTGGAATATCGATTATTCTAGGCGTTCCAGTGTTAACAGGAACTACAATATTAGGAGTTAAAATAACCACTGTTGGTACTAATGGAGTAACGTCGCCTGGAGTAGTTGGATCCGGGTTCAGTCCGTTTGTTGAAACATCGGTAGTTAAAACCCCATTTCCAGTAGAAAATCCTTGTGCTAGTGCAGTATTAGAGAACGACCCTCCTGTTTGATTTGCCGCAATGGTTATCTCTAATTCAACCTGCTCTTTAAAGTTTGCAGCAATTGTACTCGAAGTCAATAACAGCTCTTTAACACTGTTTCCATTAAATAAAGGATTAGTTCTCAATGTCCCGGATGCATTCAACCGTGTAATAGTGAACGTTTTTCCGGGGAAAGCAGCTGTTAAATCATCTGTTAAGCTAACTCTTTCCAGGCCTGCGTCACCGTAGTTGACAAGGTTAAACAGGTAAACAAGCTTATAACTTCCATCTGCATTTCTTACATTAGAAATCAAACCTTTTGCCAATCCAATTTTTGCAGGCTTAGTAACCACAATAGTTACTGTTCCTGGTGTAGAGACTACGCCGTTAGGGTCAGTTAGAGTATAGGTGAAGTCATCCGGACCTGTATAGCCTGGAGTTGGCGTATAAATTGGACGTCCGGTAATTGGATCTGTTGTAATAATACCATGTTTAGGCGGGGTAACAATTGTATAACTTCCACCCGGTCTCACAACAGGTATCGGAACGATTACAGGATTACCGCTTGTAGCAGGTATGTTAATATCCGGAGCAGGCAGAATAGGATTAATCGCCACACTCACTGTGATAGGATCTGATTCTATACCATCACCGGTTCGTAGTTTATAAGTAAATATGTCGTTTCCGGTATAACCTGTAGTTGGAACAAAGACCGCGTTTCCAGATGCATCAATTGTTACAGTTCCATGAGCAGGATTTGAAACTATAACGGGAGTAGTTCCTGCTATGCTCTGATCGTTGGTTTTAATGTTGATTGTTACAGCTGTATTAAGCGGTGTGGTACTAACATCGTTTAGACCTACTGGTTTTACATTTACGGTAACAAGAATCGGTTCAGACTCTAATCCGTTAGCGTCTTTCAGTTTATAAGTAAATGTATCTTTTCCTGAAAATGCATCAAATGGAGTATACACAGGAACACTTGAAGCGTTCAGAACAACGGTACCATTTAAAGGCACGCTTACAATTGTTAATGTTGTTCCATTTCTGCTCTGATCATTGTCCTTAACAGGAATTGTCACTGGAGTTCTTGCCGGTGTTATAGCAACGTCAGGCGATCCTGCCGGATTTGAGGTAAGTGTTACCGTGATCGGATCTGATGTAAGTCCATCAGGTGTTTTTAGTGTATAAGTGAATACATCCGTTCCAGTAAAACCAGAATTCGGTGTATAAGTCACAATTCCCGCAGGGTTAACTGATACCGTACCATGCAACGGGGTAGTATTAATATTAACAGTTGTATTAGGCTTACTTGGATCGTTGCTTTTTACATCTATTAGGGTAACACCTGTAACAGCACCAACGTTGTCAGCGGTACCTACCGGTTTTATGTTTACGATTACAACAATAGGATCCGATACTGATCCGTCTAACGTTCTCAACGTATACGTAAATAAATCTTTACCAGAGAAGTCAGTCGCAGGTGAATAAAGCACTTTTCCATCTGAAGCAACCGTGACAGTTCCATTGGAAGGCGCACCTACCACAGCAACAGTAGTTCCTACAGCACTCACATCATTGTCTTTAACGCTAATTGAAATTGGGATATTAGTTGGTGTGGTCACTTCATCACTGCTACCAGCTGGTTTTATGCTTATTGTTACAACAATTGGATCTGAGATCAGTCCATCAGTTGTTTGCAAGGTGTATGTGAATGAATCCGGGCCTGAATAACCGGCGGCAGGAGTAAAGGTTACTACATTGGTAACAGCATTTAGTGCAAGTGTTCCGTGCAATGGCGGTGTACCAAAAACCACCACAGTATTTGTTTTACTTAGGTCGTTATCTTTAACCGGTATACTTACAGGGGCATTTATTGCAGTAGTAACATTATCAGCACTACCAACAGGCCTAACATTAACATTAACAACGATAGGATCAGACTCCAATCCATCTGACGTTCTCAATAAGTAAGTGTAGGTATCTTTCCCGGCAAATCCGGCATTCGGAGTATAAAGAACTGTGTTGTTACCATTAACTATAATTGTCCCATTAACCGGAGGCACAACTGGGGATACGGTAGTTCCAGTTTTACTGGGATCGTTATCTTTCAGTGCCATTGTTACAGGAACTCCCGCAAGGGTATTCCCATTGTCAGTAACACCTGTTGGTCTAACATTTACATTAACTGTAATAGGATCAGATTCAATACCACCAGCCGTTCTAAGTTTGTAAGTGAAAGGATCCCTTCCGCTAAAACCAGCGTTCGGCGTATAGGTAACTGTATTATCAGGGTTGACTACGATATTTCCATTGGCCGGGAATGTAGATTCAACAACAGATGTTCCAAATCGCCCGGGGTCGTTAGCAGCTACCGGTATTATAATTGGGGTATTTGTTGCTGTGTTGGTGTTGTCGTTTGTACCTACAGGTCTAACACTCACGTTAATTGACACGGTAGCAATGTTAGACTCAAGGCCATTGGTATCAAACACTTTATAAAGAAAGTTATCTGGTCCTGTGTAACCACTGTTTGGAGTATAAATTGCTGTTCCAGTGGCATTGTCTATCACCAATACTCCATTGGTAGGCTGAGAGACTACTACTATCGAAGATAAGTTGATTGTCTGATTACCTTCTGGATCAGTGTCATTTTCCAAAATCGGGATATTGATGGTCGTATTTAAGTTTGTACTAACAATGTCATTCACAGCAGTAGGGCGTCTGTTAACGTTGACAGTTACATCATCAAAAGTAGAGCACCCGCCAGCATTCAATATTGTCCATCTAAACACATAAACGCCACCTATAAGATTGCTAACAGATGTATTGTTTAATGTATTATTTGCGAAAACTGCTGTATTAGGTCCTGATATTTGAGTCCACAACCCACTATTTCCGGCCCCGGGCGCATTTCCTGCCAGCGTTGTAGATACTGTAGTATTTGTAAGGTTAATCAAAATGTCCGCACCTGCATTAGCATTAACACCCGGCACTGTATATGTTACTTTGAGGTTTCCAACGGTCGATTCTTTACCATAATTATCTTTTATGGTATAAGTGGCCAATACATCTCCCGAGTATATAGATGATGGTACAAATGTTACTGTCCCATTAGCATTTGCGGTGAATGTTCCTTTTCCTGCAACAAGTAACGATTTCTGTTCTCCCGGTGTCGCCGGATCCAAATCAATTGACGCACCATTTATGATGGCGCCCGTGTTTGTTGTAACATCATTTCCTGCTACATTCAATGTACTTTGGGTACCTGGGCAGATGCTCACAATATCATCATTGGCTGTAGGTGCAACCAGCACACCAGAATTGAATACAGATATAGATACATTTCTAACTTCGTGGAAATTCACCTGATCACCTGTTGATGATGCAAAGCCATACCTCAAGTTTGCAGGAGCCGGATCAGTGTAGGGAACGCGGTCGATAACTGTAACTGGTACTAATGTACCAGGGCCACCAGCTGTCAACTTTACCGTAATAAAGTATCCACCGCCAGGTCTAGGCTCCATTTCCATCAATACTTTTCTGTATCCCGGATTAGTGGGGTCTGAAACTTTCTGATCTGAACCCTGTAAGTTTATTCCGAAGTCAGCGGCTCTCGCTGTCGCAAGAAACGGGTAGTTGTCGTTTGTTGTAAGAGAACCATTACCTTTTCCTCTTAATGTAATGGAGCCTGGCCTCAGCCCCAAGGGACCACCCTGCCTTCCCTCTATTGGATTTGAAAAGTTTCCATATTCATCCAACCCTACTCCTAAATAACCTTTACTAACACCTACAGTAACAGGATTCGAATATTGTGCATAACCTAGTGACCCACCAAATCCTCCAATTTCAAAAGGATTTGCAGTAGCGTCAAAAAGGAAGAATGTGATACCATCGGCACCATTTCCGCCATAAATAAAATATTCAAATTCAACCCGTAGTCCATTGCTTGATGGAAAGTCCGCCAAACTATAGGCGTAACCCTTTTGATTTCTCTGATTATTGGTTAGTCGGAGGTAACCGTTTCCTTCAGGATCGATAGGAGTACCTCCGTTTGCTGAACTTCCCGCAGCAGTTAAGAACGCAGATGGTGCGCCGCCAAATTGAATTCCTGGGGCCGTGGATGCCCTGAAGCTTTCAACGTATGGAAACTGAGCGAAAGTTTGAAAGGTTATTATCTGGGTAGCTAAGAGCAGTAATAGATAACGTAAAAGTTTAATCATATTTCAATTGAGATAATTTACACAATATGCATATCATCCTAACCAAAAATAGAGCCATTAAACGTCTATAAGGCCGAAAATGTTTTAGAAAGGGATGAAAATATAACAAATATAAGAAAAAACAACCAAGACACGTTTTATTGTGAACTTTATGAGCACAAGTATTGTGGAATTTCAGCCCCTATTATCACATGAAATCCCCGTGTTACCCAACTTTTTCCCAAATCGCATTACCTTCATTATAACGCTTTATGACTTTAGCCGGGCTCCCAGCCACTACGCTAAATGGTGGAACATCTTTCGTAACTACAGAACCGGCTGCAACAACACTGTGTTTCCCAATAGTTACACCGGAGGTTATGACTGAATTGGCTGCAATCCAACAATCATCTTCAATAACAATTTGCTTGGTAACAATCGGCTGATTCAAAATAGGAACGCGTACGTCAGTATACTCGTGATTCAAACCACTAATCACCACATTTTGAGCGATAATGATATTATCCCCAATCGTTACCGGTCCGATTATCACGTTACTCATACCTACCAACGTATTATTGCCTATTGTAACAGCGCCAACGCCGTTGTTAACAGTACTAAAATCTTCAATAACAGAATACGAGCCAATTTCGAATATATTAAAGGGCAACACATCCATTCGTGTCCTTGATCTTATAATCGCACCTTTTCCTTTTTTATGGAGAAATGGATTCAAAAATATCTTGACCCACAACCTGGGCCGTGCTTCATTCTTTGGAATCAACAATCTGTGGATAAATTTTTTAAGTGCTGGGTTCGATTTGATAATGTGGATTAATCCCGACATGTTGATAAGTATATAGAATGCAATATTAGCATATTTTAAACAACTAATTTATATTTGGAGACCACTATTTATGTATATGAAAGGTTGTAAAAGTACGCTGTATGGTTTATTACTTATTTTATTAACTAGTTTTTCGAATGAGGTCCACGCTCAAGGACAAGAAAGTTTGATTAATGAAATCTCGGTTCTTTATCTGAATAAACTAATCGCTGTAGCCAAAGAAAATTACCCTCAGGTAAAATCTGTAAATAAGCAAGTGGATATGGCGAAAAATGATTTGACGCTTGCAAAGATCTCCTGGTTAGAACCTATTTCTTTTTCTTATGCTGCTCGCTCTAACACACCTAATACCAATGGATTGGTCGACGTTACGACAGCCGATCTATTAACTGGTTATCAATTTGGGATAGCAATCAACCCAAGTTCTCTTTTTACAAAACCAACAACCATAAGGAAAGCAAGAAGTCAGATAGAAATCGCTGAAAACGCCCGGGACCAGTATAATTTATCTCTTGAACGAAACGTTAAAGATCTTTATTTCAATTACTTGTTGGCAGAAAAAGGATTATCACTTGCTAACGTATCTTATGTAAACGCTCAGGCAAATTTTAATGTTACAAAGCTTGCTTACCAGAAAGCTGAGATTACATTATTGGAATACAATTCAGGTTCAATGACATACAATCAGGCAATCAATTCCAAGATGCAAGCTGAGGTTGCCTTTCTTTCAGCAAAAGCTGCGCTCGAAGAACTTACTGTTAAAAAACTGGAAGAAATTAAATAAATGGATGAAGTAAAAAAATACTTAAGTCTTCTAAAAAAGTATTTATGGGTATTAATAATTGTACCTGTAACCATAGTTATCATTACATTTTTTCTAGTACGTAACTTGCCGGATTCCTTTGTTTCACAGGCTCAAATTGCTACAGGGATTGTTGATGAGACTAAACAGTATCAACAGCTTTCGATCATGAGTCAGGGCATGTTGCAGGGTGATCAGATTCTTCAGCAATTTAGCAATCTGATTTCGATGATGAAGGTTAAGAGCGTGTTAGATCAGGTTTCGTATTTGACCATTATTCATGATTTGTCTGATCCCAAGCCTCTGAAAAAGAAAAGTCCTGCGTTTTTAACTTTGAACGCAGATGCAAGAAAACATGCGTTGGATGTTTTTAAAGAATTGTACAGAACCAAACAACCACTCAATCTGTCCATTCCAGATCAATACGGACTCTATAATGTGTTGGCATCTATGGGTTATGATAGTGAAAGTTTGGCTGGTAAATTGAATATTTTCCGTTCCGGAGCTAGTGATTTCATTACTATTCAATGTGAATCAGAAAGCCCTGAACTTTCTGCTTTTATAGTAAACTCTACTGCTACCGAATTTGTCGCCTATTACGCCGACCTGGTTAAATTAAACAAGGTTAAAGCCACAGATTTTCTTCGAACATTGCTCAAAGAAAAGACAGACACGCTGGCCACAAAAATGGGTCTTCTGCGTGACTATAAAATTAAAAATCAGGTTTTGAATCTTGATGAACAGTCTAAGCAATTGTATTCCAGTATCGTGGAATATGAGAATCAAAAGCAACAGGCAATTCAGAATACCTCTTCCTATGCCGGTACAATTAACGAAATAGATCGGAAATTTGACCCCAATGAAAGAAAATACATCGAAGGTGTATTGTCAAAAGTAAATCAAAAGATTGCTGCTACTAAAGACGAACTTGTTGAACTTTATGATGCTTATTATCGCAGTGACTTCGAAGACCGGTACAAAAATTCAATTGACTCCCTGCAGAAGCAGCTTTATTCCGAAATCAGTAAGTCATCTGACCAATATATTACCAATCCTCTTGTCAGTAAGCAGGCTTTGATTCAGCAAAAGCTGGATCTTGAAATAAAATTAGACCTATCAAGATATAGCATGAGTTCTTTAGAGGACATCATAAAATCGCTGAACAGGCAACTCATTTCTCTAGTCCCAAAGGAGGCGATTGTGCAAACCTATGAGATGAATATAGAAATTGCTACTAAGGAATACATGGATATACTCGAAAAGTATAATCAAAGTAGCTTGGAAGCTGGTGTGGCCACTAAATTAAATGTGATTCAATTGGGTATGCCAGGTTTGCCTCAGCCATCCAAAAAAATGCTTTTAGTGATACTTAGTGGTTTTATTGGATTGATATTTTGTCTTGCAGTATTCTTTGTGCTTTACATTATGGATAGAACAATTCTTTCGCCGGAAGAATTGGCCAATCGCACACAAATTCCTGTTCTAGGAGTGGTTAGTAATGTCGATGTACCGTCAGTAGATCTAAAGGAGATTTGGGTAAATGATGATCTCCCTCCTGCAGTATTAAAATTAAAGAATCAGCTTAGGTCGGTTAGATATGAAATCGAAAATGAAATTAAGGGTAAAGTTTTAGTATTTAGTAGCGTTGCACCGTTACAGGGAAAGACATTTTTAGCCATGAGTCTTTCTTTTGCATGGATGATGACTAATAAAAAGGTATTGGTTATTGATGGTAACTTTAGTAATCCAACAATTAGCGAGCATAACGGGTCACCTCTGTATCTCGAGGATTTTTTACAAGGCAGGACAGATTTAAGTGAGCTTCAAACCTCAGGGATGCTGACGGTGCTGAAGAACAAAGGTGGTGACCGATCTCTGATAGAGGTTGCTGATTATGATTTATTGCGTGAGAAACTCAATATGCTAAAATCTTATTTTGATTTGATCGTTGTTGAAACAGCTTCTATGGACGTTATTAACCAGTCCAAGGAATGGAATCCATTTGCTGATAGCATAGTAGGTATTTTCAAATGTGGTCAAACATTAAATAGGAAGGAAAATAATAACATAGCCTATTTAAATGAAACTGGTCTGTTTATTGGCTGGATCATGAATAAAACCTAACTTCTAACTATGGGCGTACCGTACTATCTATGGATAACGTTACAAATCCTTGTGGGGTATAACTTAGTATTCCCATTTTTTCTTTATGTGGTTTGGAAAATTGTACCAAAAACTAAATCTTCCAATTCCAACAATGCTCAATTAGATTATGGGATAATAGTCACAGCTTATGAGCAAATACATACCCTGCCTGCCGTAGTTGCATCGATTTTAAAACTGAATTATGAAAATTATTTAGTCTATATCGTTGCCGACAAATGTGATATCACGACGTTAGTCTTTAATGATCCGAGAGTTATTGTTTTGCGCCCACCGCTCACACTTGCAAGTAATACCAAATCCCATAAATACGCTTTAGAAAACTTTAAAAGAAATCATGACTGTATAACGATCATTGATAGTGATAATCTTGTCGACAAGGATTATTTGACTGAGTTAAATATGGTTTTCAGCAAAGGTTATTCGGCTGTTCAAGGTGTACGGGAAGCAAAGAATCTGAATACAACTTATGCTTGTCTTGATGCTGCAAGAGATATTTACTATCACTTTTACGATGGAAAACTGCTTTTTGAGGTAGGTTCTTCTGCTACGTTGGCTGGGTCGGGTATGGGTTTCAAAACTAAGTTGTATGAGGAATTTTTAGAAGAAAATCAAGTTTCCGGAGCAGGTTTCGATAAAGTGCTTCAGGCATGGCTCTTAAAGAAGCAGTATCAGATTGCTTTCTGCGAAACAGCTGTTGTTTTTGATGAAAAAACCACCATGTCAGCACAATTAGTGCAACAACGCAGCAGATGGATAAATACGTGGTTCAAATACTTCTCATTTGGATTTAAAATATTTGGTCTTGGACTAAAAAATCTCAATTGGAACCAGCTGCTCTTCGGGGTTGTACTACTTAGACCCCCTTTGTTTTTATTTCTAATTGCTTCAATGATCCTTCTTTTTATCAACGTAGTTACGTTCAATTTCTTTGCGGTTTTTGTCTGGGGGCTATCTTTTTTCTTATTTGTCTTTTTCTTCCTTTTTTCTTTGAGCCGGTACAAAACAGATCCAAGGATTTACAAGTCATTAATAAATATACCGAACTTTATATTTTTTCAAATCCTGTCTTTACTAAAGGCAAGGAAAGCAAATAAGATCTCAGTTGCTACAAAGCACAGCTATAATAAAGATAATCCGTAACTTTAACGTGCATATTTCACGCTTATGAGAATAGATCCAAAAAAGTCTACCAATCGTAGAGAAATAATGTTTCAAGAGTTCAAAAGACTCTCGGCTATCCTCCTGGCTTTTTCTGCAGCTGCATTTTTCATTTTAAAAATTATGTTTTTTTAATGATTGGCTTAGACTCGGTTTTTGCAAGGGCACGTGAAAGCAGACGGTTTCAGATTTCACTGATAATCGGCGTATTAATTATTTGTTCGATAATATCTGCTATCGTTGCCACTTCGGGCGTCACAGGAGGGGCATTAGTTGTGTTGGTGGTAGTTGCCCCATTAGCCATTTTTTCTGTAGTAAACTATCCCAAATTTGGTGTGATGTTCTTTCTTATCGTGGCCTATGTGCTCATGTTTTTCTATAGCATGGGGCTCATCGCATTTCCCCTGGGAACGATAATGGATGGCCTGTTAGCGTTACTTTTGATTGGGTTTTTTATCAATCAAAAGACCTCGCCTAATTGGGAGATATTTAATAATTCTATAACCTGGATGATCTGTGTGTGGCTGGGGTATAATTTATTGGAGGTGGTGAATCCTGCCGCAGAATCTAAGCTCGCATGGCTGTTTACTATTAGGTCTTTAGCGTTGCTAATGATGTCGTATTTCGTGTTTATGTATAATATGAATTCTGTATCTATTATACGATTATTCATTAAGGTATGGCTTGGACTATCATTATTTGCGGCATTATATGCACTAAAACAAGAATATATAGGTTTTTTCCAATTCGAGTTAAATAACATAAATAACCCACTGTCATCAAGTTTGTTGTTCATTGACGGCCGCTGGAGGAAATTTTCAATTTTCGCTGACCCCGTAGCGTTTGCTTACAATATGAATGTTTCAACCATTTTGTGTATCTGCCTAACCTTTGGTCCCTTTTCGAGAAAAAGAAAAATCCAGTTAATTGTAATGGCATGCCTGTTCTATTTCACAATGTTATTTTCCGGTACCCGGGCCGCTTACGTTTTATTGCCGGTTGCCATGGCTATGGTTATTATTTTAAACTTGAATCTTAAAATGCTCATTATTGGGATAGTTTTTGTGTTCTCTTTTTTAGTTATGGTCTTTATACCCACATCTAACTATACCATTTACAGATTTCAAACTGCATTTCGTCCTTCGGAAGATGCCTCTTATACCGTTAGAGCACAAAATCAGAAAATTATTCAACCGTATATCAGAAGTCACCCGATGGGTGGAGGGCTTGGGGCTTCCGGTGCTTCGGGAGTACGCTTCTCTCCGGGTTCTTTCCTTGCGGCATTTCCTCCAGATAGTGGCTTTGTTCGTGCAGCTGTAGAGCAAGGTTGGATCGGACTCACATTATTATGTGCATTGTTTTTTACAATAGTTAAAACCGGTATAAATAATTTTTTTAGAATTCGGGATCCGGAGTTGAAGTCATATTGTCTGGCCATGACCGCGATTGTATTTGCCCTTTGTGTTGGTAATTTTCCACAGGAGGGGCTAATCCAGTTTCCCCTGAATGTTTATTTTTGTGTTTTTGCAGCAATTGTAAATTTGACTTGGATAATAGATCAGCGGTTAAATCCACTTACAAAAAAGCTAAACTCATAGATGTTAAAGGGAAAAACAATTTTCATTCTCGGAGCTACTAATTTTGACGGCATATTTGAGTCCACTAGTTTTAATACAGCGAAGTATTTGGCAAAAGACAATGACGTTTATTATTTAGATTTTCCATTTACCATCAAAGACTATTTTAATGCCGAAAAATCTGAAGCCATAGCTAAGCGAAAACCGTTTTTCAAATCCAGTTCAAACGGTCTTTTAAGGCTTGAGATGCACAACTTAAACGTAATTATCTTGCCTCTTCTACTTTCAATCAACTTTTTACCGGAGGGCAAATTATATAGATTGTTATTAAAGTATAATGAAAGATTAATCGCTAAGCGCCTAAAAAAAATACTTAGTTCCATATCAATAAAGGATGTAATTTTTATCAATTCTTTCAACTTTCATTACCCCAATATTGGTAAGCTGATTAACGCTGCCGTATCGGTTTATCATTGCGTAGATCCCTTAATTATAGGATATGATATGAAACATGGAGTTGTATCTGAAAATATTCTTGTCAGAGATAGTGATCTTGTAATTTGTACCAGCAGGCAATTATACAGGGAGAAGAAGTTGATTAACGAAAATACATTCTTCATTCCTAACGCAGCAGATATCACATTGTCGTCCAAAGCTTTGGATCCTGCGTTGGAAATACATGCTGTTTTACATGATATTCCCAAACCGATAGTAGGTTTTTTTGGCCATGTTGAACGAAGAATGGATTATGATTTGCTGACTCAGGTTGCTGCTGAAAATCCTGAAAAAAGCTTTGTTTTTGTGGGTCCTGTATCAGAAGAGTTTGTACCTGAATACTTCAAAAAATTAGAAAATATATACTTTGTGGGAAGAGTCCCGTATCTTGAGATGCCTATGGTATTAAAGGGTTTTGATATTGCAATTATACCATTTAAAAAAGATCAGGTAAGCAGTACTATATTTCCGCTCAAATTATTTGAATACTTAGGTGCTGGTAAGCCTGTAATTTTAACAGATTTCAATCCTGATTTAAAAGAATTTACCGAAGATTGCGTTTATTATTGTAATAGTTCCGGATCGTTCACGAAGGCGATAAATGATTGCTTGAAGAACGATTCGCCAGAGTTAATAGAAAAGAGACGAGCAATTGCTGAAATTAATACATGGGATAACAGATTACTGGAAATGAGTAACCTTATTTCAAGTAATTACCTTACAAAGTGTGAACTATAATAAACATGATTAAAGTTTTCTTTGACCATCAAAAATTTACAACTCAGCGTTATGGCGGCATTAGTCGCTATTTCTCTAATATTATTGATGAAATTAAAACCAGACCAGAAGATTTTGAATATCAGTTAGGCATACTGTATTCAAAAAACTACTACATAAAGGATGAACCACAGTTTATAAATCAATTCATTGGGCGTAAATTTCTGGACTCACAATTTGACGGCAAAGTCTACACCATAAACGACAGGTACTGCAGATATCTGTTAAAAAGAAACAATTTTGATATTTTTCACCCTACATACTATGATACCTATTTCTTAGATAGGTTAAAGAAGCCTTTTGTTACTACTATACATGACATGACTCACGAAATGCTTCCCGAGTATTTTTGGGCCGGTGATCCATTGACTATCAATAAAAGGTTGAGTATAGAAAGGGCGGATAAGATCATTGCAATTTCTCAAACTACAAAAAAGGACTTGTTAAATTTAAGCAATGTTAAAGAAGAAAAAATCGATGTCATTTACCATGGTATTGATACAATTACACCTCTTGAGGTTCAGGTAGTCAAAGACTTACCTGAACACTTTGTATTATTCGTTGGCGATAGGAGTGGTTATAAGAATTTCTACTTAATGATTCAAGGATTCGCAAAAATTCATAAGCGATTTCCTGATCTGAGGATGGTTCTCACGGGAGGTGGAACAATGGAACAGGCAGAGATAGAATACATCCGAAGATTAAATGTTGCAGAGAAAATCATACATATTCAAGTATCAGATAGTGAGCTGAATTACCTGTATCAGAAAGCTGCTTTATTTCTATATCCCTCCCTTTACGAAGGATTCGGCTTGCCAATTTTGGAAGCATTCAGAGCGCAGTGTCCCATTTTGCTATCCAATACGGAATGTTTCAATGAAATTGCGCTTGATGCAGCTGTGTATTTCGATCCATATAGCTTGTCAGATTTGGTAGCCAAACTGGAAAGTATTATTCATAACAGCTCATTAAGAAACGATCTTATAAAAAAGGGCAATGTAAGACTTCTTGATTTTCCCCTGAAGACCTGCAACGAAAAGACATTAAGCTTATATCAATCACTAATATGAAATCTTCTTTGCTACCCGGTATTCTTTCTGGAAAAAAAATTCTCCTGATTGGCGTAAAATTTTATCATTTTAATGCAGAGATAATTAAAAAATTAGAGGGGTATGGTGCTGAAGTCAATTTCTTTTATGAAAGGGATATCTCTGTTAAACATGCTATAGTAGCTAACTTCTTTAGCAGTTACATTGATGAATGGCAAAGAAAGCATTACAATTCCATCTTAAAGGACATTAACAATGATCACTATGATTACCTTTTTGTAATTAGAGGTTACAAAATGGAAGGGCAGTTTATAGAAAAGGTCAGGTTTCTTAATCCCGGTATCAAAACAATTATGTATCAATGGGATTCTAATAAAAACGGAAGTTATGAGTCATTGCTCAAACATTTTGATTCAGTAAGAACGTTTGATTATAAGGACTCCGAAGATTTTCATATCAAATACATTCCAACGTTTCATACAGATGAATTTAACAATCTGCCAGAAGTAAGTCCCAGGTATAAATTATTCTTTTATGGTAATTTTACGTTGGACAGGTACAATCAAATGTTAGACTTAAAAAAATATGCTGATATGCATGGTATAACACTTAAAACACATTTACATATCAGTTGGAAAAGATATTTGATTCAGAGACTTAAAGGTGTTAACATCAACTCAAAATATGTTACGTTTCAAAGGATGGACAAGGAAACATACATAAAGATATTTAATCAGTCGGAAATCATTGTTGATTTTACAACAGATGCTCAAACCGGACTTGCCATGAGAGTGGTAGACGTCTTAGGAGCTGGAAAGAAACTGATCACAAATAATGTCCATATCGTAAAAGAGCCAACTTATAATCCTGAGCAAATACTGATCGTAGATTTGAACAATTTCAATATTCCCAAATCATTCCTTGAACATAAACAATTTAAAAAACAGGATTATTCCATTGATAAATGGTTGGAGAGGGTATTTGTAGAGTGATTTAATATTCCCCTAAGGTCTTGAATCAATAATCTAGTGCGAAGATCAACCCCTTTCTTACTCAAATGATATGGAGAATTGAATATCAATGAATCCGGAACTCTATATCTCGTTGGGCTGGATAAGATAGGAAGCTTTGCTTTCATTAATTCCCTGTCAACCTTAGCTATTTGCCCGGTAATATTTATAGATGACGAATTCTGAAGTCCTGGATAACTGATAAACATCTTTGCTTTCTTGTTTGATACAAATTTTTCGAAGTTCTTCAACTCATGGACTGCATTCACATTAAACTCTCCATATATTGATTTCATAGGGGTGACTTCCGTATTCTTCATTGACCAATGGGCAGTGGCATCTCCAAAATTATTAAAGGATGTTACTTTATAGCAGGCTTCCGTTTTTACATTTAGATAGTTTGATGGATTGAACTTTGATAAGGCGTATTTATTCAAGTGTGGTAGAATGTTGCGCCACTGATCATAACTCAAGTTTTTGATGTCTCCTGGTGAAACATCCAATAGCATCCATAACAATACTTCTTCTCCGTTTAAGGAACCCCCAAAAAAGTGCGCATACTCTGGTGATACGATCACAATATCGCCTGCATGAATGTATGGTCGTGTGTGATCCAGCATGTACTTAAGGCCAAGCCCTGCATGCAGGGCTGTATTGATTGGTGTAACATGTAAGGAGTCTTTTATAGTTTTGCTGTCGAGACCAAATGTTAAATTCGATCCACCAATAAAAATAATTCTATTAGACGATTTAATATTCAAAAGACTGTCCTTCATCTTTTCTCCAAATATGAGCGATTCCTTAGATCTGGGTGTCGGGGGCATTGTTATCGCTGTGAGTAGAAATAACAAGTAAATGGTTGTAAAAGCAATTAGCCTAAGTATAAATTTCTTCATTAGTTCATTTTAATTTGCTAAAACTGGAAATATATAAATTGTTGCTCAGAGCCCGCATACTCTAGAATTAGAATAAGTAACGCCATATAAAAAAGCCATCTAATTGGCCGATACCAATATATGCCTAAATTTTTGATACCAAACTCTCGTTCACGCCCAATCCACTCTATAAAAACCATAAAGAATATGAAAACAAACAAGCCATAAGGCATCACTGTTGGCCGTGAAAATAAGGACGCATCCAAGATTCCTGAAATGTATTCAAAAGCACTAGTCAAATTATCTGACCGGAAAAAAATCCATGCGAAAACCACCAGAGAAAAAGTTAATAGGATTGAAAACAACTCTTTAACTGTAGGAAAATTTTTCCCCGCGGCAACAATAACGAGATTTGTACGGTTTGTGTTGAAAATAATCGAAGGCATAATAAATAGTGCATTTAGGAATCCCCAGATAAGAAAAGTCCAGTTTGCTCCATGCCAAAAGCCACTTACCAAAAAAATGATAAAAGTGTTCCTTACTTTGATCCAAGTCCCGCCCTTACTACCCCCCAAAGGAATATAAAGGTAATCTCTAAACCATGTAGATAGAGATATATGCCAGCGCCTCCAAAATTCAGCTATATCTCTCGAAAAATATGGATATGCAAAGTTTCTCAAAAGTTCGATACCAAACAGCCGGGCAGTACCCAATGCAATGTCCGAATATCCAGAAAAATCACCATAGATTTGAAATGCAAACAAAATTGCACCCAGTAGTAAGGTGCTGCCGGAATAATCATGTGAATTATTAAATATAATGTTCACATGTTCTGCGCACTGGTCGGCGATAACAATCTTTTTAAACAGCCCCCACAGAATTTGACGAAGCCCGTCGACTGCAATCTTATACTGAAATGTGCGTTTCCGTTGTATTTGGGGCAGTAGGTGAGTAGCACGTTCTATAGGCCCCGCTACTAATAATGGAAAAAAACTTACAAAAAGAGAGTAATCAATAAAGTCTCGCTCGGGCTTAATCCTGTCTTTATAAATATCAATCACATATGATAGGCCATGAAAAGTGTAGAAAGAAATTCCGATTGGCAAAATGACCTTCAATGTCCATGGATCGAACTTTAACCCTATACCTGTACTAAATTCAGCAAAAGATGTAATAAAGAAATTGTAATATTTAAATACGCCAAGAAAGCCCAGGTTGATGACAATACTTAGCCAAAACCAAATTTTCTTTTCAGTTTTAGTTTTCGCGTCAAACATTTTTAGCCCGGTAAAATAGTCTAGTAAGGTGGAGAAGACCAGCAAAAAAAGAAATCTCCAATCCCAGCAAGAGTAAAAAAAGTAGCTTGCGACTAAAAGCAGAAAATTTTGGTATCTAAGTTTTTTATTGTTTAGAGCCCAATAGAGTAGGAAAACTATCGGCAAAAATATTGCGAAATTGATAGAGTTAAACAACATTTTAGCTAATTCTTATTGACGAATAACAAGTGAAAAATCCAAGCATTTTATTGGATGAGTTCCAATTAATATTTTTGCAATATTCCTTTCCAATACTTAATTGAAATGGCTTAACGCAATAACCGATATTTATTTCTAAACACGGATTTGCTAGTTCAATAGTCTTTATAACAGATTGCATTTTATCTGGCAATTATTTTCTGTTTGAGTGTAAGCGCTTTTTTTTCAACAAAATGCCACGATAAAATTGCTAGAACTATGGTTGTTAAAGTCGCTATGATAAAACATGAGATCGGTTGTAAGCCATCAATTTTATAGTATAGTAGTTGTTGAACAGGGAAAGCGTAGATATATATTCCGTATGAAAAATCTCCATATTTAGTGAAATTATGAAAATATTTGGATGTTGAAAAACCCAGGTAAATTATTAAATATCCTAAACATATTGCGTTGATAATAAAGCAGGTGGCCAGATTTGTATTAAAATGTATATTGGCAATTAAACTTATTAGCGATAAAAATGCAAGTGGGTGGGAGAGCCTAATATGTCTTCTAAATACGTAGATCATTGACCCGATAAAAAAATAAATTAGTGTTATGTTTAATAGTTTATCCCTGAAAATGCCTGCCAGTACCAAAATTATTAGAAACGGAATGAGGAATTTCCGCTGATATATTATACCGACCGCCACTACCAAACAATAGCATATAATTTCATACCTCAGCGACCATAAACTTCCATTTACAACATTTACATATGGATTGTGCTCGAAAACACCAGGCAGCTCGAACTGAATTTTTATAGCTGAAATATTCTGTAAATAAGAGTATGTTGTTTTATCAGAAAAATAAGATTTCAATTCCTCCGATGTCACCAATGCACCTAATACGAATGTTGTTAAGATTGTTAAAGGTATAAGTGCTGGGAAAATTCTAAGGCAGCGGCTTAAAGTAAATGTATAGATGCTGGCAGACCGCTGAAAGCTTTGACAAATAAACATACCACTAATAATAAAAAAAATTGCGACTGCTATACTTCCAAAAGTAAATCTGCCTGCAGAGAATTCAGAAAGCGGTTCATTAGAAACAACGGATAGGGCAAAAGAGTGGGAAAATATTACTAAAATAGAAGCCAAAAATCTAATAAAGTCAAAGTTATTTCTTTTATTGTCAAAATGGTTCTCAAGGCTTTTAATCATATCTTGTTTTCATTCAAGACATCGCACCAAATGAATTTGTCTGTCATTATTTTTTTTGGATGCTCTTTGCCAATTCTAAACGCTAACCAATTTTTGGGAGCATAAACCAGATTTGATTTAGGAGAAAGATATGAGGCCCACCACGCAAAACTACTGTTTGAGATAATTGCGACATCTGCATTCTGAATGATTTGAAAATCAATAATTTCAGAATTTGAGGAAAAAATGTAATTGTCTTTTGCTGGGAAAAATAGTTTTACATGTTCCATATCATCACTTACAAAAATCACTTTGTAAGAATCCACATCTTTTATATGATCTAAGCGGTCTTTAAAATATTCCATTGGAAGAGATATATCCCTTTTGCCGTATTTTAGATAGTCAGTACGTCTAATGTGAACAACGATAATCTTATTTTTGCTAAACAGATCTCCGAAGTCTTTAACAAATTCATCAACAAATTGCTTTTTTAGTTTTATCTCATATTTTTCAGGAGTGTTGTTCAAATACCAATCATTTTGAAAAAATCCTTTATATAAGGTCCAGTTTCTTGCTTTAACAGGTTTGGGTACCTCAATGCTTTGGATATAGATTTCTCTGAAGGGTATTAATCGGGTAAGAACTTTTGAAAGAAATACACAGAACTTATTATCAAGTAAATAGCTATAGTCCAAATCAAAATACTTAGAGAAGTAAGAATGATGAGGGTTAGCAAAATAGAAAAGCCTCCTTTTATTGTTTGATCTTAGATATTGAAAAAAAACATATTGAAAAAGCTGATTGCCAAGTCGGCCGTTAAATTTTACTCCAATCATATATTAAGGCGTTTCAATGAGCGGCTTCTTTTTAATAAATTTATTATACATATCTGGGTAAAACCTATAAGCATAAATAAAGGTATTCCACATTCTTACATTTAATTCCTTCTTTAGAATTGATCTGGCAATCAAGAACCCGATTACGTTTGAAATTAGGGTCGCATATGCTGCGCCAATCACTCCAAACTGTTTGATAAAGAAATAATTGAGTGTCAAATTCAAACTGGCTGTAATCAGTACAATTGTAAAAGTAAGCCGTGTTCTTCCAATTGAGTCCAGTATTGTCCCAAATTGCCTGCCGTAAGGTATTAGCAAACAATATAATAACGTCACATGAAGCAATGGGATAGAGTCATTATATTTCTCTCCCGCAATTAAGTGTATCACAAAACCCGAGAAAAAATACAAACAAAGTATGCTAGGAATTAATATTGCCATTATTGTTCCTACAGATTTTTCGTATAAATATTTTATTCCCTCTTTTCCTTCAGTTTCCATTCTTTTAGCACTTTGAGGAAAAACAATCACAGCAACTGCACTTGTAGGTATATCTATTAGATTCGTGATGCGTACGGCTATATTGAATGCCCCGGAAGCGGCCGGAGATAACATTCCCCCAAGCATCATTTGATCAATGGTGCCCGATAACATCGCGCTAATGGTTGTCCCAAATGCAAACTTACCGTAGTTAAAAAGTTTTTTTATCCAATCTTTATATAGCTTAAAGCTAATTGATAAGTGTTTCCTGACAAAAAAGTATGCTATTGTTGTACAAATTACGACAGTTGCAGTCTGAACCAGTACCAGGTAAATTAATTCGACATGGATATTGAAAAAAAAGCAACCGGCTACAACGAGGAAAAATATCGCCTGGCGAATAAAATTGGTTAAAAATATGCCATTAAAACTCAAATGCGCCTGTTCGATGCAATTAAATAGCGTTAAAGCACCTGTGAGGAAAAACCCAATATTATAAACATAAAAAAGTAATTTTAGTTCAGGTGCTTTCCAAAGACTACTAAGGGTGTGAGCAAAACCAATATTAAGAATAATGCAGGCGATCGTTAATGCTGCTGTAATAGTGAAAGCTGCTGATATGATCTTGGGGTGTTCTGACTTGTCAGTCGAAGAAATATATTTTACAAGTGCATTCTGCACCAATCCAATTCTTGTAATCTCGATAATCGTAGTTGTAGACATGAAAAGTGTCCACACTCCAAAATCATATTTAGAAACTAACCTAACCAGGAAATAGAAACTGGCAAAGCCAAAGAATACCCCTGAAAAATTTTGGACAAGATTTATTAATCCGGACCTTACCCAGTATTGATCTTTTTTTGGGTTCATAGTCTAGTTTGTGGCTTTTTCATTTTTATTAAGGTACAGATTATTTACATGCAATTTAACCTCTTCGTCGTTTTTAGCATGAAAGATTTTAGCGTTTGAAAACTGAGGATAGAGTTTTTGGTAACAATTAAAATGATGCTCAGGCCCTTGTTTTGACAAAATGATATTGTTGCCGCCAAAGTAACTTGCTAAAGTAGCTGTTCCGCCGTGGATAGATAGAAAGTTTTCGGCATTAGCATAAACCATCATCTGCAAGTGGTTGAAATTGGTTGCATTGGCTTTATTTTCTTTATATAAATTTTCCATTAATATTACCTCAGGATATTCTTTTTCAAGCCACTCGTACTCATTCATATCATAAATATCGCTATTGTCCATAGTGATGTTCTGTGGCCTGGGGCGATTGTAAATGATAGTAAAATCATCTTTTAAGCTTTTCACAAAAAACTCAATCATTTCCATGCTGAAAAAGCTAATAGGAGGGCCATCCCATTCCATATTATACCTATTGGCGATAATTAAAATGGGTTTGTCAAATTTATAGATTTCATTTCCGTAATGAGCCTTCAATGGTACCTGAGCCCATTTTTTCATATCATAATCTTGACTGTATAAAATTCTGGGCATCTCGTAATTGTAATTGCCTTCATTCGTCCTGGTAGTAAAAATTTCCTCATGATTTTCTGAAAAGAAATAAAGCTGCTTTGTAAATGTAGATGCTCTGGTTGTTTTCAAAGTCCCGTTTAAAAAATGCCAGTAAGCAAAGGGTAAAGCAAATTGCAGTTCCGGAGCAAACTCCCCATCGAATGAAGTAACCTTATATTTCGATTTAAATAAATAGTCCCTTAAAAAATATTTTAGCTGAGTGAGTCTACATAGATAAGTGTCTCTGTAGAAATAAAAATATTCTTTCGGAGCTTTTGGGTATTTTAATAATACGTACAAGCTGGCAAACTTTCTAAATACCTTAATAAACATAAATTATTGTCGCTTTATATTCTACTTCAACAAGCCCTTCGTTTTCATTTCCTCCATCGATTTCGAAAAATTATCCTCCTCAATGTCTTGCTCGCCAACCCATTGTGTAAATTTCTCTATACCCTGCTCAAATGCATATGCTGGTTTGAAACCCAAAATGGAATTTATTTTAGTTATGTCAGCATAATTGTGTCTGATATCGCCCAATCGGTAATTTCCAGTAACTGTAACAGGCACATCTATTTGATATATGTCTTTCAACGTCGATGCAACTTTAATTACGTCTGTCGGCACTCCGGTACCTACATTAAATACTTCACCATTTGCAGCATCGTTTTCTATACCTAATATCGTCGCCGTTACCACATCATCAATATAAACAAAATCTCGTGTCTCTATACCATCTTCAAATACATTAATGCCATTTCCATTCTTAATTTGTGTTGAAAATATGGACAATATTCCAGTATAGGGGTTTTTAAGTGACTGCCCGGGACCATATACGTTCTGATAACGGAATGCTACCGGTGAGATGCCTAGCGTTGGGCATACAGTCATGATCATTTGCTCCTGATTTTGTTTAGTGATCCCATACACTGATGAAGGATGAATTTTTGACTCTTCGTCCGTAGCCATCAATTCCAAAGGTGATGTACATCCTGGATATTTCACCTCAAAATCGCCATTGTCCATATCCGATGACAGGCGATGTTTTGGGTAGACAATACCTTTTTCTTTGCTTAGATATTTTCCTTCTCCATAAATCGAACGGGAAGATGCGATAACTATTTTTTTTACTTCATGTTTTTGATTAGCCAGGATATCCAATAAAATAGCTGTTCCCAGCACATTTACTTCAACATATTTTTGGATTTCATACATTGATTGTCCAGTGCCTGTTTCGGCAGCCAGGTGGACGATAATATTTTGACCGGCAATCGCCTTTTCCAGATCAGATTTTGATGTAACTGTTCCATTTATAAAGGTTACTTTACCTGCGATACTTTTAAAAAGCTGAGAAGAATTTGCAGGATCATTACCGTGAATTTGCTGAGAAAGATTATCCAAAACAGTAATTATATATCCTTTTTCAATTAGTTTTAGTGATAAGTTAGACCCTATAAATCCCGCTCCACCAGTTATCAAAACTCTGTTCATTGTTATTTTAATTGTTAAATGCTAAAATACTGTTTTGTTGGTGTTGTTATCCATAAATTTCACTGCTACTCAATATGACAACTCATATGTGAGCATCAGGCTGTCTCTTTAACCAATTGTGCCTCAGTTTTTCGGAAGGCCTGTCCACTAATTTGTAGACGACATAGGAGATAAAAAAATTTAGCGTAAAAAACCCAGCAACGCAAATGATTTTGAAAAAACCTCCATGATTCTCGATCAGGTTATTGTATGGGATTAGCCATGCCCAATGAGATAGATATATCATAAATGACATTTCTCCTAAAAATCTGTCAAACTTGTTAGATTCAGTGTGAATGGATTTTATTAAAAGTGGAATGGCTATTAAAGTTAAAACAATACTCAATAGCAAATAATAGTTTGAATGTAGATTCCTATACAGCGGGGCTAGGGAAGGAAAAGCATATTGAATCGCCACTAAAAGAATTAGTGCTACTCCAGAAAGTTGGCATTGTAAGTGGGTTGGACGGATGTCGAATCTGTAAATTATAACTCCGAGCAAGAATAGGTACAAATATGCAAGACTTGTGTTACCAAGCCATGAGTGACTAAAAAAAGTTAGATATATCGATACAAGGAATGCTGTTAAGGCCAACCAAATAAGATACTTTTTGTTAGTTTTAACTAAATACGCAAGGAAAGGAAATAGAATATAAAACTGTAACTCTATATCCAATGACCATGCGGGTGCAATTATTCCTAATTTTGTATTTGCATAACCTAGTAAGATTATATATGAGGCTATCGTTTGAATTGATTCTATCGGCGATAATGATTTAAATTCATCAATGTAATTGATGCCAATGGCCGAGATAATTATGAACGTAATTACTGTAAATGTGTAAAATGCAGGTATCAGGCGCCATAAGCGGCTAATATAAAAGATTTTTAAGTGCATTTTTTTTAACAAATACTTTTTCTCATACATCAATGATATCCAATAACCGCTTAATATAAAAAAGCATCCAACTGCAAATTTTCCGAAAAATAAGCTTACGCTCAGATGATAGCAAATTACTAAACACGCTAAAAGAAATCTTACAAGTCCGGGTCGAAGCATAGATAATGATGTGGCAAGGATTAATATTTGCTAATTCATACCAAATAGAGAAATTAAAATCAATAATAAAAAGGATTCTGCAACTATTTATGTCTTTTTAAGAAATCGACGCATGTTCAAAAATGGCTTCTCGAAATAGTAGTAGCTGAATTTACTTAGATATATCGTCAGTATTAGGCTAATCAACGGGCTTAGAAAAAGAGCAACATACGCCACATCAGACAGTTTCAGCATTTTAACTATAGTGATTACCACATTAATTGCGATAACGTGTAGCATATACATGCCATAAGTTGTTATACCTAGTTTAGAAATATTCTTAAAATTACCGATTTTAAAAAGCGAGTTCTTTGCGTAGTTCTGTTCGAGTATAATGAGTAGAATTAAGACTGATATTATTAATCGTTCTAAAACTTTAGTGATAGCGCTAAATTCCACAATCTGGGTCTTAAATACGAAGCACAATAAAAACAGAAAGTAGATTGTTGAGATTTGCAATCTTGAAAGGTTAGTGATAGTCTCTTGAAATTTTCTGGTATTAACCAGCCACGCTCCAAGTGCACCTACCGCAAGATCAGACATGCATGATAACGTATGGTAATAGTAAATTCCAGTATGCTCATTAATACTGATTATTCTGAATATGATACTCGTCGTAATCACTGTTAAAAAAGCAATCCAATATTTTTTTACAGGCAAAAAATACAGCATCAATGGCCAAACAAAGTAGAATTGCTCTTCTACAGATACACTCCATAGCACACCAAGTTCAACTGAATCTGGAACACCATTTTTGATGAGATCAAAATTTACGAGGAAAGTAAGGTAATATTTTAATTCCGCAGTTTCAGCATAACCCTCACCCATTACATGTTTTGCAAAGGGAAATATCACAAACCCAAAAAATACACACGCAAAATATAGTGGCCAAACCCTTATGACCCTTTTAAACCAAAAATGTAAAATCTTAATCTGACCTGTAGTCTGCTTTTCTTTAATTAACAGGTAGGTAATCAAAAATCCGCTTAATACAAAAAAGAAATTAACTCCAATCGCGCCATGTCTAAATAGACCATCCACGATATACTTAAAAAAGAAATTTGATTGTAGTGCTGGGTTACTGTTGTGGAGGCTATGAACGGCAAATACTCCTAAGAAACATAAAAACCTTAAACCATCTAAATTCTTGAAATAGTCTACATTAGCTTTGAGCATCGGCACATTAATTACGTCCTAAATATAAATAAAAATGCATACTTTCTCTAGAATTGATAATGTTAACTATAAAAAATAGGGCATAATGCTGCTTTAATTAAAAAATACAGTATTACGACTCCCTCTTATTAAAAGATTTAATTTTTTTATAAATTTATCGCAATAAGTTTTGTTCTTCGCTTACTGAGTAGACCTGAAAAATATAAAATGAAAAAAGACAATATTTCCATCGTAGTTGCCAGCGATAACCATTATGCGATATTAATTGCTGCATTGGTTAAGTCAATCGAACTCAATCATGTGACAAAGGAACATATTGATTTTTATATTATAGATGATGGTATTTCCCAAAAAAATAAGGAGAAGATCAGCAGTACCCCAACCTCTGATGGGATAACAATCTCTTACTTTTTAAGTAAGGAAATGATTCCCGAAGGAATTACCATCCCTGTAGATAAATCCGCATTTCCGTTAACGACCTACTTGCGATTATTTGCCCCCTATACCTTGCCCGCAGATGTCGAGCGAATGATCTATCTTGATGTAGACACCATTGTTCAGAAAGATATCTCAGAATTATGGAATCTTCCCTTGAATGCTACAATTGGTGCAGTTCAGGATGTTGGAAAAACAGTTGATTGTCCCTGGGGCGGAATACCCAATTATAAAGACTTTGGTCTTTTGCCTACAGCCAAGTATTTTAACGCAGGGATTATGTTAATAGACGTGGTGAAATGGAGGGAACAAGACATTACCAAAAAAGTAATTGATATTTTACGAACCTATCGCGAGCATGTGGTGTTGGTAGATCAATATGGCCTCAATGTAGTGTTTGCAAATGCCTGGCAAGAACTTGATCCGAAGTGGAACTGGTTTGCAACTTTTGAAAATGAAGACCCAAATATCATCCATTTTCTAGATGTAAAGCCCATTTTCAAGTCTTACAATTCTCAGCCAAAGTTCTACGATGAATTTTACAGATACCTGGAGCTGACTCCTTATAAAGGATTTACCCCAATTAGCAATAGTTATAGAATGTTTCGTAAAATCTATAACAAGGTTAAGAAGAATATTATGAGACTTTAAATCCAATTCTTGAACCTACTTAGACATCGGTTCCGGACGTGTAGGATCAAAATTCTTGGTAAATCTTTTAAGTTCTTTACTTATCCTTACCCACAGTACTTTTGAAAAGGTGTTGCCATCCCGTTGTAATGTTCTAACTCCTGTCCAGGCTCTTGCTTTGTTCGATCTGACTTGCCTGATATTTCCGTATTTCATCAAACCAAGACACAGCTGGCCGTCATCACCCCAAAAATTATTCTCGATAAATCCTACTTTAATTCCCAGTTCTTTAATATAACCCATACTAATACCATATGCGTTGAAATAGGGTTTATTAATTTGCCTGAATTCTGCGATAACATCTTTCATTTTTTCAAGCATATTCAGCTTCCATCTTGGGAAACCAGGTTCGCTGATAAAGGAATATCTTCCATAAACGCAAACCACATCTTTCTGAGAGAGTACCTTTATCATTTCGTCAACCCAACAATTGGGATAAAAGCAATCAGCATCGGCTAATAAAACATATTTTCCCTTAGCATTCAACTGTCCATGCTGCCTTGCCGGGCCACAACCCTGTTTGATCTCAAAAAGGCCGGTTACATGTAATTTGTCTATGGTATCCTGTGTTCGGTCTTTGGAATTATTATTAACGACAATAATTTCCACAGGAGCGTGAAAAATTGTTTTAGAAATACTGGCTATACAACGTAGTATATTGATTTCTTCATTCCAGGCAGCAATCAAAATTGTAACTAGCGGGTCTGGACCAGTAACTTTATCAAGATCTCTGTTGATAGTGTCAAATAATTCCTGAGGAATTTCCTCAAAGTTTTTGTACTGAAAGTTTAGCTTATCTAACCAGGCCGGATTGCTTAAGATATTCATAGGAAGTGTAGTGTCTTAGATTTTATGAAGATATAGATTTTTGGAAAGTTGTACAACTCATCACTTGGATTTATCCTTATAATTACCCGTATTTGTTGATACAATCAATTTGTTTAATATATTTGAGTAGCAAACAATGCTGTTCCAGTATATTCCAGGTAACCTAAATTTATCGTAGTTAATGAAAGAAAACATTTTTAGTGACGTAACCTTGTTGATCACTCATTACAACAGAAGCAATTCCCTGGAACGATTGTTAAAAGCTTTCAAAGACCTCGACGTTATCTTTAATGAAATAATAGTTTCAGATGATGGCAGCCAGCCTGAGCATGTTAACTACATTAAAAAATTGGTTAACGATTATAATTTTACACTCATTACAGCAGAAGTTAATAAAGGATTAGGCAACAATATTAATAAAGGACAGCTTGCAGTTAAAACACCTTACACACTTTATGTTCAGGAAGATTTTGTTCCACTGGCAGAATTTATCCCGCATTTCAAGGATGCGCTGTCTTTTATGGGTGAAGAGGCTAGCTTGGATATTGTCCGGTTCTATTCCTACGATAAGTACCCATCTATGATACCTTATAAAGCAGGGTTTTCAGAAATGGTCTACCAGCCATTACACCTTGATAAAAACAAAGTCTATTATTATAGTGATCATCCTCATTTGAGAAGGGATACTTTCTTTGAAAAATTTGGTAAATACCGGGAGGGAGTGAAAGTAGATAAGACAGAATACTCTATGTGTGTGTCTTTTTTAAGAGGTAAGGGCAGGGGTTTGTTTTACAACGACTTTCAAAGTTTATTTCTGCAGGTAAACTCATCCTCAGAACCTAGCACTGTACAAAGAAATAACTGGAAGCAAAGTGATAATAAAGCTATTGCATTTGGACGATGGCTTTACAGGTATATTAAATACACCTATGATGTGGCGTTTAATGACAAATTAAGAGGCTGATAAATTTCCGATAGCATCCATTATTGGAAGATAGGTATCATCTTAGAAGTAAAGTCCTCAGCCCCTTGTTTAGTGATGTGAATCTGGTTGTAAAAATACTTCGGATCATTACCATACAAATCTCCGTAATTAAAATATTGAACACCTTTACGCTTCATTAATTCTGCAAAAGCCAGCGTATTGGCTTTGTATGCATCGTCAAGTATAATATCAACTACAGGAGCTGTAAATAGCACTAACTGTACATTCTTTTCCTTACACAAGTCTATAATTTGATTAAGGAATTTATATTTCCCCTTCAAGTCAAAAGTCATATGTCTTAAAGAATCAGGACCTTTGTAGCTGACATCCGGATAAAAGAAATCGCCATATTTATCAAAATCTGTATGAAGGATCTTGAACTTATCAATTAGCACTTCATGGGGTCCCCATAATGTATTGTATTTAGCGTATCTGTAAAATGGAATGTACCTATACGCATACCATTCATTGCCGAATTGTTTAAAGTGATCAAAAACTATGTCCTCCTTGATATATGGAAGGAATTTTGGAATCGCAAAATCAAATAATGTCTCTGTATCTGAAGAGAAAGGATCTACTTGCAGATATACTTTTTTAACCTTGTTATTATTGTTTAAAAAGAGTTTTAACATCAAAAACTGATCTGGTATTGAACTTCCATCCACAGATATATTTATACCTTTTTTTCCAGTTTTGGCCTCAATCATCGGAATATCAACTGTAGTAAAAGCTCTTGAATTTCCGTGTATGGCAAAATCATATTCCTTTTCTTTAACCCCATACAACCATTGGATTTTAGTATAATATCCTTTCTGGAATACATAAGTAAAGCCCATATCCAACAGCCAAAATACCAGCAAACAAATCAGGGCAAGTACCGTTAAATGCTGAAAAAACTTCTTCATGGGCTAAAATTGGAAATAAATAAAACTACTTTGAGAAATGAAAACCCCAAAAAAAGCAATCAATACGATCAAGGATAAATAGCATGCAAATCTGAAAGGCCTGCTCACGCTAAAATTGCGTTGAATGACAGGAAATTCCCATCCTTTTTCAAATATAATTAGTAGTATGATTAATGGTATACCAACTGCAAAGTTATACATATCGGCACCTGTCATTTGTCTAATTTCGGCTATAAACGGATGTGTGAAATCAAAGATATTTCTAATAATGGTAAACGAATCCTGCACAGTATTTGCCCTAAAGAATATCCAGGCAAAACATACAATTGTGAATGTCCAAACCATGCTTATTGCACTTGGCAACTTGAAAGGAATAAACTTGTATTTAGAATTCAGTGATTCCAGCACGATCAATATTCCATGTATGGCACCCCATATAATAAAGTTGAAGCTAGCTCCATGCCAAATACCTGATACCAGAAATGTAATAAACAGGTTAAAGATCCATTTTCCTACCGATACTTTATTTCCACCCAAAGGAATGTACAGGTAATCACGAAACCAGGTTGATAGGGAGATGTGCCACTTACTCCAAAATTCTTTTATAGAATGGGAGTAATAAGGTTTGTTGAAATTTTTCATCAAATCTACACCCATAGTCTTAGCTACACCTATTGCAATATCTGAATACCCCGAGAAATCACAATAAATTTGAAATGCGAAAAATATTGTGGCCAGAATTGTGGCCATGCCATGATATGATTCAGGGCTGTTGTAAACGATGTTTACAAAAAAAGCAAGGCGATCGGCCACAACTATTTTCTTAAACAATCCCCACAGAATTAACCTTCCCCCTTTAATAAAATTTTCCGCCTGTAGTGGTTCCAGGTTTCTCAGTTGTGGCATTAACACCTGTGGACGGTTAATCGGTCCAGCTACTAATTGCGGGAAAAACGAAACAAACAAAGCAAACCTCGCAAAATTTCTTTCTGCTTTGATTACTCCCCTAAATACTTCAACTGTATATGCAATACTTTGGAACGTGTAGAATGAGATACCAACCGGCAATAATATCTTAGCACTGTTTAGAAAAAATGGAATGTTCATCAGCGAACTTGCTGAATTAATGCTGCCAATAAAAAAATTGAAATACTTAAAGTAGAATAGTAAACCGAGGTTAGTAACAATGCTTAAAAGCAAAAGCATTTGTTTTTTCTTTTTAACAGTAGTGTCTTCAATGTATCTGGCAACAAAAAAGTCAATAGTAGCCGGGAAGAAAAGTAGAAAAATATATTGCCATCTCCAGCACATGTAAAAAAACAGGCTGGCAATCAGTAACATTATCCAGGTGTATTTCCTGGGTAAAAAATAATATAGCGTTAAAACTGAAAAGAAAAATATTAGAAAATTTAGCGAATTAAACAGCATGTTTAGTTAATAGCATTATGTACCTAATATAAATGATTTATTGAACTCTATTAATAATATTTAAAATTTTTTGAATGCTAAGGTCATTCAAAACCTAGACATAATCAACGCGAACATCAATTTTACAACAGACACTAGTTGCCTTTTGAAATTTCCACCTAAAAAAAAACATCCTTCATGATGAAGGATGTTTTTTTGGCAGTTTGTTTGGTTAAAAAATTATCTATAGATCAAAGACTCTACTTTTTTAGCCGGGTTATAATGCCAATCGATATCTTGAACGCCATTGGTTAAAGCCCAATTAGCAAAACTGGTGTAAACATCATATATAGGGCGCTTTTCGATTGGGTACTCAAAAGGACCATAGAAATCTAAAGCGAAAGGCCTGTTCTGACTCGTGATGTAGTAACGACCAGTTAGCGCATTGGAGTTATCAGCACCAGTATTAAACAAAGTCGCACTAGCCAAATCAGTAGGAGCATGATTTACTAAATGGACTTCCCTTGATCTGTCAAGATTACTTGTTATAAAAGGATTGAATGGTACAAATGCAGTGTAGTCATCCGAAAGCGGGCTTGTCAGCTGAATATTAACGGTAACCACCGGACTCTCAATTTTAGCTACACCTATTTTTGTATTAACAACTGAGCTGCCTGGCCCAAACAAATTCCTGTAATTGTCGAATGGGAAAATAACCGCTTTGCTTTGGTTTTTTTCAAGTCCTTTTCCGTCCAATTGAATTTGACCAGAAGAACTCACTCCAGTCACACTTTGTATCTGTGAAGGAACAAATGGTAATTGTACACCAAATCCGTTCTGATATTCAGCACCAGCAGCCAAGGCTTTGTATTCACCTCTAATGTCTACCAATTGATTAGTTGCACTCATTGCCATTCTGTAACGGTAGCTTACAACCACATCATTTAAATCGTAGTCACCAGCAAATGGCCAGTTATCTTCAAAAGCTGTAGTTCCCCAAACTGTTTCACTTGGATAATAACGATTGTATGCTCTGGCAGGATCACTTGGGTATTCATCAATAAAATCAGGAATTCCATCTAAATCTTGGTCGTGATCATATTGTTCCTCAAGAGTTGGAATATTAACAGGAGATATAGCGTCTACAGGATTAGACTGTGCATAAAATACCAAGTCATTGTAATCGTTATCACTACCATTCCCAGGCATTCTGTTTGTATCCTCAAATCCAATTAAGAAAGTTCTTTGAACCACATTATGTAATACAACGTTGTGTCTTCTTTTCGATAAGTCAGCTTCAGGATTCAATGCTTCAGTTGTAAAGAATTTTGGAGAAGTAAAATCAACGAACCCAAAATTATATCCATTACCAATCATTAAAAAGCCAACTGAAGTTCCTGCTGGAAATCTTCCAATATGAACCTTATCACCTGATAACATATTACCTGCACCATTTCCACCAACTATCGAACAGTTAGGAAATATAATTTGTGCATTCGTAATTTGATCCTCATTAGTAGGAGGGTTACCAGTAGGGTAAGTGTAAAAACCTAATGTATTTCTGTTATCCGCACCCTCATGAACAAATGTGATCCAAACGTCAGCTAATCGTTCAATTTTTAAATCTGTTGGAACAGAAGTAGCGGTATATGTAGGATTAATTGGAGTTCCATTAGGAAGGGCAACCTGTACTTTCGCCATTAGGTCTGAAAAGCTTATTGCATCAGGTGCAAGAAGTTTTGGTGCTTTAGGGCGTCCCAATGCATCATAGTCAGCCGCATTGTAAGTTGGAAAGCTAGCTGCGGTATTAAGACTTGCAATAGCGTTATTTCTATATCCACCAATACTACTCAATCTGTTATTGTATGCTACAGATGACGTTTTTGGAATTACTATGTTACCTGCAAATCCGGTCTCTCCTCCGATAATGGCTGTCAGATTGTTATTGCTTATATAAGCAGTAACGTTTGACGCTAAACCGATGTATGACGGATCAATTACCAGGTTAACCATTGATGCAGGAATGTTAAGTTTTGTATTAACATATCCGTTTTTATCACTTAGTACCTTTGTGATCTCTCTACCCTTTTTAACGGCAGCCGGATCGTAAAAAGAAACCAAGGCTCCCTTTATTGGCTCATTAGTCCGACTTAATAATCTAACGCTGATTGTAACCGATCTGGTTGGCTCGTAAGCAAAACCATCAGCAGCTACTTTATTAGTAGGAGTAATTTCTTCTTCAGCCGGAGTGGCTCCTTTTTTACATGCACTAAATGACAGAATTAAGGCGGCAAGGAATACAGAGAGTATGTGTCTATTCATAAAAACGAGTGTAAATACATATCGCGTGTAGAAAATATGATACCAAAAACTAAATGCGGCTTAAATTGGATTTAAACCGCATTTTTAATTTTACAAAACGATCATATTATGGAAATAATTCCCAGATTGGGTAATGAATTACACAATTTATTTCCACAACTTCAAAATCAGCTTTTATCAGGCATTGTCAAAACCCCCAAATACTTACTGATACTGCGTGTTTTTCTATCCTCAGACACAAATCCAATGTAGATATGTAATTCCTTGCCTGCATAGTCTTCTCCAACCTCCAAGGTAGCTTTATTTACAGTTCGCTTTGCAAGCGACGTATCATATACTGCGTATCCACCCTGAATGTCATAAGCCACAACTATCGCGCGATCGTTGTATGCACCACCATCTCCGTTCCATGTAAAATCAATGGAAAAACCTTCACCTAAAGTTGCCGTCTCTGCAGACACCGGAGTGAGCGGCCCATGACTTATACAGGCCAGTGCCGGGTCAACATAGTAGGCTTCATCATCACCTACAATCGCATTTTTTGAGATAAATGATTTTGCACCTACAAAGCCGTGGCAATAAGGCATATAGTTTTGAAACCCTATCCTTACTACATCGGTTATTGGCTGTAGCCATGCCTGGGAAGCTGCAAATTTTTCCCTGTTTTTCAACTCTTTTGGAGTAGGGCCGCTTTTTCTGGGCTTCAACCGACCACCACGCATGATATCCTGACCCATCAGGTTATACCCATTAACTGTTCCGGCGGTTCCACTGAACCCGCCCATAATTCCTTTTTTAATTACTGCCATCTCGAATTAGATTTAAACTCGGGGTAAGATAATAAAGATATTATATGTAATAAGAATCTAATACGAAATTAATTAGGAGTTAATTCGGAAATACAAGGGATTTTGTCCCTGTTATCTCCCTGTTACCTCCCTGTTTATTATCACCTTTTATAGGACTCTTCCCGAACTTTTTTATACTTTAGGTTAAATTTTAAACCTATATACGATGCAAATTTAGAAATTTAAGTGGACTATGAAGCTATTCTCACCCAAATCCGGATTATATTGATATATAAAACTATCTGAAGCCATCGTGATGATATATAATCCGAAATGTTCCGGGATATGATCAATTGTAAGCTCCTGATCTGCTGAAGGTTTCAAGAATTTGAACTTATACTTATCCAGGGGCTGGATGTGGTGCCTGTTTACATCAGAGAAGCTTACATTTAAGATAGCATCAATCTCCTCGAATGGAATTTGAGGGGAAGATGCACTAAACTCGATTTTTAATCCTTTCTCGATCTTCTGAATGCTCAGATGGGGATGATCGATCGTCATCTGTATGGTTGTGGAAGTTTCCTCCGAGTGCTTAATTGAATTAGTGATCAGTTCAATCATGATCAACTTAATTCTTCTTTGATATCCCAAATCCAGTGCTACGTGTTCCTGAACAGTCGTCAGAACAGTTTTTGTAAACTCGGAAATGCGTTCCGGGTCATTGGGTATTTCCAGGTTGATTGTTATAGGCAGGGCATTCATTTAAATCCTTCCAAAGCGGTTTCTAAAGAATTCTTTAAATCAAAAATTTTGTCTAAGCGGGTCAGTTCGAAAAGGTTCCTGATGTCATTGTTAAGCTCAATAAGCGTTAGCTGGCCATTTTTGGGCACAAGGTTTTTTAAGATCGCTACCAACGCACCCAGAAAAGAGCTGTCCAAATATTCTACATGCTCAAATGAGATAATTAACTTTCTGGTTCCTGATTCTATTTCCTTAAAAACAATCTCTTTGAAGTTTTCTGATTTAGATAGATTAGCATCCTTATCTACTATAGTCAGCAAAACGAGGTCATCAATGTTTTGTTTTTTTACGTTCATCTATAACTTATTTATAATGATGATACTGCAATCATCAACTTGTGAAACATGTTTATCGAACAGTCGGTTTTTGATGTTTTGTATGGTCTCTTTGTTCTTCTTAAAATTAAATAATTTCTCTTTGAATAAGTTGATATCGGATCTTTTTTCACCATCAATTTCAAAATCAATCATTCCATCAGAAATCATGTAAATTTCCTCACCTGGTTCCATTTGAATGTCCATTTCATTGTAATTGCCCTGGTCTGAAAATCCAAGCAGGATACCATCTGCGCGGAAATAATTTAGCTCATTTTGGTCTTCTTCGAACTTCAAAACCGGCAGATCACCTGCGCCGGCATATTTAACAGTTCCCAACTCATCGTCTAACAAGATAATGCTAAGGGTAGAGAAGATATCACTCAAAAGCTCATCTGCATAAATGACCCTGTTTAGTTTATTCAAAATCTCTGATAAGGAGTAGTTCTCATCAAATACACATAGCCTGATTGCCGATCTGATGTAACTTAAAAAGCTGAATGAGAAAAACCAAGCACCCCATTTTTTACCCATTACGTCGCCCAGTATCACAAATGTATAGCGGTCATTTATTTGCACAAAGTCAATAAAATCTCCTCCAGGCTGGTTTTGATAAGTTTGATTGAAATAATCTATGTTGAATTTTTTAAGCTTAGGAGCTTGCTTTGGTATGTTTCTAAGATTTAAACGTTCTGCAATCCCCTTTACTTCGCTCAAAGAGCGCTCATAATGTTCCCGTACAGCTTGTAACAGGTTATCTATTTTAGATAATATGTGTGATGGGGGTGTATTTTTGGCGATATAATCTATGGCTTTTAGATCAAGGCCCTGCTGTACATTGTCTTTATCATTTATAGATGTTAAAAACAGAAAAGGAATATTTTTAAAAGAGTCTTCCTTAAGAAGGCGTCTCCTGAATTCGAAGCCGTCTTTGCCTGGCATCTCAAAGTCTGATACAATGAGATCGGGGGTTTCAGATTGTAAAATTGTCTCTGCTTCATCAACAGACAAAGCTATTTTACAGTTATAACCATTAGATGTTAGCAATTTTTCAAACAATCGCAATTGAAAAATATCGTCATCTACCAATAAGATGATTCTATTCATCGTTTTTTAAGTTTAGTAAAGCATTAATCATAATATATATCCCTACGGCAACGATGATCAGTGAGATGAGGTCCATCAAGGTAACGCCGTCATTAGGATTGAAATAGAATACAGTAAACATTTCAAAATACGGCGGCGCCGGCATGATGATCATTGCAAAGCCTAAGGTAACAAATAATAGACCAATTATTCCCCGAATGAATCGGCTAATACCCAATTTTATGTTGATTTTCTTCGCATCTGCCGAATCGAAATGGTTATTGGTCAGCAAAAGCTCGAGCTTATCCAACTGGTCCATTTTATCCAAATTTGATGTAGCAACATCTTTCACTTCTTTGATCAGGCTTTTACCAACTAGCTTCTGATCAAGTGTTTTGTTGATCTTAACTTTAATTTCCCGGATATTTTCTGAGTCCAGATCGCTTTTTTCCAACAGGATAATAAGCTCATCGAGTTTTGAAAGTAGCTGAGTATTGTTGCCTTCCAGTTGTTCAAACCGCTTTAATTCCTCTGTAAATTTGGTTTTGTTGGACAAAATATACTACTTTGATTATTCTTAACACAAGTTATGTTT
>JAZKHD010000002.1:0-266392 GCA_040385565.1 Bacteroidota bacterium | reverse complement strand
TATATATGTCAGATATTGCAGAAATAAAGATTGATGGTAAGGTGTATGAGTTTCCTGTAATCACAGGATCTGAAGGAGAGAAGGCCATTGATATTTCAAAGTTGAGGGATTTAACCGGTCACATTACATTAGATTTTGGATACAAAAACACAGGTTCTACTAAAAGCGCCATCACATTTTTAGACGGAGAATTAGGAATATTGAAATATAGGGGTTATCCAATTGAAGAGCTTGCCGCAAAATCCACTTTCCTTGAAGTTGCTTATCTGCTAATATATGGCGATTTACCAAAGCAAGCTGAACTGGATGAGTTTCAAAAGAAGATAACAGCGCATACGTTGATTCATGAGGATATGAAGAAATTTTTAGATGGCTATCCATCTAAATCGCATCCTATGGCTCAGCTAGCCTCCCTGGTATGTTCGCTTTCTACTTTCTATCCGGAATCCCTGAATGCGAATTCTTCTCCAGAAACTATGGACTTGACTATGATCAAGTTACTGGCTAAATTCCCTACAATTGTATCGTTCATTTATAAAAAGTCTTTAGGACACCCGCTGATCTATCCTAAAAATAAATACGACTACGTTAGCAATTTCATTAATATGATTTTCGGTCAGCGTACCGAAGAGATTGAAATTGATCCGGTTGTAGTAAATGCTATGAATACGTTACTTATCCTTCACGCAGATCATGAACAAAATTGTTCTGCTTCCACTGTGAGAATGGTTGGTTCGTCTGACTGTAATTTATATGCTTCAGTTTCTGCAGGTATTGCTGCGCTATGGGGCCCGCTGCATGGTGGTGCAAATCAGGCAGTAATTGAAATGCTTGAGCTAATCAAAGAAGACGGTGGCGATACGGAGAAGTGGATTAATAAAGCAAAAGATAAAAATGATCCATTTAGGATGATGGGCTTTGGTCACAGGGTTTATAAAAACTTTGATCCGAGAGCTAAAATTATAAAAAAGGCGTGTGATGAAATTCTTGATAAATTAGGAATTGATGATCCTGTTTTGGAGATTGCCAAGAAGTTGGAAGAGGCTGCATTGAGTGATCCTTATTTTGTGCAGCGTAAGCTTTACCCTAATGTAGATTTCTATTCTGGAATCATTTACAGGGCCCTTGGATTTCCAACGGATATGTTTACCGTTCTTTTTGCATTAGGACGTTTGCCGGGATGGATTGCACAATGGAAAGAGATGCATGAAAATAAAGAACCAATTGGCCGTCCGCGTCAGATTTATACCGGTCATACAGATCGTGAAATTGAAACTATCGAAAACAGATAGTTTTTAAAGGTTATTAAAAAAGCCGTTCAACTTAACTTGAACGGCTTTTTTTATTGGGCTAATTTTTTGCGCTGACTAATTCCTGTGCCATCAGCCCTTTATTAAGTCATGAAATAATAGATAAAATTCCTCACCAGCGATTCTGTTATGTAGAGTGAGAAGGTATATAAAAAGAAGAGTCCCACCATCTTGCCGATGGTTTTTCCTTTTGGCCGATTGTAAAAGACCCTGAGCCCTGTATACAGGTACCAGCATATCCAGGCGATAATACCGTATTCGATTAAATCACCCATCATGGAATCAATTCCAAATACATATTTAACGATGGGGTAGAAGATAATTGAGACTATGAAATAGGCAGTCATACCATGAATGGTAAAAATGAGATGGTCCAGGTAGTAAATCTGGTTTTTCCGGAAACTGATCATGATGAAAAAAGCCAGCAAGGGCATAAGCAAAAAGTACTGTTTCGGTTGATACTTTTTTATTTCGTCCCCGATGGTCCAGTCGCCCTTAGCAGATTTCGCATTTATGATGATGTCCCGTTTTTTTGACTGCCTCTTGAACCAGTTATCGCGTCTATTTTCTGGTAATTTTTGTTGCCTGAGCAGGTAAGCCTCAAAAGTACTATCTTGTTTTATGATGTGAACTTTTTCCAGCGATTCAATTAGGTCTTCAAAAGGTTCAGCTTTAAGGGTGTCCGTTATGCGTTTTAGGCTATCCAAATAAGTTTGTTGCCTGGTGAAAGACATTTTTTTAAAATTATCCTTAATTACAACAGCCTTAGCTGCATTGATGCCATACTGAATTACACCATTCGCATCTTTATCCTGAAATTGGTGTGTTAAATTATCGATAGTGGCAGGGGTTGTTACCGTTATTTCATTGTGATCCTTTTTAATATGTTTATCTCTGGCAGCAGGAACAATGAGGAAATAAACGATGGATACAAAGATGTACAGGTTTACAGGATTTATGTATCTGGCACGTTTTCCGGACAGATACTCCTGTGTAATTAACCCGGGTTTCGTAAGTAGAGGTTCAAGTGTTTGAAAGAATTTTGAGTCAAAGTGGAAGTAATGGGCGATGCTGTGCCCAATAAATGCCCAAAACGATTCCTTCAGTTCCAAATTGGGCTGACCACAACTGCTACAATAATGATGTTCTACATGATGCCCGCAGTTTAAGCAGGTATGGTCTTTTCTATATTTACCGTTAGACATAGGAAAGGTTAATGGTTCATCGCCTCGATGGCGGCTTCTTCTGCCCTGGTATGTTTGTGTTTAAAAACCAAGGCAAATATGATGGTGATTACTAATGCATAGATCGTAAAAGCAAGCCATATTTGATGCCAGTCCTTCACGTCCAGTGCCCGACTTAGGTCGCCATTTTCTAGTATAGTGATGCCTTTGTTTTGAAGAAAAGTGATGAGATGACTATTGGTTTCCTCAGCATCCACGTGGCTTGCCAGAGAACTTATGTCTGTGTAATTCTTAGTAAAATATTTATCAATCATCCAGCCTGATATTAAGCTGCCTAGCACAGCACCAAATCCATTTGTCATCATCATAAACATTCCTTGTGCCGAGGAGCGCATCTTTGGAGTAGTGGATGTCTCTACGAATAATGATCCTGAGATATTGAAAAAGTCGAATGCCATGCCATACACAACACAGGACATGATGATCATCCAAAGATTTCCGGCCGGGTCACCATAGGCAAATAAACCAAAGCGAAGTACCCATGCAAACATTGCAATAACGATTACCTTTTTAATTCCAAAGCGTTTTAGGAAGAAAGGAATGGCAAGGATAAAAAGGGTCTCAGAAACCTGAGAGATAGACATGATAATGGTAGAATATTTGATCACAAATGAATCTGCATACTTTGGCAATAGCTTAAATTCATCCAGAAAGACATCACCATAAGCATTTGTTAATTGAAGTGATGCGCCCAGGAACATTGAGAAGATGAAAAACAAAGCCATTTTATAATCTGTAAATAGCTTAAATGCAGTTAAACCGAATGTCTGCGCGAAAGTTTTCTTTTCATCATTAAGTTTTTGCGGAGGGCATTTAGGTAAACTCAATGCATAAATTCCAAGTGCGACAGCGGCAATTCCTGCAATATAAAACTGATAAGCTGTTGCCTTATTTCCTGTGAGATTGGTGATCCACATGGCCACTATAAATCCAACAGTTCCCCAGACCCGTATTGGCGGAAAGTTTTTCACCACATCCATATTGGTGGACTTAAGCGTGGTGTAAGAGATTGAATTGCTTAATGAAATGGTAGGCATGTAGAAACACATTGCCAGAAGCATTACCCAAAAGAATTCATTTGGACTGCCAACCTGTGGAATGTAGAAAAGAACCAATCCATATAGAATATGCAAAATGCTGTAAAGAACCTCTGCGTTGACCCATTTGTCGGCAATTATTCCAGTTAATGTTGGCATTACAAGGGAAGCGAAGCCCATAGTGGCGAATATGGCGCCGAATTGTGTGCCATCCCATTGCTTTGTGCCAAACCAGTAGTTCGCGATCGTAATTAGCCAGGCACCCCACACGAAGAATTGTAAAAAATTCATCAGCGTTAAGCGAAACTTAACATTCATCATAATATTTTGGTTGATTTCGAAAGTAAAGCCTGAATATAGAACTATTTGTAAAATAAAATACGTTATTCGCCCTTATTTCTTTTATTTATTTCGTCCCTGATGCGTGCTGCTTTTTCGTATGCTTCTTCTGTCAATGCTTCTTGTAGTTTCAGCTGTAATTCTTCGATACTAAGAGATTTATAACCTGAACCGGGTATTGAAGTGGTGATGTCTTCAGAGCCCTGTTCCTTTGGAATGTTATCCATATTTTCAAGGAAAAGCAGGTCATTCCCTTCGATGACGATTCCGGCGGATGATAATATGAATTCATAAGTATAGATTGCAGCATTAAAGCGCACGGCGAGGGCAATCGCATCTGAAGTGCGGGCATCGATTTCCTGAATTCCTTCTCCGTTACTGCAGATTAACTTGGCAAAAAACACACCTTCAACGAGGTTATAAATTAAAACTTCCTGAACCTGTATCTGATAAGCTTCAGCAAGAGTTTTAAAAAGGTCATGTGTAAGAGGCCTGCTGGGAGTCATCTGTTCAATCTCAATGGCAATCGCCTGAGCTTCAAATGCACCTATAATTATTGGAAGTCTTCTTCGGCCATTTACTTCGCCCAAGACAAGGGCGTAGGCGCCAGATTGCGTCTGGCTGTACGATAAACCTACAATATCGAGTTTTACTTTCTTCATATTTAAAAATGAAAGGCTGCCTAAGAAAAGGCAGCCTCTAATAACTAACCCTTGTGGGCTTTTAAAGCTTCAATTAATTTTGGAACTACATCGAAAGCATCGCCAACAATTCCATAATCTGCCACTTTGAAAAAAGGTGCTTCGGGATCTTTGTTGATTACGACAATGACTTTAGAGGAGCTTACGCCCGCAAGGTGCTGTATTGCACCAGAAATACCAATCGCTATATAGAGGTTTGGGCTAATGGCGATACCGGTTTGACCAACGTGTTCTGAATGTGGTCTCCAGTCGGCATCTGAAACTGGTTTAGAACATGCTGTAGCTGCGCCAAGTAATCCAGCTAGTTCTTCAATCATTCCCCAATTTTCGGGGCCTTTTAAGCCTCTGCCAGCTGATACAACCAACTCTGCATCCGGAAGGGATATTTTGTTTGTCGCACGTACAATTTCCTTGACAACAGCACTTAAATCTGTTGATTTTATTGAAGGGCTGAAGGTCTCTATTACGGCGTCTGCAGGAGATTCCTTAACACCAAAAGCATTAGGGTTCAACGCTATTATTTTTATAGCAGAGCTTAATTCGGTGATGGCAAAAGCCTTTCCTGAGAACGCTGTTTTTTTCACCTGAAATTTACCTCCATCCAGCTGAGGCAATTCAACGGCCCCATCTACCAGACCAGCTTCAAGCTTCACGGCTATGCGCGGTGCAAGTCCTTTTCCTGAAAATGAATTTGACAATACTACAATGTCTGCAGATTCTTGTTTGGCAGCTTCTGCAATAACTGCTGCATAAGCCTGGTTTACGAAACTGCTCAACTGATCATTATTAACTTTTAACACCTTTGCCGCACCGTAAGTTCCGAGTGTTTTTAACTCGCTATCTTCTACATTACCGATCGCTATCGCTGTTAAATTTGTATTTTGTTTATCTGCAATGGCTTTCGCATAAGAGACAGCTTCATATACCGACTTCTTAAATTTACCATCAACTTGTTCTACATATACTAAAACTGACATATTGGTCTTTAGATTAATATTATTGGGAAAGTTTAGATCACTTTGGCCTCCTGGTGTAACAGATCGATTAATTTGGTGGGATCCTCAGCGGGAACAAGTTTGACAGTTCCGCGTGCCGGAGGTGTTTCAAATTTCTTCACAGCAGTAAGCGTTGCTATCTCCTTTGCCTCAAGTACCTCAAGGGGTTTAGTTCTGGCAGACATTATGCCTCTCATATTCGGAATCTTGGGTTCAGCGGTCCCTTCAGCGCAACTGGCAATAAATTTACCTGTTACAGATAAAATTTCTTTTCCACCTTCAATCTCGCGATCAATGGTAGCCGTAGCACCGTCATAGTCAAGTTTCTTGATGATTGAAATAGATGGGATATCTAAAAATTCTCCAACCATTGCAGCAACTTGCGAACCATTGTAATCAATGGATTCACGACCGCACAGAATCATGTCGAAATCAACAGTTTTTGCATATTCAGCAATTTGATAGGCAACAAAATAGGCGTCTCTAGGGGCAGCGTTAATTCTCACAGCGTCATCGGCTCCTATTGCCAAAGCTTTTCTAATTGTGGGGTCTGTCTGACTTTCTCCAACATTGATTACGGTTACGGTCCCTTTTCCACCTTCGCAAAGTTCTATGGCTTTCGCTAATGCAATCTCATCATAAGGATTAACTATAAATTGTACTCCAGCGGTATTGAATTGTGTATTGTTGTCGGTAAAAGTTATTTTTGTCGTCGTGTCGGGCACATTACTGATACACACTAATATTTTCATACGTTTGATATTTATATAAAGGTTCGTCAGAAACAACCGGCCAGTGGCCGAAATGTCTTTTGCAAATCTAATTAAAAAAGCAGGGATAAAAAATGCAAAATAGCCGATTGAACAAGTTGTTAGAGTTTTTGGAAAGCGATCCAAATGATCCTTTTGTTTTGTATGCACTTGCTACGGAGTATAATTCTGCCAACGATTTTGAACGTGCTTTCGAATACTATTTGAAATTGGTTTCAGAACATCCGGATTACGTGGGCACTTACTATCACCTTGGCAAATTGTATGAAAAGGTTGACAATAAGCAAGCAGCCATTAGCACCTACCAGTTAGGCATGACTGCCGCCAGAACTAAGCATGATATGCATGCCTTTTCGGAATTGCAAGGGGCATTCAATTCCGCCTCGGGCTTAGACTATGAAGACGATTAAGCTTTTGGGAAATGAATAGGAAGCAATTACTATTTCTAAGAGATGTATTTTTTTTTACTTGTACTGCATTTGGAGGTGCCCAGGCACATTTATCATTGCTTCTGAAATATTTTGTTAAAAATACACGCTATGTTTCTGAAGAACAGCTGCTTGAAATTCATGCACTTGCGCAGGTCTTGCCTGGCCCGGCTTCCACACAAACATTAGTAGGTATTGCGTATAAAGTTGGGGGACTTCGATTATCTCTCATTACTTTCATAATTTGGATCTTACCCTCAGCAGCTCTTATGACTTTCGCGGCAATCAGTTTTGCTAAGCTGGATCAAAAGCAGAAGTTTACAGATATTTTGGAGTACATACAACCCATTGCCCTTGGCATTGTGGCATTTGGAGCTTACAACTTGTCTAAGAGAGTGCTCAATTCGCAACTGGCTTTTTTCTTAGCTATTGCAGCCGCAATTTCCACCCTTGTGTTAAAAAATGCTTATGTATTTCCATTGGGCATATTAATTGGCGGTATGTTTTCTTCCGCTATGGAGACACCCAAAGAGGAAAGCGAAATTAGGGTTAGGTTGTTTTCAAACATCAACCGAAGAAAACTGATTTATTTTTTTGGTGTGTTACTTTTTCTGGCTTTGTTGGGGGCGATAATTAACAGAACATCACCGGTGAGCTTACCGATACGCCTGTTTGAAAATTTTTACCGTAATGGGATCTTTATTTTTGGCGGCGGACAAGTATTGGTGCCTTTAATGTTTACAGAATTTGTGCAGATGAAGCAGTATTTGCACGCTCCAGAATTCCTTTCAGGCTTCGCTTTACAACAAGCGCTGCCGGGCCCAACATTTTCCTTTACGAGTTATATTGGTGCATTAAGCATGAGAAACTTTGGATATGGACTTTGGGGCCAGATATTAGGGGGCACAGTAGCTGTACTCGGAATAAATTTACCCGGATTGATTTTAGTGCTGTTTATTGTTCCTTTTTGGGATGATTTAAAGAAAATAACGAGAATAAAACATTCCCTATCGGGTATTAATGCGGTAAGTGTAGGCTTTATTATAGCGGCCTTTATATTGCTGGTTATTCCAATTCGGTTGGATGTAATGGCAATCGCAATTTTACTTGTTACTTTTCTGATTTTAAACTTCACAAAGGTGAGTCCCACTTTAATTGTGTTTGCGGGAATATTGCTAGGTTACTTTATTTAAAAAGGCACATCGTCGTCCTGCATATCGTCCATTCTGGAAGGCTTGATGATTACATTACCAGATGGCCTGTCAAAATCCACAGAAGGCATCATGCCTGCACTTGGGTTAGTAAGCGAGAATGAAGTTGGGGCGGCAAAATTATCCTCCAGATCCACAAACTTCACATATTTACCGATGAATCGTAATGGAACTATACCAGTCTCACCGTTTCTATGTTTAGCAATAATTACCTCGCCAATACCTGCCTGAGATCTGCCTTGCTCATCTTCTGTGATGCCGTAATATTCAGGACGGTAAAGAAATAGCACCATATCTGCATCCTGCTCAATTGATCCCGATTCCCTCAAATCTGACAACATAGGGCGTTTACCATTTGCGCCGGGCCTGCTTTCTACGGCACGACTCAATTGGGAAAGTGCTAGCACCGGTACATTTAGTTCTTTAGCAACAGATTTCAATGCCCTTGAAATACTACCAATTTCCTGTTCGCGGTTTCCACCGCCACTTTGACCTTCTCCTTTTCCGTGCATGAGCTGCAAGTAATCGATGATGATTAACTGCAAATCATACTGGGATTTCAAACGTCTGCATTTTGCCCTGAACTCGAAAATATTTAGGGCTGGTGTATCATCGATTAGCAATGGCGCTTCTGTCAAAGTACCAATTTTGCTATGCAATTGCTGCCATTCCCATTCGGCAAGGTTACCTTTTCTGATTTTCTCCTGCTCAATTTCCGTTTCTCCGGAAATCAAACGGTTAACCAATTGCACTGATGACATCTCCAGCGAGAATACAACCACAGGTCTTTTGAAATCCACAGCAGCGTTTCTGGCGCAAGTAAGTACAAATGCTGTTTTCCCCATTGCCGGTCTTGCCGCAATAATTACCAGATCTGAAGGTTGCCATCCGCCAGTCATCCTATCGAGGTCTGTAAAGCCAGATGGCACACCGGTTAAACCGTCACTTTTACCGCGCAGTTCTTCCAGGGTTGCCAAAGACTGTTTAATGATCTCGTCCATTTTCTGAGTGTCCCTGCGAAGGTTGTTCTGTGCAATGTCAAACAAGTTCTTTTCTGCATGATCCAGCAAATCGAAAATATCTGTTGTGTCTTCGTAAGCACTTTGTATAATTTCTGAAGAGATGCGAATCAGTTCCCGTTGTATATACTTTTGAGAGATGATGCGGGCATGGTATTCAATGTTTGCAGCTGAGGCTACGCGGTTGGTTAAATTCGTGATGTAGTAAGCGCCACCAACCATTTCCAGCAATCCAAGCGTCCTTAGCTCGGCGGTCACAGTTAAAATATCGACAGGTTTTGATTTTTGAAATAGACCTTGTATAGCTTCAAAAATCTTTTTGTGCGCTTCATGATAAAATATATCAGGTTTTAAGATATCGATAACTGTAGAAAGGGCATCTTTTTCAAGCATGAGCGCACCAAGTACGGCTTCCTCCAAATCGATTGCTTGAGGCGGTAATTTGCCTAAAGTACTCATCGAATTTGTAAGCCTGTTTTTCCTTGCTGTAAAGTTTGTTCGCTCTTGTCCCTGTGTTCCGTTATCAGTACTCATAGGGACAAAAATAGTTAAAAATTAAGGTAGCCCTCAAAATCTTTATACACATTCGTTTAGCCTAAAATAATTTGTTTTAACAAGTTGCAAAACAAACTGAACAATTTGCCAACAATTTTTTGTTGATAAGCATGCTGGTAGTGCGCTGAAATAAGTATTACTTAATGCCCATAATTTGAACTATTTTTGCGCTTCAAAATTATTTATGGAAAATTCCAGAAGAGCGCCCAGACAAAAAGAAAGCAACGAATTTATTTTCGGCATAAGAGCTGTTATTGAAGCCATTAAGGCTGGTAAAGAGATAGAGAGCATTTATCTGCAACGCGGACTTACGGGTGGAATTATCATGGAATTAAAAGGGCTTTTAAAAGATGTAGAAGCCCCGGTTCACAATGTTCCGATCGAAAAGCTGAACCGGATGACCCTAAAAAATCATCAGGGGGTGATTGCGGTAGTATCATCAATTACTTTTCAAAAAATTGAAGATATAATTCCACTGATTTATGAAAAAGGGGAGGTGCCGCTGGTATTAATCCTTGATGGCATTACTGATGTTAGAAATATGGGTGCAATTGCCAGAACTGCTGCTTGTGCGGGCGTTCATGCATTGGTTGTTCCAACAAAAAATTCGGCACAGATCAACGCCGATGCTATTAAAACATCTGCGGGCGCATTGTTTTCTATACCGGTTTGCAGACATGCCAGTTTACATAAAACTGCGTTATATTTGCAGGAATGCGGACTTCAAATTGTTGCCTGTACTGAAAAAACAAATGATTTAATTTATGCTCCGGATTTTACTGCTCCTACAGCAATAGTTATGGGCGCAGAGGATGAAGGCATTTCAAATGAAATTATGCGTATGGCCAATCACCTGGCTAAAATTCCAATGATCGGAGACATCAATTCCCTCAACGTTTCAGTATCAGCAGGTGTAATCCTTTACGAAGCCATCAGGCAGCGTTCCTAGATATACTTTGTTCCGAATTTCGATTTCACATCTGCTACAATCTGCTTAATGCTTTGTTCGGCAGTCCTGGGGCATATCAAAAGTGTGTTATTGGATTCTACGACAATATAATCATGTAGATCTTGTAGGATTACTAATTTTTCTTTCGGCACGTTAACCATACAATTGGATGAATTAAACATCATTACCTTCTCAGAAGGTATAACTGCATTTCCAACATAATCATGGTCGGCTATATCATATATCGAAGCCCAGGTGCCCAAGTCTGACCATCCAAAATCGGCTGGCAGCACGTACACATTGTCGGCTTTTTCCATTATACCAAAATCAATAGAAATATTTGTGCATTGTTGATATGCATCTCCTATGAATGCTAACTCATATTCAGTATTGTAGGACGAATTACCCTGATAAAATATTTCATGCATTTCAGGCAGGTGTCTTTGAAAAGCCTTATTTATTGCTTTGGCTGACCAAATAAAAATCCCTGCATTCCAAAGAAAATCTCCGCTTTGTAGAAATGATGTGGCCAGATCAAGGTTAGGCTTCTCAGTGAATATTTTTACTTTAAAAATTTGGTCATCGGTTTTTAACGCATTTTCTGTGTATTGGATATAACCATATCCCGTGTCAGGGCGGCTCGGCTTGATACCGAGTGTAATCAGGCAATCATTTTCTGAGGCAGCTTTGAGAGATTGTTCAATAGCTTCAACAAATGCCCCTGGATTCGTTATTGTATGATCGGAAGGTGCCACTACAATAGTGGCGTTTGGATTTAGCTGAGCAATTTTCATTGAACCATAGGAAATGCATGGTGCAGTATTTCGCATGATTGGTTCAGCAAGAATTTGGTTATCGCTGATATTTGGCAATTGCTCTTTAATGATATCAATATAAATTTCGTTGGTCACGATAAAAATATTTTCCGGCGGACAAATATTTAGAAAACGATCGTATGTGCTTTGAATTAGCGTTTTACCAACCCCGAAAAAGTCGATGAATTGCTTAGGGTATTCTGTTCTGCTAACCGGCCAAAATCTGCTGCCAACTCCGCCAGCCATTATCAGGGCATAATTATTTATATTCATATTTGATTATCGTTCTAAATTATCCCTTCCTGAAGAAGGTCGTGTAAATGCACCATTCCGAAGTAACCGTTGCTGTCAGTTACTAGCAATTGTGTAATGTTGTTTTCTTTAATGATTTCCAGTGCCTCCATTGCCAGGAGGTCTTTGTCTACGCGTTTCGGGTTGCTGTTCATAAGATCCCTGGCTGTAATGTTTGTCAAATCTGAATGTTGCTCCAGCATTCGGCGTATGTCTCCATCAGTTATAATACCGGAAATTTCATTGCCTTCAATAACAACAACAGCACCTAAACGGTTTTGGCTAATTTCTACAATCACATCTTTTACCGACGCTGATGGGTGAATGCTTGGTTTTGCATTTCTAACAGCCAGGTCGCCCGTTTTTAAATATAACCTTTTACCTAAGGCGCCCCCGGGGTGAAACTTACCAAAGTCATCTTCATTGAAGTTTCTGGCATTAAGGAGGCATATAGCAAGTGCATCTCCCATTGCAAGCTGCGCAGTGGTACTTGTAGTAGGAGCGAGGTTATGCGGGCAAGCCTCTTTGTCTACATAGGTGTTCAATATAAAATCAGCCTGCAGCCCAAGTTCTGAATTGAGCTGGCCAACCATGCCGATAATAATGTTTCCTGTCTGCTTGAGCAGCGGTGTTAACACCTTTATTTCCGGAGTATTTCCGCTTTTGGAAAGGCAAATTACGATATCGTTCTTTTGAATCATTCCCAGATCTCCGTGCACTGCATCTGCAGCGTGCATAAAGATTGCCGGTGTTCCCGTTGAGTTAAAAGTAGCAACAATTTTTTGAGCGATAATGGCACTTTTGCCGATGCCGGTTACAATCACTCTTCCCTCACTGTTAACGATGAGGTGAACGATTTTCTCGAAATCTTCGTTTATGTTTTCAATCAGCCCAAGAATAGCTTGCGCTTCCATATTTAAAGTGCTGACAGCATCTTGTATTATAGATTTTTTACTTTTCAAACAGAATTAATTAGTATATTGATGCTTTGTATTAGTGCAAAATTATGTTATTTTGAAGTAAAAATAGCACTGAATATTTTATACACGAAATGGATGTGAAAAAGTCGTTGTTTGACAACTTACAAACCTTTTTTGGTTTTGATAATTTTAAAGGTGATCAGGAGTCTATAATAACCAATATTCTAGAAAAAAGGAACACGTTCGTAATAATGCCTACCGGCGGCGGTAAATCCATATGTTATCAATTGCCTGCGCTAATGCAGGAGGGTACAGCAATTGTTATTTCTCCCCTGATTGCTCTAATGAAAAATCAAGTTGATCAGCTTAGGGCATTTGGAGGTAGTGACAGTATAGCCCATTTCTTAAATTCTTCCCTAAATAAATCGGAAATAACCCAGGTAAAAAGCGACTTGCTAGCTGGGCAGACTAAATTGTTATACGTTGCTCCGGAGTCACTTTCAAAGCAGGAAAACATTGAGTTTCTGAAACTTATAAAGATATCTTTTGTGGCTGTTGATGAGGCTCATTGTATATCTGAATGGGGGCATGATTTCAGGCCAGAATATCGTAAAATAAGACAAGTTATACAGGGATTGGGTGAAGACATTCCAATCATCGCCCTTACCGCAACCGCTACTCCAAAAGTTCAGCAGGATATTATCAAAAATCTCCAGATGTCTGATGCGACACTTTTTAAGTCATCCTTTAACCGACCTAACTTATTTTATGAGATCAGGCCGAAGCGGGATGTAATTAAAGAGATTATCAGGTACATCAAACAGAATACCGGTAAATCGGGTATCATATACTGCCTTAGTCGTAAAAAGGTTGAAGAAGTTGCGGAAACACTAACACTTAACGGTATAAAAGCCCTTCCTTACCATGCCGGTCTTGAGCCTAAGGTTCGGGCGGATACCCAGGATAGGTTCTTGATGGAAGATGTAGAAGTGATTGTTGCTACTATCGCATTTGGTATGGGTATCGATAAGCCTGATGTGCGGTTTGTAATCCACCATGATATTCCAAAAAGTATGGAAGGTTATTATCAGGAAACTGGAAGAGCTGGACGTGATGGGGGTGAAGGTGTGTGTGTTGCGTTTTATGCACAAAAAGACGTCGACAAGCTTGCCAAATTCATGAAAGATAAGCCAGTTGCAGAGCGGGAAATTGGTACTCAGATCTTAAAAGAAGTCATCGACTATGCTGAATCAGCGGTCTGTCGCAGAAAGCAAATTCTTCATTATTTTGGTGAAAATTTTAACGAAACCGGATGTAATTGCATGTGTGACAATTGCAAAAAGCCTAAACAGCAATTTGAAGCTGAAGGATCCTTGCTGGTGTTACTAAAGCTGATTCAAAAGGTGGGGGAGAAGTTTGATGATGCGCACATCTTAAATCTAATAATGGGATCTGAAACAGCGCAAACTATTGCTTACGAACACAGCAAGTTGCCAGAATTTGGCGTTGGCGTAGTAGAAGGTGAGAACCATTGGAAATCGCTTATCAGACAAGCAGTTTTAAACAATTTCCTCTCTAAAGACATAGATAATTACGGTTTATTGGGGCTGACACAAATTGGACACAATTTTATTGGAAACCCTTACAGCCTTAAGTTTATATTGAATGAACCGATTGAAAGCGCAGCAGACGATGATGAGGACGATGTGAAACACGGTTCAGGCACATTGGATACTCAATTGCTCCTTCTTTTAAAAGATTTGAGAAAAAAGATTGCCAAGCAAAAGAACGTTCCGCCTTTTGTTGTTTTTCAAGATCCTTCACTTGAGGAGATGTGTACACATTATCCAATTAGCCAGGATGAGTTGAAACAAATCTCTGGTGTAGGAAATGGTAAGGCCATAAAATTTGGTTCTCCATTTCTAGATCTTATAAAAAAATATGTTGAGGATAACGATATAGAACGTCCGATTGATCTGATTATTAAAACACAGGCCAACAAATCTCAGCTAAAAGTTTCCATCATACAGAATATCGATAGAAAGATTGGCCTTGAAGACATAGCCAAATCTAAGGGAATTACCTATGATGATATCTTAAAGGAAGTTGAGGCGATTGTAAATTCGGGCACTAAGCTTAATCTTACATATTTTGTGGATGAATTGATTGACGAAGACAGGCAGGATGAGGTTTTTGATTATTTTCAGTCTGCCGAGAACGATTCCATCGATGATGCGCTTAAAGAACTGGGAGAATCGGACTACTCTAGAGAAGAAATACAATTGATGCGCATCAAGTTCATGTCAGAACTAGGCAATTAACTATAAAAAATGATCAATTTTCCTTTAAATAAACTTAAACATCAGCAAACTGATAACTTCTTTTTAATGGCAGGGCCTTGTGCTATTGAAGGCGAAGACATTGCGATGAGAATTGCTGATAAGATTGTAACCATTACCGATAAACTGGGTATACCCTATATTTTTAAAGGGTCTTACCGAAAAGCAAACCGCTCTAAAGGAAGTTCTTTTTGCGGCATTGGAGATGAAAAGGCCCTAAAGATTTTGGAGAAGATTGGAAATACCTTTGATGTGCCTACAGTTACAGATATACATGCACATGAAGAAGCAGCCATGGCAGCTGCCTATGTCGACGTGCTTCAAATTCCGGCCTTTCTATGTCGACAAACCGATCTGCTAATTGCCGCTGCAAAAACAGGTAAGGTTGTAAACGTTAAGAAAGGGCAATTTCTATCTGCGGCTTCAATGAGATTTGCAGTTGAGAAGGTGGTTGAGGCAGGAAATAATAAAGTTATACTCACAGACCGGGGCAATACGTTTGGCTACCAGGATTTAATAGTTGATTATCGTGGCTTGCCCGAAATGCAGGGTTTCGGTGTACCTGTGGTAATGGATTGCACGCATTCACTTCAGCAACCCAATCAAACCAGTGGTGTGACCGGAGGCAAACCTGAGTTGATTGGTACTATTGCCAAAGCGGCAATCGCAGTTGGCGCAGATGGTTTGTTTATTGAGACGCATCCTGACCCCGCCAATGCAAAATCAGATGGTGCAAACATGCTTCATCTTGATCTGCTGGAAGAGTTACTTATTAAGCTGATCAGGATAAGACAGGCTATAGTTTAAATTTTAGTGACTACGAAAGCAGTTCTCCTGTTATTTTGTCGACCTTCTTCTGTCTCATTTTCAGCTACAGGTTTTAATTTCCCATATCCTTTGAAAGTAAGTCGGTTTGTGTCGATCTGGTTGGCTATTAAATAATCGTATACCGCTTTTGCCCTATTTAGGGATAGCTTGTTATTCAGCACATCGCTACCAACATTATCTGTATGGCCCTGTATTTCAATTGAAAGATTTTGATTCTTTTTTAGAAGATCTGCCAGGTTATTGAGTTCTGTAATTGATTCTGGCAAAAGTTCATAGTCATTGGTATTAAAGAAGATGTTTTTTAATACAACATTATTTCCAATTTTAAATTTAGACAGCTCTATTTCAATTGTATAGGGTTTGTTTAAAGAAGATGTATTTGGCTGATAGTTTTCTGAATAAAATAAGTATCCATCTGCACTTACATTAAAAGCATAGCGGCCCCCGACTGGCATTACCGCTAAAAAACTTCCGGTTTGCAAAGAGGTGAAGTCATCATAAATTACCTTTTTAGTTTTTAGATTCACGATCCTAACCTCAGCATCAATAAATTTCGCTGTCTCTTTATCCCTCACAATTCCCTGGATATATGTGATTGGCTGTGGTTTTTTATTTACCGGCATTTTAAAATGATAGATGTCCATATCACCAAATCCACCCTTCAAATCAGATGAGAATAATCCATCACTGCCTTCTGGCGTAACAATTAGCCCGGTTTCTTCGTTGAATGTATTAATCGGGTAACCAAGATTTTCAGGGACATTAAAAGTGCCATTATCATCAAGTCTGCTTAGGAAAATGTCTTTACTGCCTAGCCCGGGCCAACCATCTGAGGAAAAATAAAGTGTTTGACCATCGGGATGCATAAACGGTGTATGTTCGTCATACGGCGTATTGATAGCGGGACCCAAGTTTACCGCCTGCCCCCAGTACCCATCACTTTGCAACGTACTTTTCCATATGTCGTAGCTGCCCAGCCCCCCAGGCCTGTTGCTCACAAAATACAATGTACTGCCATCAGGACTGATGGCGGGTTGCGAATCCCAATATTGAGAATTCACTTTGCTTCCTAAATTAAAAGGTTCGCCCCATGAATTTCCCTCCTTGTGGCTCATATAAATGTCACACCTGCCCATTCCATCCGGCCTGCCACAGCCTGTGAAATAAAGGTATAAGCCATCTGGAGATATTGACTGTGCACCTTCATTGAAATTCGGTGTGTTTATCTTATCGCTTAGAGACGCTGGAACAGACCACTTGTCGCCGCGCCGCTCTGAAATATAAAAGTCTTCATTGTTATTTATGTTTCTGCTGAAGATCAATTGGTTGCCATCGGCAGTAATTGCCGGAAAGTAGTCCCTGTAAACAGAATTAATTTCAATACCCATGTTGATAGGCTTATAGTCGACGGGATGGTTCACAGCCTCTACTGCAAATTCACAATCTTTTAAATATTTGTTTGCCTTTGAAATAAAATCCTTGTCGCCGCCTTTGTATTGGGTAAGAAACATTTTAAAATGGGCCCTGGCATTAATGTAGTCGCCAGTATTGAGTTCAGCTTCACCAATACCGTAATATACACGTGCATCTTGCGGAGCAGCTATACTAAAAGCTTTATTATAGGAAATTTTTGCTTTACCGAAGTTTTTTAGCTTACGTTGAATGTCAGCAAGCTGGATGAAGGCAAATTGATAGTTAGGATCAGCTGTCACAGCATCATTCAATGCGGCTTCGGCTGCGTCAAAATCGTCTTTCCTCAATGCCAGCTGTGCCCTCTCGAAACTAGCCTGCGCTTTTTTTACAGTTGAAGTTTGTGCCTTCAATTGTAGTGTAGTTGCAGATAAGAAAAGGAATATCAACCAATTTTTCACCCTTCGCCGATTTACAGGCAAGTTAAATTTAACACAAAAAGAAGGAAAACCTATGGGATGTTTAAAAATTTGTGGGTTTGCAGGGAGATTTCCCATCTTGGATTCGCCATTACATACTCGATGATCAATGGGGTCATTTCTTTAGATTTTGACCATTCAGGCTGCAAGTATAGCTTGCATTGTGGAGAGACAGTGGCAGCATATTCCTCAGCCCATTTAAAATCACTTTTATTGAATACGATTACTTTCAGTTCGTTGGCAAAGGGAGTGATGTCTGGTCGTGGAGCCTTAAACTTTTTCGGCGACAAGCATATCCAATCCCATTCACCAGAAAGAGGGTAAGCGCCTGAAGTTTCTATAAATGTCAGTATTTTTCTATCATGAAGCCCTTTTGTTAGGTAATCAAGGTTGTAGATGAGTGGTTCTCCACCGGTAATAACTACAGCCTTACCGGGAAAACTATCTGCTTTATTTACAATGTCATCGGCGGATGTCAGCGGGTGCAGTTCAGCATCCCAGCTTTCCTTAACGTCACACCAGTGGCAACCCACGTCGCAGCCACCCAAACGAATAAAATAAGCCGCCTTACCAGTGTTAAATCCTTCGCCCTGTATTGTATAGAATTCTTCCATCAATGGAAGTAATGTGCCGTCTTCTGGGATTTGATGTGCCATATTTAAGGCCGCAAAGGTAATAAAATAATGGAAGCAATAGGCAAACTGCGTATATTGGAAAGGTTTTATGACTATGTGGTGAACCACTAAGGGTTTACAATGTCAAACATGAAATGGATCAAAATAGAAGAAGAGCTACCTGTACATGATTTTGTTAAACAAGTGAAAGTTGACGGTAAAAAGCTTTGCCTCGTAAAAGAAGATGGTATTTACTATGCCGTTCAAAATTCATGTCCTCATGCAGGCGGTATTCTCAGCGGAGGCTGGTGTAAGAATGGTCAATTGATCTGTCCAATTCACAGATGGGAATACGATCTTAAAACTGGTCGAGGTGCTGCCGGTCAGGGGGATTATATTGAAATCTATCCATTAGAGAAACGAAAGGGCTTGCTCTATGTGGGTATGAAAGAAAGTTTATGGAAAAGGTTATTGGGCTAATCAGTAAATTTCACCTTTAGCGGAAGCTAAAGTGTTTTTAAGTAGTCCCACTATAGTCATCAACCCTACACCACCCGGAACCGGGGTAATCCATGATGCCTTTTCTGAAACTTGCTCAAAGTCTACATCACCATAAAGTTTATAGCCCGACTTTGTCTGCTCTGAAACTTCGCGATTCATACCCACATCTATAACCACAGCTCCAGATTTAATCATATCTGCAGTAATAAAGTTCTTTTTGCCAATTGCCGCGATAACAATGTCTGCCTGCAGGATAATTTCTTTCAAGTTGGTCGTCTTACTGTGGGTAAGGGTCACGGTACAATTTCCTGGGTTGGCATTGCGGGCCATTAAAATACTCATAGGGCTGCCAACGATATTGCTTCGCCCAACTACCACACAATGCTTGCCCGTAGTGTCAATGTTGTAGGCTTGGAGCATCATTAAGATGCCATAAGGTGTTGCAGGAATAAAGCAAGGTAGATTACGCATCATTCTGCCTAGGTTCACAGGGTGGAAGCCATCAACATCTTTTTTGTGGTCTATGGTTTCAGTAACTTTTTCTGGATCGATATGTTTTGGTAATGGCAATTGAACGATTAGCCCGTCAACCCCCTTATCTGCATTTATTTCACAAATCTTATCAAGCAGTTCCTTTTCGGTTACATTGGTGTCATACCTAACTAATGAGGACTTAAACCCAACCTTTTCGCAGTTTTTCATCTTACTTGCAACGTAGGTTTCGCTACCTCCGTCATTACCAACCAATATCGCGATTAAATGGGGCTTACGGCCACTTGAAGCCAGAAAATCCGCGGCTTCGTTAGCTATATCCAGCTTTACTTTTTCTGATACGTATTTTCCGTCAAGTAACTGCATTTAAATACTTTGTTTTTTTTAATAGTCAATAGATAAAATAAGCTGATGGCTAATCCAGCTTCAAAACAGCCATAAACGCAGTTTGAGGAATTTCTACGTTACCTACCTGACGCATACGTTTCTTTCCTGCTTTTTGTTTTTCCAATAATTTACGTTTACGGGAAATATCACCTCCATAACATTTGGCTGTCACATCTTTTCGTAAAGCACTCAGCGTTTCACGGGCAATTACTTTAGCGCCGATTGATGCCTGTATTTTGATTTCAAACTGTTGGCGTGGAATCAATTCCCTAAGCTTCTCGCAGATTTTCTTCCCAAAATCATAGGCATTGCTGCGGTGAATTAAGGATGATAAAGCATCAACAGGTTCTTCGTTTAGCAGCATATCCAATCTAACCAGGTCCGATTTTCTATAGCCAATCTGATGGTAATCGAATGAAGCATATCCTTTTGAAATCGTTTTTAATTTATCATAGAAGTCAAACACGATCTCTCCCATGGGCATCTCAAAAATAAGCTCCACACGGTCAGAGGTTAGGTAAGACTGATTAGCAATAATTCCTCTTTTCTGAATACATAGCGACATTACCGGACCAACAAATTCAGCTTTAGTGATGATATTGGCCTTGATGTAAGGTTCTTCAACCGAGTCCAATTTACTGGGGTCAGGCAGGTCCGACGGGTTGTTAACTATCACTTCCTCGCCTTTAGTTGTTCTCGCAATGTAAGATACGTTGGGGACCGTGGTAATAACCGTCATGTCAAATTCCCGCTCCAGGCGTTCCTGGATGATCTCCATGTGGAGCATACCTAAGAAACCACAACGGAAGCCGAAGCCTAGTGCCGCGGAACTCTCCGGTTCAAATACTATAGATGCATCGTTGAGTTGTAACTTGTGCATGGCCTCACGCAATTCTTCAAACTCATCAGTATCTACAGGATAGATGCCGGCGAAAACCATCGGTTTTACCTCTTCAAATCCCTGAATGGATTCTGTAGATGGCCGATCTACCGTCGTTATAGTATCACCAACTTTAACCTCCCGTGCTTCTTTAATTCCCGAAATGATGTAACCTACGTCTCCGGTTTTAACAACCGTTCGCGGCGCCATGTCCAGCTTAAGAATTCCAACTTCGTCGGCCAGGTATTGTTTTCCAGTATTGATGAACTTTACCTTATCACCTTTTTTAATTTCTCCGTTTACTACTTTATAGTAGGCGATAATTCCACGGAAAGGATTAAATACGGAGTCAAATATCAAAGCTTGTAGAGGTGCATCCGGGTCTCCTACAGGGGCAGGGACGCGGTCGACAATAGCCTGAATAATGTCAGGGATTCCAAGTCCCGTTTTACCGGAAGCAGGGATGATCTCTTCGCGTTTGCAACCTATTAAATCTATAATTTGATCCTTAACTTCTTCAGGCATAGCTCCCGGCAAATCCATCTTATTAAGAATGGGAATAATTTCCAGGTCATGCTCTAAAGCCAGGTATAAATTGGATATGGTTTGGGCTTGTATACCCTGGGAAGCATCAACAATTAACAAAGCGCCTTCACAAGCGGCAATTGATCTGGATACCTCGTAAGAAAAATCCACGTGTCCAGGGGTATCGATAAGGTTAAAGTTGTATTCAATGTCACCTACCACATAATTCATTTGAATGGCGTGACTTTTAATTGTGATCCCGCGCTCGCGCTCAAGATCCATATTGTCAAGTAATTGAGCTTGCGACTCACGTTGAGATATGGTTTTAGTGTATTCTAATAGGCGGTCAGCAAGAGTGCTTTTTCCGTGATCTATATGTGCAATTATGCAAAAATTACGTATATGCTTCATCAGTGGCGCAAAGATAAGATTTTGGATGAACTATTCGGCACTGTTGGCCAGTTCTATTAAATTTTTAACTGTCAAAGCACTAGTTACTTCAACAACAAATTCATCCCTGTTGCCGCCCATATTCAATTTTGGGTTGCAGTAAGTCATTGCACTTGCAACTGGTGCTTTTGCTGAGCCATGGAATTCTTTAGCTCCTGTTTTTGCGATAAGTTCAGCTATGTTATGAATAGAAATCCCAGCACCGGGCATAATGACAATTCTTCCCCCAGACCGCTGAATCAATTTTTCTATCCGCTCCGCGCCTTCCAAAGCCGAGGTTTCTGCACCCGAAGTTAGGATGCGCTCAAAACCCAACTCAATAATTTGTTCTAAAGCTTTAAACTGATCATTTACCATATCGAAGGCCCTGTGGAAAGTGGCCTTCATAGGTTTAGCATGTGCAAGTAACACTTTACATCTCTCGAAATCTACTTCTCCACTTGCTGTCAAAATACCAAACACAACACCCTCACAGTTCAGTTTTTTGCAAGTAGCAATGTCTGTCTTCATTAACTCAAACTCAAGTTCAGAATATAGGAAATCTCCACCTCTGGGCCGTATAATTGGGTATACTGAAATTGAAACCAGTTCCTTGGTTAACTTAATTTGAGCATAACTTGCGGTAGTACCACCTTCAAGCAGGTTGTCGCATAATTCAACCCTTAGTGCTCCGCCTTTTTGTGCTTCAATAGCCGATTCAACCGAGTTGGCGCAGACTTCCATACTTACCATATCCGCTAGCTGTAATAACTTTTTCCATCAATTAATAAGTCGTCTTTTTCTTCATTGCATACTGCATAGCTAAATCCTTTTTGAATTGCGTAAGCACCGTATTCTCCTTTTTTATTTAGCGCAAGAAATCCAACCTGTATATTTTTAGCAATATCCGGTTTCTTTTTAATGATTCGCATTACCGCTTCTTTACAGGCGTTTTCAGGGGAATAGCCCTGCCTCATAAGTTCAACAACTAAAAAGCTTCCTACATTCCTAATTACTTCTTCACCCACTCCAGTGGATGTCGCTGCACCAATCTCATTGTCAAGATAAAGACCGGCACCAATGATTGGACTGTCGCCAACCCTTCCATGTAATTTATAGGCCATACCACTTGTGGTACATGCTCCTGATAAGTTTCCTTTGGAATCTAGTGCCAGCATACCTATAGTGTCATGATTGTATTGGTTGCCCGGCAATTTTGTGGGGGCCGCCTTTTCGTAAAGCTTGTTTTCAATATTCATCACCGGGGCATATTTCGCAGTTTTTAACCACTGTTTCCAAGCTGCCTCACTTTCTTTAGTTAGCAGGTTTTCTTTTTTGAAACCGTTTTCAAGCGCAAATTGTAATGCGCCATCCCCAACTAACATAACATGCGGAGTTTTTTCCATAACAAGCCTGGCCACTGATATTGGATGTACAATGTGTTCCATTCCAGCAACCGAACCACAGTTGCCAAACTCATCCATAATGCAGGCATCAAGGGTAACATGACCGTCGCGATCGGGGAGGCCGCCATAACCAACAGTCTGTATTTTCGGGTCAGATTCCGGCACGTGCACACCTTGCTCAACTGCATCTAAGGCGCGGCCGCCTTTAGCAAGTATTTTCCATGCTGCTTTGTTAGCTGGTATACCGAAATCCCAGGTTGAAATTACAATGGGTTTGCCTGAAGCAGGAGCTGATAAGTCATTTGCCATTGCCGCCGCAGTTTTACGGTCAACGGAGAGTGTGGCCACAGAAACAGCGGTTGCCTTAATAAATTTTCTACGGTTTAACATGTTTAATAAGTTTATACAATTTCAAAATTGTCTGCGTCTCTCAGGAAAGGAAAGCTCCTTCTTGTCTTAACCATTTCTTCATAGCTGATGCTAAAGGTGTAGAGATCTTCATCTTCCGGCTTGTAATAGATCGTTTTGCCCATGGGGTCGATGCATTGCGAATGCCCACTATGATAAACTTCTTTACCATCGTGACCAACCCTATTTGCCGCAACTACATAGCTTTGATTTTCGATAGCGCGGGCAGGTATTAAGGCATTCCAGTGAGCCGAACGCTTATCGGGCCAACTTGCAATCAGCAATAGAATGTCGTATTCTTCGTCCTTGTTGCGCAGCCATACAGGAAAACGTAAGTCGTAACAGATGGCCAGGCGTATTTTCCAGCCTTTCAGTTCTACTATTACCTTGTCGGTACCGGGGGTGTAGTTTTTATCCTCATCGCCCAGGCCAAACAGGTGCCTTTTATTGTAGAAACTAAAAGAGCCGTCTGGGAGCATCCAAATTAAACGGTTAAAATAATCACCATTTTCTTTGATCATTAAGCTGCCAGCAACAATGCATTCATATTTTTTAGCGATCTGGATCATCCATTGCATGGTTTTTCCGTTAACTTCTTCTGCAAGCGTTGCAGCATTCATGCTAAAACCTGTATTAAACATTTCAGGAAGAACAATAAGGTCGGTTTTTTCTTTGATACCCATTGATAGTCTCAAAGCCAGGTTCTGGAGGTTCTTATCTATATTTTCCCAAAACAAATACGCCTGGAAAATAGTAATCTTTAAATTAGGGATATTCAGATAGTTGGGCTGCTCCATAATTCTAATTTGAGGGATGTAAATTATAATTTCATTAGACGCTTAACTGCTTCTTCCAGTGTTTTTTCCTGTTTCGCAAAACAAAAGCGCAGCACCTTAAAATCCGTCTTTCTGGTGTAAAAGGCCGAAACAGGTATGCTTGCTACACCGTATTCCTGAACCAGCTTAACCGCCATGTCATTATCAGGTATATCAGTTATACCCTCGTAAGTCACACACTGAAAGTACGAACCACTACAAGGTAATAATTTAAATTTGGTTTCCGCAAGCAACGACCTGAACAGGTCACGTTTCTGTTGAAAGAACGCAGGCAAACCTGCATAATTCGATTCATCCTGCAAATATTTTGCAATGCCCATCTGCATAGGCGTATTTACACTGAAAACATTAAACTGGTGCACTTTCCTAAATTCCTTCATCAAGTATTCTGGTGCCATGCAATAGCCCAGCTTCCATCCAGTGGTATGTAATAGTTTACCGAATGAGGCCACTATAAAACTTCGCTCTTTTAATTGTGGATATAGCGCCATGCTTAAGTGCTTTTGATCATCATAAACCAAATGCTCATACACCTCGTCGCTCAAAATGAGTATGTCTGTGTTATTAATCAATTTTATCAGCGCTTGTAAATCACTCTCTTTAAGAATTCTCCCTGTAGGATTCTGCGGACTGTTAAATATGATGAGCTTTGTATTTGCGGTGAAAAGTTTTTTAACCATTTCCCAGTCAATCTCATAATTGGGAGGTGCCATTTCATAAGATTTTACAATACCACCCAGTAATTTAATGGCTGGGGCATAGCTATCATAAGCAGGTTCAAAGATTATTACCTCATCTCCGGCATTAATAACAGCTGCAAGTGCAGTGAATAGGGCTTGGGTTCCGCCGGCTGTAATGGTAATTTCCGTATCTGGGTTGTAAACAGCATCGTAAAGCTTTTCCGTTTTTGCTGCAATAACTTCTCTTAGTTCGGCGCTGCCAGGCATCAGTGCGTATTGGTTATGCCCTTGCTTCATTGCATCAGTAACAAGTTCAATCAATTTAGGGTCGCAATCAAAATCCGGAAAACCCTGTGATAAATTAATCGCATTGTGCTCAGCAGCGAGCTTAGACATTACTGAAAAAATTGTGGTTTTTACACCTGGAAGTTTCGATTGAATAGTTATCATCCAGGGCGAAAATAGAAATAATATTTATCCCGTTATATCAGAATAATTTAATAATTTCAACCTAATATGAGTTTTAAGACTAAAGAGAGCAAACTGCTGCTCATACTCGGAGCATTTTTTGTTGCTAATGCAATCCTCTCAGAATTTATAGGTGTTAAAATATTTTCAGTAGAAGGTACACTGGGTATAAGTCAATTCAAAATCAATCTGCTCGGCGTACCAAATCTGTCTTTTAATATGTCTGCCGGGGTGCTAACCTGGCCAATCATTTTCATTATGACGGATATCATTAATGAATATTTTGGTGTCAAACAGGTTCGTTTCCTATCTATTCTTACTGCGATACTTATTTCTTATGCCTTCATCGTAATAGGGGCAGCGATGCATTTAACAGCTTCCGATTTTTGGACTACGCAAACAGTCAATGGTAAACAGCTGGATATGAACAATGCTTTTGCAGGTATTTTCGGACAAGGTATGTGGATCATTGTAGGCTCAATAATCGCTTTTTTGGTCGGCCAGATTGCAGATGTGCTAATATTTCATAAAATAAAGAAAATTACTGGTGACAGAGCATTATGGCTCCGCGCAACGGGCTCAACCTTAGTTTCGCAGTTTATCGACAGTTTTGTAGTGATATTTATTGCATTTTACCTCAACCCACAGTATAGCTGGAGCTGGCAAATGGTTGCCGCAATTGGTCTCGTCAACTATACATATAAATTTATAGTGGCTCTAGTGATGACTCCAATCCTCTATCTCGTACACGGTATTATAGATCGCTACCTAGGTAAGGAGCTTGCACAGCGGATGATCACTATGGCAGGTCGACGCTGAAAATTCAATTCGCTAAAATTCTCTTAACGTAACTCAAAAGGAAATCCAGATCAAAGGGTTTACTAATAAATCCATCTGAACAGGCTTCCTCTATAACAGCTTTTTCTGCTGCATGAGCAGACATGATAATGATCTTTATGTCTGATGTATCCTGATTGTCTTTAATTGATCTGCAAATGTCAATACCATTTCCATCGGGCAGCATCACATCGAGTAAAATCAAGTCGGGATGTTGTTTTTCTATAGCGTCATAAAAATCTTTCAGGTTTGATGAAGAAGCTATATTATATCCTTCTTCAACCAATACGTATTCTACAATAAACCTGATGTCGTCGTCGTCTTCTACAATGTGTATTAGTTTACCCATTCGTGCTGTTTTCCTCTGATTAGAAATAACGCAGTAATGGAAAAAAGGTTTGCAAAAGGCGGAACTTCGTTCTCAAATGATATATTTGGTGCAACAAATTGAGACATCTTCGCACACAATATCCACAATATGCAATACACACCCAATCCAGAACGCTACCATAAAATGCTATACAGGCGCTGCGGAAACAGCGGTATTAAGCTGCCGGCCATCTCTCTTGGTTTATGGCACAATTTCGGCCATGTGGACAAATTGGAGAATTCTGCAAACATTTTAAAGCTGGCATTTGATAATGGGATCACACATTTTGATCTTGCTAATAACTACGGTCCGCCCCCTGGTTCTGCCGAAGAGAATTTCGGCATCTTGCTCAAGCGCGATTTTGCAGGTTTTCGAGACGAGATGATCATCTCGTCAAAGGCAGGGTATACCATGTGGGATGGACCATACGGCGATTGGGGCTCAAAGAAATACTTGGTTTCAAGTCTGGATCAAAGCTTGAAAAGAATGAATCTGGAGTATGTAGACATATTTTATCATCACCGACCGGATCCGGAAACACCGCTCGAAGAAACTATGACCGCGCTTGATTTGATTGTACGTCAGGGAAAAGCCTTATATATTGGCTTATCCAATTACAGACCAGAGGAAGCGTCAAAAGCGATAGCAATTTTAAAGCGACTGGGTACTCCATGTCTTATACACCAGCCAAAGTATTCCATGTATGAACGCTGGGTTGAAGGTGGTTTGCTCGATCTTTTGGGTAAGGAAGGTATAGGATGTATACCTTTTTCGCCACTTGCACAAGGGCTTTTAACAGATAAATACCTTGCTGGTATCCCTGACGATTCGAGGGCAGCTAAGAGCCATGGCGCTTTGCAACAAGACCAGATAACTCCTCAGCGGATCGATCAGCTAAATAAATTGAATGAATTAGCTCAGGGACGAGGTCAGAAGCTCGCTCAAATGGCACTCTCTTGGCTATTAAAAGATTATAGGGTAACTTCAGTGCTAGTTGGCGCAAGCAGGCCTGAGCAATTGGCAGATTCTTTAAAGTGCCTTGAACAAATCAATTTCAGCACAGAAGAATTATCAGCAATAGAAAATATTCTTGGAACAGCGTAATAATGGATGAACAAAAAGCACTGCCGGTTCTTTCTGGCGAAGAATTAAGAGTTTTGGGTGTGTTAATGGAAAAAGCTAAAACTACACCAGAATATTACCCTATGACGGTTAATGCTATTACTGTTGCCTGTAATCAGAAAACCTCACGTAAGCCGGTGGTACAGTACAGTGATCAAATAGTGGTATTGGCCCTGGATACGCTCAAGAAAAAGGGTTTGATTTCAACAGCTATGGGAGGCTCAAGCAGGGCAACAAAGTACAAACATAATTTTGCAATCGTATTCCCGGTGCTTCCTGCAGATGTTGCAGTTCTATGTTTGTTGCTATTGAGAGGCCCGCAAACACCTGGAGAAATCAACACAAATTCGGGCAGATTATATGAATTTGAATCTTTGGAAGAGGTTCAGGAAGTGCTGGAAAGACTGGCTCAAGAAGGGGCCAAATATATCTTGCAGTTGCCTAAGCGCGCTGGACAAAAAGAAACCCGTTACGTCCATTTGCTCGGCGGTGTTCCGGATATAACTCAGCATGAATTTGAGGATGAAGCACCTGCAAAAACCAACGCTGACATTGACGCTCGCTTGGCAGTAGTAGAACAGGAATTGGCTAATCTAAAGGCCGACTTTGATAAATTGATGAAAGAATTAATGGGCTGATTTTTTTTCTTTAATGCTCAAGGTGTCTCCCTTAATGCTGTCTGCAGTAGCTTGTTTGACAGGTTTAGCGTCAACTGCCTGAAGTTTTAATTTAGGCTCGCGACAAGAAATCAATAAAAAAAATATGGCCAGGAAAGGGATGTATGTTTTCATACAGTTTGACTAATTGATTATTTTAGTCAAAAATATAAATATTCCATATAGCTCTTCACCATTCTTTTCATTGTGACAAAACTGTGGCTAATTCACGTTTGTAAAACATTTGAGTTCCCCGCCTGTTAAGATTGTGTTATAGCAAATATTTTATGGAAAATAAAGCAACACCTAGCCCAGATTCAGAAAATTACAAGGTAGAACAAACTGAAAAGCTGAACATGCCAAAATTTAACAGTGCTACTGATAAACGTTCAGGAGGTGAATTGCCGGCTATTGAAAATATGAACGATCAGCATGAAAAGGTTAACCCCGAAGATGCTGACAGGACTAATATGCCCGCTGTGAATTTAGGTAACGACAGGTCTGATGATGAGAAAGATGATGAGCGAATCATCAGGAGGTAAGATCGCCCTTTTCCATCTTTTTTTCTTCTTTTTGAGCAATCAACTTGCCTTTTTTAAGGTCAATTCTTATTATATTGTATAAGCTCATGTATACATTTGCAATCCATACAATGGAAAATCCGCTTATAATATAGCCTCTCCAATCAGGATACAAAAGGGTATACTTCGTGATGATCAATAGTGCCAGTGTTACGTAATGACTGAAGCAATACTCACACGTAACCATATAAAAAGCTTTTCTCTGAAAGAACCGTTTGCATGTTTTAGACTTTTCAACACAATATTCTCTTGGTTCACGAAATATTTCTTCCTTAGTTACTGTCCACGCAATACAGGCAACCGGGATGGCAAGGATAAACATCCAGTAAACATGATTTTCCATTAAATATCTTTAAGCCTTAAATCTGCTTTTAGAACAAAGTAATATCAAGTTTGTTCTGTTGTTTTAAAGCAATCCGTTTAAACTTATTATTTGCATATTGGATTTCTATATTTAACAAATGAAAAAAAGACAACACAACTTCTTTGAGCGGGTGTCGAACAAGATCACCACCTGGACGGGCAGCCCCATTGCCTTTGGTGCTGCAGCTTTAATTGTGATTCTATGGATCTTTAGTGGGCCGGTTTTCCACTATTCTGATACCTGGCAGCTGGTCATCAATACCGGTACTACCATAATAACCTTTTTAATGGTTTTTCTCATTCAGAAATCTCAAAATAAGGATTCTAAGGCCATTCAGCTTAAATTGAATGAGCTAATAGCGGCAAGCAGACATGCCAGTAACCGTATGGTAGACATAGAGGATCTGTCTGAGTCGGAACTTGATATCCTGCATAAGTATTACCAGCGGCTTTCCGATAGCGCGGAAGCTGATGACGATATCCACCAGTCACATTCCATCGACAAGGCAGATGACCTACATGAGGAGAAGAAAATCAACAAGAAGAGAGAAGACTAGAACTGGGCAGTTATACAGTTTGCTTTACTTTTCCGAATAGTGATTTCCTTACTTTTCTTGCCTGCTGCGTCCCTATCAAAAACCCATAAGGCTTTAAGTCGTCAGAATGGTCACATATTATTTTAACTATCCCAAGTAAGGGTATGGCTAATATCATTCCCGGGATACCCCATATTAGCTCACCTAATACGATTGACATAATGGTAAACAGCGGATTGATATTTACCTGCTCACCAACCACCATTGGTTCTAAAATGTAGGTCTGAATAAACTGCACCAACATATATACACCAAGTACCATGAAGATAGTTTTCGTATCACCTCCCTGCACAATCACAGAAAGTATTGTCAGAGATGTCCCGGTAAGGTTTCCTATAAATGGTACAATTTCCAATATACCACAAAGTACTGCGAAGAAAATTGCGTTTTCTACACCTATGGCGGTAAAACCAATGCCATACATGATCCACAAAATTAAGATCATCGAACCCAGGCCGCTCAAGTATTTTTGAGCAACTTTCCCGGCTTTGTATACCACTTCTGCTGCTTTTTCCTTAGCATCTGAGGGTGCAAGCTTAAGAATGAAATTTTTAATATGTGTTCTGTAATAAAGGAACAAGTACATGTAAACAGTTACGAGGACTGCATTTATCAGGATACTAAGTGCGCCACCCGCAAAGCCAATAATCATTTGTCCGGTAGTACCAGATCCGCTAACGCTTTGCTCTTTGATGATCTTTTCCTGGGTTGCTATGGAAAGGCCTACGGTACCGCGCAGCCATGTACGGATGTTGTTGATGATGGACAACAACCGTTGCTTCATCTCATCCAGATTTTCAGCCATGCTGCTCAACTGCCAGCCAAGAAGAAATACGACTATCCCGATCAGAACTACAAACAGTAAAATGCAAATGATGGCAGCCAAGCCCCTTTTTAAACCCTTGCGTTCAAACCAATTGCAAAGTCCTATAAATAACATAGCAAATATCGCTGACAGCGCCAGCGGAACAAGAAATTCTTTACCGAAGTAGAGTAAACTAAAACCTAATAAAACAAATAAAAGCTGGTATACACTACGCTGGAGTTTCTGCATTTAGATATCATTTTTTTCTTACCTCCTCATAGAGTTCTATTAGAAGGCTTTGTAGCTTAATGATTTCTTCTTCTCTTTTGTTTAGTTTTTCTGTTAATAACTGTAATTCTTCTGCTCGGGCAGATTGCATCTGGTCGCCATTTGAGGAAAGCAAACTGGTAATAGGCACTTCAAATAGTCTTGCAATTTGATCGAGCCTTGAATAATTAACGTCAGTAATACCGGTTTCTATTTTTGAAAAAGCAGGTGTAGATATTTCCAGCTGTTTAGCTACGTCACTTTGATTCCAGTTTCTTTTTTGTCTTAATTGCTTGATGTTCTTTCCTATATGTTCCATGGTTTGTTTTATAAGGTTCTTCTTGTGGTTTATTACTTGATCAGGTCTGGTCTATTTACAGGTATTTTTATTTTAAATTTTAGCGAAAATTATATTATCTACGAAATAATATGGAGGCTGGATTTTGATAAATTGCTAATAATTGAATTAAATAATGCCCCTCAACACTAAATCTTTCATTCAAGTTAAAATTAGGTGTTGCAACAGTTATTATTTAATAATACAATGGCGCGCTTCAGAATGTTTTTTGAGGCGAGATTAAATAATTTCTCAATCAGCGAGCTATACACCACACAACCATAGACTCTTTCTAAATTCGAAAAACCTGCTTTGTTACCATTCAAATTGTCGAAATTGATTGTTATAAATCCAGTTGTTAAAATTTCTATGAAAAGAACCAGGAACCTAAAATCAAACCAAGGTGATGACCGCCGAACCTTCCTCAAACAATCTTCACTATATACTGCGCTAACTCTGGCCCCGGTACAGCTTCTAGCCGCCGCTGATAGTAATGTAGACGAGCAATTTGCTGAGTTGTTCGAAAAGGTATCACTAAAAGTAATAGTTAACGGAAGGGCACATTCACTTAGTGTAGAGCCCAGAGTAACGCTTTTAGACCTATTGAGGGAGCAGCTGGAACTTACAGGAACTAAAAAAGGATGTGATCACGGACAATGCGGTGCGTGTACTGTGCATGTTAATGGTTTACGTATAAACTCTTGTTTGAGTCTTGCAGTAATGAATGACGGTAAAAGCATTACCACTATAGAAGGTTTGGCGAATGGAAGTGAGCTTCACCCTTTGCAGGCAGCATTTATAAAGCATGATGGTTTTCAATGTGGCTACTGTACACCCGGTCAAATCATGTCTGGAATTGCATGCATTAATGAAGGTCACGCGGTTTCAAAGTCAAAAATAAGGGAGTATATGAGCGGTAATATTTGTCGTTGCGGCGCTTATCCGAATATTGTAGATGCCATTGAAGAGGTACAAAAATCAGGAGTAAAAATATGATAAATTTTCAATACATAAGGGCAAGCTCAACCAAGGCAGCTATAGCTGCAGCGGCCAAAGATAAGACGGCAAAGTTTATTGCAGGGGGCACCAATTTAGTTGATCTCATGAAGCGTGGCGTAACCGCGCCGGAAAAGCTGATCGATATTAATCAAGTTCCTTTAAAAAAGATAGAACTGATCAATAATGTGCTACACATCGGGGCAATGGTGACAAATGCCGATGTAGCAGAAAATAATTTGGTTATAAATAACTTTCCTGTATTGGCTGAAGCGCTGCAGGCCGGTGCATCACCGCAACTTAGAAATGTGGCCACTGTTGGTGGTAATATGATGCAGCGCACACGATGCGGCTACTTTTATGATACAGAAATGCCCTGTAATAAACGGAAACCAGGTAGTGGGTGTGCTGCATTGGGAGGGTATAACCGCATGCATGCCATTTTTGGTGCATCTGAAAGTTGTATTGCCGTTCATCCCAGCGATATGTGCGTGGCGCTCGCCATACTGGATACCTGGGTGGTAATCGCTGGTCCAAAAGGAGAACGAAAAATAAAGTTTGCAGATTTTCATCGCCTGCCGGGTATTACGCCTGAAAAAGATAATAACCTAATGCCTGCGGAAATGATTGTGCGACTTGAGATACCAATAGTTGCATCGGAAAAAGAGAAGTCAAAATATATAAAAGTTCGCGACCGTGCATCTTATGCATTTGCTTTAGTTTCAGTGGCTGTATCATTAGAATCAGATGGTGAAAAGATAGTCAAAGCACGGGTTGCTATGGGTGGGGTAGCACACAAGCCATGGCGTTTAACTGAAGTTGAAGCCTTCTTGGTTGGAAAAGACAAAACAAAAGATACTTTTCTGCAAGCTGCTGATTTGGCTGTAAAAAACGCTAAACCTTATAAAGAAAATGGTTTTAAAGTTCAACTGGCTTCGAACACAATTATGGAGGCGCTAACATGGGTATAATGAATGAATTTTCGAAAGTCAAACTAATTAACGATGAGACGGATAGGGTTGACGGTGTAGATAAAGTGACCGGAAAAGCAAAGTATTTTGCTGAGTATAAAGTGCCGGGTCTTACATATGGAGTGTTGGTTACCAGTTCCGTTACGAAAGGTACTATCACCGGAATTGATACAAGTTTAGCCTTAAAAGTGCCAGGTGTTTTAGGTGTAATTTCACACCTTAATAAGCCCATTGTCGCAGGATATGACCAGGCCGGGGGCTCTCAAATGAAGATTTTTTATACGAATAAGATTTTTTTCAATGGCCAGCCTGTAGCCCTTGTTGTTGCAGATACCCTTGAGCGTGCCACCCATGCGGCAGCTTTGGTAAAGGTAACTTATGACAAGCAGAATTTTAATACGGATTTTGAAGGGTCACTGAAAAACCAGGAATTTAAGAAAATACTTGGTCAACCTGATTATAAGAGGGGTATTGAAAATGCTTACAAAAGTGCAGAAGTCAGTATTGAGGAAACTTATACGATCCCTATCGAAACACATAACCCAATGGAACTCCACGGGATCATTGCAGATTGGCGGCCCGATAACAAGGTCACGGTTTACGCAAAAACTCAAGGCGTAAAAGCTACGCAAGGCACTATTGCTAATTTATTTAAAATACCACCGGAAAGTGTCCAGGTTAATTCTGAATTTGTAGGGGGTGCTTTTGGTATGGCATTAAAAACATGGCCACTTGAAATAGGAACCATAATGGCTTCAAAGCATTTAGGTAGACCTGTAAAACTCGTTATTTCCAGAAGCCAAATGTTTACCATGGTGGGAAATCGGCCCGCAGCGGTGCAAACTATAGGTTTGGGTGCCAGTAGGGACGGTAAACTCACCGGAATTACCCACAAAGCTTTCGCGCAAACTTCCACCTATGAGAATTTTACAGAAGGTGTGGTTAACATGTCGAAATTCATGTACCAATGCGACAATGTAAATACAGCTTATAGCGTTTTACCACTAGACCTGGGTGTTCCAATTTGGATGCGGGGTCCAGGTGAGGCGACAGGTGCATTTGCACTTGAGAGCGCTATTGATGAGCTTGCACATGCCTTGAAAATGGATCCTCTTGAGTTTAGGATAAAAAACGATCCTGAAATTGATCAACAGAGGAATAAGCCTTTCTCGAGCAAAAATATTAAAGAAGCCTACCGTGCAGGGGCAGAGAAAATTGGCTGGAGTTTAAGAAAGAATCAACCGGGAGCTAATGTTGAAGGCTCCTGGAGTTACGGTTACGGAGTTAGTACCGGAGTCTTTAATGCAAACAGGGGACGGGCTACTGTAAAGGGTGTTTTGAAAGCCAATGGAACACTATTGCTGCAAAGTGCAGCAAGCGATATCGGTCCCGGTACTGGAACCGGCATGGTGTTAATAGCGAGTAAAGTAATGGGTATCCCTGTCGAAAAGATTACTTTTGAATTGGGAGATTCTTCACTGCCACCTGCACCCAGTCAGGGAGGTTCCGCTACTTTATCTACTGTCGGTTCTGCTGTAAATGATGTATGCGTAGCCCTTAAGTCCACCATAGCAGAACTTGCCGTAAATTCAAATATGGATGCCACATCCAAATTCATTGAGGTGCTTAAAAAGAATAACCTTCCGGCAGTTGAGGTTACCAAACAAAGCCAGTCGGGAGCAGAAAGGGAGAAGTATTCCATGTATTCTTTTTCAATTCACTTTGTCATGGTAAGGGTTCATCATCTAACAGGAGAAGTGAGGGTGCATAAAATTGTTTCCGTTGGAGATTCAGGAACAATTGTTAGCCCAAAGACAGCAAGAAGTCAAATGGTGGGAGGGGCAGTTGGAGGAATTGGAATGGCACTAACAGAAGAAGCCGTAATTGATAACAGGTTTGGACGCTATATAAACAACAACTTCGCAGATTACCACGTTCCGGTCCATGCAGATGTGCCCGAAATAGAAGTGATATTTATAGACAAGCCCGATCCGTATATCAATCCTATGGGTGCAAAGGGTATGGGCGAGATCGCTTTAATTGGTTTTTCTGCAGCTGTGGCTAACGCAGTATTCAACGCGACTGGCAAAAGGATTAGAAGCTTGCCCATCACACCTGACAAGGTACTTGCGGCTACCGTATAAATTTTACCGATGGATTTATGGAGTTCACCGATGTTTTTAGCTATATCCCCTTGTGCTTGTTTTTATAGAAGGTGAGAAGATTGATCTTTACTGTAACATTTATATGCAGCATCGTCTAAAGTATGTATAGTAACATGCTGATTATTTAAATCATAAAGCAATGAACATCATGATTTTCAAAACTTCGGTACAGGATAAAGAGGACCTACCAATTGTACGGCCCTTAATGAATTTATTATTTGGAGAAAAGAACTGGACATTTGCCTTTGAAGATGAAGACAAAATTCTTAGGGTAGTAAGCTCTATCCCATGTGGTCCTGTTATAGAAGAAATATTCAGACAAAGGGGATTCGCATGCGAGGAAATGCATTATTCTCTTAGCGAGTTCAACGTCTAAGTCCTTTAATTAAATTTTTCCAACTATATTGGTGGCAATTCGTTGTTGTTCTTAAACAATTGCCGCTTTATGACTAAAAACATCTTTATAGCTTCCGCAGAGCCATACTCTGGAAAATCAGTTATTGCTTTTGGAATGATAAATATGCTGCTTGCAAAAACACAAAAAGTAGGTTATTTCAAACCAATCATAGCGCAGGAAGATCCCCAAAAAAAAGATGAGCATGTTGAAGCAATGCTCGATTACTTTTCACTCCCTGTAAATTATGAAGATGCTTACGCCTTCACCAGACAGGAAATGCTGCACCAAACAGACAATGAAAATCCGGGCGACATCATAAACACCATCATTAGCAAATACAAAAAATTAGAGGATAATTACGATTTCACCGTCATAGAGGGGAGCGATTTCCTAGGAGAGGGGATAGCATTTGAATTTGAATCTAATGCACTAATGGCGAAAAACCTGGCGGCACCGGTGCTGATTGTAGTTTCTGGTAAAGGCAAAACGGCGAGCCAGCTTTTCAAAACTGCCATCAATATCTACCGCAATTTTTTGTTGAGAGACGTGCAGGTTCTTGGAGTTATTGCCAATATGGTTAATCCTGAAGAAGCCGACCGTATAAAGCAGGCGCTGGGAAACCAGCTGCCAAAAGAACTGCTAATTGCTGTAATACCATTGGAGAGTGGCCTGCAAAGCCCTACTATGAAAGAAATTACTGCAGCATTAAACGCCGAAGTATTATTTGGGGCAGATTTGCTGGATAACCAGGTAGATAATTTCGTGACAGGAGCGATGATGCTCCCAAACTTTTTAAGACATATTAAGGATAATTTGCTGATTGTAACCCCTGGAGATAGGGGAGATATCATCATCGGATCTTTACAAGCTAATATATCTGCCAATTACCCTAAAATTGCCGGTATTGTACTAACAGCTGGTAGTTTGCCGGATGAGCCGATGATTAAATTGATAGAAGGACTTCAAACCATTATCCCAATTATATCAGTTCAGAAAGGCACTTTTGAAACTACAACAACTATCGGCAGTATTCACTCAAAAATCACCAAAGACAACCGCAAGAAGATTGCCCTGGCTATAGATATATTTGAAAAATATGTTGACTTGAAGGCACTTGATGATAAGATTATTACTTTTCATTACGAAGGCATTACGCCTCACATGTTTCAATACCAGCTGGTAAAATGGGCGAAGAGCCAGAAGAAACACATCGTTCTTCCGGAAGGAAACGATGAGCGTATTCTTAAAGCGGTTGAAAAGCTAATTGCTCAGGATATTGTAGATATCACCTTGTTGGGTGATCCTGCAGAGATCAGTGCTTCAATTAAAAGGCTGGGCCTAAATCTGGACATCAATAGTATTAAAATTCATAATCCAGCGGTGTCAGCTAACTATTTCGATTATGTGGAAACGCTTTACGAGCTCCGTAAAAATAAAAACGTGAACATGGAAATGGCAACCGATATGATGACTGATGTATCTTATTATGGCACAATGATGGTGTACAAGGGGCATGCTGATGGTATGGTTTCCGGAGCAGTTCATACCACGCAACATACAATAAGGCCAGCTTTACAGTTTGTTAAAACCAAGCCAGGTGTTTCTGTGGTGTCGTCTATTTTCTTCATGTGCTTGCCAGAGCGGGTAGCTATATTTGGCGACTGTGCGGTTAATCCTAACCCTACAGCCCAGCAACTTGCTGAGATCGCCATTTCATCGGCAGAAAGCAGTGCAAAATTCGGTATTGAACCGCGCATAGCCATGTTGTCGTATTCATCTGGCACTTCAGGGGAAGGGGAAGATGTGGAAAGGGTACGCGAAGCCACTGCAATCGTTAGGGCCAGGCATCCCGAATTAAAAATAGAAGGGCCAATACAGTATGACGCTGCAGTTGATCCCCTGGTTGGGCAGCAGAAGTTGCCTGGATCAGAAGTGGCAGGAAGAGCAAGCGTGTTAATTTTTCCCGATCTGAATACGGGTAATAACACTTACAAGGCAGTACAGCGTGAAACAGGTGCTTTAGCAATTGGACCGATGCTGCAGGGCTTAAATAAGCCTATTAATGATTTAAGTCGTGGCTGTACTGTCGACGATATATTTAATACAGTTGTCATTACGGCTATCCAATGCCAGGAAATCTAATTGAAGCTATGAACATTCTTGTTATAAACTCTGGAAGCAGTTCCCTGAAATACCAATTGTTTAAAATGCCGGTTAAAGCACCTGTCTGCAGTGGGTTGGTCGAGCGTATAGGTATCTCAGGCTCTTTTATTAAGCATACTGTATTCGCAGATGGTGAAAAAAATACTATTGAAGAAGAAGGTTTTATTGCCAATCATGGTGCAGGTTTACAAGAGGTGTTGCGTCTTCTTACTACAGGCCTACATTCGGTAATTGATACACCAGATGAAATTACGGCAGTCGGTCATAGAGTTGTGCACGGGGGAGAGCATTTTACTGGGGCAGTATTAATCACGGACGCAGTGAAAAAGCAAATTAAGAAGTTGTTTTCTTTAGCACCTTTGCACAATCCGGTTAACTATAAATGCATTGAATTTGCTGAGCAAACATTTGGAAATGCAAAACAAGTTGCAGTTTTTGACACCGCATTCCACCAAACTATCCCTGAACAGGCATTTCGCTATGCGATACCTGAGAAATACTATCAGGAACATGGAATACGCGTGTATGGCTTTCATGGCACCAGTCATAAATATGTTAGTGAGCAGGCCATACAGCTCCTGGCCAAACCTGATACCAAGGTAATCAGCATTCATTTGGGTAATGGCTGTAGCATTACCGCTATAAAAGATGGCAAATCTATAGATACAAGTATGGGATTTGGTCCGCTAAGTGGCTTGATGATGGGAACAAGGTCAGGCGATATTGATCCTTCAGTGGTATTTCATTTAATGGAACATTCGGGATATACTTTGGACCAACTAAGTTCCTTGCTAAATAAGCAATCTGGTTTACTTGGTGTAGGAGGATCGAGCGATATGCGGGATATCCGTAAGCTTGTAGCCGAAGGGGACTTGGTTGCTAAACTTGCGCTGGAAATATATTCATACAGGATAAAGAAATTCATAGGATCATATGCTGCGGTACTAAACGGTATAGATGCCATCATATTTACTGCTGGCGTTGGTGAAAATGATTCAGCTATGCGGGCGTCTGTTTGCAAAGATCTGGATTACCTGGGCATTAAGATTAATAATGCGTTAAATTTGGAGTACAAGGGAGCCACAATAGACGTTAGTGCCGAAGGCTCTCCCGTTAAAGTACTGATTATTCCGACAAATGAGGAATATGAAATCGCAAGTCAATGCTTTGATTTAATTGGAAAATAAGCAAAAAAGCTGGGCTATTGTAGCTCTGCTGATAATTACCTATACTTCAAGTTAGAATTTCATGCGTAAGCCAATTCCCAATTTAAAGATATCGGTGACAGACAGAGAGGTTGTATTTTGAAGGTAATTCACCAGGTAAAAATCGTTGGTATTAAACTCCGAATAGATGCTCAGTGCCTTTAGTCCGGTTTTATCCAGTAACTTTCCGTTGTTAATTTCCACTTCGGTGCTAAAGGATAAATGGGGCCTTGCGGCTTCAGACCAATAATAATATCCTTTTGGGTAATTGTCTGTCGGAAAGTTAAAACTCAGTTCCTTATTAAATGTGTAGGTTACAAATACACCCGGGTTAAAGGGGTAGATCTTTAATTTGTCTTTAATGCGGATCACAAAAGGCCTGTAAGCGAATTTTGCTGTTACCATATGCAAAGATCCTCCTTTTGATTCCGGAACATACCCGTAGTTAAGATCTATGTTTCCTCTTTTATTACCAAAAATCTCATATCCAGCGCCTATGCTAACGTAGCCAATGCTGCCGGCATATTGTAAAATACCCTCATCAGGAATCAGAAATCTTTGAGCTGAGCTTTTAAGGCATGCGCTTAAAAGTAACAGTAACGCAACAGACCTATAGACGTATCCGCTCATAGCTTAATTTGTTGTTGATGATTTTAGCAAGTAGAAACTCATTATTTGCTGGAGTTGCAGTCACTATAAATGGAACAGCAGAACCATCATAACCAAATTCAGAGTAAGTATGTGTATGCGCGTGGAAAGATGCCAGAAATCCTGGCGTTCGGGCAAAAAGTGACTGATATGGAGTCTCAAGCTTCTTATCGAAATCTAAGGAGTTTGGCGGCACATGAGAGATAGTAACAAAGCCTGTAACGCCAGCCTGAGGCTGCAACTCTTTTGTAAGCCATCCAATATCGGGAATTGAACCGTTAAAGTTGTATTCGCGTCCGTTGGTATCGTGGGCAACGAACTTTATCCCTCTATAAACGAATGAATAGTTTAAATCCCCATACATCCTTTTAAAAACTTCGCTGCCTTTGGCAACCAGGTCGTGGTTTCCTATCACAGCAACATACGGTGCGTTTAGTTTATTGAATTCTTTAGCCACCCATTCCATTTCCTGCAAAACACCAAATTCTGAGAGATCGCCAGCAATGATCACAAAGTCGGTATTCGGTATTGAATTGATTTTTCTGATCATGATTTCTACTTCATCATGAGAGCGCTGGGTATCGCCGGTTACTACAAATCTTATCGTATCATCGATGGGCATATTGCTTTTCATTTTAGCCAGGCCCGCGGCGTTGAGATTTGTTGGAGAATTATTGTCGAATGTTTGTTCCGGACTAAATTCAAATGAATTGCAGCCGAAACATAAAATAAGCATTGCTGCTAAGGGTAAAAGTTGACGCATTACTGGGGAATAGCTTAATAATGAATGTTAAACCACCATATGGCTGTCTTGTTTGATTTTATTTCAGATATGACAAAGACTAGAGTATTTAATCACTTTACTTACTCAAGTACGATAAAGAACAGAATGTTCGATATCGGGCGTATTTAAAATAACTATATTTTATAAGTGCCTGTATAACATGTATTTGTGATTGGCATTCGCATTGCAAACCCTAGAGCAAAGAAATACCAATGGACAAACAAATAGAAGAAGAAGTAACTGCAAAAAGGAAGAAGAAAACGGTAGTAATTATTTCAATTACGGTTTTAGTACTTTCGGTTGCCTTTTATAGCTTGCGTGCCTTTATCAAGCCATCGCTGCTGCAGAGCCAGATCACTACCGCTCTTGCAGAGACAGGAAGCATAGAAAATACGATCAATGCTACGGGAGAAGTGTTACCTGAATTTGAGGAAGTACTTACCAGTCCGATCAATGCAGCAGTACGGGAAGTTCTAATGGATGCAGGCACAAACATAAAAGCGGGACAATCCATTTTAACACTTGATAAATCATCGGCGCAAACCGACTTTGATAAACTCGGTTTCCAAATAGAATCTAAGCAAAACGAGATCAGTAAACTTAAACTTGATCTGGAAAAAAGCTTTTACGACATCAAATCCAATAATAGTATTAAACAACTGCGGATTGGCAACTTCAAAGATGCTGTGGCGAGTGCACAACGGTTGTTTAAAGCCGGAGGCGGTACCAGAGAAGATATTGAGCAGGCAGAGCTGAATTTGAAGGTAGCAGAGCTTGAAAAGCAGCAGCTGGAAAATGAAATAAAAAACAAACAGCAAACCATGAAAATTGAAATCAGGGAGGCAGAGATCGCACTTGCGATACAGCGGAATGACCAATTGGCCCTGAAACGTAAACTCGACCTGGCCAATGTAGTGGCAACAAGAGATGGGGTGGTAACCTGGGTAAACAAAAATATTGGTGCCAGTATTAAGGAAGGCGAATCACTGGCTCGCATCGCCAATTTAAGCAGTTATAAGGTTGCGGGCAGTATTGCCGACAATCAATCTGAACAGTTGCGAAATGGGATGCCTGCCATCATAAGAATCAACGAAAGTCAGCTTAGGGGCGCTATAGTAAACATTTCTCCTACAGTTAACAATTCCATTGTTTCATTTGATGTGCAGCTGGATGAAAAAAACAATAAGCTACTGCGGCCAAATATGAAAGTAGATGTATTCCTGATAACGGCTAGCAGGAGCAAGGTAGTTCGGGTGCCTAATGGCCCTGCATTTAATGGTTCTGAAAGTCAGGATGTATTTGTGATAAAAAATGGCAAAGCCGTAAGAAGAACTGTAAAGGTTGGGCTCACAAGTTTCGATTTTATTGAAATACTGAGCGGGATAGCGCCAGGAGAACAGGTGATTACCTCTGATATGAGCAAGTTTGAATATGCAAAAGAAATCACCATACAAAACTAGGATGATGAAGCAGAGATATGCCGTATTATTCTTTCTTGCTATGTTATCTGCATTTAAAGGGAAAGCAATGGTAACTACGAGTGCGGATACGATTAAACTAACTTTAAAAGAGGTAGTTGAAAAAGCAAAAGCCAATTCTATCGCCGCAAAACAAGCAGTTACCATAAAAGAAACAAAATACTGGGAATGGCGTACTTTCAAATCCAATTACCAGCCCCAGCTTGCATTGAGCGGCATTTTGCCAGGTTATAATAAAACTTACGCGCAGGTGCTGCAGCCTAACGGTACGGTGTTGTTTCAACCTATCAGGAATGACAACTCTTCGCTAACGCTGGATTTTAAACAGAGCATTGCAGCAACCGGTGGCACCATTTACGGAACCACAGAATTGCAACGCTTTAGTGATTTTGACAGGAATACTGTACTTTATAACGGTACACCCTACGGTGTTGGTTATACTCAACCGCTGCTGCAATACAATGCGCTAAAATGGGACAAAAAGATTGCCCCTCTAAGGTTTAATGAAAGCAAACAAGCCTACATTGAATCGCAGGAGCAAATTTCTATCAACGTAAGCAATTACTTTTTTGATTTGCTGTTGGCGCAGGTTAACCTTAAACTGGCGGAAACCAATTTTGCGAATACTGACAAGATCCTAAATATCGCTAATACCAAGTTCGACTTAGGAAAGATTGCAAAGAACGAAATTCTGCAATTACAGCTTGAGCGGCTCAATGCGCAAAAATCAGTTGGAACGGCTAAGAGAGATGTGGAGATTGCCGGATTAAACTTGCGTAGCTATACTGGAATAGAGGGAGATGATAAAATTGTGCTGGATGTTCCTGAGGGTGTGGGGCAAATTAGCATATCTGCAGAAAAGGTATTAGAGCAAGCCTTTGAAAACAGATCTGACGCCATTGCATTTGTACGCCGACTTGCGGAGGCAAAGCGTGATGTTGCTAAAGCAAAAGGTGAGAATGGATTGGTGGCTACTTTGCGTGCCAATCTTGGTTTCTCTAATTCGGCCAACCGCGTTTTCGATGTGTATCGTTCTCCAAAAAGTCAGCAATCTGTGGAAGTTCAATTGTCTATTCCTGTACTTGACTGGGGAAGATCAAAATCCAGAAGTAAAACCGCAGAAGCTAATCAACAATTAACAGTATATGAAGTGGAGCAGGATAAGCAAACTTTCAAGCAGGAAATAGTGACGCAGGTTACCTTGTTTAAAATGATGCAGGAGCAAATGGATTTAACCATCCAGGCTGATAAAATAGCGTCAGAGAAATACCAGATTGCCAGCGAAAGATATGTGCTGGGTAATTTGGGTATAACTGATTTGAGCATCGCTTTCCAGGAAAATGACCGTGCCAAAAGAGATTTTATAACGGCGCTAAGAGACTTCTGGGGGGCGTACTATCAACTCCGCTATCTCTCCCTTTACGATTTTGAGAAGAATGAAAAAATAACTTATAAATAACCATTAAATACATACCAAATGATACGTTTACAAAATATTGAAAAGGTGTATCGAACAGATACTGTAGAAACACTCGCCATCAATGGGGTTAGTCTGGATATTGCGAAAGGAGAATTTCTTTCAATTATGGGCCCATCTGGTTGCGGGAAAAGTACCCTGCTAAATATTATGGGGTTGCTGGATGAGCCTTCAAAGGGAAGCATCACTATCGACAATCAGGACACTTCGCGCTTTAGCGATAAGCAGATGGCTAATTTCAGGAACCAGAAGCTCGGGTTTATATTTCAAAGCTATCACCTAATTAACGACTTACAGGTACTGGATAATGTAGAACTGCCATTGTTGTACCGTGCATCTTCTGCGAAGGAACGTAAAGATCTGGCAACGGAAGCGCTGGAAAAGGTGGGACTAAGCAATCGTTTAAAGCACTTTCCAACGCAACTGAGCGGAGGTCAGCGTCAGCGTGTAGCGATTGCAAGGGCAATAGTAGGTAGGCCGCAGATTATTCTAGCCGATGAGCCGACAGGTAACCTTGACAGTGCCATGGGTAACGAGATCATGGATATTTTGATCAACTTGAACAAGAATGATGGCACTACAATTATTATGGTAACCCACGATGAAAATATGGCCCATAAAACCCACCGTTTAGTGCGGATGTTTGATGGATCTCAAGTACAATAACCTGTCAATTAATAGCTAACAATTATGCTTAAGAATTACTTTAAAATAGCCATTGCAGTATTGAGACGCAGGAAGTTCTTTACGTTTATCAGTCTGTTTGGTATCAGCTTTACGCTTACCATTGTAATGACGTCGACGGCTTTGGTCGAGAATGTCATGAGTCCGACCTACCCTGATTTCAACCGGGAGCGCTCGCTATATATTCAGCGTGTCACATTAAAAAATTCTAAGGAGGGCTGGATTAACAGTAATTCTGCCTCATATAATTTTATTAATCGTTACATCTCAACGCTAAAGAAGCCTTATAAAATTGCTTTTTTCACATCTGGGACCAATACAAACTCCTATGTAAATGACAAGAAAATTGGGCTTGAAGTGAAGTATACCAATGATCTTTATTGGGAGGTTACATCCTACGAATTCTTATCTGGCAAGCCTTATACAAAACAACAAATTGACAATGCGGAAAGAGTAGCGGTCATTTCGGAAAGAACAAGAAAGGCCTTTTTCAGAGATAACGCCAATGTGGTCGGGAAATATATTGAAGTAGACAATGTAAGCTACCGTGTTAATGGCGTGGTAAAAGGTGTTCCCCGTACTAATCGCAATTTCTATGGCGATATATACATGCCTTATACCGTATCGAAAACGGGCTACCAGGACACAGGTCTAATGGGAAAATTCGGAGTGGTATTGCTGGCTAAATCGGAAGCAGATATGCCTGCAATGCGCGCTGAATATCAGAAAATGATTAGCAAAATACCTACTGATAAAGAATATGATAGGTTATATGCCCATGCAGATACGTTATGGGAGGACTTAGCACGCCGTTTTTGTGGAACAGATGATACGGTCGGGCTTGGCAGAATGGTTGTTTTCGTAAGCTTGCTGTTGTTGCTTTTTCTGTCGTTACCAACCATCAACCTGGTTAACATTAACATCACCCGCATAATGGAACGGTCTTCAGAAATTGGCGTGCGAAAAGCATTTGGGGCATCCTCTAAAACGCTGGTTTATCAATTTCTTGTTGAGAATATTATTTTAACCCTGCTGGGAGGGATAATTGGGATCATACTTTCATGTATTGTAATTTATCTTTTCAATCAGTCAGAATTCACTCCAGATTTTCATTTGTCGCTCAACTTTACGGTATTAGCAATTGGGCTGTTTGTATGCCTCATTTTCGGACTGCTGTCGGGAGTTTACCCGGCATGGAGAATGTCAAGGCTCAATGTGGTATCTGCATTGAAGGTGAGGTAGTTCAAATTACAAATCATATAACAAAACATTATCATGTTTAGACACCTATTTAGATTAATTTGGAACAAAAGGAGACACAACATCCTGTTCCTGTCGGAAATACTGATCTCCTTCCTGGTTATTTTTGCAGTATTCTCTATGCTAATATTTTATTACTTAAATTATATCAAACCTTCTGGTTTTGAATATGAAAGGGTCTGGTCAATCTCTTATAATAACCCCCTCAAAACAAAGAATAAAGACACCCTAACAACTTTTTATAAACAGGTTAAAACAACGTTGACAGCATTGCCCGAAATACAGGAGCTTAGTTTTAGCAGCCCAAATTTTCCATATTCTAACAGCGTTTCTACATCGGGGTTTGAGTATAAAGGAAAAAAATACAACCGGATAAATTATTACGAGACGGATGAGGATTACAAAAAAGTCCTATCTGCAAAACTTGTTGAGGGAAGGTGGTTTGAGAAACAAGACGGTATTTTAAAAAGCAATGTAACTGTCATCAACAAAAGTCTAAAGGAAGCTATTTTTGGAAATGAATCCGCCCTTGGCAAATCAGTTGGTGGTGATGAAGATAAAAATAAGGCAAAGGTTATCGGGGTGATAGAAGACATAAAAGCAAATGGTGATTTTTGGCCTTCCGGACAAGGTATGTACAAAAAGCTGGATTCGGGTGCATTTGAATGGAACAGCATCATGCTTATTAAGGTATCAAAAAATGCCGATGCAGCATTTGAAAGCAAACTATCAAAGTTGTTGTCCAGAATTATTCCCAATTCAAACATCGAAATCACGCACATGAGCGATTCAAGGAAATCAAAAAATGCCGACACCATTATACCTGTTATCATTTGTAGTATTATTGCAGGTTTCCTGATTATAAATGTCGCGCTCGGTTTGTTTGGTGTTTTGTGGTATAACATTAGCCAGCGAAGAGGAGAAATCGGCTTGCGACGTGCCATAGGAGCTAGCGGAGCTTCAGTGTCAAGTCAGCTGGTAGCGGAGTCTGTGTTGTTGGCCACCTTATCTCTCGCCGTGGGATCATTCTTTGCCATACAATTTCCACTGCTTAATGTATTTGACGTGCCTGCAATTGTTTACATTCTGTCGCTCCTGATATCAATTGCGTTTATTTATTTACTGGTTATTTTATGCTCGCTTTACCCTGGAAAGCAGGCTGCGGCCATTCACCCCGCAATTGCACTGCATGAAGAATAATAACTATATTAACTTTGAATATGATACTGATAGTAGATGACGACATAGCTGTTAGAACCTCCTTATCCCTTCTTCTTGAAAGTGTGGGTAATAATGTGCTGGTTGCAGACAATGCGGATGATGCCTTAAGTATTATACAGCAGCAACTTCCGCAATTGATTTTGATGGACCTTAACTTCTCCAAAGATACATCGGGCATAGAAGGTATGGAACTTCTAAAGAAAGTACGCAGTATAGATTCTCGCCTGCCGGTCATTTTGATTACAGGCTGGGCTAGTTTAGAATTGGCAATACAGGGCATGAAACTTGGAGCAAATGATTTTATTAATAAGCCCTGGAATAATGAGCACGTGTTACAATCTGTAAATACATTATTGGAGTTGCATACCCCTAAAACAAGGCAAACAACGCGTAGAGACCTGGATAAGCACTACAATTTTCATAATATAGTTGGTGAAGATTCTCGGCTATTGCAGATCCTGGAAACTATTGGCCAGGTAGCTGCTACAGATGCCTCAGTTTTAATTTTAGGTGAAAGTGGAACTGGAAAGGAATTGATAGCAGAAGCAATTCATGAAAATAGCTTAAGGAACAATAAACCATTTGTTAAGGTTAATCTTGGAGGTATATCCTCTTCATTGTTTGAAAGTGAGATGTTTGGCCATATTAAAGGTGCCTTTACAGATGCAAGGTTTGACCGCACAGGTCGCTTCGAAATGGCAAATAAAGGCACTATTTTTCTTGACGAAATTGGGGAGCTGGAAGCCGGAAGTCAGGTTAAGTTGCTGCGCGTACTCCAGGATCGTACTTACGAAGTATTGGGCAGCAGCAGGAGTAGAGTGGTTGACGTTCGTATTGTATGTGCTACCAATAAGAATTTGCCCGAAATGGTGGAAGCCAATACATTTAGGGAAGATTTATTATATCGTATTAATTTGATAACCATTCACCTTCCCCCACTACGGGAGCGCCCGGGAGATATTCCTTTGCTTGTTAACTTCTTTATCAATAACCTGAAAGAGATATACAACCGGCCCTATTTGTCTGTCTCGCTTTCAGCCATTAAATGGCTGCAGCAATTAGAGCTGCCCGGCAATATCAGGCAATTGAAAAACCTGGTTGAGCGGTCTATCTTGATCAGTAAAAATAACGAGCTTGGTATTGATGACTTCAAGGCACAACTGGAAACATCGGTACCTAGAAAGCAAAGTCAGAAATTCCCTGGCGTTGGTAGTTTAACGCTTGAGCAAATGGAGATTGAAATGGTAAAGCGGGCTATGAATTTCCACCAAAACAAGATTTCAAAAGCAGCCGCATCATTGGGTATCACGAGAAATTCCCTTTACCGCCGACTGGAGAAGTATCAAATTCCTTATAACGAGACCGACGATTAGACCAGATGAAGCTGAAAACAAAGTACATTCTTTTTATCTCGTTGCTTCATCTTGCATTTTTGGCGCTCAGTTATCTTATCCTCAAAGAGAATAAGATAATTTTTATCGTTTCAGAAATACTGATCATCGCTTCAGTAATTATGTCTATAAGTCTGTACAGGCAACTTATCCAACCCCTCAATTACCTGAAAGAAGGAATTAATTCCATAAAGGACAGAGACTTCAATGTAAAGTTTCTTCCCACCGGGAAAAGTGAAATGGACGAACTAATTGAAGTATATAATCAAATGATGGATGCATTGCGTGACGAACGTACCAAACAGGAAGCACAGCATTTTTTTCTGGAGAAGTTAATACATACTTCCCCAACAGGGATCATTATTCTTGATTACGATAATGAGGTGAAACAAATTAACCCAAAGGCTCAGGAAATGATTGGAATGACAAGTGCCCACTTTCTAAAGGAACTTGAGGGATTAAAAATTGGCGAATCCAAAACCATAAAATTAGGTGCTTTGAATACTTACAAGGTGCAAAAATCAAACTTCATAGATAGAGGTTTTGCACGTGTGTTTGTCATGATAGAAGAGGTAACTGCCGAAATATTTGAAGCAGAGAAAAATGCCTACGGGAAGGTAATCAGGATGATGGCCCATGAAGTAAACAATACTGTTGGTCCGGTAAATTCAATCCTGAATCTTGCGTTAGATAGTAAAGAGTTATGGGAATCGCCAGCAAAAGCAACCCTCCATAATGCGATACAGGTAGCAGTTGAAAGAAACCAGAACTTGAACCTGTTCATGAGAAACTTTGCAGATCTGGTTAAGCTCTCACCTGTAAATAGAGCCCAGGTAAATCTGATAGCATTAATCCATTCTGTAGCGGATTTAATGGAGCTTCCCGCAAGCCAGCGTCAAGTCGTTTTTGCTTATGAGCTACCCGACAAATATTTTATCATGGCCGATATGCTGCAGATTGAGCAGGTACTTATTAATCTCGTTAAAAATGCGATTGAGGCGATCGAAGTTCAGGGTATAGTACGGTTCATCTTGAACCCTGCCGATAAAGTACTAATTGTTCAGGACAATGGTAAAGGAATTTCCGAAGCGCTCAGTGAGAAATTGTTCAGCCCGTTTTTTAGCACCAAGAAGGACGGGCAGGGTATCGGGCTAACCCTTGTACGGGAAATTCTCCTCAACCATGGATTTGGCTTCTCACTTAAAACCATTGATAGGCAAAAAACTGAATTCCTTATCCGTTTCTGACACCTTCCGGCTGCTTGGTAAACAAATCGATTTCATTGCTATTTATGTAATAACATTGGCACATAAAAGATTTGTGAGGCTAAAAGAAATAAGTTTCTTTTTTAATTATATTTATACCACACACAATGCAACTAAATATAAACTCACATGAAAAAATTAATCATGATGGCCACACTCGTGCTGCCATGCCTTTTCCTCAATGCACAGGAAAAGCAAATCCGGTTAGGGGTCAAAATTGGGGCTAACTTCTCAGTATTTACAAGAGATGTTGCTCCATTCTGGGGCACAGTAGCTCCTAAGTATCAATATTTCAGGCCAACTGGCAGGTCATCAGGAATGGGGGGTATTACTGCCGATTTCAGTGTTAAAAGAAGATTTTCTCTTGGCGCTGAGTTACTTTTCAACTCGCGTGGAATGGCCTATTCTGAGGAGAACAATTATGTGTACGAAACAGATAATGATGGCTCCGAAACGCAAGCCTATAACCGCTATAATTTCAATGTTGATTATCTGGAGGTTCCTGTTACCGCCAATCTGCATTTTTATCCTCGCGGGAATGTAAAGCTCAGTGCTTACGCCGGACTGGCACCATCTATTGCTGTCCACGGCAAAAGCAAGCTTAGGTATGCAAAAGGCGTGGACGGAGATGGCTACAGGGCAAACAACGAGTCCGCCAAACTCGATAATGTAAGATATTCTAACAATAGTGCACTGATTGGTTTTCAGGTTGGAGGCCTTGAAGGAGGACGGTCTAAAGTCCAGCCATTTCTTGATTTGAGAGGTAGCTATATGCTGCGCTCAGTTTTCAGCGGCACTGGACGCGGAAGTTTAATGGATACCAGGATGTTTACCGGCACTTTCTCCTTCGGGGTTAAGTTCTAAACTTATATTGCTAAATTGGGCATACAAACCAAGTATTGATCAGCATGACAGATAAAAAGCAACTTCGCAGCCAGGGATGGTTCGGTAAAAAGGGTAAGGATGGCTTCATATACCGCGCCTGGATGAAAAATCAAGGCATTCCCGCCCATCAGCTGCAAGGAAAACCTGTCATAGGCATTTGTAATACCTGGTCGGAACTTACTCCATGTAATGCCCATTTCAGGGAAATTGCCGAATCAGTAAAAAACGGTATTTATGAAGCTGGCGGTTTCCCTGTTGAATTTCCTGTAATGTCTTTAGGAGAAACCTTAATGAAGCCAACAGCAATGCTGTACCGTAACCTGGTAAGTATGGATGTGGAAGAATCCATTCGGGCAAACCCTCTGGATGGGGTCGTACTGCTATGCGGCTGCGATAAAACAACTCCCGCATTGCTAATGGGTGCCTGTAGTGTTAACATTCCAACTATCGTTGTATCCGGCGGCCCTATGCTTACTGGTAAACACCGGGGAAATGATATTGGTACCTCAGACATTTGGAACTTTTTTGAAGACAACAGGTCGGGGTTAATGACTGATGAAGAGCTTTATGTTGCAGAATCTTGCCTGGCAAGAAGCCGTGGGCATTGCGCTGTAATGGGTACTGCTTCTACGATGGCTTGCATGGTTGAAGCGCTGGGGATGTCCCTTGCTGGAAACGCAGCAATACCGGCCTCCGATTCCAGACGGAAAGCCCTTGCACACTTATCAGGCAACCGAATAGTTGATATGGTAAAGGAAGACCTCAAGCCAACAGACATTTTAAGCAGGGCTGCGTTTGAAAATTCTATAACTGTAAACGCGGCAATTGGAGGCTCCACAAATTTCATCATCCATCTGCTGGCAATCGCTGCTCGCATTGGCATGGAGCTGAATATAGATGATTTTAATACCGCTGAAAGGGGAGTGCCACTGATGGCAAACCTGCAGCCATCGGGCAAATATTTCATGGAAGACTTCTATTATGCAGGCGGTCTGCCGGCACTGATGAAAGAACTAAGTGCACATTTACATAATGAAACCATCACTGTTACCGGCAAAACCATTGGAGAAAATTATTTGGAATGCGATTGCTTTAACCGCGACGTCATAGGTACACTTGATCAGCCATTCAATCCTGTCGCGGGTATTACTGTTGTCAAGGGCAACCTATGCGAAAACGGGGCGGTAATAAAACCTTCTGCAGCTACTCAATCTCTTTTAAAGCACAGGGGTTCGGCTGTCGTATTTGAAAACATTGAAGATTACAGGCGTAAAATAGATGATCCATCCCTGGATGTTAATGAGGGCGACATTTTAGTATTGAAAAACGTTGGCCCCCGGGGGTATCCGGGTATGCCTGAAGTTGGCAATATGTCTATACCTAAGAAATTGCTCGATCAGGGCGTTCGTGATATGGTAAGAATATCGGATGGCAGGATGAGTGGTACTGGTTATGGTACCGTGGTGCTGCACGTGTCTCCGGAAGCGGCAGTTGGTGGTACACTCGCTATAGTTCAAAATGGTGATATCATTTCTTTAGATGTCATGAACGGCACTATTCATCTCGAAGTTTCTGACGAGGAAATTGCACAGAGAAAAGAGCAGTGGTCATTGGTTGAACAAATAGTACCGCGCGGATATACCCATCTCTACCAAATGCATGTAGAACAGGCACATTTGGGTGCCGACTTTGATTTTTTAAAAGGAAGTTCAGGAAGTGAAGTTGTTAAGGACTCACATTGATGCTATAAATTTATGAAAGAAACAGATTTTCAGGATAAAGTTGCAATCGTTACAGGTGCAGGAAAGGGAATAGGCTATCAGATTGCACTTGAACTGGCTAAAAACGGTGTAAATGTAATTGTAAATGATAGCGATGAGCTATTGATAAATGATGCGGCAAATCAAATTAACTTACAATTCCCTGGTAAAGTTGTCGCTATTGCAGGAAGTGCCGGAGAAATTGACCTCATTCAGTCTTTGGTGGATCAAGCGGTAAGCCGGTTTGGCAAACTCAATATAGTCATCGCTAATGCCGGGATTACACTTTTTGGTGATTTTCTTACTTATGAGCCAGATGCCTTTCAGGGTGTAATGAACCTCAATCTACATGGCAGCTTTTTTCTAGCACAGCGCGCAGCAAGGCAAATGATTAAACAGGCCACAGGAGGGAGCATACTGTTTATGTCCTCTGTAACCGGTCAGCAGGCTCATAAAGATCTCGCAGCCTACGCTATGACAAAAGCAGGATTGCAAATGCTGGCCAAAAACCTTGTTATAGAACTTTCCCAATACGGAATTACTGTCAACACAGTAGCTCCCGGTGCAACGCTAACTGAGCGTACCATGGAAGATGAGGACTACAAAAGTACATGGGCCAGGATTACTCCCATGGGCAGGGCTGGAACTGTACAAGACGTTGCCAATGCAGTATTATTCCTGGTCAATCCGGCATCCAACCAAATAACCGGACAAACCTTAGTCGTAGACGGAGGATGGAGTGCTGTCAGTCTTTCTCCATTCTAATCTAACGTGAAGGTTACCACACTAGTCCACTCACAAAACACACTTGGCGAATCGCCATTTTGGCACGCAGCCAGGCAAAGTGTATTTTGGGTCGACATCGAAAAAGGGGTACTTCATGAAGCCTGGCTCAGTTCTGGTCAATTTAAGAAATGGAGTATCGGCAGGCACATTTCTCTTATCGTTTCAGGCATCGGTGATGAGCTTATTCTTGCTGCTGAGGGTGGCATTCTGCGCTTTGACCCAGATTTGGAAAAGGCCACGGATATGATGCAGATTAACTCCGGACTGCCTAATCAGCGCTGTAATGACGGGAATTGCGATAGTAAAGGAAGGTTATGGGTTGGCGTTATGGATAAGCAATGTAAGGATGGGTACGGTAGCTTATACCGGATCGATCGCTCTTTACATGCCACGAAAATGCTCGACGGTTTAACCATTCCCAATGGATTGGTATGGTCTGCCGATAATACCAGAATGTTTTTCATTGATACCCTAACTCGAAAAGTAAAAGCCTATCAATTCGACAGCGAAAGCGGAAGCCTACAATTTGAAAGGAACGTTATCAGCATTCCTGAAGAAATGGGCTTGCCGGACGGAATGACGATAGATTCTAAAGGGATGTTATGGATAGCACTCTATGGCGGTGCAGCCATTAGTAAATGGAATCCAGAAAATGGTGTACTCCTGGAAACGATCAAAATACCGGCCCTAAATGTTACAAACTGTATATTTGTAGGTAATGAGCTGGATCAGCTCATCGTTACCTCAGCCCGCGAAAATATGACATCAGCACAATTAGAACAATATCCACAGTCGGGAAATGTTTTCCATATAGAAAAAACTGGCGCTTCAGGCTGCAAACCATTCTCTTTTTTACCATTGCTGATGTTGTTTTTCTTATTGTTCCCGGGAAATGTTTTAAAAGCTCAGGAAGTTTCGAAACCGTTTGTGTTAGGAGCTGTTAAAGAAATCCAGTCTGTTAAACTTGGAGAGAAGAGAACTATAAATATTTATGTTCCAGATGATTACGATACAAGTCATGTGAGATATCCGATTATTTATCTGCTAGATGGCTCAGCGAATGAAGATTTTATTCATATTGTTGGCTTGGTGCAGTTCCTTACAATGATAGAGGCAATGCCGAAATCCATTGTGGTCGGTATCGCAAACATAGACCGCCGCCGGGATTTTACCTATCCCACTACTGTAGAAAAAGACAAAAAGGATTATCCAACAACAGGAAGTTCTGCAAAATTCATATCGTTTATTGAAGCAGAATTACAGCCGTTTGTAGAAAAAATTTACAGGGCCTCCACCCAGAAAACAATTATCGGCCAGTCGCTTGGAGGCCTCCTTGCAACTGAGATTTTACTGAAAAAGTCTAACCTTTTCACCAACTACATTATCGTGAGCCCCAGCCTTTGGTGGGACAATGAATCGCTGCTTACTCTACTAAAAGATAATAAAAATTTGCAGGCCATGAAAGACAAACAAGTTTACATTTCAGTGGGTACTGAAGGGAAGATCATGGAGGCAGACGCCACCGCGCTTCATGAGGGTTTAAAATCTGCCATTGGCACAGCAAACAAACTAATTTTTAACCCCTTACCAAAGGAAAGCCACTTGACAATATTACATCAAACCGTTTACCAGGCCCTATTAGCACTGTATGCGAAAGGAAATTGAACCTTAAAAAGCAATCTCATAAACCTTTGACCACATTTTTCCCGTCACATATACTTTTTTGGTTGCGGCGTCATAGGCTATGCCATTCATTTCCATTGCCCTTGGATTGTCTGTTTTCTCCACACTGTTTATAGGTGTCAAATCCAACTTGCCTACAACGTCTCCAGTGGCTGGGTTAATCTTTACAATCTCATTGGTTTGCCAAATGTTTCCATAAATGAAGCCATTGATGTATTCCAATTCATTGATCATTGTAATTGGCGCACCATACTTTTTAACTGTAACTGTTTTAATCGGTTGCAAGTTTTTCGGATCGAGGTATGTTAAACTACTGGAGCCATCGCTCATGATGATGCTTTTGCCATCAGTAGTTAATCCCCATCCTTCTGGGTTGGCATATTTAAAATCACCTAATTTCTTGAAGGTATTTGCGTCATAAATAAAACCTTGCTGATTTTTGTAGGTAAGCTGGTAAAGTTTGTCATTCACTATTACAATACCTTCTCCAAAATAGATTGATTTATCAAGTTTAGCCTTTACGTCCAGTTTTCCGGTCTTTGTATTCAATATACCGATCAGAGACTCAGCCTGCGGCCTTTCGCTTGGCGATCCGGTACTCTCCAGGAATTGCCCTTTATGGACCAAAAAACCTTCAGTGAATGAAAGCGTATCATGTGGAAAGGTGCTTTTCAAATTGAATGCAATATTTTCTATAGATACAATGGCCGGTGTTTCGGCAACTTGCTCGGTGCTTTTTTCTTCATTTCGGCAGCTATGTAGCGATGCAACCATTACTACAAAAACAATCAGCTTAAATTTCATGCGTTAAATCTAAATAATTTACTGCAATTGACTAGCATCTGTAGTTATCTTACGAACAAGACACAGCTTATTTTATGATGGTAACTGAACCTGACAGTCCACGTCTATATTGTCTGAAATCAATTTTATAATAATAAACACCCACCGCAAGTGGCTTACCATCTATTGTTCCATCCCACGGTACATTATAACCTGTAGATTGATAAACTTTTGTACCATACCGATTAAAGACACTAAGCAGACAGTCTGGAAATCCACTTAACATGTCAATATTCCAATTGTCGTTGACACCGTCGCCATTTGGCGAAAATGATCCGGGAACTGTGCCCTGGCAAATTGCATCATCAAGTATCTCTATTTTAACTGCATTTGATGTTGCGCCAGACTGCAGGTAACATCCTCCGTTGGCCGTAATTTCACAGCTAACCTCATCGCTGTTCCTGAAACTATTACTGGTAAACTTATTATTGTTTATTCCTGCTTTCGTACCATTAACATACCATTGGTATACAACATTTGCGCCTGTGGTTGCTGATGGTTGTGCCGTTAATGTAATCGATGTACCTGAACAAACCGGTCTGGTTACCGATGTGCTTATGTTTACTGTAAGTGGTTCAGATGCGTTGACTGTTAATGTTTGTGTCAGGCTTCCTAGTCCGTTATCGGCAGTTATCAACGTAGTTCCAGGACCAACAATATGTATTTTATTATTTACAACAGTCGCCACAGCCGGGTTGCTGCTGGTATAAACTATAGGGAGAACAGCCACGGCACCGGGATCGAAGTCCGCTTCGCAAAGGCTTTTAGCGGGTATAGGTCCAAAGCTAAGGACGGGGTCCACAACACCAAGATTTAATATCGTACTGCTTTCGCCAAAATCGTTGTGTGCAGTTACGGTATAAACTGTCATCGGCCAGTTGGCAGTAGGGGTGCCGGTAATCTCACCCGTTTTTGGATTTAAGCTCATCCCGGGTGGTAAAGCTTTATCAATTTCGTAACCTCCACCTAATGTGATTTTCCTTATTTTGTTATTACCTTGGTCAGCTACATATAGGTCTCCTAAGCCATCAAAGCTTATTCCAATGGGATGAAAAAAACTAGCTTCCCAACGTAAGCCATCTTTATAGCTCTTTTGTCCGCTTCCTGCAATGGTGGAGACTATTCCTGTAACGGCCGAAATTCTTCTAATGATGTCAGTATCATCTGAAACATATACGTTCCCCAACACATCTATAGTCAAACCTGTAGGATGATCGAATGTTGCTGATAGACGCGGTCCATTTTTGGCAGAACGTTCGCCTGTTCCGGCATAAGTACTTACTATTCCTGCCGGAGTGATCATTCTTACTAAATTATTCAGGTAATCGGCAACGTATAAATTTCCATTTCTAACGTCTCTGGCAATGGCTACCGGCTTATCAAATCTTGCTACGTTCCCTGCGCCATTGATCATACCCGGTACCCCGTTTATGCCTGCGAAAGTGGTAACAACCTGAGTCGGGGTAATCATTCTTACGGAAAAATTCTCTGCGTCAGCTACATACAGGTTTCCTGACTGATCAAATGCGAATCCTTCAGGTAAATTGAACCTCTCAAAACCACCTGTGCCATTTGTCACGTCTGCCTGCCCGGTGGCACTGCCGGCAAACAAGGTAACCACTCCCGAAGAGCTAATTTTTCTGATCTGGTTATTTTGTGAATCAGCGACATAAACATCACCGTTGGCATTTACAATCAAACCAAAGGGTTGATTAAAGCTTGATTCAGCGGCCAGGCCGTTGATTCTGCCCCTGGTACCATTTCCTGCAAGCGTAGTTACTGTTCCATTTGGGGTTATTTTCCTGATGCGGTTGTTGAAACCATCTGCTACGTAGATATTTCCCGCCGCATCGCATGCTACACCTTGCGGCCTGTTAAATTTAGCGCTTGTTTTACCCCCATCCTCAAACCCCTCGGTTGTGCCTGCCAGCGTAGCTACCTCTCCATAGGCAAGCGGGGGCACGGCAGTACCGGTATTAATTGGCGAAAGCGGAGTAATGGCTACATTGATCTGGTAATTATTATTGGGCGATGGGTAGCTGATGTTGGGTCCCTGAGCATTGGCTGCCAATGGAAATAAGATAAAAAATAAGAGAGAGAGCCTGCTCAACATGTTTCAAGTTAATTATTATTTCCAACTTAAAAAGTATATAATCATTTTTCAGAATGGAGCTGATTCTGAATGATGCATTCTGGCCAGCACGTCCTACTTATTTAAGGGTAACCTCTCAATGCTAAAGGCTTTTCCCGGGTTTATTACTGTGATCATTTCAAATTCTTGCTGAGTAAGTACACCATTAAGCAGGCGCGGTTTTAATATGCTCAATAGTGTTGTGTATGGTTTTTTGTTTCCGTTTTCATAGGCGTCAAACTTAACTTTGCCGGCAATTCTACTTACAGCAAATCCATCATCCTGTGACAACAGGAGGCGATGCAACAGTTTCTCTGATTTCAATTTTTTAATAGCAGAAATATAGTTTGTCAACGCATCCTCCCGTTCACTAATGCCGTCTAAACTAATCCATACACCCTGCTTTGCTAACTTTACCATTACGCTACCCGTCCTGTCATTTTGGGCATGCACCCAAATAAATGCAGATAAATCGACACCCATGTGTTTTAGTATGTTTGCCTCCTCGTGTGCAGCCTCAGCGCTACCTGTATGGATAGCAATTTTTAATCCCGTGTTTAAATGTGTTACCGCTCCGGCCTTCACCAATTTCACAGCTACCTGGTTCAGTGGCGCTGCGTCTGTACCCAACTTAATAAATCCCGGTCTTATGCCGGTGCCATCAATTCCGTAGGTAAAATCGTCAGTCCATCGCTTGGCAAGTTCTTTTTCTGTCTCCTTTAACGCATGTGCAGGAAGGTATTTTTGTCCTACTGCAGCATAATAACCGGTATTGGTAATAATATTCAGGCCACTCAGCTTTGAAAGTGTTTTCAGCAGTTTAACATTTTTCCCGATGAAACTTGGTGTGCACTCAACCATCGTCGTCACACCACTTGTTTTAAGCTTCATTAAGTAGGGGAGAAATAAAGATATCGCCTCCTGCTCTGTGTAAGTTACATCCTCATCTTCAGCCCCGCCAAAATCAGTCACCATATGTTCATGTGGCAAGGTTAAGCCCATTTTCGTCACCAGTATTTTTCCGGCAACCGTCATCACGAAATCATTGTCGCCCCCACGCTTAAACGCATTTAAACAAATGGTAATGATGGAGAGCAAGCAGATCATGGGTAAGTACCAGCGTTTTTCCATATCGTAATTTAGCACTTTTTTATTTTCAATTCCATAGCTTAGTAAAAGCCAACCATAAACCAACATCATGACAATCAGCCGCCCTGCATTCAGATTGCTTTACCTGCTCTTTTCTTTTTTATCGGCCATAACTTTAAAAACTACAGCCCAGATTGCCAGTTTAAGCCCTCAGCTTTTACGTTGCGAATATCTTGAAAATCCAGTGGGACTTGATGAATTGCATCCGCGATTTAGCTGGACATTGAAAGCGCACAACGAAAAAAATTACGGACAAGCGCAAACTGCTTATCAGATCATTGTAAGCAGCAACCTCAAAGGCTTAAATGCGGGTAACGGCGACATATGGAACTCCGGCTGGATAAACTCAAATTCCATGCAGCTGATTTCTTACAAGGGGAAGGCGCTCGAGTCGGATAAGACCTACCATTGGACCGTACGCGTTAAAGATGAAAAGGGAATCATTTCCAGATGGACTGAGCCCGCATTCTGGACAACCGGTTTGTTAAAGCAGTCCGACTGGCGGGCCAACTGGATTGGAACTGATCAAATTTTTGACCCCAAACAGGCCGACTGTAATATTTGGGATCCATGGCTTCGCAAAACAATTACAATCACTGAGGTGCCTGCATCGGCTATGTTTTACGTAGCATCTGTCGGTTATCATGAGTTGTACATCAATGGAATTAAAGTTAATGATGATGTCTTGTCGCCCGGTGTGTCTGACCATTCAAAACGGGCAAGGTACATTACATATCGCATTGAAAAGTTGCTGAAACCGGGGAAAAACGTTATTGCACTTTGGCTCGGTACCTCATGGTCTATTTTTGGTCCCTACATAGAGAAAAGCAGGCCCAATACCCCAATCGTTATTGCGCAGGGAAAGATAGGAAATCAGCTCATTAAAACAGATGGTACCTGGTTAACCGCAGAGAGTCCAAACAAATTACTAGGTTCCTGGGATTTTGGAAAGATGGGCGGAGAATTATATGATGCCAGAAGGGAAGTTGCCAATTGGAACATGTTTAATATAGATGAAAGCAAATGGAAGAAGGCTGTTGTGTATCATCCAGGCTTACTATTGTCGGCACAACAAATCGAATCCAACAAAGCATTCGATGAAATTCGGCCGGTTGCTATCGTTGCCAGGGGCGATGGGAGTTTTCGGGTAGATATGGGTGTTAACTTTGCGGGCTGGACTAGCGTAACGGTTTCTGGAAATCCGGGTGACCGCATTGACTTCCAATACTCAGAGCGTGAACAGGATGACATGACATTTAACCTGCACAGCACTTACATAATTGGGAAAACAGGTAAAGGAACATTCAAAAACCGTTTTAACTACAGCTCTGGTCGCTGGATCACAATTAAAGGGCTGAGAAATAAGCCAGCTTTACCAGACATTAAGGGTTGGATGGTGCGTACTGATTACAAAGAAGCAACCACATTTGAATGCTCAGACCCACTGCAAAATTGGGTGTACAATACAGTGAAGTGGACTTTTCAAAACCTTTCCATTGGTGGGTACATTGTAGATTGTCCACAACGGGAACGCCTTGGTTACGGCGGTGATGCACATGCAACCTGCGAGACTGGCATGCAAAATTATAAAATGGGTGCCTTTTACACGAAGTGGATGGAGGATTGGAGAGATGTTAAAGGTTCAGAATCAGTTGTGGGCAATATGTATGATACCGCCTGGGCGCATAAAGGTATCCAAAGTGGAAGGCTATTGCACAAAGGAATACTTCCGCATACTGCGCCTACTTACATGGGTGGGGGTGGTCCGGCCTGGGGGGGGATAGTGGTTTCGCTACCTTGGTTTTTATACCAACAGGAGGGCGACCAGCGTATACTAAGTACGAATTTTGAGTTGATTGCCGACTGGCTAACATTTTTGGAAAGCCAGTCTAAAGACAATATGCTACAACGCTTCGGTGGTGACTGGGACTTTCTGGGCGACTGGCTTTGGCCCGGCGCAACTGCTGAAGGCATGAACAATAATAAGCCTCAAACCCTGTTTCTTAACAACTGCTACATGGTATTTAATTACCGCACTGCAGCTCAAATTGCCAGGGTGCTGGGGAAAGCAACCGAAGCAAGTGCATGGGAAAAACAGGCCAATGCAACTAGTGCCGCAATCCACTCCAGATTCTATAATGACAATGACCATAGCTATTCTGACAAATCAATGGGTAACCTTGCGGCGGCGCTACTAGGCGATATAATGCCAGCTAATGTAAAGCCTCTAGTGATGAAACGCCTGGAAACTGAAATTCTGGTAAACAGAAAAGGCCACATCAATGTGGGCATAACAGGAGGTGCCATGCTTTTCAAGGTATTGAGAGACGCCGGCAGGGATGACCTCATTTTATCGATGACTTCGCAAACCAGCTACCCTGGCTGGGGGTTCATGAAGGAAAACGGTGCAACTACAATCTGGGAAATGTGGGAAAAAGACTTGCCGGGCCATTCGCTGCTACATAGCTCTTACCTTTACCCAGGTGCATGGTACGTTGATGGGGTAGCTGGCATCAAGAAAGACATCAAATATGCAGGAATGCAGCGGTTTATTCTTAGGCCACCAATGCTTCTTGCTTCGCAAATGAACTGGGCGAAAGCAATAACCCGAGCACCTTCAGGTCTTATCAAAAGCTATTGGAAACGAGAGGATGGAATGCTTCACTACGAAATTACAGTGCCACCAAATACCACGGCAATCTTACAGATACCTACGGCTGAAGCGGGGAAAATGGCTGGAACCACGGAGCAGGTAAAAGTGCTGGGTAATAAAGCCAACTTTAAGGAGTACCAACTAAAAGCAGGGATTTATAAACTAAATTTCAGCAAGTAAGCTGACGTTTAATAAGTAGCTAACGGACAGTAAACAGGCTATTTGACTTTGCTCCAGACCTCGTAGATTTTGTCGCCCTTACTGCTCAGACCGCTGTGGTGCCATTTTCCGTTTTCCAACTTGCCGTCAAAACTCAATGAGGCGCCAACGCGACTGTTGTCCCTGGAGAAAAATTCTATGTTTTCCACGTACTTGCCATCCTTAAACGTATAGGATCCACCGCCGGTACCTGAGAATTGCTTTTTCCCGGGGTCAATCGCAACCCACTGAAACTTCGTTCCGGTAAGCATTTTATAAGTTTGCCTGCTACCTGTCTGGTGGATGTCTGCTATTTTGCCATCTTCGCCCATTCGGCCTGTTATGCGCCACACCCCGGCTAGGGGAGCTTTACCATTGTCCACACGGTTAAAACTGGCCATGCCCTGCTCAACAGTCAAAGACAACTGATCGTTTGGTAAACTGAAAGGGATCGTCATGGTTTCTCCTATTTTAGATGAGTCCGCACTATTGTACAATATTTTTACTCTAATATCGCCACCCGAAACCTCATATGTGCCACCCTGGCTCATTGTAAAATTATTACCCTGCTGAAGTGTGTAAAAGCAAAAACCGTCCTGAAAAAAAACATGGTGGGTTTCTTCACCGTTATTTAACTTCCAGGCTCCGGAAACAGGGCTGGTTTGAGCATTCAAATTAAAAGCCATCATGCCCAGCAATAGAAAAGTTGCAATTAATTGTTTCATATTCGTCTATATTTTGTTGTTCATTTAAAAAGTTACTAAAATTAATATACAAAGAAAGATTTGAACATGAAAATATATCAGCAAGGCATTTCATTAAGAGAACGGAGGCGCGGTTTTCACCTAATAACCAGCGAAGTAGAAAACGCGTTGCCCGGGCTCAGGGAGATCAAAGCTGGTATCTGTCAGGTATTTATTCAGCATACATCTGCCTCTCTCACAATAAATGAAAATGCAGATCCCACAGTGAGGATGGATTTTGAGACCTACTTTAATAAAGTTGCACCGGAGAATGATCCCGATTACGAACACGATTATGAAGGTTCTGATGACATGCCTGCACACCTGAAAGCATCTTTGCTGGGCGCATCAGTTACCATTCCAATTAGAAACGGGTGCCTGGCTTTTGGCACCTGGCAAGGCATATATTTGTGCGAACACCGCAATAGGGGCGGGCAGCGGGAAATATTGATTACGGCATGGGGAGAATAGAGAAGCTGTAGTATTAAAACTCCCACATTAAATACTGGTTCACCAAACCAGCATATTCGTTCCGTGATGGTATATCCAGGTAAACTCCATTTGGCAACAACAGTAGTTTCGTAGGGTAGTGTGAAACCTTGAAGTCGTTTTCTACATTACCGTCCGACATCAGTACCTGGTAAGTGTATTTTTTCTTTTCCATGAATTCATCCACAAGATCTTTCTTGTCAAAGCAGGCAATAGTGGTCACTTTAAGTCTGTTAGGATCGGGATTTTTAACATGAAGTGCCTCAACTAAATGAATTTCCGATACGCATGCGCCGCACCAGGTGCCCCAAAAATCGATAAAAGTGTATTGTAGTTTGAAATCTTTATTACTTATCTGCTTGCCTGATGTTTCTTTGAGTAAAAATGATGGGATAGCCGGCAGTTTCGTTTTCAACGCCTTACTAAAAAAAGCTTTGAAGTCGCGATTTGGATATGCGGCAGTAAATTGCTCTTTAAATTGCTTATAACGGTCTGGTTCAATGATCAGCAAGTCTACCATTTTTAGTAATCGCTGCTCCGTGGTTAAGGTAGTTTTGGTATCATTTTTAACCAGCAGCTCATTATAATCTTTTTTTTCCAGGAAAACATATTCTGGCTCCAGTGTATAATTATCATCCTTTTTATCTTGCTGATCAGGCATGTAATCGCCTGCCAGGCTCAAATAAGACAGGCTGTTTTTCTTGTCTTCCAAACTTTTCCTATAATAGGCATCCGCCAGATATTTCCTTGTTAATACCCGCTGTTCTCCAGATTTAACAATGTTTAAAGTGTTTTTATATTCTTCAATCGCATAGTCCAGGTAAGCGCGACGAATTGAATCTGCTGCATTGTGTTTAACAAGTTCATCATATATCAATAACCGGTAACGTCCCTGCATATTGTAGAGACCTTTAAATTCTACTGTGGTCAAAGGGGTCAATTCCTCAGCAGTAGTAGCCAGTTTGGCTTTGGTGTAGGTTTTTAGTGCACGAAAAAGCTGGTCTACCTGTGGTAACCGTAGTGTCTCAGTTTCCGTTATCACATTGAGCATTTTTTGAAGGTAGTCTTTGTTGTTTGCCTGAAAAATATCTTTCGCTATATTATCGTGCACCAGTCTCTCAAGTATATGCATGTTTAGCGGATAGCCACTGCGTCTTAAAGCCGGGAATTTTCTGAACACAAGTGCAATCCCGCTGTTTAAGTTGCTCGTAATCCCTTGCTTATAGTCTTCCTCCAATTTAAGCATCACAAAAAACTCCCTGGTGAGCGACTCATATGGTACTTTCCTGATAATATCGCCATAATTCCTGCCGCCTATTAGCCCCGCAATCTCCGCCCGCGCAGCCCAATAGGTATAATCTGTCTCTGTAAAAAATTTGTCGAGCGAATCTATCTCCTTAGTTATTTCCTCATCAAGTCCCAGCTTCCCCCTGTTTCGTGTAAATTTCTCTCTTAAAGCCAGTACCCGTCTTGCAGCTATATGCTGTGGTTTGTAGTAATTATCATACCCGAATAGCTTATCAAATTTATCAAACAAAATGTCGCCAAAGCCTAGTGCGTCAATGTTTGACCTAACCAGATTCCTCAATTCGCCAGTATCATAGTATTGAATGTCGCCGGTGGCAACCGTCATGCTTTTAGATACATAGGTGCTGCTATAGTTAGTAAGCAGACCGGTTTTAGCCGCTCTTCCTAAATTTTTTAAAGTCGTGTTGGTATCTAGTGTCTCATAGGTAACGTACTCAACAGGCCCGCCATTTTTAGAATTGCCCATTTTCATCTCCCCTTTGCCTGCATAAACAGAATCCTTATCAGCTACACTTGCTTTTGGAAATAACTTCTGCATTTTGCTCTTAAAGTTAGCCTCGGTAAAGCTGCTCTCCATTAGCGCTTTATTGGTTTCTTTACCTTCAGGAATTTTCATATCCATTAGCGTCTTGAGCAAGTTCGATTGAATTTCTTCCAGTCCGCTAATATTAATGATATTCGCATTCTTATCGATGGTAACAAGGTAAGATGAGGTTGTCATAATCTTGGCAGAAACTGCGGGGAAACTTTTTTGCGCTGTCAAAGCTAGTTTAGAATCCGTAAGCACATCATTCCATACCGAAATGTTTACTGGCTCAGTAACTTTAATTACATAAATTTCTTTATCTGCCTTTAATACTTCAAAATCGTAAACATTATAATTTAATCCATACGGCGGCCTATTCGGATCGTTTTTACTGTAGGATAATGTTTCATAAGTGAATTTCTGTTTTTTCTTCAGGTTCAGCGTCTGCGCCTGAATCGCCGTGGTTTTTAAGATAACACATAGCGTTAACAATTGGAGAAAGCGTGTCATTAGTTTCATTTGGTTCTTAAAAATAGCAATTATATTATTTCTTCATGATATTTATTTTGTACTGGCAGCTCAACATTACATATCTTCTTAAAACTTCCTGATCGTTGTTTACCACTGAGTTGACTGTTGCGTACCGGTAAACAGTCCTGTATTGGTTCAATAAATCAGAAACCATAAGTCTGAGCTGGGCCCGATCTTTTTTAAGCATGTTCAGATTAATACTTGCATACAAAAGGTGTACGGATTTTTGAAAACCTTGAATAACGTTAGGTTGATAGGTAAATGTATACCAGGATGTTATGCTTAGCTTGTTGTTTAGTGCAAGGTTTCCATTTTCTGAAAAGGTATGGCTATAGTTGCTTATGGAAGGATAACTGAGGCCTTGGTAGCTAACAAACTGCCCACTAAACCTGTAGCTTGTTGTTAAGCGTACAGCAGTGCCGAAATTAACTGATGCAGATTGATTGGCAAAAATGGAATAGTTTCTTTGGTCTCCTTTATCGCCGTTGAGGTAAAAATTTGAATTCCTGTAAATGAGAGAGAGATCGCTTGAAAAACTGAGTCCAATCTTTTGAGGGTTGCCCATTTGTTTTCCAATACCACCGCCCAAACTCAAATTGTTGCTCGCACCGCCGTTTACTGTTGTCACGGTTGTTGCCCCGTCGACATCCAGCGTAGTTTGCTGTGCAAAATCGTTGGTGGTTGAGGCATAGCTTGAATTTATATTGAAATTGAACTTCGTCCGGGGTATATATTTTGAGTAGTTGGCAACAAGAAAGTGGAAGTGGTTGTAAGTGAGGTCTGGGTTTCCAACAATCTTATATAGCGGATTAATCTCTCTGGTAATCGGCTGGATGCTGGCAATTGCCGGTTGATTTATCGATTCATAGTAATTGAGAGAGAAGTTTTTGGCATCAATCCGTACAGAGGGAAACAAAAGTAAAAAGTCTTCCTTTCTGTCTGCAAGGCCAAAGTTGAACTTGCTTACCTGCTGCTGATACTCCAGGTCCAACCCTAACCTGATGTTGAAATTATCATTAATGTAGTAATACAGCTGCGGTTTAATATTCTGAATGAAAGTAGTTCTTTTTAAGTCTGAACTTTGAACGGCAATAAAATCCTGATACAATCCTGTGCCTTGATTTTTATCAAAGATAAGCGTTTGATCGGCCGCGCTGATGTATCTGGAGTTGGTAAAAAGTTCTGTGCTGATTTTCTTAGTAAAACGGTAATCGTAATAGGCCTCGATCGCCAGATAGGCGTATTGATTGTCGAGGTCGCTAAACCTGTCGAACAACCTGGATGGCTGCGTAGCAGAGTTAGACACTAGATTTTCAAAGTTATACCGGTCCGTTCCACCTTCAGTTAGTGTAAGAGAATGATTAATGTACAACGTATGATCCTTCTTTTTAAAGCGCCGGTAATAACTTAGCCCATGCGAAAAGCTCCTGTAGGCAATTTTATCCAGATTGTTTATTTCGGAATTGCTGAGAACGGGGTTCTGTGTATTAAAACGGTCAATGCTCGATAAGGAAATGTTATGTTGAGGACTGAATTCAAACAAAGGCTGGTACCTTATACTATTGGCTGTATCAGGTTTCCATTCAAACAAGCCTTCTACAATGTTTCCATTTTGTCTGTTTTTTGATGACGCTAATGCATTTGTAGTCAGTAACGTGTTTTCAAGCGTTTGCTCAGTCAGGGTTGTGCCCCTTCTAATGGCCTTAGTGTTAAAGTTGTAGTACGATAAATTGAGTTTTAATTTCTCGCCGTAATTGTTGTTAATACTGAATGCACTTCTGAACTTTTCAACGAAACCGTTAATGTATTCCCCACCGTAGGTTCTTGCGTTAACCCTGCTGCTTTCAGATCGGTTAAAGCCCCCCATGGTTGTAAGATCTGTATAACTAACACCCGTATTGTTTAGGTTTGCTGCCGTCGTTACCAGGCTCACCTGCAATGTATCACGGAAAGTGCTCATCACACCGCCTGCCTCAAACCTGTTCCTTGTGCCTGCACCACCATATATTTTACCGATAGTACTTTTTCTAATTGCGCTTTTAAGTTTAAGGTTAATCACCTTTTTCACATTTATCTTGCTTTGCTGATGCGTAGGATCGTCATCCCGGTCATCATATACCTGGATTTTATCTATCATGTCTGCATCCAGGTTTTTCGTAGCCATAGTCACGTTGCTGCCAAAAAAAGGTTTCCCGTTTATTAGCACTTTGCTTGCACTCGCACCGTTGATTACTATCCCTCCGTCTACATTAACCTGTACGCCCGGGAGCAGCCTTAGCAATTCTTCCACATCCGCATTAGGCCTTGTTTTGAAGGCCTCTGTATTGAACTCTATGGTGTCTTTCTTCATCACAACGGGCGACCGCTCGCCCTGTATAACAACTTCTTTCAAATTCTTCCCACTAAGCAAAACCAGTCCGATGTCATTTGCTTCACCCGCTTTCAGGGTCAATAGCATCCTGTAAACATCATAGCCAATGTAGGAGACGATGAGTTTCGTTTGCCTGTCTACCGGAATCCCAGTTAGCCTGAACATGCCAGTTTTCTCAGAAATGGTATACGCAATCAGTGAAGTGTCTTTTGCATTCACTACGGCAACGGTAGCAAATTCAAGAGGTGCTTTTGTTAAAGAATCTACGATAAGCCCTTTGAGTGATGCCTTGTTTTGTGCAAAAACGAAATTAAATGCCAGCAAGAGTGGGAAGAGCGCGTAGAGTCGTTTCATAAATCCAGTTGCATGCAACTGTGGTTTGTATTTGGTTAGGACAAGTTTACAGAAAATTTGGTTAACTAAAATACCTATTACTTGGTATTGTTTTGTATTTGCAAGCCTGCTAGCTTTGAAACTTGTATGGTTGGGGATAACGATACCAAATTAATTTTTTGAATAAAAATGATTAGAACAAAACTCTCTTTGGGGTCTGCTGTTAAAATATTTACGGCATATCTTATTTTATCATTGTTGCTGTTATCAGGTTGCAAAAGACAAGAAGTACTGCCGGAACAAGCCAAAAGCGGCATTGGCAAATTGACTGTCCCTGCCGGGTTCAATTGGGAAATGGTTAAAGAATTGCCTTTACAGGTTAAAATTAGCGATGCAAAATTTGGAAAGTCACTCCATGTTATCCAGGTTTATGACGACAATGGAAAACTAATCTCAAAGGGATCTGCTTCGATAGACAAACCGTTCGAAACAGAGCTTTCACTTGCAACACAAACGAAGAAACTTTACCTCATAAAAACTGCTCCTGATGGGGTTCGTACTGTGCAAAATCTTTTGGTATCGGGAGGCAAGATTGAAACAGTTATGCAAATCAGTGACAAGGTGGCCGTTAGAGGTGCAACTATGCTGGGAGGACCGGATCCCGCAGGGCCTTCCTGCTCGGCGGGTGTAAACCAAATCATCTATCCTGATGCAAGTCCTGTACAGACAATAAATATTGGTACATCCCAAACGGTAAGTTTAAGCGGAGATTTTAACAATAAGAATTTGAATATAGTCTATTCAGGAGCGGGTGCGGGTATTCTTCGTATTTGCGGAACAAATGTTAAGATCAGTCAGACCAACGCGATACATGACAATGAAGTTATTGAGATCAGCGCCGGTAGCACTGTTAAATTTGTGTTCAATGAAGATCCCTTCCTCAAAAGTATAGTCAGAAATTATGGTACGCTAAGCATTGAGGGTACAGCAAACACGATCACCCAGCAGGGAAACCTAATCAATTACGGAACAATTACTTCCTCAGCCGGGTCACCAAATTATAGGATATATGGTGCCGATTCTAAAAATTATGGATCAGTAAATCTCAGGATGTGTGGAATCATGACATTTAGTAATGAAGGGCAATTTAAAAGCTCAATCACTGTGCTTGCCAACCAATTTACTAATTTCTGCAATGCAGATTTAGGTCATGTAAGAGAAACATCACCCGCCAAAACAATCATTAATCGGGAAAATGCCTACTTAAAAATGACAAGTATGAGAAAGCTTGCCGGAAGCTTGGCTTTGTACAATAATTCGATAACCATAATCGGGTCATTAACCACTAACCAAAGTCAATTTAATCATTCAGATGCAGGTTCGTCATTAATGAAGATTGACCATATTTATACACTCGATACATTGGGCGTAAGCGGGTATACCGCGGCTGCGCTCGGCAACATTACCGTTTGCGACCCAAATGGGGAAACCTATGCCTTAAATCAGTTGGGACAATCATCGCCTGTAGATTTTGTTATGGGCAATGGGGCTGCTTTTGGTTGTAACGTAACTATACCTGCCAACACCTGCGGTCCGGGGTTTAGCGCTAATGCTATTGCCGATGCTGATCTGGATGGCATCGCAGACGAACATGACGATTTCCCATCAGATCCATCAAGGGCATTTAAAATCCCAGGTGCAATTGGCACATTAGCTTTTGAAGATCAATGGCCTAAAAAAGGCGACTATGATATGAATGATGTAGTCATCGGCTATGAATATAATATAGTTACTAATGCTACTAATGAAGTTGTGGGGCTAACGGCTGATTACAGTTTGAAAGCCGCCGGGGGGAATTTCGATAATGGTTTTGGCGTAGAATTCCCAGTTAACAGGAACAGTATTGTAAGTATTTCTGGAGCTACGCTTGAGGCAGGACAACCAAAGGCAGTTGCGATTATATTTAATTCTATGCATACAGAATTACCTTCATGGAATACCCGTGAGGATGATGCCTATTCGAGCCCTAAAACATTTCATGTTGAGCTTTCCATCAGTGGTTCACCAAGTTTAGCGGCGCTGGGTCAAAGTGCCTATAATCCATTTATCTGGAGCAACGGTCTGGGCTTTGGCAGGGGATGCGAAATCCATTTAGCTGGTAACATGCCAACCGCTTTAGCAAACACTACACTTTACGGACAGTTTGATGATCGCACCAGCATAACAGCAGGTAGCATGTACCTCACAGAAAACAGGTTCCCATGGGGACTAAATATTCCCTCTGCTGATTTCAGGTGGCCTAAAGAAGGAGCCGATATTTCTGAAGCATATTTAAAAATGCCGGCTTGGATTACATCGGGTGGCGTCGAATTTTCAGATTGGTATAGCAATATGACTGAAGGTTACAGGGCTGCCAGCAAGCTATATCAGCATTAGCGATTTCTCGGATAGAGGAAACAATAACCGAACGCCAGACGTTATCAAAATAACTTTGATAATAATCAAAACATTGAATATGTCTGGAACAATAGTAATTACGGGAGCATCAAGTGGAGCAGGAAGTGCAATTGCGCTGGCTTTCGCTGAAAAGAAAAGGAAACTCACCCTGGTGTCGAGGAACCTTACAGAATTACAGCGGATCGCCCGCGAATGCGAACAGCTGGGAGCGGAAGTGCAGTACCTGCAGGCAGACGTAACCGATCCGGGCGCGATGATCAACGTAGCGGCTGCAGCATTTGACTTTGGCGGTGGTATAGCTGTTTGGGTAAACAATGCAGGAGTTCTTGCTGCGGGATCATTTGAAGATACTCCTGTTGAGGTAATAGACCAGGTGATCAAAACCAATTTGATGGGCTACATTCACGGTGCCCATGCTGTACTGCCCTATTTTAAAAAGCAAAACAGGGGTGTAATCATCAATAACATATCCATTGGTGGCTTTTTACCGGTCCCTTACGGTGTAGGCTATTCAGCCAGCAAATTTGGGTTAAGGGGATTTTCATCAGCACTAAAAGCAGAGCTCACATCATTTAAAGACATTCACGTTTGCGACATCTTTCCCGCTTTTTTGGATACGCCGGGAATACAACATGCAGCAAACTATACAGGCAAAAGGATAAAACCCGCACCACCTGTATATGATCCTGCTCGCGTAGCGAAAGCAGTAGTCTATCTTGCAGATCATCCGACATCTGAAACCATGATTGGCAGTCTGTCTTATCTTCTAAGAGCCTCATACGCATTGTTCCCCTGGATCACAAGAACGGTAACAGGCGCAGTAATTAAAGGCTATTTAAATCAGGCAGAGCCGATTCAAAAGACCGATGGAAATATCTTCGTCCCTGTTCCATATGGCAATGCGGTCTATGGAGGCTGGGGTTTGCCGGGTAAACCGAAAGCACATAGGAAATATCTGATTGCAGGTTTACTGCTGGTCACAGCGGCCGGGCTTTTCAAATTAAGCAAGCGTTAGGAAATAATAGCGGCCTAAAGAGAAATTACTATATTTAGAAAAAAAATATATGAAAAAGGCGCTCTTATTAATCGTTTTACTTGCAGGTTTAAGTACACTGACCTATGCACAGGAAAGTACCACTTACCGCAGTACATTGGAAAAAATGCTCATAGCCTCGGGTTCAGAGGGTACTTTCAAAACTGTTTCTAATCAAATGATATTGATGTTTAAGTCGACGCAACCGCAAGTTCCAGAATCATTCTGGATAGAAATGGAAACAGAGATGAATAAAACAACTTTTAAAGAATTGCTAGACCTTCTGGTACCAGTGTATCAAAAGCACCTAACAGAAGCAGATCTTAAAGCAATGACTGCATTTTACGAAAGCCCTGTGGGTAAAAAGTTTGCAACCACACTTCCGGTTATTACACAGGAATCAATGGCTGCCGGACAGATTTGGGGTAAGAAAGTTGGCGAAAACGTAGTGAAAAAGCTCAAAGAAAAAGGGCTTCTAACCCAATAAGCATTTACCTTTTATTATACCTGAGCTTCAGGACAAGCATTGCGATATTTAGTAATATCGATAGAATATTGGTTGCCATAATCGGGATATCTGATTTTGCTATTCCATAATACAGCCATAAGCCGTTGCCCAGCATTAGCACAAGAAACATGAGCAGGGAAACCTGCTCTGCTTTTTTCTTTTTTACCGTAGTGACGAGTTGAGGAATCATTGATGAAGCGGTACAGATTCCAGCAGTTAATCCAAGTATTTGTAAGAAATCCATATCTTAAGCGTAGTTTTCCATACAACTACCGCGCAAGGGAATTGTTTCTGTAATTCCACCTTTAATGCTTTACATCTTTAATTCAGCTTCAACCTCTCTTTAAAATCCCGTAAGCATAACTTAACTGTTGCTTAACCCTTGCGTAAGGGTTGGCAAAGCTATTGGCTATATCAACGGTTAAGCAATGGTTAAGCAAGGGTTAAGCAAGGGTTAAGCAACCCTGGGTAAAGCCACATAACAAATCAAGCATAATTGGATTTATTTTTTTTATAATAACTTAGCAATTGGCATTTTTCAGGCTGAAATATTTAGCAATGCTGATAAATGCTTCCGCAGTTTTATTTAAGTTTGTTGATCAAATACTATTATTAGCGAAAATGTCGGTAAGGGGAAATCAATTCAAATCCAATTCTTTCAAAAACGAGCCAATTGATAAGGCAAATCCCAAGTCATCGGCCACAAAAAGGGTTACGGAAAGAACCGATATCATGCCCCGCCTCGATTTCCAAAACGGGAAATTCATCAAAATCACCGGACTGGTATTCATCGTTTTATCCCTATATTTTTTAATTGCTTTCACATCATATCTTTTTACATGGCAGGAAGACTACAGTTATGTAATTGATGCAAACGGGGGATGGGGTAATCTGTTTAAATCTTACGAAGAATTGCAGCAGGTAAACATTCCACCAATAGTTCAAAACTGGTTAGGTAAGTTTGGTGCATTACTTTCACACCAATTTATTTATGAGTGGTTTGGTGTAGCCTCCTTTTTATTTGTCTTTGTATTCTTCGTTATCGGTTATCGCCTCCTATTTAAGGTGAGGATATTTTCTATTGAAAAAACTCTTGGTTACGGTTTCTTTTTCCTCCTTTTTATGTCCCTATTCTTCGGATTTGCGCATTCATTTATTAGCGATGCCCCGCATTTCCTGGAAGGTCAGTTTGGCTATTGGAGTAATAGGCTACTCGTAGCGCAAATAGGCGTTGCGGGGGTAGGTGGCTTAATCGGCTTCCTGGCATTAACCATTCTCATCATTGCTTACAACATAGATTTCAGGTTCCCTGAAAGAAAACAGCCTGATGCTGCGGTTATTCCTGATGTGCCTGAAAGTATTGAGCTCGAAGACGAAGTGAGATCGGAACCTGTTGAATTTACGTTGAACGACAAGCTTGGAAATCAAAAGAAAAGAGAGCAAAACGTTGTTATCACACCATCGAGATTTGAAGAGCGGATTGAGGATGAGGTATTGATTCCAACGTTTACGCCGGCTGTAAATATAATGCATCCGCCAATTGTGGTTGCACCTCCGGTAATTGTAACGCCTCCTTTTGAGTCATTACCGGTTGAATTGTCGCCCATCAAAGCAGAACCTGAACTTACGATAGAAAGAACTGAGGAAGACAAAAAATCTGATGAATTGGTAGAGCAGTTCGGGAATTACGATCCAACACTTGATCTGGCCAGTTACAAGTACCCACATTTGGATTTACTTGAAAACTATGGTTCTAACAAGATTTCTGTTAATGCCGAAGAGTTAGAGGCGAATAAAAATAAGATTGTAGAAACCTTAAACCATTACAACATTGAGATCGATAAAATCAAAGCGACTATAGGCCCAACCGTAACGCTTTATGAGATCATACCGGCACCGGGCGTTCGGATTTCGAAGATTAAAAACCTGGAAGATGATATCGCGCTAAGTCTTGCTGCTTTAGGGATCAGGATTATTGCTCCAATGCCTGGAAAGGGAACCATTGGTATTGAGGTGCCAAATATGCACCCTGAAATGGTTTCTATGAGGAGTATACTGGCTACAGAAAAGTTCCAGACCACAACAATGGACTTGCCAATTGCCTTAGGGAAAACCATATCGAATGAGGTTTACATTGCAGATTTGTCGAAGATGCCCCATTTATTAGTGGCAGGAGCTACTGGTCAGGGTAAATCCGTAGGTATTAACGCCATCCTGGTATCCCTGTTGTACAAAAAGCATCCTTCGCAGTTAAAATTTGTACTGGTCGATCCTAAAAAAGTAGAGTTAACCCTGTTCAATAAAATCGAAAGGCACTTCTTAGCTAAACTTCCGGGTGAGGCCGATGCAATCATCACCGATACCAAAAAAGTAATCAACACCTTAAATTCATTGTGTATTGAAATGGATCAGCGGTATGACCTCTTAAAAGATGCCCAGGTAAGAAATTTAAAGGAGTACAACGATAAGTTCATAAAGCGTAAGCTTAACCCAAATAACTCGCACAGGTTTTTACCCTATATTGTATTGATTGTCGACGAGTTTGCTGATTTGATGATGACGGCCGGCAAGGAGGTTGAAACACCAATTGCAAGGTTAGCACAGTTGGCTAGGGCAGTAGGTATTCACCTTGTTTTGGCCACTCAGCGTCCATCAGTAAACATTATTACCGGTACCATCAAAGCCAACTTCCCGGCGCGTTTAGCGTTTAGGGTATTGTCTAAAATTGATTCACGTACCATTCTGGATAGCGGCGGTGCCGATCAGCTAATCGGTCGCGGTGACATGCTCCTGTCAACAGGTAACGACCTAATCAGGCTGCAATGTGCCTTTGTAGATACTCCGGAGGTAGATCGGATCTCAGAGTTCATTGGTACCCAACGAGGATATCCGGAAGCTTATCAGCTACCAGAGTATATTGATGAAGCGGCAGAATCTGCTAAGCTTGATTTTGATCCTAACGACAGGGATTCCATGTTTGAGGATGCGGCACGTCTAATTGTAATGCACCAGCAAGGCTCAACATCTTTAATTCAGCGGAAGCTGAAATTGGGATACAATAGGGCAGGGCGTATCATTGACCAATTGGAGGCAGCCGGCGTTGTTGGGCCATTCGAAGGAAGTAAGGCAAGGGAAGTTTTGATTCCCGATGATTATGCTTTGGAACAGTTCTTGAATGAACTGAACAATAAATAATCACATAACGCAAAAAAATGAAAAGGATAATTGTGCTGTTGGTAGTTGCATTAGGTTTTGCAGATACTTCTTTTGCCCAGACAGATGCCCAGGCTAAGGCCATTCTTACTGCAGTAAGTAAAAAATACAGGAGCTATAACATCATCAAAACCGACTTTACTTTTACCCTCGAAAACCCACAGGCAAAAATAAAAGAAACGCAGCAGGGGTCGCTGATTGTGAAGCCAGGCACAAATAAATACAAGGTGACAATGACCGATCAGGAGCTGTTTAGCGATGGTAGGAGCCAGTGGACATACTTGAAAGAAAATAAGGAAGTTCAAATTACCGATGTTGATAACAACAGCGATGGTTTGAATCCCGCGTCTGTATTTACACTCTATGAAAAGGGATATAAATACATATACAACGGCGAGAAAAAAACTGGTGCTAAAGTGTATCAAAGTATTGATTTGACGCCAACAGACATCAGCAAAACAATCTTCAAAGTAAAGTTAACCATTGATAAAGTTGCTAAGCAGATTACCAGCGCGGTTATCTTCGATAAAAATGGAAATAAGTATACCTACGCTATAAAAAGCTTTACCCCAAATGTAAAAGTAGCCGAGAGTGCATTTGTATTTGATACAAAGAAATATCCGGGCGTTGAGGTTGTGGATTTAAGGTAACATAGTTACATTTGAATCTTAACGGATCCATTTTGAAAATCACTTTTTTAGGCACCGGCACATCGCAGGGCATACCTGTCATTACTTGTCAATGTGCGGTTTGCCAGTCTTTAGACCATCGTAACAAACGTTTACGCGTTTCTATGCTGATTGAAACGGCCGACAAAACGATCGTGATTGATAGTGGGCCTGATTTTCGTTACCAGATGCTCAGGGCGAATGTTCAAGATTTGGATGCGATATTGTTTACACATGAACACAAGGATCATGTTGCCGGCCTGGACGACATCCGGCCATTCAATTACCTGCTCAATAAAAACATCGATATCTATGCCACAGATAGGGTGCAAGATGCCCTAAAAAGGGAGTTCTCTTATATTTTCTCAGATACGAAATATCCGGGTTTACCTCAAATTGACTTGCATACAATCAATGAGCAGCCATTTAAAATTGGGAATACCGAAATTCTTCCGCTACCCATCATGCACTACAAGTTACCTATACTGGGTTTTAGAATAGGAGATTTTACCTATATCACTGATGCGAAGACAATTTCAGATGAAACGCTGGAGCTGGTGAGGGGTTCTAAAATATTGGTGATTAATGCATTGCAAAGGACACATCATATTTCGCATTTTACGCTAGACGAGGCTTTAGCGTTTACAAAAAAGGCAGGTGTTGAACAAACTTACTATACACACATTAGTCATAACCTGGGTTTACACGAGGAAGTTGAAAAAGAACTGCCTGAAGGCGTAAATTTAGCATACGATGGTTTGACATTATTCTCTGAATAAATATATATTTGCAGCATTATACCCGGGTGGCGAAATTGGTAGACGCGCCAGCTTGAGGGGCTGGTGCTGGCAACGGCGTGGCAGTTCGAATCTGCTCTCGGGTACACTTTTTAATAGCTAACAATCTGATTGTTAGCTATTTGTGTTTTTAAAATCTCCCTGTTCAAGGTAATTTTGCCTTGCTTTTAAAAATTCTGATTTTTCAATTCTTTGATTTTCAGACAATTAAAATTGTCGATTTTTAGGCGTTTTTTCCACTGGTTTGTGTATCGTTTTGATTAGCAATTCATTAAGATTTGGTTTGTTTTTTATCAAAATAAACTGACCTCGGATGCCATGAGAAGATTAGCTTAGAACATTTTTTCCTGTTTTACCTCTGCTTTTTACAATTTCGGCTATGATTCGAGTTATCGAAGTAATTAACTTTTCATCTTTTTCGCATTTGATTTCTGTCTCGTTATGCGTTGGTTTTCTTAATGCTCTTCTCATTTCTATTTTATCTTTAATGCTATTTCGATCAGTTATTGTTTTGCTCATTGATGACAGTACTAATATTTTTTTTACACTCGCTTTTCTGAGATTAAATTGTAGCAGTTCATTAAAGTAACTGGAAGTAAATACTCCCTGGCCCCATGTTAAATAGTCTTTGAATATCGCCCTTACCAAAAGTTGTTTTTGCAGTATGTCCGATCCTCTGTATAGTTTGTAGAAATTGAATCTGCCGAACTTAAATACACTCAACACATTTTCAATATTTACTTTGTCTATTAGCGAGTTATTAAACAAACTCTCAATATGATTTTTTTCAATTTTAATCTCTTCTCTCCATTTATGATAAACCGAAACTGAAATTTGGTCGGTTATGAATTTTTGCTCTAACCTTAGATTCTTTTCTTGCAGGCTTCGAAGAGACCTTGCTTTTTCTTTTTTCTTCCTATTTTCATCCTTCAACAGCTCATCCAACAGGTTGAGTAGTGAACTATTCAATAACTCAATCTGATATTTTTGTAGTGTGATTATCTTTAATAGTTCTTCAAATCTCTTGTGCATGGCTTCACCAGGGATATTTATACCAGGATGCTCAACACACTTATAGTACAAATAATATTTTCGATTTCCTTTTGTCCATCCAGCAGTAAGGTTTCGACCACATGGACATTTGATAACACCTCTTAGCGGAAATTCTTCATTGGCTCTAGTTTGTCTTTTTGGCCTTCCATCCAATATTTTTTGTATACGCCAAAAATCTGTTTCTGATATTATAGGTTCGTGGAGAGCTTTAACATGCTTTTCTGGAGTTTGCTTGCAAGCGTTAATCTTTATTAAACCAGCATAGGTACAGTTTTTCAGAATATCATTAACGGCATTACTTCCTCTATTCTTAAATCCAAGCTTTAATATTTCTTTATGTATTGTCTTTTGTGGTACCCCTGCTTCAAAGTCAGAGAAGATTTTCTTAATTATCATGCATTGGGATTTGTTGACTTCTATCATTTGATCATTGTTTGGTTTTTTGATATTTGCATAACCAAATGGTGCTTTGCCCAAAAATCTACCTTTTTCTTTGGCATTTAATATGCCTAATCTAGTTCGGTTTCTTATAGTAAGAAGTTCTCTATGTGCTATCAGATATTCAAAAGCCCGCTTCATAAAGACATCAGAATCTGATGTATCTACATTGATTGGCTCATTCGTTGATATGACTTTAACATCATACTTTCTCTCAAATTCAGCAATCTTCATTAACGCCTCAGGTAAGTTTCTGCTGAAGCGGTCGTGATCGAGCACTACAAGGTATTGGCATTTACCTCTTTGTTTTTTGATAAAGCCTTCTAATGCTAAAAATCCATTCCTTTTAAAGGTATAGCTTCCCTCTCCGTTATCTTGGAAGATTTCTAAAATCTTTATCTTATTTCGTTTACAATAATCACTTATAATGGTTTCTTGATACTCAAGTGATTTAGATTGATCCTTAGTGCTCAATCTTAGATAACATACTGATTCATAATTTAATTTTTTGATGAATGCATAATTGAAGAAAAAGATTGAATTTCAAATAGGTCTACGGTTTCCCGTAATCAATCACACTACTATTTTTAGTATATTTGATTTACAGCAATTGGTTGATTGGTTGCTGTTTAATATAATGTTAACCAAATAAATATGAGCTCTCACGACCCAATACGTCAATCTAAATATTTAAGGCAAACTTTATCCCAAGATAAAAAGCCTGTAGGTTTCTTCATTTCGGCAGGATGCCCTTTGGCTGTGAATATGCCTACAGAAAAGGAATGGCCATTAATTCCTGACGTAGCTGGCTTGACTAGATATATTAAAGATGAAATAGACAAAGAAATACCTATTGTTCAAGGTGCTACACGAAGTTTAGCAGATGCATATACTCAACTTATCGAAGAGGTAATAAAAACGGGAAGGACTAACCCAAATATTGAAGATATTTTAAGCTTTTTGAGAGGTATGATGCAAATCTCTAAAGGAGCTGCCGATATTAGAGGGTTTTCCGAAGCTGAATTAGATAATCTAGAAAAAATAGTTTGTCAAAAAATAGCTGAAAAATTGAATGTCAAGCTTCCAGATAATAAAACACCTTATCACAAATTAGCTAAATGGGTAAACAACATTGATCGAGATACTCCTATTGAAATATTTACTACTAATTACGATCTGCTATTAGAAGAAGCATTTGAATCTTTAAAGGTTCCATATTTTGATGGATTTGTAGGGACAAGATTTCCTTTTTTTGATTTAAGGGCTGTTGAAGATAATCTGATACCCAATCATTGGACAAGATTATGGAAAATTCACGGATCTATAAATTGGTATCTGAAAGATAATAAAGAGGTTTATCGTTCTACAAGTTTAGAAGAATGCGATTCCTATATTATCCATCCTTCCCATTTAAAATATGATCAAAGTCGAAAAATGCCTTATTTAGCATTAATAGATAGATTGAATAAATTTCTAAGACAAAATTCAGCCGTACTAATACTGTCGGGCTATTCTTTTAGTGATGACCATTTGAATGATACCATTTTGAATGCTCTAAGAGCAAACCCTACTGCAATGGTGATTGCTTTGCTGTTTGGAGATTTAACCAAAACCATTGAAGAGAAGAGAGATGGAGAAGAAGTAGTAACCAAAATTGCCATTAACTATGATAAAGCTCTTGAATTGGCAGAAAATAGATCTAATCTAAGTATTTGGACTTTCGACGAGGCTGTGATTGGTGGACTTAGAGCAAAATGGAAGCCGACGAAATTAGACTATGATTCGGAAGAAAATATAGGTAATGCGGTAAGACCAATTAAAGATGATGATCAAAAGATTGTTGGGTACAAATTTCATCTTGGAGACTTTTCTGTTTTAGGCGACTTTCTACAAGAATTAATAGGTAAGGAACAGTTTAAAATAGTACAAGATGGCGTTTAAATCTACTTATTTAGGAACAATACAAGATGTCAGTGGCACCTCACTAAGTGTTGCATTGGATAATACGGCACCATCTGGACTTACTTATGTAAATGGAGAAGGATATCGCATCGGACAGATAGGATCTTTTGTGAAAATCCCTATTGGTTATATAGATCTTTTTGGTATTGTTACGCAAGTGGGCGCAAGTGCAGTTCCAGACAATCAGATACTAGCACAACCTTACGGATATCGTTGGATCAAGGTACAACTTATCGGTGAAGGGCAACGAAATGGTTCTTTCCAAAGGGGAATATCCCAATACCCAACGATTAGTGATGAAGTTCATTTGGTATCAGAGGGGGATTTAAAAAATATTTATGGGCAACCAGATAAGCCTTACTTTGTAAAAGTAGGTCATATTGCTGGAGCTGAGTCTATTCCGGCATTGATTGACATCAATAAGTTGATTACTCGTCATTCTGCCATTGTTGGTACTACAGGTTCAGGAAAATCAACAACAGTTGCAAGTATATTAAACGCTATTTCTGATCCGCTAAAATATCCTTCAGCAAGAGTAATTGTATTTGATTTACATGGTGAATACGGGCATGCTTTAAAAGACCGGGCCAATATTTTCAAGGTAAATGCAGATAAAACTGAAGGAAGTATTGAGAAAGATTTATTTGTTCCCTTTTGGGCACTAAGTTTTGAAGAGCTCTGTAATATTAGTTTTGGTAAGTTCAATAATGAAAAAGATGAGAACATTATACTTGAACGTATATCTTTAGCAAAGAGAGCTAGTTTAAAAAAATATGCAAAGGATGGTGTCAACGAAGACACACTAAATGTGGATTCTCCTATTCCTTTTAGTTTAAACAAATTATGGTATGAATTGTATCACGAATGCTTTGCAACCTACTATAGTAAAAATAAAGGTCAAGCATTCCAAAATTTAGCCTTTGAACAAGACGAAGATGGTAAAGAGTTTAAAGGAGATCTTATAAATGCCGTACCACCGATATTTAAGAAAGTTAAAAATGATGCTGGTGATGATGAGAAAATCAATTATGTTCCAGGTGGTCTAAATGTGGGTCAACAGGTATTATCACTGGGTTCAAAACTCAGAATACCAAGATTTGACTTTTTATTTAAACCAGGAAAGTGGACTCCTAAGGAAGATGGTGCAACCGACTTTGATTTAGATTCATTAATTAAAGACTGGATCGGAAGTGATAAGCCTATAACAATAATGGACTTATCGGGTGTTCCAAATTCGATTCTCAATACCATCATAGGAGTTTTGTTGCGTATTATTTATGATGGGCTTTTTTGGGCGAGAAATTTATCACAAGGGGGCCGGAATAGACCGCTTTTATTGCTGATGGAAGAAGCTCATAATTACTTGAACAATGAAGGCAGTGCATTAAATATAGTCCAGAAGATAGTAAAGGAAGGACGTAAATATGGCATTGGAGCCATGATAGTTAGTCAAAGACCTTCTGAGGTAAATTCAACAATTCTCTCGCAATGCGGGACGTTTTTTGCGTTACGACTAGCCAATGCAACCGATAGGGGGCATATTGCTAGTGCTGTAACTGATAATTTAGAAGGATTAACAAGTATGTTGCCGATTTTAAGAACAGGTGAAGCTATCATACTTGGTGAGGCTGTAAAACTCCCGATGCGAGCACTAATTGATGCTCCACCAAAAGACAGAAGACCTGATAGTCAGGATCCAATAATTTATGATGAGCAAGGTGATGAAGACTCTATGCATCCCGGTGGATGGGGAATTAAAATGGAAGAAAATCCTAACTACGAAGAATTTTTAGAGACTTGGCGAGCCCAAAGTCCATTTGTTAAACGTATTATTAAAAAATAAAATTATGAACAGACAAACAGTTTCATCATCTAACATTGCTGCAATAGGCTATGATCCAAATTCGCAGACGTTAGAAATAGAGTTTTTAAATGGCGGAGTATATCAATATTTTGATGTGCCTCAACATGTCCAAGAAGAGTTAATGAATGCAGGATCACAAGGTCAATACCTGGCTCAAAATATTAAGGGTGCTTATAGATATTCCAAAGTATAAATTTGAATGATTCATTTAAACCAACAGCTCAAGCGTATTGAAATTTCAAGCTTTGAAATCGAAAATCAAATTGCTTTCAACTTTTTCAATAATCTCCCAGCCTCGGAACGAGATGAAAAGTTACTTCGTGCTATCTATATTGGAGTATTAGCATTAATGGAAGATCGCATGGCAGCATTTCTTTCAAAAACCAATAACGAACTAGGTACGGAGTTAGAAAGTTTGAAAATTATCTTCGATATGAAGAAGGAACTGTTTTATAAGTCTTCAGTCAAAGGAATATTGGCGGAGGATGAAATCGCAGATTTTTTAAATCATTATTTTTCCGACAAAAGATTAAAGGATCGAGCAATACTTACGGGAAACAGTGCTGGAATTATTCCGAAGAATAAGACAGGTGATATCATTTGTGAAGTAGATGGTAACTCCAATCTAAGAATTGCTATTGAATGTAAATTCGACAAAAGTGTCAGATTAGGGGACATCGAAACCAAAGACTTGTTTACGAGAAAAACAGATACAGCTTGGAGCCAATTGCTCGAAGCACAAGCTAATAGAGATGCAAAGGTGAGTGTCATTGTGTTTGATATTTCATTGGTCGATAGCTCTATTTTTAGGGAATTTGAAAACGTAGGATACATCCCTGGTGTTGGATTGGTTGCTATCATCAATTCTCAAAAGGGAGATTATTCCAATTTAGGAATAGCCTATATGTTGGCGAGGGACATTGCATTAAACGCAAAACTGGTAGATTTAGATAAAGACTTATTGGTGATATTGGTCAATCGTCTTATAAAAGACATCAACGAAATTACAACTATAAAAAGTCTGGTTCATAATAATATTGAGAATAATAAAGCTATTCTTAAACAGCTGGAAAAAAGTATTTTGTTGATGGAGTTTAATCAACAATACCTCAAAAAATTTTTAGCTGATGGTACATTAACGAAAGAAGACTTGCTTAATTATTATCAAGGGGAGGATGTAAAAGATAAATTCAGAATAATAGAAAATGAAATTAATGCGCTGAAATGACAGACATTTCTCAAATACTAAACACACTGAACATTTCGCCAAGTGTTGAATTGTTGCGTTTACGAAACAGAGAAATGGTTGTGGCTTTTCTTGTACATACATTTTTTAACAAGCAAGGTGCTATCTCATTTGAAAATATTCATACCCAATTAGCAGATTTTTTGGAAGAATACGAAGTCGAAAATGACGAGGACAGCGAAATCAGTGTGTTTGATACTTATGAAATAAAAGCAAAAAAGTACATTCTAAATTGGACGGACAGAGGTTTCTTAACCAATTATCCAGATGAACAAGGCGAAGTTTTTTATGAATTATCCGCCCATTCAAGTAAAACCATTGACTGGTTGGCAAGTTTAAAAAAGGAGGAATTTGTCGGTACCGAATCAAAATTCAATAGTATTCTGAATCAGTTGAAAGAGTTGGTGGAGTTTACCAATGAAGATACCGACAAGCGTATTCGGTTGCTGGAAGAGAAGAAATTTGAAATCGAACAGCAAATCCAACGGATAAAGATTGGTGAAGATGTAAAAGTATTTGAAGAATTTGAAATCGTCCCACGTTTCAACCAGCTTAATCAATCAGCGAAAGAATTGTTATCTGACTTTAAGGAAGTAGAAGATAATTTTAAAGAAATTACGAAAGGCATTTACCAAAAACACTCAGAAGGAAGTCTAACAAAAAGCGACATCTTGGAATTTACGTTTGACGCACTGGATGAATTGAAAGATAGTCAGCAAGGTAAGAGTTTTTACGCTTTTTGGTCGTTTATCTTAAATCCTGAGCTCCAAAACATATGGGAAAATCTGACAAAAGAATTGTACAAAACGTTGGAAGAAAAAATAATTCCTGTAAATGACCAGTTCCTGAAAGGGATGAAAAAACACTTGCATAGCTCGGGGCAAAAAGTGTATAAAGCCAACGATAAAATGGCCGAGAAATTAAGTCGTATAATTCGTGAAAACGAAAGTTCAAAATCGGAAGCGACTAAAAATGCAATTCAGGAAATTAAGAAACAGCTTATAGCAATCAGCAAGACGAAGAAAAAGCCTAACATTTCATTTGAGTTGGAAACCGATATTGAGATCAACATTCCGTTTGAGCGAAAACTAACTTTTGAACAAAAAGAGGATATTACTTACTCAAACAAGCCGAAAATTGCAGACGAAGAGATCACCTCTTCCAATCATTTGAGCAAGTTGTTTTCACAATCAAATATTGATAAAGAATTATTGAAGAAAAAAATTAAAGATATTCTGAAAGAAAAATCACAGACAACACTTTTAGATGTGGTTGAAAATTATGGCGGACTTGAAAAAGGTTTGCCTGAATTGTTTGGATACATCAGTATTGTAAAGGAATTTAAATACATTATCAGTACCGACAAAATGCAAAGCTTCGTGTTCGATGTTGAAAATAGAAAACGAATTAAAATCCCTGAAATTATCTTGACCAAATGAGCAGCTTAGAGCAAAATATAACACCATACAGCAAAGCAATCGTAAAATTGCTCAAATCAACTGTTGAGCGAAATTCAACCGTTTGGGATGATATAATCTATTATCAAATCGAGATTCAAGAATACATCAGCCAAATTGGGTTGGAACTCATCGTAAAAAAAGATGAAGGTTTTGCATTTGTGAAACAATTTGAAGATAGTGATGGCAACACGCTTGGCTTGGTAACAAGACGGCAAATCGGTTTTGAAACGTCAATTGTTTTGATAGTTTTAAGACAGAGTTTGGAAGAGTTTGACAACAATCCAACGCAGTTGGCAACGGAAAAATTCATCACTGATTCGGAAATCAAGGACGAGTTAGAACTCTTCCTAGAAGAGGGCTACAACAAATTAAAATTCAAAAAAGAGCTGGATAAATACATTCGGAATGTTGTGGAATTAGGGTATTTAAAAGAAATCGGTAAAAAAGATAACGAAACGAAATATCAGATAGTCCGTATTATCAAAGAAAAAATAACGCTGGATATATTACAGGATTTTAAAACAAAATTGCAGGAATATGTTGAGTCTGTTTAGCACCAGTTCCGACAAAGCGGGGTTCAGGCTTCAATATATGGAGGTTTTCAACTGGGGCACATTTAACGAAAAGGTTTTTAGAATAAATCCACAAGGAAATAATTCGCTGCTGACTGGTGCAAATGCTTCAGGGAAAAGCACCTATATAGATGCTCTGCTTACCCTGATTGTACCTGCCAAGAGAGATCGTTTTTACAATCAATCGTCAGGTGTTGAGAAGAAAGGCGACCGTACTGAAGAAACGTATGTGCTGGGACATTATGGAAATATCCAGGAAGAAGGAAAAAGCTCAGCTTCTACACAAAAATTGCGTGACACCAATACATATTCTGTAATCCTTGCTTCATTTTCAAATACCGACCAAAAACAAATCACTTTATTTCAAGTTCGTTGGTTTTCAAATAACGAGCTAAGACGACAATTCGGCGTTGCACACGTTCCGTTGGAAGTAGAAAAAGACTTTGGTGATTTTGATGCAAAAGGCTTGTGGAAAAGGAGGTTGGATAAAGTTTATAATGCAAATAGTGTTAAAAAGAGAGTTGAATTTATAGATGGGCCAACAGCCTATGCCGAAAGGATGTCCAATTTGTTTGGAATGCGTTCCGTTAAAGCATTGAGCTTGTTCAATCAGGTTGTGGGTGTAAAGGTTCTAGAAGATTTGGATGAGTTCATTAGAACAAATATGTTGGAGGAACAAGATGCCGAAATGGAATTTATCCAACTGAAAGAAAGCTTTTTGACTTTAATGGATGCTAAAACAAATATTGAAAAAGCCAAAGAACAAATTAAACAGCTAACGCCTATCAACGACATTGCTAACAAATTGAATAAAATTCAAGACGATTTACAGCAATTAGAGCATTCAAAAGAAATGGCTGTTTATTGGTTTGCCAAAAAAGGTGTTGAATTGGGCGAAAAGGAATTAGAAAAATGTAAAGAGGAGTTACAACGGTTGAATGATGAATTGGCAGAATTGCGAAGTAAAGAAGAAAAGTTAAAACAAGATGAAAGAACTATTTCTATTGCTATCGAAAAAGATGAAGTCGGAAGCAAAATCAAAGATTTAGAAAATGAAATTGCGAGGTTAGAAAAAAGTAAAAATTTAAGAAGTGATAAACTTGAAGATTACAACAAAATTGCCCAAAACATTGAATTGAATACCAGTCCGAGCGAAGAAATTTTTAAAGCAAACCGAGAAAAAGCAAAACAGTTAAAACTAAATACACAACAAAATATTGATGTTGAGAATGAAAATCTTCGGGCATTGAAAAATAAAGAAGATGAATTAACGAAATCAACAGATGAATTAGTAAATACCATTCAAACACTTCAAAAAAATAAAAACAATATTGCTGGTCGTGAAGCCGAAATACGGGATGAAATTATAACACACATCGGAGCAAGCAGAGAAGAAATTCCTTTTATTGGTGAATTGATTAAAGTCAAAGAAGATGAATTGGTTTGGGAATCTTCTATAGAAAAAGTGCTTCATAACTTTGCTTTGCGTTTGATTGTTCCACCAAAGTATTATTCGCAATTAAACCAGTACGCAAACAATAATAATTTGAGAGGAAGAATCCGTTATGATAAGTACGAAAAGCAGGATTATCTCAAAAATTTTCAGCACAAAAATATCAACGGAAAATCCTTAGTCAGTAAAATTGAAATAAAACCTAAGACAGCGTATTACGAATGGATTGAACATTATTTAGAGGCGCAGTTTGATTTCGTTTGTGTGGACAACCTTTCGGAATTTGAGCGTTACTCCGAAATGGCAATCACTCAAAACGGATTGATAAAATTCAAAAGAGGCAAGCATGAAAAAGACGACCGTCCGCACATTTCAAGAAAAGAAAACTATGTTTTAGGTTGGGATAACAAAGAAAAAATTAAAGTATTAATTGTCGAACTAAAAAAACAACAAGAATTTCAGAAGGAAAACAAAACAGCGATTAGCAATAAAAATTCTGAGATAAAAAATTTAGGGGCTTACAGAGATAGATGCCAAGATTTGTTTTCAAAATACGAGAAATACGATGATATTAATTGGCAATCTTATGCTAATGAGATACAGGAAAAAACAGAACAGAAGGAAGCCTTGGAGAAAACCAATAATCGGGTTAAACAGTTACAAGAGCAGTTGAGTAAAGTACAAGCGGATTTAAAATGGCTTTCAGAAGTGGATATTTTTAATAAAGGGCAAGATATTTTTAAGAGGAATAAGAGTATTGAAGATATTGAACAGGAAATTGATGAAAATAAGAAGCTAATTCAGATTATCGGAATTGATGATGATATAGAGTTTGAAAATAATAATTCGGAAATTCTAAACGTAAACTTTTTAACCATTAAAATAACACAAACGAACTTTCAAAAGGAATTATCACAAAGGAAGACGGAACTTGATAGTCAAAAACGAAAAAACGAAGACGAGGTAAAAATCAAAATAAACGCTTTCAAACAACCGTCAGAAATCATCATCAGCAAGTTTAAAGATTGGCGTTCTGATGTGAGTTCGCTTCCCGATTCAACTCATTTGGAGTTTATCAGCGAGTATCAGCGATTTTTGGACAGATTAGAGAAAGATAATCTTCCCAAATTTGAAAAGAAGTTCAACGACTATTTGCAAGAGACCATTACCAATAAAGTTGGCGATTTCAGGATGTTTTTTGAAAACTGGTCGGATTCTATCAAAGAAAACATCAAGCAATTAAATGACTCCCTAAAAGAAATTGATTTTAAAAACAATCCAAAAACATACATTCAGCTTGTAGCACCGAATAAAATCAACGACGAAGTAAAAGAATTTAGAAATCTACTCAATTCTGCTATTCCCAATATCAGAGAAGTTGACGCTTCAATTGATGGTCGAAAAAATCACTTTTACAATCATATCGAACCTCTGATTTCGAAATTGGATAAGGAAGATTGGCGTAACAAAGTAATGGACGTTCGTTCATGGTTCAGCTACAAAGCCGAGGAGTTTTACAAAGAAAATAATCAGAAGTTTAAGACTTATGAAAATATGGGTCAACTTTCCGGTGGCGAAAAGGCGCAGCTTACTTATACAATCTTAGGTTCGGCAATTGCCTATCAGTTCGGTTTAACCAAAGAAGGATTACAAAGTAACTCATTTAGGTTTATTGCTATTGACGAAGCCTTTAAGGCACAGGACGAGGACAAAGCCCGATACTTGATTACGCTCTGTAGACAGCTTCATTTGCAATTGTTGGTTGTTACGCCAAGTGATAATATTCACATTGTTGAGAAAGATATTTCCTTTGTTCATTTTGTGGAACGGAAAGAAGAAAGACACTCCTGGCTGTATGATATGCCAATTGAACAATTCAAAGAAGAAAAAGCGAATTATCTGAATCAATGATTACACCTCCGGAAATAAAAAGCAAAACAGAAAGAAAGTACACTTCTTTTCTTCAATCTTTGGTGGAAGGAGTACCTTTTTCAAAATTGGTTATTCGTGGTGATAAGTCTTACACGAAATCATCGTTGCCCGAATTTGAAAAAGAAATACAGCAAATCAACAGCCAATCCAAAGAGAAAAGAGGTTTTGGTTATACATTGGAATTTCAGAAAGTAAAAACAAAATACTTAGGAACACAAGATTTGCCTACTTCAATTTACTTTGATACTGAGAAAGATTTTTTAAAATTTTTAGGCAAAGAGAAAGACGTTGAATTATTCAAGACAAGCGTTGAGAAAATCTTAGAAGCATTTCCCGAACTAAAAGAATGGATAATCAAAAATCCTATACCTGTAATTACGAGCCAAACCGAATGGGACAACATTTTGAAGGTATGTCAATACTTCAAACAAAACCCCAAACCCAATTTGTATATAAGGGAGTTGCCAATAAATGTTCAAACGAAATTCATTGAAAGGAATAAAAGTGTAATCAGAGAATTGCTTGACATCCTTCTTACTGAACATATCAATAGTGATCATAAAGAGTTTGAAAAAAGATTTTACCTTAAATTCAGTGAACCACTTATCCGATTTAAAATACTTGATAATGAAATAAGTCAAAAATACTTTTCAGGCATTGATGATTTGGCAGTTCCTGTAAGCCAATTTGAAACATTGAATTTGCCTATTAGAAGAGTTTTGGTAGTAGAAAACAAAACCACGCTTTATACTACTCTGACGCTACCAAAAATGGAGGGTACTATTGCCATATTTGGTAGTGGTTACAGCGTATCCAACCTTAAAAATGCACGTTGGTTTTCCAATGTCGAGTTGTTTTATTGGGGTGACATTGATGCACAAGGGTTTGAAATCCTGTCACAATTCAGAGGTTATTTTTCAAATGTTAAAAGTGTGCTTATGGATAACATAACTTTTGAGAAGTTTTTTGAAAATGATAAAGGTACACCAACAATGATATCGACGAAGCTTCATTTGACAGAAAAGGAGAAACAGCTTTATGATATTGTAAAAGAGAACAATTGGCGCCTTGAACAAGAAAAAATCCCATTATATTGGATTAATGAGGATTTCACTGGAAAGATGTAAATCACAGGTACAAGACCAACAAATAATAAACTCTAAATAGGCGCAATCATAGCCTCTCCTTTTTTTTAATTAAGCCTATAATTAGGAGTTTGATGTTAACCCCTCAAAAAAATGTACATGGAATTCTTAATTAAAAACTGCAATAACATTGATGAGAGTAAAATCGTATTGACAAAGAATATTCTTAATATCAGATATGGAATTAATGGTACTGGAAAAAGTACAATTGCGAAGGCAATTAAATTTGGAGCAGAAGATCAATCACAACTTGTTCAACTCACACCATTCAAATTGATTGACACTGATACCATACTCATACCAGAAGTGACCTGTCCAGATGAAATCAATACAGTATTGATTTTTAATGAAGAATACCTTAACCAGTTCTTGTATAAAGAAGATGAGCTGATTGCCAATAGCTATGAGATTTTCATCAAGACGGTAGAATATCAAGGTTACACTGATCAGATTGATGATCTGTTAAAACAGATTAAAGACGTATTCTCTGAAAATGATGGACTGGATACTATCATCCAGGATTTTGAGGGACTATCTAAAAGCTTTACTATGACTCAGTCAGGATTATCCAAGACATCGCCATTGGTAAAGGGATTGAAAGATGGAAATAAAATACATAATATTCCAATAGAGCTCAAAGGCTACTCTAAACTTATCAAGGATAAAAGCTGTGTAAGCTGGCTGGGCTGGCAGGTTCAGGGTGAGCAGTTTCTAAGCATATCGGATGATTGCCCATATTGCACTTCTTCTACTAAAGAGAAAAAGGAAATTATACATAGTGTATCCAAAGTTTATGACAAAACTGTTATTAAGAACTTCAGCATTATCCTTGATGCACTTAAAAATCTTGGCGATTACTTTTCCGAAACTGCCAATGAAACTCTTAAAACCATTACTGAAAAACAGACTGGTTTAGAGAAAGCAGAAGAAGACTATATTATAGAAGTAAAAAAGCAGATTGACAATCTTTTAGGGAAATTAAAGGCACTGAAGTATATTTCTCCTATTTCGTTTGCAGAAGACGCAAAAGTTTCAGAGATTTTGACCGGACTAAAGATTAATCTTGATCTTTTCGATAGGTTTAAGTCTACAAAGACATCCGAAATTTTGGCTTCGTTGAACAGTTCACTTGACCAGGTACTTACCAAAGTTGGAGTGTTGCAGGGAGAGATAAATAAGCAGAAAAGCTTGCTTAAAAAGCTTATTGAAAATCATAAGAAAAACATAAACGAATTTTTGCAGAACGCAGGCTATAAATATCAGGTCGAGATTATTGACAATGAAAAAAAGGATTACAAGTTGATTCTGCGACACAAAGATTCAACAAAGACATTAAATGGAGGTAAGCAGCATTTAAGTTTTGGTGAAAAGAATGCATTTTCGTTGGTTCTTTTTATGTACGAAGCGCTTTACAAAAAACCAGAACTCATTATCTTGGATGACCCAATTTCCTCCTTCGATAAAAACAAAAAATATGCGATTATGCATATGCTCTTTGGGAAGCAACAGAATAATAAGGAGAATATTCGAAACAAAACTGTTCTTTTGCTAACTCATGATCTTGACCCTGTTATCGATACCGTAAAAGTTATAAGAGAATATTCCTCCATCTGCGAAGCCAAATATATTTATATCGATTCTGGTAACCTGAAAGAAAAACTAATTACAAAAACAAATCTATTAACTTTTGCCCAGATTTGTAAAAGAGCGCTTCAATCAGGTATTGACGAAATCATTAAACTTATTTATCTAAGACGGCACTACGAAATAATCGATGATCTTGGTGATGAGTATCAAATACTATCAAACCTATTTCATAAAAGAGGATTAGCAGAGTTAAAAGATACGAGGAAACCCATTGGCAATGATCTAATGGAAGATGTGGACTTTCAAAATGGTATCATGAATATTAGGACTTTCATTCAAAATTTTGATTACAGCGAAAATCTTGTCAAGATGGGTAATCCAAATCAACTTTATCAGATTTACCACTCAGCTGAGAACAACTACGTGCGCCTGAATGTGTTTCGATTAATTTATGAAGATCATTTGGAAGAACTTCCAAATGTGCTTAGGAAATTTATTAATGAATCATATCATATTGAAAATGAACTGATTTGTCAACTAGACCCTAATGATTATGATTTAGTTCCTAGCTTTATTATTGATGAATGTACGAAATACGTCGAAGAAAAAAGTGTTTTGAATCAATGACATTGCTGAAGGGCCATTTTTAATAAGAGAAATGCTACAGAGTCACATATTACCAATTTATCGGGCCTAAACTAAAATATAACAATTAGTAAAGAATAACTATTAATTTAACCAAATGGAATTTAAATTACTCGCTCTCAAATTAAATAAAAAAAGTTCATACACAAAAAACCTTAAAGAAGGGGTTTTATATCAGTTCACTCAAGAATTTAAATTTATTTACGATTCAGACAAAAAAAGAAAAGTCAAAAGTGGACACAGCAATTTAATTGCAATAGAACAATTAAATACCTACCCGCATGACCTTTATGACTTTATAAATCTCAAAAGCACACACCAAGTTAACATAACAGCTATTTTAGGGAAAAATGGAGCAGGTAAGAGCACTCTGCTTGAATTACTTTACCTACTTATATATTGTCTTTCTGAGAGAAAGCAATTACTTAGTGATCGTGATACAAATGCAAAGTTAATAGAGAGAAACCAATTTGTTGACTATCATAAGCAATTGAACAAGAAGATCGACGACATCTTAGAAGAATCTCAGATGGAACTTTATTACAAATTCGATAATGACTTTTATCTTGCCTCCAATTCTGGAAAACAAATCAATTTTTATGTATTGAATGATAAGAAATGGGAAGTTAAAGAATTCGATCGTAGTAAGTTTTTTTATACTATTTGTGTAAATTACTCATTACATGGTCTTAATAGTAGTGGTAATTATTTTTGGCTAAACGGTCTTTTTCATAAAAATGATGGGTATAAAACACCACTAGTAATTACTCCTTGGAGAGAGCAGGGTAACATGAATATCAACACGGAACTCCATCTTGCACAAACTCGAATTCTGGCTAATCTAATTAGCGAATCATTTGAATCGCAAAACATCATTGATGATAAGGTTATTGCAGCTGTAGAATTTAAAGTTGTACCTGATAGTATTGGTCGAATCAATGCCTTCTCACTCAGCTTTATCTACAATAATACAAAGAAGATAAATGGTGTCGATCTAATCGATCTATTTGAGAAAATTATTATCAGTTATGATCCAAGTGTCAAACCTAAATTAGATGAAGTTTTAAAATTTCTCAAAGAAGACCTTATTAAAAATGATAAGGATAGTGTTGTAGCAATGAACGAGTTCTCTTTTGACAATCAAAGACCAGTTGATAGGCAATTGATTCGTTGTTTGTTGGCTAAGTATATTATTACAAAAATTGTGAAGATATGCATGAAGTATTCTGAGTTTCGACAATTTACTGGCTTTTGGTCTTTTGAGGAAAATAGTGTTGCTAATGTTTTGCTCATAAATAAAGTAGAAAAATTGCCACAAAAGCTTAAAGCAGATCAAACACATGTGACTTTAAAATTAAAGCAAGCGATAAATGCCTTTCTTTTTGACTATTTGGATGAGAATTCATGGGTAAAAGAGCGTAATCCCGAGAACCTTGAACGAGTAATTTATATTACAAGTTTAGATTTTACAAATATTCAAGTTATGATTAAAAGTGCATTTGAAAGATCTAAGCAAAAAAAGAAGTCAGTAGCTCAATTTATACCAACTGGATTTTTCTTGCCAACTATTTTTGTAAAAAATAACAGTGGAAATTTTCCTTTTGGCCAACTGAGTTCTGGAGAACAACAAATGGTACATTCGATACATTCAATACTATATCACATAATAAATTTGGATTCACTAGCTGAATCTAAAGAGCCATATAAAGCTGTTAATCTAGTGTTGGATGAAATTGAGCTTTACTATCATCCTGAGTTTCAAAGATTATTTGTTAATAAGCTTCTAGATAGCTTATCCAGATTAAAGCTTAAATGTATAAGCGGATTCAATATTATATTTTCCACACATTCACCATTTATATTATCTGATATACCACATCGTAATGTGTTGAAGTTAAAAGATGGAAACCCAGTGACTTTTGATGACGAAGCCAGAACATTTGGATCCAATATTCACGAGATGTTGACAGATAGTTTTTTTCTTGATCAGAATTTGATTGGGGCATTTGCAGAGAGAAAAATTCAAAACTGTTTAAAAAAGTTGCGTTTGCTTGAGCTGGGGAGAGAAAGAGTAAGTTTGCAGAATTCAAATATAATTGACGATAAAGGAATTGTAATTTCTCGCATAAATGAGGAGATAAATAAGTTAGTTGGTAAAAAGACGAAATTCGATTATGGAAATGAACATGCTTTAGAAGTAGAAACACAGAAAATACTCAAGACCATTAATATGATTGGAGAACCTGTCGTTAAATATAAATTATTGGAAATGTATGATGAGATTCTTGCTATCGAAGATAGAGAAAAAGCAAAGGCGAAGCGTGACATACAGGAAATTATGGAGCGAAGCGGGATTAAAAAAGAAGAGATTTAATATATGTTTTACCTAGATTTAAAACTAGCACAAATTGCTAATGCAAGAGATGTTCATTTTCAAAAATTTAAGTGCTATGTAGGCCGTCGGATAGGTAACCCTCGCTGCTTGTTGCCTCGTGGGCATTGTAGCATATGCGATTCTAGATTGGAAACTCTTACACTGAACCCTGCGATAGCTGCTTTTTTAGGTAATCACATCAATTTGTCTGAAATATTAACGGGGGATCCTACAACGTTGTTATCTGTAAATAATCGTTTTTGGACTTCAATCTTTCCAAATTATAATCATCAAACTTGGCGACCATACTTTGATAAAAAGAATATACATTCGAGTTATAATGGCCCCCACAAAGCACAAGCACAATTGGTTTTTAATATTATTAAGGAGCTAAAGAATGTATTAGATTATGATTGGTTCATCGATAAAAAAAACAAACATTATAATGCTTATACATTATCCCAAAATCTAGATAGAAATACCTGTACCTATTGTAACAGGGCATATACGTCCACGGTAATTCTTAAGGCCAACGGACAGTGTATTACGAGGCCGACGTTAGATCATTGGTATCCGAAAGTAGATTTTCCATTGCTTGCAGTTTCATTTCAAAATCTGATTCCATCATGTTATTCTTGCAATAGTTCGGTTAAGGGAACTATACAACTTAATCTGATAGATCATATCCATCCGTATGTTGATGTTACTCAGAACAACGATTTTCAGTTTGGATACTTCTATTCCACCAAACTAAACAAATATAGGGTTTTCGTGCAAAACTCACTCGGAAAAGCCTCTAAGTCAAAAGATACACTTAAGTCGATGTACATTGATGAAATATATAATACTCACCATTCGGAACTTGAAGAATTATTAATAATAAAGAAGAACTATTCGAAGGCATACATAGCAACAATGCATAAACTTTTGGATCAAAGATTGACGAAAGGCGAGGTATATCGTTTACTTTTTGGAGTGTATTATGAGAATAAAGATTTTCACAAAAGACCTTTGAGCAAATTTAAATATGATATTTTAAAGCAATTGGAAATGTTGTCGGATATCTAACGTTCTCCAAACTTAACACTTCTCGATCTTATATTCGCTTGTGGTTATACAAACTTCAAAATAAATCTAAACTACAATTTATCACATTTGCCAAATTTTTTGTTCAATTATAATCTTCTCAAGGCGTTTCCAACCTTGAGAAGACTTAAAATCTTTAACTTTTGTCAGAGGTTTAAATAAACTTTTTTCTCTCCAAATCCTCAATTATAGGCTCTATAAGCAATAAAAAGCGATTTAAATGTTCAAAGTATTCCTGCTGATCTGTACAGTTTCAAGTAAAATAACCGCAATTCAGTTCTTGGATTGCGGTTATTTGATTTAAAAACATCGATGTTCGTAGGAATTATTGAGTTAGTAAAAGTTTGAACTAATAGCTATTCCTTTCAATCAATTAAAACCCTGTCGGAATTCCAGTGGTGATAAATTTGTCTTCTTTTTGAAAAGCGTACTAAAGGACTGCGCATGCTCAAAGCCCAATGCATAAGCGATTTCGCTGACCGAGAGATTCGTTGTAGAAAGTTTTTCTTTAGCATTCGCGATCAGTTTTTCATGAATATGCTGCTGGGTATTCTGCCCGGTATGCACCCGAAGCAAATCGCTCAGGTAATTCGGCGACAGGTTCATCTGTGCAGCAATATGTTGTACCGTTAGCAAACCCTTTACCTCGCTATTATAATAGTCCTCGATCAACTGCTCGAACCTAATAAGCAACGTTGAATTGTTATTCTTGCGCGTAAAAAACTGCCGCTCATAAAAACGGTTGGAGTATTTTAGCAGGCTCTCAATCTGCGTTAAAATGATCTCTTGCGTATGCTTATCGATATGCTGGCACTCCCTATCAATTTTATTAAGAATTGTAATCAAGTCATCTTCTTCTTCGGCCGAGAGGTGCAGTGCTTCATTAACCGCATAATCGAAAAAACCATATTGATGAATGCTGTTCGCCAGTGTATGCTGTAACAGGAAGTCAGGGTGAAAGATCAATAAATAACCAGACCCGCATTCCATATTTTGCAGATCCAGTTGCTGAACCTGATTAGGCGCGGTAAAGCTTAATACTCCTTTATCATAATCGTAATGCTGCTGTCCGTACCTGATCTTGCCTTTAGCTTCGCGCTTTAGCGCCACGCAATAAAAGCGGTTTACGAAACCTTTCCAGATCTCATCTTCCAAAAATACACTTTCAGCCAGATTGATAACACTAACCAGTGGGTGGCGTGGTTCTGATAAGGATAGCAAACGGTGAAATTCCGATATGGAGTTAATGGTATTCATAAACAAAATTAATCAATTAGGCCCATACTGAACTCATCATAAGGAGCACCGGTATCTGTACCCAGTGGCACTATGCTTTCCAGTTGTGATAAATCATCCTGTGTTAATACAATAGTTGTTGCCGCAATGTTTTGCTCCAGGTACTTCCTGCGTTTCGTTCCAGGGATAGGCAAAATGCCTTTGCTAATAATCCAGGCTAAAGCCAACTGTGAAGAAGTAACATCCTTTGCTTCAGCCATTGCTTCAATAGCTTTTACCAATTCAATATTCTTTTCGAACTGTAAACCCTGGAAACGGGGAATTGCCCTGCGGAAATCATTCTCAGGCAGGTCATCAATGCTTTTGATTTGTCCGGATAAGAATCCGCGACCCAGCGGTGAGTAAGCAACAAATCCAACACCCAGTTCCTTTACGGTAGCTAAAACGCCACGTTCTTCTACCGTCCGCTCGAATAAGGAGTACTCACTTTGTACCGCTGTAATTGGATGCACGGCGTGTGCCCGTTTAACCGTTTCAGAAGAAACTTCCGACAACCCGATATAACCCACTTTACCTTCTTTAACCAACTCCGCCATTGCCTCAACTGTTTCCTCAATGGGTGTGTTTTTATCCAGGCGGTGCAGGTAATACAGTTCGATATAATCCGTATTCAAATTTTTAAGCGAACGCTCCAAAGATTTTTTAACATAGGCTTTTTTACCATTGATGGCCCAGGTGACTTTATTGCTGTCATCGATCTCCCAGCCAAACTTACTTGCCAAAATATACTGTTCACGTTTACCACTGATGGCTTTAGCGATCAGCTGCTCATTCTTGAACGGTCCGTACAAATCGGCGGTGTCTAAAAAATTACCTCCTAATTCAAGCGAGCGATGAATAGTCGCGATTGCTTCCTGCTCATCCGCAGGACCATACATGTGTGCCTTTTCAAAACCTGTCATTCCCATACAGCCCAGTCCGATCTCTGGCACAACCAAACCCTGGCTACCCAATGCTATTTGTTTTATTTCCATTATTCAAAGGTCAGAAAGCTAACCTTCGTGAATGTATGCAAACCCCCGAACCTTGTAAGCAAACCAAGGAAACCGTCTCGATTAAACTATTGAGCAATTCTTCAAAAACCTTTTTAAATAGAAGCTGTTCGGTTACATACTAACCCTATTAAAAACAACAGCTATGAAAGCAGCAGTATTTCACAAACCTGGCGACATCAGTTACACAACAGTCGCAGATCCCCGAATTGAACTGGCAACAGACATCATCTTAAAAGTTACATCTACCGCTATTTGTGGTTCAGATTTGCATATTCTTAGCGGTGCAGTACCGCAGACTACCGATATGGTAATGGGTCATGAGTTTATGGGCATCGTTGAAGAAGTTGGCGCAGAGGTGAAGAACCTTAAAAAGGGCGACCGCGTTATTGTTCCATTCCCAATTGCCTGCGGTTCTTGTTTCTTCTGCAACCACGGCGCATCGCCAAGCTGCGAGAATTCAAATTACAAACATTATGGTCCTAATGGTGATATGATGGACCAGAAAGGCGCCGCACTGTTCGGTTATACTGATCTGTATGGCGGTTATTCAGGCGGGCAAGCAGAGTATGTTCGCGTTCCATATGCTGATGTTAGTCCGAGGATCATTCCCGACAACATTACCGATGAGCAGGCACTATTTTTAACAGATATATTCCCTACAGGCTGGTCTGGTGTAGATTGGGCGCAGCTTAAGGGTGGAGAAGTAGTTGCAATCTTCGGTTCTGGTCCAGTCGGACTAATGGCGCAAAAGGCCGCATGGCTTCATGGTGCAAGTCGTGTAATTGCAATAGATCCGCTTGATTACCGTTTGGAAAAAGCTAAGGCAGTTAATAAAGTTGATACCCTGAACCCTAATAAAGTGGATGTCGTAGAAGCAATCCGTGAGATGACTCAGGGACGCGGTGCGGATGTATGTATCGACGCAGTGGGCTTTGAACCGGAACGTACTTTTATGGATAAGGTGAAGGCCACAGTTAATTTTGAAAAAGGCAGCATTAAGGTGCTTGAAATGTGCTTCGAGGCTGTCCGTAGGAGCGGTACCGTTTCAATATTGGGTGTTTATGGTAGTCCGTACGACAATTTTCCGTTGTTCCGTATTTTCGATAAAGGTCTAACCATCAAACAAGGCCAGGCCCCTGTGCTCAATCATATTGATACGCTGATCAATTTGGTTAAAGAAGAAAAAGTGGTATTGGACGACATTATCACCCATGTGTTGCCACTAAGTGAAGTTTCTCATGCTTACAAGATCTTTGATAAGAAAGAAGATGATTGTGTTAAAGTGGTGTTGAAACCCTAAAGCCGGTTCTGTTGTCGGTAGCCGGCCAAAAGTTCATTTAAATAGATACCATTAAAATATGAGTTCCAAAAAGAGCGTATTAGTATCAGGCGCAAGCATCGCAGGGCCCACCCTGGGGTTTTGGCTGGCTAAATATGGCTTTGAGGTCACTGTAATTGAGCGTGCCAAAGCTTTAAGATTGGGCGGTCAAAATATTGATGTCAGAGGCGCCGGTCGTGCCGTCGCTAGAATGATGGGCATCGAAAAAGAGATCCTTGCCGCCAATACAGGTGAAATCGGTTTGCAATTTGTAAACAGAGATAACGAAGTTAAAGCTGAATTTCCTGCAGAGGGTGCCGACAGCTTCACTAGTGAAGCTGAAATTCTAAGGGGCGATTTGGTTAATATCCTTTATAACTGCACTAAAAATGATGTTAAATATGTCTTTGGGAAATACATCACAGGAGTTAAACAAGGTCCTGACAATATCGAGGTAACATTTAGCGACAATACAACCTCAACCTTCGATTTACTAATTGCTGCTGATGGGGTGAGGTCAACCACCAGAAAGTTAATTTTTGGAGATGAACCCGAACTAGAATTTGTGGGACTTTATACTGCCTGGTATACCATTCCTAAACTTGAAAGGGACACAAAATGGGCACGTTGGTATTCGGCACCCGGGTCTCGCGTAATGCTAATCCGTCCTGATAATCATGGTACAATTAGGGCGTCTTTCAGTTTTCTATCAGATGATGAAAGCTATGTTAGCCAGTCTAATGATGAGCAAAAGCAATTATTAAAGAACAAGCTTTCGGGTGCGGGCTGGGAAGAAGAACGCCTGATGAATGAAATCGATAGGAACAATGATGTATATTTTGATGCGCTCAGTCAGGTTAAGGCACCGAGATGGTTCACTGGCAGGGCTGGCATGATTGGCGATGCTGCATATTGCCCGACTCCCCTGACAGGAATGGGTACTTCACTGGCTATAGTGGGCGCATACCTGTTGGCGGGTGAATTGTCCAGGCATAATAACCACGAGGATGCATTTTCAGCATATGAAACACGCATGCGCCCCTTTGTAGAAAAGGTTCAAAAACTGCCTCCCGGAGTTCCATGGCTAGCGCATCCTAAAACAAGATTTGGGGTGTCGTTATTCAACACCGTAGCCGGAATTCTGGCAAGCAAGCCTGTAAAAGCCATTGGCAGACTATTTAGCGGTGAGAACAAAGATGTAACTAAAGACGAGATTGAACTTCCAAAGTTTGATTAGTGGATAATAGAATGGCTTATGTTAAACAAAACTAATGATGTGCGACATACCTGCTAGTGTTTCATTGAGCTTTAACAAGCATTGTTTCTTGCCCGATACCTCCCAAACTACTGTTAGCGTATCCTTTTCTTTACTCACAGTAAGTCGCTCAATTTTTAGCTCATCTGAAGTCAGCTGGTCTTCCAGTTGTTGGATTTGGCTAAAATCGGCGTTTCGGAAAGTTACGCTTATGCGTTTTTGACGTTGAAGTTTCCCAATGAAGTGCTCAACACGGCTCATCATGAGTAAGATGGTAAGTGTTATCAATGTAAAAAGGACCGCTAGTGAATGGTAGCCAATTCCTGTAGTCATACCTATTGCCGCAGAAGTCCATATAACTGCTGCGGTAGTTAAGCCCCTCACAGAAAACTGGTCTTTGAAAATAACTCCGGCACCGATAAAGCCGATTCCGGTAATGATATTGGCTGATATCCTGTCATCCGCGCCCACGCCATGGCGCGACACAATAGTAAATATGGTGGATCCTAGGGTGATGAGTAAGATGGTCCTGAAGCCTGCAGATTTATTACGGTATTCCCGCTCAAAGCCTATAATGCCACCGCAAAGCAAGGCCACCAACATGCTCACCAGGTCGGCAGTGCCGATAGTAAAATCCATAAATGGAATTGTTTTCATATTAAATAAATAGCCATGTGGGTGATATTGTTTTGCCAACCGTTGAAAACTTCAATTCTGGATAATTTGTGGTGTATTTATTTACAACCATTGTACTACACATTGTCTTAGCTATTGTTAAAAGAGAGCGGTAACTTTATCCTTAAAATTAACTGGAATAGAAATGTATCAGCAAATAATTTCTGCGCTAACACAGGTTGTAAACTTTACTGAGGACGAGCTATTTCTGTTTATGAAGCACTTTAAGCCCCTTGAAGTGCCTAAAAATGAGTTTCTATTACGGCCGGGACAGGTTTGCAGGGCGATGGTACTGATTCATCGCGGTGCATTGCGCTATTACAACGAGTCGGAAAAAGGGGAGAAGACCCAGGGCTTTGGGTTTGAACTGGAATGGATGGGCGACTACCATAGTTTTTTAACCAGACAACCGTCAGACCATTATATTCAGGCAATGGAAGACACCGAAGTGTTTTGTCTGTATTATGATGATATGCAGAAGTTGTATGGCGAGGGTGCTAACTTTGAACGTTTCGGCAGATTGATAGCAGAAGGGTTGTTTTTAGCGACTGCGGCTGCTAAGTATGATCTGCTTAGTTTATCGGCGCAACAGCGGTATGAAAAGCTTCTTAAATTGAACCCGAGGATAATGCAGCGTGTACCTCAGCAATATGTTGCTACTTACCTTGGTATAGCCCCACAAAGTCTGAGTCGCATCCGAGGAAAGCTTTCTTCGTCTAAAGATTAACATAGGTTAATTCTTCGCAAGCATTAATTAACCTGGGTGATCGTGCGTTTGTCAGGCATTGCGGAGCTTTGAGGAATGAAAGACAGTAAGGAAATTTTTAAACGGCTCCGTACAGGGAGCAAGTGGCTATGGCATTGCGGCCTGGTTCATTTGGCGCTTGCCCTCATTTTTTTAATCCTTTTAATGGTTGATAAGCGGAAGCTTATGGGCGTAAGCATATGGCTTAAGCCTTTGAAATTCGCTGTCTCAATTGCCATCTATTCAATAAGCTGGTCAGCGGTGCTGAGCTACTTTACTGTTATAAACCTTCGAACTCGGTTTGAAAGGTTTACGGTTCTCGCACTTAGTTTTGAAATGGTAGCAATTGCTTTCCAGGCTGCCAGGGGCGTTCCTTCACATTTCAATAACCTTGACACTTATGGAGCAGTCTTGTTTACCCTAATGGGCATCGTAATCACCGCACAGACTATTTTTGCATTGTATATGGGTTTCCGCTGGTTTAAAGAATGCAGGGGAATGCTTTCTGAAAACCTGTTTTGGGCTATAGGATTGGGAATTATTATTTCCGGAATATTTGCTTTAGAAGGCGGTTTAATGGGGTACAGAATGTCACATGCTGTAGGAAATTTCGGCGACTTGAGAGTTGCACATTTCCTGGGCTTACATTCCCTGCAAGTATTGGTAAGTTGCTGTCTGATATTTGGACTCAAAAAACCGGCTACAGTAAAACTGCTTGCAGCTGCTTATTTTATTTTGATCAGTTTTGTGTTCTATTGGGCATTACTAGGGCGGGGCATATTCTAAATATTGATGATTTAACAGGCCATTCTGACTACTTTTCCATTACGATATAAGCAGGAAAGGATTCGCGATTTGGTAAATCAAATTTTTCATCGAAAGGCTGTATTCCATCTCCATTGTTATAAGAGATTACCCTTTTTACACCATTGGCGGTACTGCCTCCAATGCCATTGATCACATTTTGAATATTACCCGGACCGGAAAACCTTGTGATCACCAGTTTTTCCAATTTTACATCTGGGCTATTCGGTATTTCGAAGCCATTATGCTTGTTCACCTTACCATCTGTTCCTGTAAATACTGCGTATGATCCAATTCCAACACTTCGATGGTTTTTAACGGTATTGGCTACCTTAAATGCTGCATATCCATTAACCTTGCTTTGCTGACTGCTCCAGCTTTCTTGATTTGGGGCATCGTATGGTGGTTCGTTTTGGAAGAAATATGTTCTGCCTCGCTCGCCCAGCCATAACACTTCATATTCTTGAAAATGCTCTGTAAACAAAGCATAAAGCGTAACATCGTTTCCGGTAACAATGAGTCCGTTTTTACACCTATCCCTAGTCCAGCGCAGCTTTCCGCCAGGTTGCGAACCATGGTCGGCACGCCACAGCCAGAAATGATCACCAACAACGTTACTGCTGTTTATTTGCATAGCGGTGTGTATCTGAATGTTTTTTGACTGAACGCCACCAACCCTGCAAGTGATGTCGGTGAGTAGGATGGGGTTTGCAGAATGGTCAGCCTTTGCACCTTCTTCACCAATTCTAACCTGATACGTTGTGCTGTTGGAGGAATCCATAAGCAGTCCTGCAATGATAATTCCATCCTTATCATCTGCATAGATGCAGCCCCATTTATTATTTTCCGTAGGTTCCAGCGTTACCGAAGCGATACCTGCACCCAGAAGAATGGCATCTTTTCTGTTCACTTGAATTGGGGCATTCAAGGCATAATGGCCGGGTGTGAAGAATATGTTCTTGCCTGCCTTTAAGGCGTTATTTATTTCTACATCTGTATCGCCTTCTTTGGCTACAAACCATTGGGTAAGCAAGTCTTGTACTTTTCCTTTACCCATGCTGGCTGGCGACCATGAAACCCCGGTTCTATCTCTTTGCCATGCTGGGACAAATACTTTGTATTCTTTATCCTCATCTATAAAAAGGAAAGGTTTCTCTCTTATGATCGGTGTTGTAGAGATTGGGGAGTTGGTCGCGTCCGCTTGTGGAGCATTGACACACCCTTGCCAAACCATATTGTACGAACCACCCATAGTACCTGAGGCACTCGTGATTCCTGAACTATTTAAACGTCCAGAATCCGCCGGGAAAACCGTGTTTCTGGTATACCATTGTTGTTGCCCGCCCCAGTTTGGCCTGGCCGATGTATAGTGCGAATCTGCAATAAAGCCGCCGCTTCCCCAGAAATTATTGGCACCAACATCTGAAATGTACTTTGAAGTGCTTTCAATTTGCATTCTTCGCGCGCTGGTAGATTGAGAAACTGTCCAGGCGAAATCACGCATCACGACCACATTTTCTACAGAACGCCAAAAAGTACAGGTGGCATTTGCGCCACCAGACAGATGGGGCCTGGTAAATAGGGCACCTAACTTAACACTCGCCGGAACTTTACCTAAGCCCCCTATGTGCGAGTAAAACCCCAATTCTATAGCGTTGGCTGCTGCCGATGATGCAGAACCCGATCCACCCGGATCATAACTTTGACCTTTAACATTTGCTTTGAAGTAGTAAGCCTGGCGTTTTGTAGTCCACTCTCCATTTGAGCCTCCCCGTCCAATGGATTCAAATTGCGAATTGATGTCCTTCCGCGCGGTTTCTGCATGCTCAAATTTCCTGTCATAGAAATACATATTTTCGCCAAAAAGCTGGGCCTCCAGGGAAACTAGTATTGTTATATCGTTGCGGCTAATTTTATAGTAGTTTTCGTACCTATCTGCATTTGGCTTAGTATCTATAAATGTCAGTTTGGAAGTTGAACCCACAGATACGAAATCTGTTGCCAGTCGACTGCCCCCTCTGGTAATTATATAATTTCCGGAAGAACCGAATGCCGGCCACGACAGCATTGCGCTACGCTTCTTCTTGTCGTAAGTAATTTTTCCCTTTGCAATCTTGTCTTGATTGTCCAATCGCGACGCATAAGTCCATTGCAGCAACATGAAAGTAAATGCTGTGAAAAGAGTTGTAATCCTATAAACCATATAAGTATTCTTCATTGTCTTAAATACGCTGTAATTATTCGATTCCTACTGTATCAGCTACAATGAATTCATCTGCAAGCATATTTGTAAATAGCTTATGTTTAGGGTCAGCGTAGCGCTCTGGCAGTGCGATTCCACCTAAGCCTACTTGATTGATCATTTTCACGGAGACGCTATTAATAGGTAATTGAACAATAAATCTTGGTGCAGGTAATTTAGAACTGAGGTACATGGGAATGATATGCTTGAAAATATAAACTTCTTTATCCCGTGGGGTATGAGTAAAATCAAGTATAAACCTGTCGGTAAAATTTGAGAGTGCTATTAGATCATAAGGACTTTCAGCGTCTGTTCCCGGAACTGTGAGACTCAGCTGAAGTGTGTTTGCCTCTTCTTTACAAGCTTTGGAAAGGGCAGCCATAAATGCTGTCAATTGCTGTCTGTAGCTAATTGATGTCCCTCCAAACTTAATATGGATTCCGTCCATATGCATTGCTCTGGCAGTTTTTACCAATGTCTGAATGAAATCAGTCCTAATTTTAGGATTCTGAAGTAGGATCTTTGTTATTTGCGCTGAGTCTGCCTGAAGAATTAATCTGCATCCGGCGGCTTTAGCCTTTTGAAAGACTTCCTTGTGCTCAGAATCAAAAACAACTGAACTGAAGAGTTGGTAGTTTGGTGTGTACTTATTTTTATCTTTTGCTGAGGTATCCTTTGCTGAGTTATCTTTTGCCGATAAGAAACCCCACACTTCTGCCTTGTGCTTATAAATAATCTTTTGTTCCTTTCCTGCTACAGTGTTTTTTTTAGATGGATTTGTACATGAAGCCAGCAAGAGTAAAGAGAGCGCTAATATGCAACGTATTGTCATAGGAGAAAGATAGTAATAATTTCCCTGTCGTAAACCACCCTTTATTTTGTCCTGGCAACACCTTAGGTATGCAAGTTAAACTGGCTATATTCGTTTAACATCATTTATCCATGTTTAAAATATTTGGAAGTATGAAGTTTGGCGGAGGTGTGATTAGCAAACAGAACAAAGCGAGCGATTAGGAAACTAGCGAGGCGTCCAATTTTGAATATTTAGCGACACGTACATTATGAAAAAGCAAATATTATTCGCGCACAGCGCTGGTAAGCAAGACGGTCCGGGCCAGGGGAGCTACGATTTGGTAGTTTATCTTCGAAAAGCTCTTGGTGAAGATTACGAGGTTCTTTTTCCTCTGATTGAAAACCCGGAAGCGCCAACTTATGAAATGTTCAAAACGTTATTTAAGCACCAGTTCGACGCAATAACTGAACCTGTTATATTAATCGGCCACTCGCTGGGCGGTTCGATGTTGCTTAAATACCTGTCCGAAGAAACAATAGACATAGAGATCGCCGGTGTGTTTTTAATAGCCATTCCGCAATGGAGTTCTGACGGCTGGGATGTTGCATCTTTTGCCCTAAAAAAAGACTTTGAAACAACGCTGCCAGCTTTAGGTTCCGTTTTCTTTTATCAGGGTACACGTGATCCTGTAGTTCCACTGGCGCATTTAAACTTTTACAAAGCGCATTTAAAAAATGCCGTATTTCGTGAACTGGAAGTCGGCGACCATGCCTTTCAAAACGGATTGCCGGAACTGGTAGGCGACCTGCTCCGTGTCAGCTAGAACTTTCCGTATCAGCTAGAACTTATTGTTGCGTATGCAAATATGCTGATGCTATTTCGTGCGACCAACTAGCCAAACCGCTAGTAAGTTGTTAAATTATTTTTAATATTGATCCAACGATTATGTAGAGAAAATGAGTAGTCTGGAATATGAAGAACTATCGCAGCGCGATATTGAATTTATAGAAAGCACCTTGTACCCGAAGGCAAAGCGCAGTTTTGTTGTCGCATCAATTCTTATACTCATTTTCAGTCTAGTGTTGCCATATATACCAGGCAAGCGTAGTAATAAAGCGCTCATTGATCAAATGAGCTATCCACCGGCATTTTTTACATGCTTTCTAATCTTTGCTTGTTTTGGATTATACATGTATAGAAAATCAATCCTAGGTTTAAAACGCGATTTAAACAGCGGCTATAAATGTGTTTTCAAAACAAAAGTTACCCGAAAAGTTTGGAAGGGAGACCAGCAATTTGAACTTGTACTTGAAGAACGTCCGAAAGTCTTTTCCCGGACAAAGTATGTTTATCCGGTTGTTGAATCCCATTGCTTCCATGAAGGCGATTTGGTTGTTATTGAATACCTGGAAAAATCTGAAGTACAGTTGCGTATGTTTGCACAAGTATAAAAGGGACATGATACCGCTAAAGAGGAGCATAACGGATGGAAATAAGTCTGTCCAAATCCAGTATAACCAAAGGGTAAAGACAGTCTTTGGGTCAGGTCTTCTTCAGGTTATGTTCAGGTCTTCTTCAGGTTAGGTTGGGGTTTGGGCGATGATAACCTGAACAGAACCTGAGCCAGATGTGATGCATACCTGAACCAAATACAGCTTTTATACTATGTTTCGTCTGGGGTTGTACGGCGGTTCTAAGAAGTATGATATTACGCTCATACTAACAGGATTAAAATGGAGAACATAACTGTTTAATGTAATGTGCACAATAGTCAGGCTGTGTTTGCCATCACAATTTCTTAAGCGGTACATAATCCATCGGGACCATGTCTGCTACTTTTTCATAGGCCCAGAAGCCTTCGTACAGCAGCGACCGGGAATCGTGGACACCACCATTTTCATAAAAGCGCAACGGTAACTGCATAATATTAGCTACAGAGATTTCGTAGTCAGGAATGTTTAACGGCCTGAAAATATAAAAGCCGGTATTCCCATAAACCAGAGGCTCCCGCTCTTTTGTGTAAATTACTGCAAGTGCTTCCTTAGAGGAAAGATATTTTAGATTCTTATTAAAAAAATGTACCAGCGTATCAGGCAATATTTCTCTCTGATCCAGGTGATCAATATACCTCGGCATTTCTTGCTGTTTACGCCAAAAAGAAATCATAGATGTATCCAACTTTGAGGGGTTTCTTACCGCAAGACTCTGCTTTGGGAGCGTCCTTAATCTGGTAAGCGTTTTATTAATCACACTGTCAGGATACCGGTTTGGGTTCGGTATTTTAACCATCTTGTTAATAACAAATCCCTCTTTCTGACTGCTGCCGCTGTAAAGCGACTTGAAAAAATGTTGTGATGAACCGTAATATGCAACCTCTCTCAATTGCTGGTATTTTTTTCTACGTGCATTTGTTGACTTAAGTTCTTCAAAAAACGGGTGACCAGAGAAATAAATGATCCTCGTTCTGGAATTGAATTCAAAATAGTCAAGCATATATTTTAACCGGTAACCAAGCGCTTTATTCTCTACAATCAAGAATTCCGTTGTTTTAACTGTTAAAAGACTTTTAGTGATGTCGTAATCTATATTAAGGACCTGTGGATTTAGAATCTTGCATTGTGCTGCGTTAGGAGAGGTTCCTATAAAGTATTCTTTGAATTGCTGAATGTATTTTGCCCGGTTTGGATCTGCACGTATCACTACCTCGTTAAGGGTAACAGTATTTTCTTTCAGCACTAGCTCAACTTGCAGCGACTTGTCCGATATCACCAGGCTTTTGGAGTAGGGCAGGTAGCCCACCATTTGCACGAGGATATCATAACTTCCTGGTTTGAGATTGGGTATTGTAAATTTCCCGTTGTTATCTGCCTGGGTTGCAATTTTATAACCACTGATATAAATGCCGGCACCAGGCAGCGTTTCTTTTTGATCTCGTACAGTTCCCGTAATGGAAAATGTGTTTTGGGCATTGATGTGTAGCCCTGACAATAGTATTAAAAGAGATATGAACAGGGATTTCGCCATTAGAGCGAAGGTACAAAATTCCTGCTTTGGTGAAAATTTGCCCAATTATTAGATGGATTAATTTTGTTACAAGTCGTTATTTAGAATTATTCTCATTAAATTCGCAGCATGTTCCAGATCGGAGCTTTAGCACCATCAATTAAGTATTCAAATGAAAAAATTACTCATCGCATTTCTAGCAACCATCACCTTAACCGTGAATGCTCAGCAAAATACACTGCTTGACGCTTCTTTTTGGCAGAAAAAACCTGATATGGCTCAGATCAAAGCTGAGGTTGACAAAGGAAACAGTCCGTCACAGTTCAATGGTTCTAGTTTCGACCCGGTAGTAATGGCTATAAATGCGACCTCTTCAACTGAATCTATTAAATATTTGTTGTCTCAGCCAGGAAATGATGTTGATAAAGTAACTCATGATAGTCGCATTTACCTTCACTGGGCAGCTGCACGTGGAAATTTAGAACTTGTAGAATACCTGTTGAGTAAAGGATCTAAAGTTAGTGTTGAGGATAGTCATGGTTATACGCCCTTGCTTTTCGCAGCAAGCGGTGGTCAGCTGAACACCAAAATATACGACCTGTTTATAGCAAAAGGCGCAGACTTAAAAAAGGATGTGAATGCTGATGGCGCCAACATTTTGTTATTGTCTATCGCAAATGACCAGGACCTTTTATTAACGGATTATTTTGTTTCAAAAGGTGTGGATATTAATAGTGTAGATGCTGCGGGCAACAATGCATTCAGTTATGCGGCCAGATCTGGAAATATCGACCTGCTTAAAAAGCTATTAGCAAAAGGTGTTAAAGTAAATCCTAATGCAATGCTGATGGCTGCACAAGGCTCAAGACGTGGTGCTAATACCCTGGAGCTTTACCAATATCTTGAAAGCTTAAATATCAAACCTACCGTGGTAAGTAAAAGCGGTGAAAATGTATTGCATTCTATTGTGAGGAGACCTAAGCAGAATGACATCATTGCCTATTTCATTGGTAAAGGCGTGGATGTAAATCAGGTTGATGCAGATGGTAATACTGTTTTTATGAATGCTGCAGCAACTAGTCGCGATACTTCTGTATTCAGTCTGTTGCTTCCTAAAGTGAAAAATATAAATCAGGTTAATGGAAAAGGCATTTCTGCATTGGCGATGGCAGTGAGAACTAATTCAGCTGAGGTAATGTCCTATCTGATCGGTAAAGGAGCCAGTGTTAAAGGTGCTGATAAAGCTGGTAACGACCTTGCCTATTATTTGATTGAGTCTTATCGCCCTCAAAGTGCCAATCCAAATGCCCCTAAAACTGAAGATTTTGAAGCTAAAATAGCGGTGCTGCAAAAAGCCGGTCTTTCTGTTAATACGCCACAGCTAAACGGAAATACTTTATACCATCTTGCAGTTGCCAAAAACGATATTTCGCTGCTTAAACGCATTGAGGCTTTAGGTGTAGATGTAAATGCTAAAAACAAAGAAGGGATTACGCCTTTACATAAAGCAGCGTTGATTTCTAAAGATGATGCCATCCTTAAATACCTGGTTTCAATAGGTGCTAAGAAAGATGCAGTTACAAACTTCAAAGAAACTGCCTACGATCTTGCTGCTGAGAATGAGTCGCTAACTAAAAATAATGTTTCTGTTAATTTCTTAAAATAATGATGTCTGATTTGTATAAAGTTGCTATTCTTTTCCTGGTTATATTTTTCGCGAAACCCGTTCAGTCCAATGCCCAGGCCACCAGTAAATACAAATGCATGATCCAAATGACCAATTACATGGGAGAGGGTGCATACATCGTAATTTCTTTGATCAATAGCAAAGGGGCTTATGAAAAGACTTTGTACGTAATGGGTGCTGATAAAAAGTGGTACAAAACCATTAAAGAGTGGAACAAGTTTTACCTGAAACAGCCGAACGTAAGTGCGGTAACAGGAGCTTCTATAACAGGTGGCGACCGCGGTATCAATGTAATAGAAATTGATAAATCTAAGATAAACGCCGGCTACAAACTAAGGTTTGAAAGTGCGGTTGAAGATAAAGCATATAATGTCAAAGATTTAGAGGTGCCACTTACTACAGAAACCCTTGCCGGGAAAAGTGACGGTACCGGTTACATACGTTACGTTAGGTTTAGCCCTAACTAGCCATAGCCTATGACCATTTCTGTTTGGAGATACAGCCATTTAGCGTTGGCTTTATCTTCTTTCCTTTTGCTTACCCTTGCCGCAGTAACGGGAGTTATACTTTCTTTTGAGCCCATTGATGCGAAACTGCAGCCCTACAGGTCTGCCCATTTTAAGTCGCTTACATTGGCTCAGGCATTACCGGCGCTTAAAAAAGCCCACCCTGGTGTCAACCAACTGACCGTGGATGCGCATGGTTTTGTGCAGGTAAAAGGCAGTGATGCAAAAGGGGAAGAATTGTTAGCCTATGTAGATCCTGAAAATGGTAAGATTTTAGGTGTTCCTGTTAAACAGAGTGAATTTTTCCAATGGGTAACTGCTGTACACCGATCACTATTTATTCATGAAACAGGCAGGTTCCTAATCGGTTTAACGGCCTTTCTACTCATGCTGATCACCGTTTCCGGTGTATTTCTGATTGTGCAAAGACAGCGCGGTTTCAAGCGTTTCTTTACACGTATTGCCCGCGACAGTTTCGCACAATATTATCATGTCGTACTCGGCCGTTTGTCCTTATTACCCATTTTTATCATAGCCCTCAGTGGCACATACCTTTCTCTCGTTAGGTTTGAGCTCATAAATATTAAGACAGAATCTCCAAAGGTTGATTTTGATAACCTACATACCCAACCGGTAAAGCAGGTTGTAGACTTTGGTGTATTTAAGGAGGTTGAACTCTCGGACGTTGAATCTGTTGAGTTCCCTTTTTCAGAAGATGTGGAAGACTATTACACGCTGAAACTTAAAGACAGGGAGGTTGCAGTAAACCAGCTGACAGGGGAGGTGCTTGCCGAAGTGAAGTATCCCACAGCTGTGTTCTGGACAAACTTAAGCTTAGATCTTCATACCGGAAGGGGAAGTAGCTTGTGGGCTATCGTATTAGCCTTGGCCTCTGGAAACATTCTGTTTTTTATCTATTCAGGATTTGCGATTACCATCAGGAGAAGGTCGAACAGAACAAAGAATAAATACAAGGCCGGGGAGGCTAAATTTGTCATTTTAGTCGGATCTGAAAATGGCAGCACTTTTGGTTTCGCCAAAGCCATACATGCGCAGTTGCTAAAAGCCGGGGAGCGCTCTTTCCTCACCGAAATGAACAACTACCAGTCCTTCGAGGCTGCAGAGCACCTTATCGTGGTAACGGCTACTTACGGACTAGGTGAGGCACCTACAAATGCTTCCAGGTTTGCAGCAGGATTAGAAAAGCATGCTCAAAATCATGCTATAAGATATTCTGTACTTGGCTTCGGCTCACATGCTTATCCGGATTTCTGTAAGTATGCCTATGAAGTTGGACATTTGCTTGCACAACAACCCTGGGCTACGGCCTTAACGGATATTCATACTGTGAACGACAGGTCGCCGGACGAGTTTAGCCTTTGGGCGGAAAGCTGGTCGCAGCAGTCGGGCGTTCAGGTTACTGTTTTACCGGAGCTTTATAGCAATGCTGCGAAACGCCTTGATACCCTTACTATCGCGAGTAATCTGCCTGAAAAAGCACAGCCTGGCGATACTTTTACAGTCGTTTTCAAGAGGAAAAGGTTGCTTCGGGTAACATCTGGCGACTTACTGGCTATTTATCCCGAAAACGACCACCGGGAGCGTTTGTATTCCATTGGCCTCATCAATAACGAAATACAACTTACTGTTAAGCTGCATGAAGGTGGATTGGGTTCAGGCTATCTGGCCAACCTCAATGCCGGACAAAAGATGAAGGCCAGGATAATAAACAATCAGCATTTCCATTTTCCTGAAAAAGCAAAGTCGGTATTAATGGTTTGCAACGGAACTGGCATAGCACCTTTTCTGGGGATGATTAGTCAGAATGAAAAGCACATTCCCTGCGATTTATACTGCGGTTTCCGCGAACGGAAAGCGTATGAGAAATACGAGGGCTTTCTGGTGGGCAGCAGTTTGGAAGGAAAAGTCAATCAATTACATGTTGCAACTTCCCGTGAGGGCGATAAACACTACGTTATTGATCTGTTAAAGCGTGATACCGATCTGGTTACACAACTTTTCTTAAATCAGGGTGTGCTGATGATATGCGGATCTTTAGCCATGCAAAAAGATGTGCTCGACTTACTTGAAACATTTTGTGAAACCAAGACAGGTGAGCGGGTAAGCTATTACCAATCGCGCGGACAAATCCTCACTGATTGCTACTAATCCGGTAAATTACTTTACTTTATGTTTTTTGAACTTCAGCTTTGAAGTAGCGGATACAGTACCATCATCGGCGATGATGATGTAACTATATTCTGGAAATTGCTTGAGGAATTTTATACCGGCAGTTTTCCCCAGTACCATTACAGAGGTACTCAGCCCGTTTGCCTGCTCCGCACTCGGACCAAAAATCGTTACACTGGCTAAGCCGGTCGCCGGATATCCCGTTGATGGATTGATGATGTGGCTATACCGCTTGCCATTGAACACTACAAATTTCTCATAACTGCCGGAGGTCACGACTGCATTTTCCTTCAAAGGCATTACTGCCATTATGGTATTATGGTGCATAGGGTTTGTAATGCCGATCGACCAGTCTTTCCCATTGGGTTGTTTTCCCCAAACACTCATGTCGCCGGTACCGTTTACGATTCCTGCTTTTATACCCTTATTTAACATGATTGCCCTGGTGCGGTCGGCTGCATAGCCTTCACCCAATGCGCCAAAGCCAATCTTCATACCTTTAATTTTTAGAAAAATCGTGTTGTTAACACTGTCCAGGACAATGTTTTTATAACCCACTTTCGCTACAGATCTTTTTATTGCTTCTGCGGAAGGCATCTCCTTCATAGAGCCGTCGAACTTCCAGATGCGGTCCATCGCAGCAAAACTGATGTCGAACCCGCCATTGGTAACTTCTGAAAGGCGGATAGCCCTTCTTGTCAGCTCAAACACTTCTTTATCCACCTTTACCGGCTTAATGCCGGCGTTGCTGTTTACCTGAGATACTTGCGATTCTGGTATCCAATCGGAAATAAGGTTTTCAATCCTGCTTACCTCTGCAATGGCGGTGTCTATGTGTTGAATGGTTGTCGCAGAATCTTTACCAACCAGGGTAATTTCCCATTTGCCACCCATCAGCTTTACAGCCTTTTTTTTTAAAATTTGAGCATTGCATGCTGATGAAACAATAAGAAAAAGCGCCAGGATTATCCATTTCATCCGGCAAAAATAGTGATAATAGCCAATTGATTTCTGATAAGCAATTTTTACTATCTTCGGTTTGCCGATGAACAACCAAATACATACTCCTCAAAATAACCCTCAGATGCTGATACTGGAAAACAGTACAGACGGGATTATTCTTCTGGACGCTACCTTTACAATACAGTATATAAGTATTTCAGTTGCAGCTATTTTGGGATTTTCTCCCAGCCATGTGCTGAACACACGGATGATCCTTCACCCGGAAGATTACAAGATATTAATACAGCAACTTGAGATTTGTATAAATATGCCGGGTGTTCCCCTAAGTAATTTAACACTCCGGTTTAGGGATAGCAATGATGATTCTGTTTGGGTTGATTTATCGATAAGCAATTTCTTAGATGAGCCCCAGGTTGGCAGTATCGTTTTAACTGTAAGGGATGTTTCTTCCACAAAGAAAACCGAACGCCAGCTGGTACATGCAAACAGGTTATATGCTTTTATTAGTCAGATTAACCAGGCTACGGTTCGCATGAAAGACCAGCAATCTTTATTTGAAGAGGTTTGCCGCATTGCGGTTGAGTATGGTAAATTCAAAATGGCCTGGATTGGCGTACCCGATCTTAAAAGCAGAACACTCAGGCTTGTAGCAAGTGCGGGTACCACAGATGAAGAACTTGAGCTATTTGAAAATTACAGGTACGATGAAGGCGGCCCGATAGAACAAGTGGTTGAAGGCTTGGATTATTGTGTAGTGGATGAAATGAAAAAGGAGAACAGCAATGCCTGGTACAGGATTGCTGCAACCCGTAAATATAGCTCTGCAATGGTTTTAGCCATAAAAAAGGCTGGGGCACTTATCGCAACTTTCAATATATACTCTCCCGAAGCTGGGTTTTTTAATAAGCATGAGGTGCGGTTGTTAATTGAAGCGAACACCGATCTTTGCTATGCACTGGAGGTTTTTGAAAAAGAGCGCTTGAGAACGCTGGCGGAACACAACCGTGAAAAAGCAGAACAAGAGCTAAAGCAGATCATTCACAGGTATGAACTGGTTTCGAGGGCTACTTCAGATGCCTTGTGGGACTGGGATGTGATTAATGATTCTTTTTATGTTGCCGAAGGATTTGAAACCCTTTTTGGTTATAAAGGACCTGACATCGGCACCCGCCAAAGTTTATGGACCAATCGTATACATCCTGATGATCGCGAAAAGGCTTTGGAAAGTCTTGAAGCGGCAGTGGTCTCCAAAGATTCGATCTGGAAGGCAGAATACAGATTCTTAAAGCAAAATGGCGAATATGCCTATGTGAGGGATCGGGGTTTTGCGATAAGAAATGAAAGCGGCCGGGCAATTAGAATGGTAGGGGCGATGCGTGACATCTCTGAACGCATAAAGGCTGCCGCCAAACTGGAAGAATTAAACAGGGATTTGAGTGCTTATACCAATGAACTGGTGAGCACAAATTCAGGCCTTCAGCAATTTTCCTATATCATTTCCCATAACTTGCGGTCGCCGGTGGCCAATATCATGGCACTCACAACTTATCTGCGGGATGAAACCAATACTCCGGAAACCAACCAGGAATTATACAATGCGCTTGATAAATCGGTAGAATTGTTAAACGGTGTAATTGTGGATTTAAATACCATCCTGACTGTCAAGAATGAGGTGTCAGACAAAAAGGAACAAATAAAGCTGAGTTCCCTGTTGTTTGATATACAACTGAGCATACAGAATTTGATTGACCAATCTCAGGCTAAAATAATGATAGACTTTACTGAGGCAGATGAACTGCATTCATTGAAAAGCTATCTCCATAGTATCTTCATCAACCTGATTTCCAATAGCATAAAGTATGCACAGCCGGGCGTAATCCCTTTGATCACTATAAAATCGGAACGCAATGTGCGGGGTATACTCATCCGTTTTAAAGACAATGGAATGGGTATTGATCTGGAAAAAAAGCGTGACCAGGTGTTCGGCTTATACAAGCGTTTTCACGAGAATATAAAAGGCAAGGGTATGGGCTTGTTTATGGTTAAAACACAGGTAGAAACTTTAGGAGGAGAGATCACTGTGGAGAGCGAAGTGAACAAAGGCGCAGAATTTTCGATCATCCTTCCCCGCTAAATTAATATCAATAATAAGCTATGTACCACAAATTAAAGTTCATTCTGCTCATTTGCCTGTCGCCAATTTTATTTGCAAACCTGACTATTGCGCAACAAACTAAAAGAAGTTTTGAAGCTGATATTATCATTTATGGCGGAACTTCAGCTGCGGTTACCGCGGCCGTGCAGGCGAAGAAGTTAGGTAAAACTGTGATAATGGTGTCTCCGGATGTTCATTTGGGCGGACTGTCTTCCGGCGGACTGGGCTTTACTGATACTGGCAATAAGGAGGTGATAGGTGGTTTAGCGCGCGAATTTTACCATAGGGTTTACCAGCATTACGAGAATGACTCTGCATGGGTTTGGCAAAAGAAAGCAGAATACGGAAATAAAGGACAGGGTACCCCGGCAATAGATGGCACCGATCGTACCATGTGGATTTTTGAACCACATGTGGCTGAGCAAATTATGGAAGGTTTTGTGAAGCAGTATAACATTACCGTACATCGCAATGCATGGTTAAACAGGGCAAAGGGTGTGAGAATGTCCAAAGCTAAAATCACGTCAATTACAACAATGGATGGGGTTTCTTACAAAGGAAAAGTATTTATTGATGCAACCTATGAGGGTGATTTGATGGCTGCAGCCAAAGTGAGCTATCATGTAGGGAGGGAAAGTAACAGTGTATATGGTGAAACCTGGAATGGTGTACAAACAGGGGTGTTTCAGCATGGCCATTTTTTTGCAAGCAAAATAGATCCTTACAAAGTAGCTGGCGATAAGACTAGCGGACTGTTAGCAGGTATTTCCAGCGAAAGTCCGGGCATTAATGGGAGTGGAGATAATAAGTTGCAGGCCTATTGCTTCAGGATGTGCTTGTCGGACAATCCTTTAAATAGAGTGGCCTTTCCAAAGCCTGATAATTACAATCCTCAGCGTTATGAGTTGCTGGTGCGCGTATTTGAAAAGGGCTGGAATGAATTGTTTAGTAAATATGATCCGGTTCCCAATCGGAAGACCGATACCAATAACCATGGGCCGTTTAGTACTGATTACATCGGCATGAATTATGCCTATCCGGAAGCAAGTTATGTTGAGCGGAAAAAGATCATCAAAGAACATGAGAACTACCAGAAGGGCCTAATGTATTTTATGGCGAATGATAAGCGGATACCGAAGAAGTATCAGGATAAGATGAATACATGGGGACTGGCAAAAGATGAATTTAAAGACAATGGGAACTGGCCACACCAGTTATATATAAGAGAAGCGCGGCGCATGATCGGTAATTATGTGATGACTGAGCATGAGGTGTTGGGCAAAAGGATAGTTCCTAAACCCATAGGCATGGGGTCTTATGCATTGGATTCTCACAATACACAACGATTTGTTACTGCTGAAGGAAACGTTCAGAATGAGGGAGACATTGGTGTCAAAGCACCTAAGCCGTATAGCATTTCCTATGATGCCATTGTACCAAAGGAGCGTGAATGCGTTAATCTGCTTGTGCCGGTATGCTTGTCGGTCTCGCATATCGCGTATGGTTCTGTACGAATGGAGCCGGTATTTATGATTTTGGGAGAGTCTGCAGCTTCTGCTGCATCGATTTCAATTGATGATAATTCAAGTGTTCAGCAGGTGCCTTATGAAAAATTGGAAAGTATGTTGCTCAAACAGAAGCAACACTTAAAATTGTAGGTAGTAAATTGCTTATCATTTTGGGATGATAAACTTTGTAAAAATTCCGGTTTTTACGAATTTATTGCTAATTCTTAGAGTTATTTAGAATATTCCTCACCAGATTCAGTGATTTCAGGAATATGTTTTGATATATGATCCTTATTTTAAGTATTTACTTACTTATTCATTAATCTTTTGTGTAAGAATTCAATTTATGGCACGTTTCGCATCGACTGTTAACATAAATTTAACATATACTGCTGATAATGTGACTATTTGTGATGATTTTATTGATTTTATCACCAAAATTTGGCTAAATATGGTTTATCATAGAAATGTAATAACAAATAAATAATGAAAAATACTTAGTGTAGTATTTACACTATTAAATAATATTCTTACATTTGTAGAGTCAAACAGCAATGCTGTTGTTCTAAAAGAAAAAATAGGTAAAGTGCTTTTACCTTAAGACAAAGATCCCGTTCATACAGGGTTTATATTTGGTTAGAAAGAGATAGTGCTTGGATGAGACTATCTCTTTTATTATTTAAGGGGTTTTTTAAATATTTTAAACGACCCATCATGTTTCCTCTCTTTTCTCCAGTTCCCATTAATGTAAGTATTTGTACCAGGCTACCGCTTATCGGCTTCGAATTAGTGAAGAAAATATGCGCATAAAATGTAATATCTTCGGTAATAACCAACGATATGAAACCAAGATTAATATATCTCTTTATCACACTCTGTAGTTTAACGCTACTGCTTTCTTTTTCTATCTTAAAACCTAAAAAATCACTATTCAATGGTGTTTGGCAATTTACAGAAGGTACATTCAATGGTGGCAATACAGTTCGACCGCGAAATGTGGAACTAAAAGTATTTAACAATGGAGTATTTGACGGTTACTTGATGGGGTTGATTGGCTCTCGTAAAACTATGACGGGCACATACAAAATCGTAAATGATTCGGTCTATACGGAAACTTTAACTAGTGCTTCAAATAAGCCGATGGTTGGCAAAACTTATGTAATACGCTACGAACTAACAGGGGATATCATGATTGCCAGTGGGTCCTACGATACAGTTAACGATGGAAATGCAGTTAAAGTAAATTATAAGCAGACCTGGGTAAGAATTAACTATCTAAATCCACAATAGATGGAGCCACAATGATTAAAGGCTTTAAGCAGCGCTTTATAACCTATAGATAGACTTCTAAAAATATCTTAGCGCATTTAACTAAAAAATATAATAACGATTACATTCAATAAGTTATACAACACCTCTACCAGGAAACTTGGTTGCTTCGAATCGCTTTTCTTGTTGTGCATCTAACTAAGATACAAATTTTTAAAATGCAAACCCAATATTCCTGAATCCTATAAATTACCCGAATCAACTAAACACAATTCGCTTTATTCAATTTAAATTTCTTTTGTATGGTCCAATTGTTAACTTTATTAGAAACAGAACCCTATGAAATACCTCGCATTTACCCTGCTGATCTCCTTATTATCCATTAATTCCTTTTCGCAGAATAAAGACGCCATTGTCGCCACCTGGGTTAACTCTACGGGGGAAGCTCATTTAGAAATTACAAAAAGAACGAATAAGTACTTTGGCAAAATTGTCTGGCTAAAAGACCCTAAAGACGAAAAAGGAAACGTAAAAACAGATTATCAAAATCCCAATTCTGCACTGCGGTCAAAGCCAATTGTGGGTTTGGAAATACTAAAAAACTTCGTTTATAATGATGGAAAATGGACAGATGGAAACATTTATGATCCTAAATCGGGTAAAACATATAGTTGTACGATGACCATTAAACCCAACGGCGACTTAAATATGAGGGGATATATTGGTATATCAATTATCGGCAGATCTGAAACCTGGAAAAAAGTTAAATAAATGAAGAAGTTAATATATCTGATTTTGCTTGTTCCGGTATGGTGTTTCGGACAGGCATATACATTGTCGCCTGTAGCAAGTGGGACAGCAACGAGTTTACGTGGCATGTCCATCGTTTCTGACCAGGTAGCCTGGGTTAGCGGATCAAATGGAAGTATCGGTAAAACGGTTGATGGCGGAGTAACCTGGCAATGGCTCAAGCCATCAGGCTACGAGAAGCTGGACTTCCGTGATATTGAAGCATTTGACTCCAACAAAGCTGTTGTTGTAAATGCGGGTTCTCCTGCCTATGTACTGGTAACGGTCGACGGTGGGAAATCCTGGAAACAAACCTATAAAAACCTGGATTCGGCTATTTTTCTTGATGGTATGGATTTTTGGGATAAAAACAGGGGAATAATCTTTGGTGATCCCATTATGAACAGGATGCAGATATTAACTACCAGCGATGGGGGCAATAGCTGGAAAAATATCTCTGCTAACTTGAAATGGAATCTCCTTACGGGTGAGGCAGGGTTCGCGGCCAGCGGTACTACTATCCGAGCAGTAGGAAAAGGCAAAGTTTACATTGCAACAGGGGGTGCCGCATCCAACCTCTACTATTCAAATAATTACGGACAAACATGGGATTTTTATAAATGTCCGATTATACAGGGTGAAAGCAGTACCGGTGTATTCTCCATGGCTTTTTCAGATAAAAAAAGCGGCGTAGTTGTGGGAGGTAATTTCCTCAAAGACAACGAAAATACCAATAACATACTGCTCACAAATAATGGCGGCCGCACCTGGACAAAGCCACTTAAACCTGTGGGCGGTTACCGCTCCGGTGTGGTCTACTTAAGTAATAAAGTCTTGCTTGCAACGGGGTCGTCCGGGACAGATGTTAGTACTGATGCGGGCATCAGCTGGTATAGCATCTCCAAACTGAACCTTAATGTGGTTCAGAAATCTAAAACGGGTAAACTGGTCCTGCTTGCAGGTAACAAAGGACAGATTTTTAAGCTAACAAACACAGATGCCAATTAAACTTAATGCGGTGCACCACATCGCAATTATTTGCACAGACTACGAGGTGTCTAAACATTTTTATACTAAGATATTAGGGTTGGAGATCGTGAGAGAGGTTTATCGTGCAGAACGTAAATCTTATAAACTTGATCTTTCGTTGGCTGGGCAATACGTAATTGAATTATTTTCTTTTCCGGAACCCGCACCACGCCCTTCGCGACCAGAGGCTGCCGGACTAAGGCATCTGGCATTTGAAGTTGATGATCTTGATGCTGTTGTTGCAGGGCTTACCGATCAGGGAGTAATTGCCGAGCCCATCAGGGTGGATGAATTTACGGGTAAGCGTTTTACCTTCATTGCCGATCCCGACCAACTCCCTTTAGAGTTTTACGAGAAATAAACAAAGCCAGGTCATCCAACCTGGCTTATCAAACAAAACTTAGATCTAACCAAACATCTAAACGAGAAAAAACAATCGCTTGTCTTTAGACGTCAAGGGCGGATTCGAACCGCCGTAGAAGGTTTTGCAGACCCTTACCTCACCACTCGGCCACATGACTATGATGCAAATATATATAAAGTCTACTAATTTGGTATACTTTATTTAAAATATTTTACAAAAAAAGTTAAATAGGGGTTTAAACGAGTGCTAGGTAGGGTTTTGAAGGAATTATTCTTCTTCGTTTTTTAACATGTGCTCAATTTCATCGCCAATTTCATCAACTGTTGCTTCATTGAGAATGACATTTGGAACACCCGAATTAAGGTCGTGTCTATAGAATGGAAGATCTCCTGCGATAATATCATCTTCGGGGACAAGCTCCCAGCAATCAATATCATGTTTTACGGCGCCGATTATACCACCGTTATAAATTATTTTGTAATAATGCTCGTCGGTTGGCAATATTGTTAAGGTAATCTCCTTTGCGCCATAACCTATTTTTATATTGAAGGGATCCATGAAATTGATAACCAAAAAACCTAAAAATTGTTTTCTTATCTCAAATTTCCAAAATCACTGATAAAAATGGATGTTTTTCAGTGTTAGTCGCCCAATGGCACAAGCACAAGGGTTTTGGTTGGTTTCTACTGAAAACACGAGAAAAAACGTTACAACCTACTGACTCTTCTTGTGAAATTTCAAAAATCAGGTATTAATTCACAATAATCTGCAAACCATACCAATGTTATAATGATAACTTCTAAAAAATAGCGTCCTTATCCGTATATTTAGGAACCTTACAACCTAAATTACTGATTTTGAAACGTAGAAATTTTATTTACTTGACCGGAGTAGGTGCTGCCGCTGCAATGCTACCTCCAATTCCGGTTTGGGGGAACGAAGTACCTCTGGAACGTTCGCTGGAATATATTGATCCGGCAGCTAAAAAAATTATGGCCGATGTAGCTTTAAATGCTGCAAAAAGCAAAGGCGCAACCTATACGGACGTCCGGATTGGCCGCTATTTAAATCAATACGTAGTCACCCGTGAGGACAAAGTAGAAAACCTCGTGAATACCGAGTCTTTCGGTGTAGGCATTAGGGTAATCGCCAATGGTAGCTGGGGCTTTGCCGCGACAGACAAACTTGATAAAGACGGCATCGCCAAAGCTGCTGAACTTGCTGTAGCCATTGCAAAGGAAAACTCACGCTTGCTAACTGAGCCTGTTAAACTGGCGCCACAAACTGGCTACGGCGAAGTTTCCTGGAAAGCACCAATTGAAAAGAACTCTTTTGAGATTCCGATGAAAGAAAAAGTAGATCTTTTACTGTCGGTAAATGATGCTGCAATGAAGGGCGGTGCCGATTACATGAATTCTATCTTATTCATGGTAAACGAGCAAAAGTACTTCGCGTCTTCAGACAACTCTTATATTGATCAGGACATCCACCGTATATGGCCTACCTTTTCCATTACTAAAATAAATAAGGAGTCTGGTAAATTTGAAACCAGAAATGCACTTAGTGCGCCTATGGGAATGGGTTACGAATACCTTGATGCCAGACCACAAGATAAAATTGTTACCTCATCCGGTACCTTATATAAAGGTAGGTATGACATGCTGGAAGATGCAAAACAGGGTGCAGCACAAGTTGGTGAAAAACTAAAAGCAAAATCAGTTGAGCCTGGTAAATATGATTTGGTTCTTGATCCATCACATTTGTGGCTTACCATACATGAATCCTGTGGCCACCCAACAGAGCTCGACAGGGTTTTGGGCTATGAAGCTAATTTTGCGGGCACCAGTTTCCTTACGCTCGACAAATGGGAATCTAAAAAATTCAACTACGGTAGTAAGGAAGTGAACATGGTTGCAGATAAAACCCAGGTAGGTTCATTAGGTGCTGTAGGCTACGATGATGAAGGCGTAAAATGTGGTAAATGGGATATCATAAAAGAGGGTGTGCTGGTTAATTACCAGGCCATCAGAGACCAGGCGCACATTCTTGGTTTAGACCATTCACAGGGATGCTGTTACGCAGATAACTGGAGCAGTGTTCAGTTTCAGCGCATGGCGAACATTTCTTTGGAGGCCGGTAAAAAAGCTTTAACCATTGCAGATCAGATCAAGAACGTTGAGAAAGGCATTTACATTGTAGGCGATGGGTCGTTCTCTATCGATCAGCAACGTTACAATTTCCAGTTCGGCGGTCAGCTCTACTACGAAATTAAGGCAGGTAAAATTGTAGGCATGCTAAAAGATGTTGCTTATCAATCCAATACGCAGGAGTTTTGGAATTCCTGCTCGGCCATTTGTGACCAGAGTGATTACCGCCTGGGGGGATCTTTCTTCGATGGTAAGGGTCAGCCTACACAATCGAGTGCGGTATCCCATGGATCAGCAACAGCACGCTTTAATGGAGTCAATGTAATTAACACTGGAAGAAAAATCTGATAGCATCATGCCAATACTAACTAAAGAACAAGCAAAAGTACTTCTTACCAAAGTACTTAGTTACTCAAAAGCCGATGAATGTGAAGTTAATATCAACGGATCAGATGGCGGCAATATTCGTTACGCCCGTAATTCTGTAAATACAAGTGGGGGCGTTAGTACAACAGGTCTTGTTGTAAGTTCTGCTTTCGGTAAAAAGCTGGGCGTCGCAACAATAAATGAATATGATGATGCTTCGCTGGAAAAGGTAGTACGCCGTTCAGAGGAACTGGCTAAACTTGCTCCTGAAAACCCGGAATATATGAATCTGCTGGGCCCGCAAACGTACGGACCAGATACCCCTACGTTCTCTGCAGTTACAGGTGCAGTTGGTCCGAAAGAACGTGCGGATGCGGTTGCAATGAGCTTAAAAGTAGCTAAGGATGCCGGTCTGAATGCTGCAGGCTATCTTGAAAACAGTTCAGGTTATGCCGCAATGATGAACAGCAAAGGCTTATTTGCCTACAACACATCAACAGATGTGGCATTTAATATTACGGTTCGCACGTCAGACGGCAAAGGCTCCGGCTATGCAACAAGAGGTTACAATGATTTTAGCAAACTGAATGCTAAGGCCGATACAGAAGTCGCAGCCCAGAAAGCGAAAGCATCGGTTACTGCTCGGGCAATTGAGCCCGGGAAATACACGGTGATACTGGAGCCCACAGCGGTTGCGGTAATGCTGGAAAATCTTTTTTATGGCTTTGATGCCCGCCAGGCAGATGAAGGCAGAAGCTTCATGAGCAAGCCGGGAGGTAAAACCAAAGTAGGAGAGCAGCTGGTAGATCCGCGGGTTAATATATATTCAGACCCATGGAACACGGAGCTTCCCGGCAGTACCTGGACTGGCGATGGCCGTGCACAGGAAAAAGTATCCTGGATAGAAAAAGGCATCGTTAAAAACCTGTATTCTTCCCGTTACTGGGCGCAAAAAACTGGTATTAAGGCTATTCCTACACCGGGTGGCGCCATTATGCAGGGCGGTACTAAAACCCTTGCAGAGCTAATTAAGGGCACCGAAAAAGGAATATTGGTAACACGCCTCTGGTACATCAGAACAGTTGACCCGCAAAGCTTATTGCTAACTGGGCTAACACGCGATGGTACTTTTTACATAGAGAACGGTGAGATCAAATTTCCTGTCAAGAATTTCCGTTTCAACGAAAGTCCGATTATCATGCTAAATAACCTGGATGAGATCGGTAAGACCGAAAGAACGGTGAGTGCCGAATCCAACCAGAACTACCTGCTGCCACCATTAAAGGTTAGGGATTTTACATTTACATCCCTTTCAGACGCGGTATAACAGCCATCTTAATGCCTGATTCATCTGCCGGATGGATCAGGTATTGAATAAAGTTCTTATTTTGCCCTTCCAATTAAAATGGTTTAGGATACATGAAAAGAACTTTAGCCTTACTTTTATTCGTCTCGGCAGCCGCATTCGCGCAAAAAAGAACCGCACCTGCATACCCACTCATTACGCACGACCCTTATTTCAGCATCTGGTCTTCAGCTGATTCCCTAAATAATGGGGTAACCAAACATTGGACAGGCGCCAATCAATCCTTAACAGGGATGATCAGTGTAGACGGTCAGATCTATAACTTCCTGGGTAAGAGAGAAAAAGTATATAATGCCATTTTGCCTGCGGCAGATGAAAAGCCAATGACTTTAACGTATACTGAAGATAAACCAGCGGCCGACTGGACAGCCACTTCCTTCAATGATAAGGGCTGGAAAACTGCATTAGGTCCGGCCGGAAGTGAGCGGTCGCAAGCCACAACACCCTGGAAAAAGGACGAGATTTGGGTGCGCAGGAGCTTTAACCTGAACTCTGTAAGCAGCAACAAACTGTTTTTAAAAATAAGACATGACGACAATGCCACCGTTTATTTGAACGGCAAGGAAATATACAGCAAGCAAAAGCTGGAAGGTAAGTTTGTTTACATTCCGATAGATGATGCCACAAAAAAGCTTTTAAAAGCAGGCAATAATACACTAGCGATCTATGCAAAGAACACAGGCGGCCCATCTTATCTTGATGCGGGACTGGTTGAAGAGCCTGCCGACGAGGACAACATAAAGGTTAATGAAGCAGTGCAGAAAAGCCTTCAGTTCAATGCAACTCAAACCATTTACACTTTTACAGCAGGAAAAGTAGAACTGAAACTTACCTTCACTTCGCCCTTGCTAATGAACAACCTGGATTTACTGGCCAGACCAGTTTCCTATGTTTCTACCGTTGTTAAATCTACTGATGGTGGCAGCCACGATGTTAAACTTTACTTTGGGGCATCAACTAACATTGCAACCCATACGCCCTTTCAAGAAGTTCAGGCAAAGAAATACAGTACAGCGCAACTCGCTGTCTTAAAAGCAGGTACAGTTGAACAGCCGATGCTAAAAAGAACTGGCGACGATGTAAGGATAGACTGGGGATACATGTATGTAGCAGTTCCTCAGCAGTATAAAAGCGTACAGAACATAAGTACATTGGCCGGTGCTGCCGCTAACTTTTTGGGTAAGATGACCACCATGCAGGAAATTACCGATTTAAAAGGAGAGGGGCTCATTCTCAATACAACCATCCCGGTAGGGCAAGTTACCGCTACGCCTAAAACGCAATTTTTTATGCTGGGTTATGATGATGTCTATGCGCTTACTTACTTCAAGCAGAACTTACGTCCCTGGTGGAACAACTCTGGTAATGTGACGATAGAAAGTCAGCTGGCACTAGCGGCCAAAGAATACACGATGATCATGCAGAAATGTGCGGCGTTCGACAAGCAGTTACATGCCGATGCTTTAAAAAGTGGGGGCGCTCAATATGCTGAGCTTTGTGTTTTGGCTTACCGACAGGCCATTTCTGCGCATAAATTAGTGAAGAGTCCTTCGGGCGAAATCCTGTTCCTTTCTAAAGAGAACTTCAGCAATGGCTCAATTGGAACTGTAGATGTAACTTACCCATCTGCACCCTTATTTCTACTCTATAACCCTGATCTGCTCAAGGGCATGATGAATGGCATATTCTATTTCAGCGAAAGCGGCAAATGGGCTAAACCGTACTCTTCTCATGATTTGGGAACTTATCCGATTGCTAACGGACAAACTTATGGAGAGGACATGCCTATAGAGGAGTCTGGCAACATGATTATCCTGGCTGCTGCAATCGCGAAAGTGGAAGGGAATGCACTGTATGCTAAAAAGCACTGGAAAACACTTACCATATGGGCAGATTACTTGAGCAAAAACGGTCTGGACCCGGCAAATCAATTGTCCACCGACGATTTCGCCGGTCACCTTGCCCGTAACGCAAACTTATCTGTAAAGGCAATTGAAGCCTTAGGCGGATACGGGATGATGGCGACTATGCTTGGCGAGACGGCTACCGGTGCCAAATATACTGCTATGGCGAAAGACATGGCCAGGAAATGGATGCAGCTGGCAGATGCGGGCGATCACTATGCGCTAACCTTCAATAACAAAGATACCTGGAGCCAGAAATACAATATGGTTTGGGATAAGGTCTTGGGCTTAAACCTTTTCCCGAAAGAAGTTTACAGCAAAGAGATCAAGTATTACCTGAATAAAAATACAAAGTATGGCATGCCATTGGACAGTCGCAAAACCTATACAAAGTCTGATTGGATCATCTGGTCTGCAACACTTGCAGACACCAGAAAAGATTTTGAAGCACTGGTTGCGCCGGTTTATACCTATGCGGTTGAAACGCCAGACCGCGTACCATTGAGCGACTGGCATGAAACTAAAGATGCCCGCAGAATGAACTTTACAGCACGTAGTGTAGTAGGTGGTTTCTACATAAAAATGCTTGCAGATAAGCTGAAAAAATAATGGGGTTATGGCTTAAATCTTAACTCAGAAATGTTAGGGTTTAAGCCATTCTAAAATTGGATGTCGTTAACAATCTAAGATTGGATATCGATAATCAATCTAAAATTGAATGTCGTTAAACCATTTCTTGTAAATGGTTTGATAGACACCATTGTCTTTCAACAATGTCAGGACTTCATTAAACTGTTCTTTGAGCTGCACATCACCCTTTTTCATGGCAATGGCATATTGAGAATCAGTTCCGGGAAGGTACATCCCTACTTTAAGCTTTTTGTTTTTTTGAAGAAAGCCGCCCGCGATAGGGGAGTCATCTATAAGCAAATCTATTTTGCCCGACTGTAGCTTTCTGTACAGATCTTTATTGGTTTCTGCATGCACCATATTGTTTCCTGGGAAATTGCTGTGCACATATTTTTCTGCCTCAGTAGCTTCCCTGATACCAATGGTCTTGTTTTTTAAGTCCTGAATGCTTTTTAGGCTGTCTTCCTGGTTTATTACTGCGCATAACCTGAAATGCAGGTACGGATTTGTGAATTCAAGGATGTGCCTTCTGGAAGGCGTTACCGTCACTGCAGAGCAGATCAAGTCAAGTTCACCTTTAAACAACTTCTCCAAAATGTTAGACCAAAGGGAAACTTCGTATTCAATTTCCAGACCCAGATGTTCCGTTATTGCTTTCATCAGATCTACTTCGAAGCCCTCAAAAACCTCCGAGTTGTAATCAGAGTGCATTGGAAAGGGAGCTGCAGAATCTAATCCGACTTTTAAAACCTTTTTTTCGGTCATTTGGAGAGAAATCAATAAAATGGTTCCTAATTGCCCACAATTTACATCTTTTTAAGAATACCGCCGATTATTATGGTTGTTATTGACATAATTTTATCCACAATGTAGGCATGTGTTGAAAATCAAGATATCGGGGGCAGTTTGATTTATGATAGTCATGTAGTTATTGTCTAAATTCTTTTAGTAACGATTTTCATGACCTGGATTCTCAAAGAGTAATGAAGTAGAAAGCTATTAAGATTCTATTTCATAAGTTGTAGCTTAAAACTCCACAGCAGACAATGAAAGCGAGATCGTTACCTGATTATTGTCTGCCTTGATTTGCAGCTCACCCCTCTTAAGATCGGTTTTTTTACTTAGCTTACAAACTTGAACATTATTCATTGTACATAACTGCAGTTCAAAACATTAGTCTTCAATAAAAAACCTGGAAATGCATTTACCAGCTTAATATCTCAACTATGTTAATACCTAAACGGAGCCTACTTATTATTATCATCACTACAATCTTTGTAAGTAACAACCTGTCCGCGCAAATTTCTTCGAAGCAAATAGATAGTCTTGTCGCCAGTGCAATGGAGAAATTCAAGGTGGTCGGCGTTGCCGTCGCCGTAGTAAAGGATGGCAAAATCATACATGAAAAAGGATATGGTGTAAAATCTGTGGTTACTAAGCAGCCAGTCGATGTGCACACTAATTTTCAAATTGCATCAAACAGTAAAGCGTTTACAACGGCCGCTTTAGCAATATTGGTAGACGAAGGAAAGATCTCCTGGAAGGATAAAGTAAAAAAATACATTCCGGAATTTAAGATGTACAATGACTACGTGACAGAAAACTTTCTAATAGAAGACCTGCTTTGCCATCGCAGCGGCCTCGGGTTAGGGGCTGGCGATTTAATGTTTTTCCCTAATGGCTCAGACTTCACTATAAACGACGTTGTAACAAGCTTTCAATATTTTAAGCCTGTTTCTGCCTTTAGAACACAATATGATTACGACAACCTACTTTATATAGTTGCAGGTGAAATAACCGCAAGGGTTACTAAAATGAGTTGGGAGCAGTTTGTTCAGACAAGAATCATGGCGCCTTTGCAAATGGTTAATTCCTATTCTTCCCTAAAAGGCCTAAAAGACAGGACTAATTTAGCAATTCCGCATTCAACAGAGGGTACCGAAAATGGAAACTTTAAATCGTTTGAGCCCTTTGGAGAAATGATGAATGGTGCAGCAGGCGGCATATTATCGAATGTTGATGACATGAGTAAATGGATGATCATGCAGTTGAAGAGGGGAAAGTATGGCAACAATCTGGAAAAGCAAATCTTCACAGCAGCAAGACAAAAGGAAATGTGGAAAATCCATACTGTGTTAGAGGCCAATCCAGATCCGCGATACAATTCGCATTTTGCCGGTTACGGATTGGGCTGGCAATTAACCGATATGCAAGGCAACCTGGTTGTTTCGCATACAGGTGGATTACCTGGAATGCTATCAAAAGTAAGCTTGATACCAGATATAGATTTGGGGATAGTGGTTTTAACAAATACAGAAAGTGGGGGCGATCCCTTATTCAGGACCATCAATAACTCAATTGTCGATAGCTATTTGGGACTAACTAAATTTGATTACATAGAAAGATACGTTGGAAGAATAAAGAATCAAAAGGACCAAACAGATTCGGTAACCACAAACGTTTGGAAACAGGTTGAATTAGCAAAAACTGTTAAAGTCGATCCCAAAAGTTATGTAGGTATTTATAAAGACAATTGGTTTGGCAAAGTCGAGATTTTCTTAAAGGGTGAACAGTTGTGGTTCAAATCCTACCGCTCACCAAAGTTAAACGGACCAATGAGTTTCTACAAAAAAGATGTGTTCGCTATCAAATGGGAATACCAGGATATGCCCTGTGATGCTTTCGCGTTATTTCATACCGACGCCAGTAGTAAGGCTACAAGCATAAAGATGAAAGGCATTTCACCAAACATTGATTTTAGTTACGATTTTCATGACCTGGATTTCCAAAGAGTGACGAAGTAGAAAGCCATTTAGATTCTCTTTCATAAGTTGTAGCTTAACCCTTCGCGGCAGGCAATGAAAACGAGATCGTTACCTGATTATTATTGACCTTGATCTGCAGTTCACCGCTGTTTAGCTGTACATACTCACGGCAAAGGTGCAGGCCTAAGCCAATACCCTGCTCATTATTTGTTCCCGGGGTACTTAAAAATTCATCAGTATGCAGCAGTGTTTCCAACTTGGTTGTGCTGTCTGGAGGTACATCATTGGAAATGCTAATCTTTACTTTTTCAACCTCCTGCTCAGTTAAGATTCGTATTGTGCTGCCCTGCGGACTGAATTTCAAAGCATTATCAACCAGGTTACGCAACACAAGGTCTATTTCGTTCTTATCCGCAAACACCTCAGCCGATCCGGATGCACTGGTTATCAGTTTGAGATTTTTGCTTACCGACAAAGGTTGGTATACCAGGCTCAGTTGTTCGGCCATGGTTTGTAGATTAAAGCTTTCAGGGTTTGATCCGGCCATCTCCATCTGCCCTTTCGCCCAAAACAGCAAATTATTGAGGGTGAGGTGGATCTGGTCAACATTCTTTCGTGTCTTCTGAAGCAGTACTTTGAGTTCTTCAGGTTCCAGCATATCATTATCGTTCAGCTCTAGTATGCTGATCAGGCTACTAAAAGGGCTTCTTAGATCATGGGCTATGATAGAAAATAACTTATCCTTCTCCGCATTCGCTTTTGTAAGTTTCAGGGTGCGCTCTTTTACAACCGACTCCAGTTTTTCATTGTGTGAAAGTACCAACTGCATGTTTTCCTTTTCAATGCGCTTCTTCTCCTGGTTGATGTGGTTAAAACGGTCGCCCAGTGCAAAAGAGAGGAATAACATTTCAATGGTTGTTCCAATCGCCCAACCTCATACGAAAGATCATAGTAGGGGATAACATTGGTAATTCCTAACAGGGCGATCACAAAGGAAAGACCAACAACTAACCAGGCGATCAGGAAGTATAGGGCAGGTTTTAAGCCATTTCTGTATGCGCAGAGCCCGGCATACCAGGCTATCAGACAACTAATCAGTGTAAAGTAATTTACAACGGTTGCCAAAATAGACTTGCCTCCAAAAATGGCGATAATCAGCAGGACAGTCCACAGTGTGATCATCACCTTGTAAACAGGCACCATTTTCGGAACACGTTTTTTAATCCCTAAAAACTCCCAGGAGAAGAAAAATGCCGCAATGGTTGCTATACTGGCAAATACATGAGGATACAAATTAACAAATCTCCTGACATCAGGTCCCAGGATGTAGCTGTAACCCCGAAGGTAAAGCACAACGTATATGGATAACGCAGCGATATATATGGAATAGTATAAATAAGTCTTGTCCTTCACACTGATGAAAAGGAAGATGTTAAAGATAAAAAGCATGAGCAAAATACCGGAGTAGACTGATTCCAGGATAAATTTAAAGTTACCGGATGAAACCAGGGTCTTGGCGTCGGCAATCTTCAAGGCCACCAGCATGATATTGTCACTTCTAACTTTCAGGTAAACATCCTTCCCGTCACTGGTAGCCGGAGTTGGTGGCAAATCAAAGAGGTAACGATTGGTTACCGGCAGCTCGGTATTTTGGGCAGAAAGGCTTCCAGTATGCTGGTGGACTACACCGCCATGGCCTTCTTTAACGTAAAAATCGATGTGTTCGATATTAGGTACATCTACAATCAGATACGTATTTTGCTCGCCAGGATTCTGATACCTGATTTTTATCCAGAAAGCGGCGGAGGAATTGCCCAGGTTGAGTATCGATTGCTTGGACCTAACGAATTTTCCGGCGTTTCCCATGCCGATAACTTCATCGAGGGAAAAAGAATTGTGCTGATCTTTAAGTACGCTGACCTGTTTTCCGATGTTATCGAAAGCAGCTGGTTTGGATCGTGTTTCCGGTACTGTAGCGATGGCTATAAAGGAGAACAAAATCAAAATTGACTTTACTAAATAACAACCGGGCATCTATCTAAGGTAAGGAAAATATCCTAAAGACCGCAAGAATCCTTAATCAGCTCAAGAAGCTATCTTCAATGCAATTGCAGAAAAAAACTCAATTATTCCGGACCGGCTTTACCAGTTTTTACTTCTCCGGCTTTTCTATAATTGACCATGATGACCCCGGTTGATGTGACTTTGTTTTCAACAATTTCAAAAGCCGACGGTATGGCGCCATCATTGAACAGTCGTTTTCCTTTACCTAATATCACAGGGTGGATGTTCAACCAAAATTCATCAACCAAATCATTTTCAAGCAGTAGCTGAACCAGTTCACTACTTCCCCAGATTTTAAGGTCGGGGCCTTCAGAAGCCTTAACCTGTTTTATGGCCTCAATATCATTTAAGAACACAACGTTCGTCCAGTCGGTGGTGTTAACCGTATTCGTCAGCACATATTTGGTAACCTCGTTAATACCCGGCCAGAATTCAGCATGCGCAGGCCAATAGTTTTCCCAAATGTCAAAAGTCTTACGCCCCAAAATCAAGTCAGCGCGCTCCAGTTGCTTTTGCATGATCGGCCCGGAATCTTCATCTCCATACGGCGCTACCCAACCACCAAGCTTAAAATCGTTAGACGTATCTTCATCAGGACCACCCGGACCTTGCATCACGCCATCTAGTGTAATGAATGATAAAACTGTAATCTTTCTCATATAATTTGGTTTAATGTGCTTGAGCGATAAGGTAAAGTTCTAAAAATGTATCCATATTAGGTAGGTGTGTATGCGACATTTAAAAGGGCATAATAAGACATCGGTTCAAGTATATGTGTTTGGAATTCTTAAGCCTTTACAGGTTTAATTCGTATTATTGTTCATATTTGAGTATTCCCAATTCCCTTGAGGCCTTATTTAAAATTTTCAGATAAAGAATTAGCAGCGCTGCTTAAGGGTGGTGATGAACTTGCATACACTGAAATTTTTGAGCGTTACACCGAAATTCTCCTCAGGCATGCTTACAGGTTATTAACTAATGAAGAACAGGCTGCCGATATTGTGCAGGATGTTTTCATGAACCTCTGGCAAAAGCACGATGCTATCGACTTCAAAAGCAATCTTTCCGGCTTCCTGTACACTAGTGTGCGCAATAAGATTTTCGACTTCCTTTCGCACCAAAAGGTGGTTATCCGCTACGCGGAGCAGGCGGGGCATTTTATGGCCGAAGGGTACCCCATTACAGATGATTTGGTAAGAGAACGGGAACTGGCCAGGGTAATTGAGCGTGAAATAAACGCTTTACCAGAAAAAATGCGTGTAATTTTCCTTTTAAACAAGCAGGAAGGCTTAAGTTATAAGGAAATTGCCGCTAAACTTCACATTTCAGACCAAACTGCGAAGCAACAGGTCTATAAAGCGTTGAAAATCCTCAAACCAAAAATGGATTCTTTCCTATCTGCCTTCCCTTTTCTTTAATTGGTAAATAATATTTTCATTTCGCGTATGACGATAGGTCTATATCGCCGTCTTGTTAAATATAAATAGCCAATTAGCATTTATTTTTATGACGGAAACAGAATTCGCCCAATTATTGCAAAAATATGCCAACGGCAGTTTAACCCATCCCGAACGCATCAAGCTGGAAAGCTGGTACATTCATCAGGCAGAGGCTGGTGAGCAGGAAATGACCAGTGAGCAAGTTGCCCGAGGCATAAATACCCTTAGAAATAGATTGCCATTAGTATACTCAGGAACAACTAAAAAGCTATGGCCTAAAATTGCTGTAGCTGCATCTATCTTATTGGTTTTTGCTGCGGGAATTTTTTATTACAGCAACAAACAGGAGGCGCCCCTTACATCAAATCAGACGCAATACACCAATGATATCGCCCCTGGCAAAAACGCTGCTACCTTAACCCTGGCTAACGGACGTAAAATAGAGCTCTCTAACATAACTGTTGGCAATGTGGTTAAAGCAGATGGAGTATCCATTACTAAAAACGAAAAAGGGCAACTGGTATATCAAATTTCAGCAGATGCCAATGCCGATACAAAATACAACACCATTAGCACCAGTAATGGTGAACAAGTCCAGCTGGTACTTGCAGACGGCAGCGCAGTGTGGCTTAATGCCGCCTCTTCACTCCAGTTTCCAACACTCTTCAGCAATGCCAAAACCAGGGAAGTTAAGCTCAGCGGAGAGGGTTATTTTGAAGTGGCCAAAAACAAGCAGCTTCCATTTATTGTACATGCCACTAATCATGATGTTAAGGTGTTGGGTACTCATTTCAACATAAATAGCTACCCGGAAGAAATCACCGCTAAAACAACACTCATGGAAGGAAGTGTACAAATTAACAATGGAATAATACTTAAACCGGGAGACCAGGCAAACATTTCCGGCACTGGCATCAAAGTGATCCAGGTTGACACCGAGTTGGCCATGGGATGGAAAAACAACAAGTTTATGTTTGAAGATCAGGGTATCGAAGAAATCATGAAAATGGTGGCCCGCTGGTACAATGTAGAAGTAGTGTACGAAGGGGAAAAACCTACCGGCCTCTTTACCGGTGCTGTCCCACGGTTTGAGAACCTATCAAAACTGCTCGATATTCTGCAGCTCACAAACAATGTTCATTTTAAAGTATCAGGAAGGAGGATTACCGTTATGCAGTAAAATCTACCCGAACGGTAATGCCATAAAAAAACCAGATCCCGATTGCAGTCGGAACCTGGAAAAATGGCATTAGTTAACATAGTTTCTTAAGACACCATCAACTTAAAACCAACTCAAATGTATAAAAAAATACTGCTTATTATGCGTCTAACCACCGTAGTATTAATAGCTACCTTACTGCAAGTCAGCGCTGCCGGCTTCGCTCAAAAAATAACCCTTTCAACAAAAAATGCAACTGTTAAAGCTGTCCTAAAAGAACTTAGAGCGCAAAGCGGATATGATTTTGTGTTTACAGATCAGGTGCTTAGGTCCGCACTTCCTGTCTCCTTAAAAGTTGCAGACAAAGACATCACGGAAGTGCTCCGCACAATGTTCGACCAGCAGCCCTTAAATTATACGATCCGTGAAAAAACAGTGGTAATAAGTGTAAAACCTGCAAGGGACATTACCGTAAGCGGACAAGTATTGGATGATCAGGGCAAACCAGTAGAAGGGGTAACCGTTACCGTAAAATCAAGCGGTGCCAAAACAGTTACCGATGCTGATGGAAAGTTCACCATCACGGCTCAGCAGACTACGGATATCCTGATTTTTAGTAGTGTAGCTATGGAAACCCGGGAACTTCCATTGGGGAACCGCACAACCTTTACCGTTAACCTTACACCAAAAAATACGGCACTTAAAGAGGTATCAATCAACACTGGTTACCAAACCATTAAAAGAGAAACCAGCACAGGTGCAACAGTTACAGTGGGCAGTGCCGAACTGGAAAAGAGGTATACACCAAACATCATTGATAACCTGGAGGGCAGGGTACCGGGTCTGGTTAACTATAGAGGTGCAACCACCATTAGGGGCGTAGGTACCATTAATGCCAGCAGGCAGGCGCTTGTGGTGGTAGACGGACTGCCTATTGAAGGCAGCATTGCCAACATCAATCCATACGATGTGGAAAGTATCACGGTATTGAAAGATGCCGCCGCATCTGCCATATATGGTGTTCGCGCCGCAAACGGAATCATCGTAGTAACTACTAAGAAAGCGAAGGATAAACGCACATCAGTAGAGTTTTCCAGCGATGTCACCATAACAGATAAACCAGACCTTAATTACAACCTGTTAACGCCATCACAGCAGGTAGATTTGGAAAGCAGCTACTACAATTTCTTTTACCTAACTGGTACGCCTGCAGCTATGGCTACCAACTTGACAGCTACTACCAATAACATCAGCAATGGTTTTCCAATTTCTCCTGTGCAGTATGCCTGGTACCAACGCGCCAGAAATCAACTTACACAAAGCCAGTTGGACGGACAATTGGAAGGTCTCAAACAAAATGATTTCAGGGCACAGTATGCAGATAATGCCTTAAGAAATAATCTGTTGCAGCAGTATAATCTGGCGGTACGCACAGATGGAGAGAAGTTTCAATCCAGTCTGGTGCTAAACTTCAAAACACAAAACACAGGAATCATCAATGCCTACAACCAACAGTTCAATCTTTTTTATAAAGGCACCTACCAGATCAGCAAATGGCTTGATGTCAATTTCGGTGTAAACGGTGTGCTGGGCAAGTCGAGGTCTAGCAGCAGCAATTTTGCAGGCAGCGGCACCAATGTGTATCCTTACCAGCAGCTTTTGGACAATAACGGAAATCGCGTGCAATATGCCATCAGCGACTATAACATGTACAATGGAAACCCGGCCACGCAACCGCGCTACAGTATGCTGGTTAATCATCTTGATGAACTTGCACTAGATTCCCGCTATGCGAAACAGCAAAATACCAGGTACTTTGTTAACGCTACTGCTAAAGTATTACCAGGTTTGACGTTTAGTCCGCAGTTCCAGTACGAAAATGGAATTAATAACGTGAATGCCTACTCAGAGCAGGAGAGCCACATCATGAAATACCTTAAAAACGTATTCAACAGTACGCCATCAACCACTTTACCCGGCACATTTAATGCGTTGCTTCCAGAGAATGGCGGTAAACTAGCTACCACTAACAGCAGCACTGATGCATGGACAGCACGTGCGCAGTTAGATTACAGGAAAACCATTAACAAACATTCCTTTTCAGTAATCGGCGGAACCGAGTTCAGACAAACGTTATCCAAAGGTACCATGGGGCTCTTGTTGGGTTATGATGATCAGCTGCAATCGCAGTCCACAACCAATGTGAGTTATCCTGCCTTTATCAATTACAGGAGCCCGAATTTCAAACCAACCTTTGGTACGGCAAGTTTATACAGCACCTATTTAACAGATCCTGTGGGTTTGATTCCTGAAGACAAGCACCGTTTTAATTCAGGCTATGCCCAGGCAGATTACAGCTATGATAACAAGTACAATGTATCAGGCTCTTACCGTGTAGATTATGCAGATGTTTTTGGATTAGACAAAGAGTTTAGAGGAAGGCCATTATGGTCGGCCGGCTTAGGTTGGAACGCCCATAATGAAGATTTCCTTGCGGATGTAACCTGGATTAATTTCCTTAAAGTACGCGCTACCTATGGGGTAACGGGTAACATACAACCGGGTGTAAGCAGTGTGCTTACCGCAAACTCTACCCTAACCAACGCGGCAACCAATGTTCCTGCATCAGTGGTAACCAATGCTGCCAATCCGGAGTTAAGATGGGAAAAAACAGCAACCGCTAACTTGGGTGTAGACTTCTCATTTTTAGATAACCGTTTAAACGGATCGTTTGACTGGTACCGCAAAAAAGGAACAGATTTGTTATTTACCAAAAGGATTGATCCATCAGAAGGTTTCACCAGTCAGATCATCAATAACGCTGGTTTGCTAAACAATGGTTTAGAGTTAAGCTTGCAGTACAGCTGGTTTAAACCAGCAGCAAGAGGCGCCTTCAATTGGTCTACCTTATTTGTAATTAGCAAGAACAACAATAAGATCACCTATATAGATGAAATTTCCGTGCAACCATTGGCACTGGTTCAGGGAGGGTACAAGATTGGTAATCCGGTAAATTCAATTTATTCGTTTCAATACAAAGGCTTAAATCAGGTTGGTCAGCCACAGTGGCTAAAGGCAGATGGAACGCTTACTACAGTCGCCCTTACCGGTGCAGATTTAAGCGCGGTAGCTTACTCAGGTGGTACAGATCCAAAAATCAACCTGGCCCTTACCAATGAAGTAAATTACAAAGGCTTTAGTTTAAATGTGCTGGCAGTATATTACGGCGGTCAGTATTTGAGAACGCAGGTGCCGTCACCGTATGTGTCGCCCGCCTCGGGTGCAATGCCATCTTATTTGGCCAACAGTTGGACGCCGACCAATACCAATACCATCATCCCTGGATTCGGACAGTACTATCCATCAACCTATCCAGGTACGGCGCAAATACCGGCTAACCATTTGGAAAACTCTGATTCATTTATTGCCCCTGGCGATTTCTTAACCATTAGAAGTTTAACATTAGGCTACCAGTTGCCGCAACTGCTTTCCACAAAGCTGGGCTCAAGAAATATCAGGCTGCGTTTCCAGCTTAATGATCCTAAAGCTTTATGGGTGAAGAACGATTTCAATGTTGATCCACAAACCGGCGGAGCCAGAAGGCTTACCACATATGCATTTGGTGTTAATTTTAATTTATAAAGCAATGAAAAAGATAATATATAGCATGGTACTAGTGGGTTTAACCTTCCTTTTACCAGCCTGCAGCAAATTCACAGAGATTACGCCCAAAGGCAAAAATATCTTAAACCGGGTGTCAGATCTTGATCTTATACTCAACTTCAACTACAGTTATAACAGTGCGGTAACGGCGACAAGTCTTGCCGGCAGTACAACCGCCAACGAGGCATTTAATCCTAATGATGCTGCAGTTGTGGTGAACGATTTATACCCGACTACTACAAACGTTCCGGCATTAATTACAGCAGCAACTAAAACGTTGCCGTATGCACTGGTTACATACAATGAAACGATAGATAGAAAAGCATTGGCCACATCAGACATGAAGTATGAAAAGATGTATTTCATTATTAACAACGTTTGCAATGTAGTCATCAAAAATGCAGATGGTGCAAGTGGCGACAGGGTAGTGGCCAACCGGTTAAAAGCTGAAGCCTACATTTTAAGGGCTTACCTGCACTACCTGCTGGTTAACTTTTATTCCAAGGCATACAACCCTGCAACAGCGGCTACAGATGGCGGTGTTCCTTACGTAAGAGAAGACAACCTCTCTACCAGTGCCAACACAAAAAGCACCGTAGCAGAAGTATATGCGAACGTTTTAAAAGACATCAGCACCGCGCTTGAGTTAAACGGCTTGCCGGCTGTCCCGGTAAACAACATGCGTGCAGGCCAGGGTTTCGCCTATGGTGTAAAAGCTAAGGTGTTACTCAGCATGAGAGATTATGCAGGCGCATTGGCTGCAACAAATGCAAGTCTGGCCATCAACAGCACGGTGATAGATTACAACACCTATGCGCCTGTTGGAACAAGCCCTTTCAACAAACCAATTGTAACTGCTGCAGATAATTTGTTTTACGCCTCTTACAATGGTGCAGCAACATTTCAGGCACCGAGCTTGGAAGTGATAACCACCTATGAAACCGGAAATATCCTTAACGATTACATTAAACCTTATTATCCGGGGGCTAGTCCGTTTAACCCAATAGCAGGGTCTAAATTATTCTATGCAGGTACAGCTGTGTTCGCCATCAATACAATTGGCATCACTACAAGTGATACCTATTTGATCAAAGCAGAATGCCAGGCGCGTACAATTGATGTGGCGGGAGCCATGAGCACGCTTAACGCATTGCGCAAGAAGCGGGTTAAAACCAGTGCTTATACAGATTTAACGGCCACTACAGAGCCGCAGGCTATGGCCCACATCATGAAGTTTTCAAGAACAGAATTCTTATACACTTTCAAAAACTACTTAAATATCAAAAGGTGGAATACGGAAGATGCTTACAAGCAAACCATCACGAGAACGGTAAACGGTGTTACCTATACGCTTAAACCAGAATCGCCACTGTACATTTTCCCATTCCCGCTCAGTGCTACAGATTACAACGTTAACCTTACGCAAAACTACTAATGAACGGTAAATACTTTTTTACGCTGGTGACGATGTTCGTCGCCAGCGTATTGCTTTCATCCGGCACTGCCAGCTACGCACAACGCAGCAGTTTTGAATTGAGAGGCGATACCAAAGACCTAACCCTCGATTCAGTGTGGATACAATACATCAATTCAGAGGGTGCCATTATCCAGGAAACCATACCTTCAACCGGAGGGAAATTTCTCATCAAAGGATCAATTACAGAGCCTACCTTTTCTTACCTGCTCTTTAAGCATAAAGGTGAAGTGATTGGCAAGCGCGATGTAGAACTGAAGCGCGTGGGTGCCTATTTGGAGCCAACACAACTTACCATTAACAAATTGCCAGATCAAGGCGGTTACCTAAGTATCGAAGGCTCAAAATCTCAAAAGGAATACAAAGAGTTTTGGGAGAAAACCAAAGGTCTGAAAGGCGCAGAACTTAACAAAATCAGCTATGCGTATTTTACCGCAAATCCCCATTCTTATGTAACGGCCGACCGGATGAAATACTATACCTCAGCATTTAGTGCGGACTCTATAAAAGCGGTGTATAACAACTACAGCGATGCGATAAAAAACAGTACAGATGGACGGAGGCTTGCCAATGACATTAAGAGCCGCTCGGCAGGTAAACCGGGAACCATTGCATTTCCTTTTGCCATCAAAGACAAAGATGGCAAAGCACTTTCGTTAGCAGCTTTAAAAGGCAAGTATGTGCTGATAGATTTTTGGGCTACCTGGTGTGTACCCTGCAGGGCCAGTATGCCGCACATGATTAAACTGTACGAGCAGTATAAGGGCAAAAACTTTGAAATGATTGGCATAGCCGATGACGATAAGAATGCAAAGAACTGGCTGGCAGCAATTGTAAAAGACAATACAGACCTATGGCCACAGGCATTACGCGGACTAGATGCAAAAATGTTCATTAGGGGATTTGATAACCCAAGGGATATTAGTCAGCAATACGGCGTACGCGCATTGCCTACCAAGATTTTAATAGACCCAGACGGTAAGATTATCGGCAGGTATGATGGTCAGCACCAAACCGATGCAGACCTTGACAAAACGCTGGAAACCTTAATTAAATAGCCAGATGTACATTAAAAGTTTAGTGTTACTCGTGGCGTTCATGGCGCTGGGTCATACGCTGCGGGCACAAGAAAGTAAAGAGAAGGTGGTTTTTAAAGGCACTGCTGACACCATTTACAATGAGAATTACCTGATTTTGTACAATAACAGAACTAAGGATCATGATTCTGTGAAGGTTAAGAATGGGGCATTTGAAATATCGGTACCCTACAAAGGCCCATCCCGCTATATGTTTTACAGCAAGTTTGAGCGCATGAAAAAAGGCGGTTACGCTCCATTTGGGATATTGATTGACAGACCCGGAGTTTATCAAATCAAGGCTGATATGGAAAACTTTACCAATTCTCTGGTAACTGGCGCAGTCGAAAACGAACTGTATAATGGCTTTATGAAAGCAGGCATGCCGGGCAATCAGAACAAGCAAGAAACCGAGCAGGAGAAATTAGCGCGACTGGAAGCATTTACAGCCAAATACCCCGATAGATTTGTGTCGCTGTACCTGATAGACAACATGGCAAATGGTATCCCCCTGGTTCAATTAGAAAAATTATATGCCAAGCTGGATTCCAAATTTAAAACTACCGCCACCGCTAAGAATATTGTAGCGGCCATTGAAGCTAAAAACATCACTGCGATAGGTAAACCAGCGCCGGATTTTGAGCAGCCGGATACGGCAGGCAAGACGGTAAAACTTGCTAACTATAAAAGCAAATATGTATTGTTAGACTTTTGGGCAAGTTGGTGCTTGCCCTGCCGTGCAGAAAACCCCAACGTGCTAAAGGCGTATAACCAGTATAAAGATCGCGGATTTGATGTGCTGGGCATTTCCCTTGACCAGCCCGGTAAAAGAGAAGCGTGGCTGAAGGCAATTAAACAAGACGGGCTAACCTGGACACAGGTTTCAGATTTAAAGTTTTGGGACAATGCGGTTGCCAAGTTGTACGGAATTAAGTCGCTGCCTCAGAACTTCTTATTAGATAAAAAAGGAACAATTATCGCAACTGATATTAGAGGAGAAGAATTGCAAAAGAAACTGGCCGAAATATTTAAGTAGGTACGTCATTGCGAGTAAGCACGTCATTGCGAACTATGTCATTGCGAGTAACCACGTCATTGCGAGTAATCACGTCATTGCGAACTATGTCATTGCGAGTAACCACGTCATTGCGAGGTACGAAGCAATCTGCCTGGTGGATTGCTTCATGCCTCGCAACGACTTTTATCTTAGAAAAGATCGGAATGACTCCCCACCCTAACTAAAATTATCTCATCATCCTTAGTTATTTCCAACCAAATGATTAATAAGTCACCTTTGATATGGCATTCCCAATTGTCACTATAATTACCAGACAATTTATGCGCCCTAAATTTTTGAGGGAGTCCTTCTGCGCCTTTAATAGCTAATTCGTTTTCTAAAAAATCATGAATAAGACTCAAATCTTTTGGAGAGCGCTTTTTGATTAATTTCAGGTCTTTCTCAAACCTATTAGTAAAACTTAATGCAAACATTAAAGACCTTTAAAAAAGGAGTCAAGACTTTCAATTTTCTTAACTTTTCTTGATCTGGCGTCGGAAACAGCTTTTTTGGTAATTGTGTTAGGCTGTATTTCTTCCTCAATAATGTTTAGGATTTTAACATTAAGCCTCTTAGCAAGCCGCTCAAACAAGTCTCTATCTTTGTCTGATATCTGAATAGTTAAAGTTGTCATGGTATTACACAGGCTGTTTAGAAATCTTCTATAAAACAAAAATACAGAATATATTAGATAAGTTGCATAATGCTTATATCAATAGCAGTCATGATTAGGCACGAAGTTAAGCAAGGTATGTCGTTGCGAGGCAGGAAGCAATCGTGTGAAAGATTGCTTCGTACCTCGCAATGACCACGCTCTGTATGACCATGGCTGGCAATTACATAGCTAAAACTTAATCCTGAACTCGCATTAAGGGTTAGTAACCCCTCAAGTATCCCAGCATAAGCGTTCGCATCTGGTAGTTTACTATATATATGCGATTAAATATCCCTTCATACAATAGTACATATCCCTTTCACACAATAGTTGAATACGTTTCACACAATAGATGAATACGTTTTTCACAATTATTGAGAACATTTTCATTTTAGAAGCGTTCATTTTTTAATCTAACTATTAAAAGACTACTATGACAACAGACGACAAAATGAGCCGCCGCAAAGCTATCGGTGGTTTGGGTGCAGGCATTGCCGCATTAGCAGCCGCACCGGTATTGAACGCTTCCGGAGCAACTGCAGGTGGTGGCTATGCGCCGGGACTGGAAGATCCAACCACTAAATATCCAAAGCCACCTTTTAAAGAGCAGTCGCAACCATGGCCCGGACTAGCTGGTAAAATGGAGCCAAAGCCAGATCATGGCGAAACCAGTTATAAGGGCTCAGGCCGTTTACTTGGTCGCAAAGCATTAATTACCGGTGGTGATTCTGGAATGGGCAGAGCCGCCGCAATTGCTTATGCAAGAGAGGGCGCAGATGTGGCCATCAATTATCTGCCAGATGAAGAACCAGATGCACAAGAAGTTGTAGCGCTGATTAAGAAGGCCGGACGGAAAGCAGTCGCCATTCCTGGAGATCTCCGCGACGAATCATTTTGCAAGAGACTGGTTGAAGAAGCCGTAAAAGCATTAGGTGGATTGGATATTTTAGTTAACAATGCAGCCAGACAACAAACCAACGCGTCTATTTTAGACATCACCACTGAGCAGTTCGATTGGACGATGAAAACCAATATCTACGCACCGTTTTGGCTTACTAAAGCTGCATTACCGCACCTAAAACCAGGATCGTCCATTATTTCTACCACGTCTGAGCAAGCGAACGATCCATCGGCAGAACTCTTCGACTACGCGCAAACAAAAGCCGCGAATACAAGCTTTGTACGCTCATTAGCAAAGCAACTCGGACCAAAAGGCATCAGGGTTAATGGTGTAGCACCCGGACCAATATGGACACCGTTGCAAGTTAGCGGTGGTGCTACAATGGAAAAGCTAAAGCAATTTGGTGCAGCCACCCCTCTGGGCAGGCCCGGACAACCAGTAGAACTCGCTTCTATCTATGTTCAATTAGCTGCCAGCGATGCCAGCTATGCTAACGGACAAGTATATGGTGCCATGGGTGGTGGTGGTCAGCCGTAATTTACCTATTAGTTTGCTGGCTGCAGAGGGTGTTAACGATCCACTGACGGCACGTATTTATTCGCAATATCTGAAGAGAAGGCGATTGAGCTAGGGACTTGGCGGTGTTTACTGTAATGCTTTATATTCCGGTTATTTGGTTTTTGATTGCTCAGGGAACTAAAAGATGCCATGATAGGAGTGTGAACGGAGCGTGGCAATTTATTCCGTTTTATGGATGGGTTTTACTCTTTGGAGAAAGTGATCCCGGAGATAATGAGTATGGACCAAACCCAAAAGGAATAGCATATGTAGATGACTGGGATCCTACTAAACGCGCGGCATTAGATGATTGGGAAGAAGACACGCCAACATAAGTTATTTGCCTTGCGGAAAGTATATATCAAATACCTGATGAAACCCATCGTGAAGCTGACTGTCACTATGCTTTTGCTCGTCGTAATACTCACGTACCTTGGCCGGAGCGTAATTCAGGTCAATCTTATAATACTTAATCAGCGGGTAGGGGTCGTTACTTACAACGTCCCTGTATTCAATATCAAATCTTACCAGATAGATGTCGTGGTCAATTCTATCAAAAGGCTTACTGTCTTTTAATATTTCCGAAGGGAACAACCCCCCATGTTTTACCTGGTACTGGTCATACATTGGAATGATGTTACTGTTAGCCAAGTTTTCATTACCATCATACGCTAAAACCGTGTGCCGGATAATCATGCTGTCGGCCTGGCGTTTTCCATCATTAACAAAAGTGATATTAAAATGCCATTCTCTATCCGTAGTCTCAACGTTGTATTCTGTGGCCCTTACAAGTGGCCTGTTTTCCTGGTTTCTCTCAATAATTTCATGTTTTAAAAACGTAATCTGCTCATCAGTTTTTTCCAGCGACTTGCTAAACTGCCATGATCCTAAAACTAAGGCAAGCACACCTACAGCAGTAGATACCAAACTCGTCATTGCGGTAAAAACTTCCACAGGAACTTCCCGCCTCCCAAAGAATTTAAATTTTATTGTATTTCTGTTTTCGCTGCTCATTGGTTGTTAAAGTGGGGTCTAAATAAAGTAAATTCCATAGTGGTGCCATATAGCGCGGTACTATATTTTGCTTTCAATACTATGACGCCCGGCTTCTGTTCGTACGGTGTCTTCTCAAAAACGTATTCACCAAGTACATCGAATTTCCCGAGGGTTGAATTGTCTACCGGTGCTCTGAAGGTGTTCATCGCCGTGTCAATGTCGGTACTTGTTACTTCAAAAAATCTGGACCGGTCATACTTCTGAAAAAGTAGCCTTACTTCGTATTCGTAGCCCAGTTCCCGGTTAAATTTTATCTGTATGTCCTTCAGGAAGAAATCATTTATAACTACAGACTTCTTGTAGTTATAAAACCCGGAGGGGAAAAACTTTCCCGCAATTTCTTCCTTATCGTAAATCCGCACCAGTGCGTCCATATGTTTTCTTTTAAAGTCGTCAGAAAACTGATCAGGAGGCTTTACGTTAGGATTCATAACCAATATGCCACGCTGGCGCATAAGCTGGATAAGAGGATCACTATTTAACGCCACCAGCTCCATGCCCGATTTGGTATTATAATCAGTAATTATAGTTTTCAGGTCGTCCAACGTAATCAGTGTTTTTTTGAAACTAAGGTGGTCTTTAGGATGGACGAGTATAAAATCGAAAAGGAAAACATGGTAGCAGAGAATAATGGTTACCGCTATGCCTAACCCTGCAGATGCACCAATTATGATTATCCAGCGACGAACCGAATATAGTTGAGGGAAATATCGAAATATAAGACCAGTAAGCAGAAAAGTTCCTGCGTAGTAATCCCTGTGTACAAACTTATAGTAATAAGTTTGCATAAAATGAAAAGTGATCCATCCCAGAGAAAGTAAAAATACAGCCGTAAGCAAGAACTTTAAATAGCCGGAATAATCTCTGCTAGGTAGAAACAGGCCTGTTAGCCATAACAGAAGCACACTAAAGGGTAGGTAAAGAAAAATTATCTCCGGATACAGTGAATGAAGAAAAACGATATACCTGAAAGTATAATAGAAGTACCCTGCCGTTAAGATGAGTAAAATTGGAATAACTACCAATAACCTCAAGTTATGCAGTCGGTTCTCCCGGTTCATATTGTGCTGTTCTAAAGTCGCCATTTTTGTGGTGGTTGTTAGCCGGCGGGAGTCATCCGTAAGGTGGGAATGAAGATGAATCGAGCGACAGTTTGTTAGCACAATTTCGGCGATATCATTTGCGATTGCAATACCCATTTTCGGGTATTTTAAGAAAATTTATGGGTGTACTTTGAACCTATGTGATTATGAATTATATGGTATTATTTAAAAGGTCGACTGGTATGATTTATAATCCGCTACATAGCCTCAACAGTAAGATTATAGCAGGATGTGAGAAAGTACTTTCTTTAAATGGTTTTACATAATATACCTTAAAATCAGTTTTAACAAAAGGAAATTGCAGCTGCTTTCTAAATAGTTCGCATCAAAATCCCTGTCTGCAAAATCGAGTAAATCATGAACATTTTTATTTACGCTTAACGTAAATCAACAATATCCCGAAAACGATGATCAAGATCCCGCTGACCCACATCCATGTTTTCAGCGGGGCACTTTCCTTAACAACAACCTCTTTTTTTGATGTAGCTTTTGCATTAATCTGTGCTGTGCCATACCCGGCTTTATCCACTTGCTCACTAATCTTTTTGTGGCCTTTTAAAGTGCCGTCAGTTCTATAATAATACTCATTGGTCTCTTTGGTAGCCTTTGTTAAATCCAACTGGGTGATGTCGGCTTTGGCGACTGTCGCCTCTGTTTCAACTGCCTCTGTTTTGGTGGTTTTCTTCATCAGGTTGCAGCCGTTTATCAACACCAAATAAGAAATCAATAAAAGGCAGAATTTTATAAATGATAAGTGTTTCATGATTTCCCTTTCTTTAATTGGCCGATTGGGGTAACCCAGTCGGCATAATACCTGATTGATTTTCTGTTCCTGATGCGCCTGTAAACACCATCACCCTCTCTGCCACCAGAGCCATCTGTATTCCCCTCGATGCTTGTAATCAAATCACCATTAACCTTTTCTACAAAACCACAATGGGCAATGCGATTTAAAGCCGGGAAATAGATCCCTAAGACATTCCCGGGCATTGCCACCGCTACCAGCCTGGAGGTGGGAAAAAGGCTTGGCGACCAGCCCGTTCTTGGGCTTGCGTAACCAGCTTGCTTAAACACCCATGATACAAATGCGGCGCAGTAGGGTTGGCCCTTCTTTAGGTCCACACATGCCAGGTATTCTTCAACCCGCTCACCATCATTGTTACCGGTTTTTTCCCTCACCCTTATCTCTCCCTGGGCAATTGGTAGAGGGTTTTTGTGTAGCGTTGGCTGGTTAAGCTCAGTAGTTTTCGCATAAAATTGTTCACCCATCAGCACCCTGCTCCACTGGCCTACAGGCAAGGGCTCGCCCTGCGGATTAACAGGTATTAACATATTGCGATCAGGCATCCAACTGCTGCCAACACAAGTAAGGCAAACGATGCAAAGTAGAATACGAATTGTTGACATGAGCTGAGTTGTTTAAAGTGTGATAAAAAGTTATAGTCGTCAGGAAGGCCAATTGCCGACCAAAATTTCTTGTGAATCCACAAACTCAAACTGAAAATGAGCTGGAAACAGAACATGCCGATAATGACCAGCGATAACATGCTTGGATCCACATACCCTGCTGCAGGGTCTATTTTTTGAAGCGTCTGCTGAAGAAGAAAGTACAGCATCGCAGTAAGGATCAATAAGTGAATAGGTTTTAAATTCTGGGCAGTCTTGATGCTGTCTGCTTGTAAGCTGAATATTTTCATGATAGTAAGTATTAAAAGGGTGCCGCGATATACGGCACCCAAGATTAATTGTTTAAAGCACTACAACCTGGCCCAAATACTTCGTTTTCGACACCAGGTCTGTTGTTATGTTAGAGCTAAAAGCTGCATAAACATGCACCTGATCACCGCTAAACTCTGCCGGTACACTCATTGTGTACGTCTCTGTAGATCGTGCTACAACCTTAGTTACCGGTACAAATTCGAACAGCACCGGGTGAAACACCAGGATCGATAACATATCAGAACCATCCTGATATTTGCCGTCGCTGCCGAAATCGTTCCAGGTAAAATCAAGCTCAGCGGCGGTTGTGCTCACTACTGCAAGGTCTCGCGGTAAAACTAATTTACCCTGGCTGAATGCAATTTTACTGTAGTTGAGCGTAAAGTTTGGAGATACACCGGTAACCGCCTCCTTCAGGTGATAGGATACTGCCACATTCATTGGAGTATCAATGTTGCTCAGGCCTTTATAGCCTACATCAATCAAGTCGCCTATCCAGCTGCAGAAGCCGGTAACCATCCCAAACTTTGCACGCTGGTCCAGTTGCTTTTGGGTAGGCGCTTTACCGCTAATGCGGGGCAAGCCTTTAATGATGTCTAATCTGCGCCAGTACGAACCTATTACTGAACCTGCTTTGTTTCTGAATCCACCAAGGATTCCACCTCTAATAATTCCCATTTTTTTTTAAGGATTAAAAATTTATAAAATCTGTTAAATCGTAATGCTGAATTCGGGCAGATCAGTTAACCTTCCCGGGAGGAAAGCATCAATGCCATGTCAAACATTACGATACAAATGGAAGAAATTTTTTAACCCCGTGGCAGGGCAGGGGGGAGCATGCTCCCCCCCGAAAAAACATCAAAATTGATGTTTAAATAAGCGAGAAAGCAGAAATAAAAAATTGAAAATAGTTGTTTTTATGCTAAGTTGTTATTAACAAAATAAGGTTAAGGTAGTGCCTTACTTTAAGAGATTGACTTTTTTTGGGGACTTAACGCTTTCGACGAGTGCAGTATCTTTCGATCATATTGGGAAAACTTAAAGTGTATAAGATAGCTATCATCATCCCTGCGTTGCCTCTATTACGATGCGAGGAAAGGAGTGCAAAGCACAAACCCGAAGGTTATCCGCTCAATCCATAGAGCTAGCTCATTAATGTAAATGTCATTGTTGTATTTAAATTCTAGGAAATTAAAAAATACATAATCTTTTGCAGAGCGTTTTTGTAACTTGACGTAATGATATATTATTAACGTTATTTATAAGGTGAAGAAGTTCCTGGAACATTCAGTAGTTGGACTTATAGGCTTATTTGCCTCGGTCTTAGCGGTCGTTCTATTTTTTACTAATGATATAAATCATTTCTCAGACCTATTCAAAAAGCCGACTCCTACTTTCGATGAGGCGCGGAGGTCTACTTTTTCCAAAATCCAAGAAAGATCCATAAAGCATTCAAATTCTGAAACGAATTTTCACTATGGTACGATTTCCACTGATAGGTACTATAACCCTTTTTTCAACTTTTTAATTAAAATTCCGAATGGGGCAAAAATTGAGAAGGGAGATACATCATTGGGAAGAGGGAGAGCAATTCTTCTCGTTCTTGATTTAGCAACTGATGAAACTTACTTAAGTGGATTAATGATAACGGCTGATCGCCAACCTGATTCGACATCCATTGATAATGGCTTTGATTATTTAACAAGATATATAGAACAGATGTCAAAGGGGCTAAAAAGAGAAACTCTTGATACTGCGAGTAGTAAAGACATAAGATTTTACTATAAGACATTGGGGAATAGAAAATTCTACAACATGAGTGTTGTAAATAAGCTTAATAAATACCGTAAAGAAGTCAATCCAGGCATACTAAACTATTATTCGATTTTTATTAAAGGTTACGCTTTAGTATTCATGACTGCCCATTCAGACAATCGAACTCAAACTCAGGTCGAGGAAGTATTAAAAACCATTGAATTTGATCCATAATCGACGCACCAGAATGTTAATATGCAATTCGGAACATATTTAACAGCGTATCGAAAGTGATCCGATGAAAGATATCAGGAATCCAGCAGTGGAAAGTCTACCAGGTAGTCGCCAAAGTTCCAATAGTTATCTTTTATAAAGTTTAGTTTTTTAGCTCTGGAATGCTTTGGGTTTTGACCATGATCTTCATAGTAACAGTTGATTATGTTTTCCATCTCAGGGAGCTTGTTTTTTCTCGCCATAATCTCCCTCACAATACTTTCAGTATCTTCTCCAGCTTCCAGCCGTTCGAAGTAGGGACTAAGCTGCTCTCTGTGATTATATTCACTAGTCGTTAGCGCAAAGTGTCCTTTAGAGGAAATGTATTGTGCAAAATCGTAATCACTATAATCTTCGGTACGCATCGACCAGTTTTGAAACGCAGGCAGGAGGGTTTCCATTTCCTCATCATCAATCCAAAGACTGATTTTATATGGATTGCCCAGTAATTTAAACTCTATGGTCTGGAGAACTATACTCATTCAGAAATTTTTATAAAGATAGCTAATGTTCGAAAAATGTCCAACCGTTTGTCGTTAATCGATTTTCAAAATTCTGTTTTTGAATATTATTATACTTTCTATTATAATACAAAATTAACAAAGTCCACTGCTGCTAGCTACATCTAATCTGCAACTTTCTGGTTTCTTTGCTGCCAAGGATTTTAGCTAGGTGCAAATTATTATTAATTATTTCCTTATTTTTAACTCATGCGATCACTTGAACCGCCATTTGAACTGACATTTGAAGGTAGGCCAATAGTTGTTAATGAATTTGAACTTGGATCAAAGCGTGTTTTTCGCATTCATTTCAAAGGGTGGAGAAAAGAACTCAATATTACTGTTGGTTTAGGAATACGCGACCAGAAGTTTTGGACTTCAATCCCTCAGGGAAGGCAAGCGGAGGCAGAGCAGATTGGTAAATTAATTGGGGATTATATTCGTGCTAAAAGAAAATAATTATGTGCTACTATAATGGGCAAAGAGTAACTAAAGCTGAATTCATCGAGTTGAAGCAATTGGAAAAGGCAGTCAGAAACTATGATTTTCTTGATAAGGGAGTTCACAACGGATTTAATTATGCACCAATCGCCATAATCGTTCCTACTGATGACCGAAGAGATTTTGAAATAGAGCAGGCAGAATGGGGTTTTATTCCGGGCTATGCAAAGGATCGGGAGGAAGCTAAGAAATTCAGAATTATGTATACCACATTGAATTTTAAAGGGGAAAATCTTTTCACCAATGAAAAAGGTAACAAATCCATGTGGGCGGAGGCGGCACGCCAGCGTCGCTGTTTGGTGCTTTCGACTGGAATTATAGAATCAATGCACATGCCCACTTATGGAAAAAAAGGACAGTTGTTAAAAGCAACTGAAAAAATCCCTTACATGGTTGGTATTAAGGATAAAGAATACTTTTGGTTCCCAGGGCTTTATAATGATTGGTTTGACAAAGAGGTCGGGCAGTGGGTTAGGTCAGTAGCTTTTGGAACTACATCGGCAAACGGCGTAATGGCGCAGATCCATAATTCAAAGAAGCGCATGCCAACAATCTTAACTGATGACCTCGCCTGGGAATGGATAATGGAAGAACCATCTGAGGAGCGCTTAATTGAAATCGCGCTAACACAAATTCCGTCAAAAATGATGGAAGCTTGTACAATTGATAAGGACTATCGGTTTGCAGGTGAAGCCACTCCATTAGAATATGAAGGCCACCCTGCACTTGACATGAGTTTTGCTGATCAGGAAACCCTGGATTTCGATGCCTGGAGCCTCAAATAGATTTTATTCGTAGTGCGAATTAATTGCATTACCAATCGCATCTATTTCATCTTTATCAAAATCACCACTGATTTGCTGCCAGCAGTGATCTGAATCTAACGATAGTACTGCTAGTGTCTCTTTGTCTTTTTCGCGGGACAGTTTAAAGATCATGTCATGAGCAATAGCGGAAGCAGTATTTTCTTCTGGCACAACTGTAATGGTTGTCGGTTCCAAACCTTCGTTAATTCGTACGGTAACTAAAAATGTTTCTTCTTCCTCTTGCATTCAATTCTTTTCTAAACAAGATAACAAATTAAAAGGTAAGTTGTTAGCCGTACAAAAGCCCATATAATTAATGCTCTTTCTCTGTATTTTTAAGTGAATGTGAACAAATCAAAAAAAACTTGCTTGTTGTTTACTAAAAATATTAGTAATATTTGTACTTTCAACATTCAATTATGGGAGGCAGACCAGAAAGACCATTTAAACCGTTACACGTATTTCCTCCTTCTGAACATGTACCACGCTCGGCAGACCTTTTGAAAGTTATATACAAAAAGGCGCTAGCAGAACGGCTATGGATTTTTGATCCAAGTATTAAACGCTGGCATACCCCAGAGGATTTCTGGGAGAATTATCAGCGGTATGATAACCTAGAACGGGAGTGGATTGATGCACTGCAAATCATGGATCCGGAAGAAGGTTTGAAAGCTGCTGATCAGCAAATAGAAAGTATAATCTCACGTAAAGCCATCTTCGCAAAACGAATTATTGATTACTGGAAAAGTAAATCTGTTCTAAGAAAGTGAAAACATTAATAAAAGACAAGTGGTATGATGAACGTGTTCAGATCGCTTTGAAGGCTTTTAAGGAAGGCTATGTTATATTCTCTCCCGACTCACAAAAGTGGTACACCTCAAGAACATATGTTGAGTCAGGTGAAGAAGTAACTTATCGTGATCCTTACGGGACTCGCGATAAGCTTCCAACAGTTGTATTGCATCAACCAGGTGCTGCGATAGTGGCACAAATAGATAGAGTTGAGCTAGAAAACGCCAAACTTAAGTTATTAGTTAAGAGCATAAATGAAGCGTTCAATTTTGACCCTGCCAATAAAAAGCATTAATTAGATGAGGTGTTATTATGTAAGTGTTAAAACCAATGCAAGAGATTTAATCAAGACTTTTGATGCTCCGTTTGAAAGAGAAGAAGAGTTTCGCGATTTCAACTTATTTTCTCCTCCCAATTATGCATCAAGAAACATCTCTTTCTTACTATCTATCAATTTCTCCAAATTAATCTCTTCGATTTCAACATCATCATAGTAAGCGCATAGCGCTACGCGCTTTGACATATTCAAAATTTGCTGCACTGCAGTGCCCTCGTTAACACTTTCTATTTTCCTTCTTAGCCTGTCGCGCTCTGGTTTGCTGAGCGCCTTTGTAATCTGAAAAGTAAAGTCATTAACCAGAATTTCTTTTGCCTGGTCTACAAAAGCCCATTTGTCCTTTGCTGAGAATGGAATCAGCTTCAGCGCATCCAAAAAAGTGTAAACAACTAGGGCAATCAGGGAAATATCATGACCAGCTTTTTTATCGTTAAAGGCCTTCAAAGCATTGTATTTCGCTGTGTTGAACTTTGTTTCATTATCGGGTTCTTTTCCAGAGGGTACCATCAGCACTTCTTTTGCAAACTGTTCCCGTGTTTCTGAAGTCAAATGAGCTTCAATAAAATTTTCAAATGAGACGACACTTAAACCCATAAACGGCCCATACCTGCCCCGGATACCGGCGGCAAATGCCACCGGGATTTCATGAAGCCTGATTGAGGGGAACTTTTTGGGGATGCTGTCAGCCAGCTTATTGGCCACATAATTCTTATCCTTTTCATCCGGCTGTCTCCACCCTAAATCCGTGTAAGATGTTGCAAGGCCTTTTAGTATCACCGTAAAGATATCATTATCGGCATGGCTTCTTATAGCAGGGACAGTCAGGGGGTTATCAGCAGAGACCTGAAATGGAATTTGCAATTGCTGTTGTCTATCCTGCAAATGGTTTTGTTCGCATCCAGCATATGCTGTCACAATTTTGGTTAGTTCGTTTGACATGTGTTCCTTTTTACATTTCCCCATTCCATTGCTGCATCAACACCTCTGCGTTCCTGCGGCATTCTCTCAAACTCCGTTACTTTTTGAGCCGCTTTGGTTTTATTTTCAATTTGGATCTTAATCCACCTGAAGCAGTGTGAGGTGGTATCGATTAGATTCCGCTTGTCCTGGCCCTGGGCTTCCATTTCATCAAAGAATTTTTCAATCCAAGCCTTGATTTCAAAATAGTGGCGGATACCAAATCTTTTCATCATGCTTTCCTGCCATTGCATGCTTTGATTCAAACAAATAAATTTGACGTCGGCCATGGAAGAAAAAACAGAACTAGAACCAATTGGAATAGGTGTTTTTGATGGCGATGATTTTTCCTCTTCATCTCTATCTATAAAACTATGCTTCTCCTCTATATCTTTAGATATGTAGTCGTTCACTGTGACCACCTTTATTTGCTCCTTTTTAGTAGAAAGGTGTTCATGATGACTACCTTTATGACCACCTTTACTGTTTTTAAAGCGGTCACTGTGACCGCCTTTCTGACTACATATTTGACCACCTATTTGACCACCTACTTGACCATCCTTTTGACTACCTTTTGCAGGTTCAAGAATTGTATAAACCGTGTTTTTTCTTCTGCCTTCACCAGCATAAAAGCTTAACAGCTTAACGTCCTGCAATACCTTTTTAGCTCTTTGAACGGTGCTAACTGAAACCCCGGCAATTACTGCCAGGGATTCGGTACTCATGTTAAAGCAGGGCTTTCTATGCAGGTCATTCCATTTACTTAAGAGACCAAAGTAAACTGCAATCTCAGTAGGAGTGAAAGGATGCTCACGGTTCAGCTTCCAGAAATGGTTTATGAGTTCTATGTAATTCAGAATCGGTTGTACGTTGTCTTGTGTCTTCATCATTTAAAATTGGGCATCTATTATTTTAATCATTTTGGTAAGGGCAGCCTTGGTATTCATGGCATTGGTATGTACAGGATTTCTCCACTTCCTATAGAAGCTATCGGCAGAGAAGCCGTTTTGACCGGTGCCTGGGGTTACAAAAATCCCCGACAGGTATCGAATAAGCTCCGCCTTTACACCAGCTTCAATAAGATTGGACTCTACCATTAACCTAAAAAAATAGGCAAGGCAATCAACACTAAAAAAGGTTTTAATCTTATAATTTGGTGGCAAGACACCTGATTCCAAATCCGCGATTATAGCTTCGGCTTGTATGCGCTCTTCTTCAGCGGCTTTTGCTTCCCTTTCCTTACGCAGCTGGGCTTCGCGCAAGCCAATTTCAGTCTCTACAAAGTGGAGCATGAGTTCAGAAACAGATCTCATTTGGGAACAGTATTTTATCTTCTTCTTGCGATAGGGAGTTTTCTTAAATTTCCAGAGGTATCGCTCCAAACGCATTTCTGTCATATTTCCATCAGTAGGAACATTAAGTTCATTTTTAATCTTCTCCTGATAGCAGACAATGAAATGCACAGCATTAAAGTTCAGGTCGCAAAGCATAGAAAACAGGGCATCATATAAACTCTCTGTTTGTGAAACCTGCAAGTCTGCTATGTTATTGAGAACGAGTTGCAGGTAATCCCTTTCACCAAAGGAACAGCTTCTCATTTTGGCTGTTTCTTGAAGGCAAACTAACAGCGGCTTATACATGCCTTTTGTGATTTCCTGTCTTTCCAGATCAGCCGCTAGCAAACCGCAGGTTTTTAGTATTGCTTCTTTTAACTGCTTTAAGTACAGATCAGGAATACTTTGATCTGGGTGAACATAGTTCGGGTACCGCTCATCTATTCTTTCAAATACGCCGTCAATGTAAGTTGCTATAACCTTTATCAGGTTTTGTATGTCAGCACGTGGATTCTTAACTCTGCCAAGAGAGTTTAATATTGTCACATGCTCTGCCCGGACCAAGCTAATCCTCCTCTTTGCAGCATCCACACCAAAAGAAATCCTTGATAGCGTGTCCATAAAATTGACCAGTTCCTCATTAATTTCAGGAACTGCTTCTACCCAGAACTCAACTTCTGCATCACTGGGATTGTATTTATCGGGATTCATATCGTGGTTGATGAGGGCTTTGAGGCGTTGGTATTTCATAATTGGAATGGGTTAATGGTTCCTAAATATTGACTGTTAGAAATGTTGGTACGGTTGATAGAAGTGACACTGATGTAAGCATGTAAAGTTTTACCAATCAGGTAATCGTTGAACTTGAAAGTATACTGTTCAGTAGCCCTGTTTACTCCCCCTACAAATCCGTCGGCAATGTGCTGGTCGGAATCATATAGTACCACCATGATCTGATCGTTGTACTTAGTTCCACGTTGTGTGTTCTTCTCCCAGGTAACCGAAATGGTATCAGGGGCAGTCATTACGATTTGTGTATTTAAAACGGGAGTAAGTTTTCCTACCGAAATAACCATTTGATCTGCGTGGATTTCAAGATCAGGGTAAGTACCGGTAAATACAGTATTATAGACTTGAGACAGGGCTGCCGAGATGGTTGTCCGCTGACTGGCCTGCGTAAGGAATCCGACACCGATGAAAGGATGAAAGGGGATGAGCCAGTTATTTGCGAACCGGAACTTCTCTTCGTTGGCCAGCTGTGCAGGAGTTCGATCTAGCTTAAGCTTACGCGGTTTGTTTTCTTTTAAGTAGGGGATACCTTTCCAGATACCTCCAATTAAGTTTCCGAGTTTTCCGGAAATGGGACCAAATATCCCTGATGGTAGTTTTGCCATTGTTGATAGTGTTTATTGTTATAAAATGAATTAATTAAGATTTTTCGCCTGTTATCTGCCTTCTGTAAGGCTGGTAATTGGCCGTAATAGAACCAGCACTGTAAAAGGCCTTTAAAAGGTCTTTCAGACGTGCCTCACACCTAGCCAAGACCTGTCAAAGACCTGCTAGAGACATAGCACAGACCTAGTTTTATTTTACTCAAATAGGAAGCTCCTTAACCGTTTCCCTAATGATTTCACTTCAATTTTTGATTGCTTCATGTGCTTTTTTGCTATAAACCTTGTAGGTTCCATTGTCAAAACTATGCACTAGATAGGCCCTTAAACGACTGTTAAGGTATATAAATCTGCTAAGTGGGGACTTACCAAGTAAGTCCCCACTTACTTTGGTTATTTGTCCCCTTCATACAGTTAAAGGGGAAATTACTAGAAGTAAGTCCCCGCTCATTTAGGTGTGTGCCCACTTACTTTAAGTAAGTCCCCACATACTTCCTATGTCCTTTTGGATGAAAATATTTAAAATTAATTATGAAGATTATAAGCGTTTTGAAAAAAGACAAAGCGTTTTACCAAATTATATTTGGCAATTGATGAGATTTAGCATTGAAATCTGTTAATTTTCCTTAAAATGAAAATTCAATAAACTATCGATTATTATTTGCCAACGTTTCCGATATATTTGCGCCCTTAATAAATTATTTGAACTCAAAATTAAAACATTTATGGATGCTCATTCAAATATTGCAGCGCGGGAAACCTTCAAGTATCCTAATTTATGGATCAGATTATTTATGTCAGTAGCAGCGTCACATTTTATTATCCTTCAAGGAAGATTCGAACGCTATTCAGTAATTGCGTCAGGCACATTTTTTTTAATTGGGTTTGTATCCAGTATTATTATATCCTTTCTAATAATCAATTACGTTCACTTCGTTTCGAAATTCCTGGATAAAACGTATCCCTGGGAACTCGTCTTTTTTCAACGGCTATTTCTACAATTATTCTATGGGGTTATACTTGCAGTATTAATGAACTATGCACTGATTTCGATCTATTATGACGCAGTAAGAGGATTGGCCCCTTGGGAAAGCGGCTGGTTTGAGCGTTACTCGGTCCCGGTCACGCTCATGTTGAATATTTTAAATTCAATTTATGCGATTTGGTATCTCGTTGTAAAACTTAATGCACTTAAGAAACCTTCTTCTTCCAATAATAGGACTGTCTCAAACACGGACAACGCTTGGGCAAATTTATTTTTAGAACAACAGGAAAGGCACTCTATACAAACGACGCCCAAGGACTCCTTGGTAAACAGTAAGGCATTTGTTCCATTGGCGAATAATGAAAGTTTAGTAACAACAGGTGTGTTACAATTGGTGCACCTAGTCAATGGTTTAAGGATTGTCTATGATAAAGCCTCGAGTGGAACGTCAGTGAAGACGCTACAACAGATCTGGGAAAATCTTGACAAGAGAGAATATGAATATTGTCCGAAAAACTGCATAGTCAAAAATTCAAATATATTGGATGTTAGAGCTAGTGGCCTTGGTTATGATTTAGAATTGGAGCATCCGCGGATGACCTTGTATATCAGCCAAACGCAAGGTGAAAGGATGAAAAAATATAGCAAGATATCATGAAGGCAATAAGGTCTGTTAAAATCACTCTTCTTGGGCAGGAGCTGCAAGCGCCAAAATATTGGAACAGCTTTAAATTTGTTTTATGGTAAGGACAACAAAACTGACAGCTATTTTCAGAAATGCATTTACACCCCATAGTGAATCAATAACAATTTTTGTCCAGACAGAAAACCTGCTTGATAACAGCAAATCATATATTGTTGCTTCTGGTTTTAAGGATGGGCAGCTATTCAAAATTGATATGCGGTTAGATATAGGAATAAGTTTGTTTGAGGAAGGTGTTCTGCTTGAACATTTGATTACTGAAACGAATATTTTATTCCAAAAGTTCTAGATAGAATCTCAATTTGAAATGGTAAATCTATTGTGAATTTGGTATAGCACTTTAGTCTGCATTCTATATATGTTTGAACACAACATTTAAAATGAAAAAAATAGTAATACTTACAGGTGCTGGAATAAGCGCAGAGAGCGGTCTCAAGACATTCAGGGACAGTGATGGTTTGTGGGAGGGTTACCGTATTGAAGATGTCGCGACCCCTGAAGCCTGGCAAAAAAATCCCACATTAGTCCAACAATTCTATAATGAGCGGAGAAAAGCAGTTTTGGCTGCTAAGCCTAATGCCGCACATTTATCACTTGTAGACTTAGAAAGCAAATTTAAAGTAAATATCATCACTCAAAATGTAGATGACTTACATGAGAAAGCAGGCTCGACACACGTTTTGCATTTACATGGAGTAATCACCCTTGCCCAGTCAAATGTTGATCCCACGCTTACTTACGCGATTAATGGGTGGGAATTAAATGAGACTGATCGGTGCGAACACGGACAACAACTTCGACCACATGTTGTATGGTTTGGTGAAGGAGTTCCGAACTGGTCATTAGCTACCAGAATTTGCGCCGAAGCAGATTTCATGATTGTTATTGGAACTAGCCTTAAAGTCTATCCTGCTGCAAATTTGATTGACTATGCGCCGAAGACTGCGAGAAAATATATTATTGATTTGGACGCGCCAATTGTTGAAAATGAATTTGTAATTGTTCAACAGGCAGCTTCCAAAGGAGTTCCGGAACTTGTTTCTATGCTGCTTGCATAAATAATAGAATTGTTTATTTTAATATCAACATTTTTGATTTAGCTGATTTCATTGATAGCTGATTGCTTTGAGACTTGATGTTGGTTGAAAAGCTGTAGATGATAAGGATGAATACTGGAAATAAAAGCAATAAGAAGGGCGAGACTGTGAGTAGCTTTTTCATTTTGTTTGTTTTGATGAAACAAATAGAATGAATTAATAAACGCTACTAAAATGTTTTAGACTAAGGTGAATAATTCCTAGATGAACGCCGATTTTAGAGGGTTTTATTGCTTTTTGGGATGTTGTTGGGTTCGTATAAAATATTTGGCAGTTTGTCGATGAATCATTCCACGATTTAATTGCTAACTATTAAGTGGAGATACAATGGCGGTTAGGGCTTTCTTCTGTTATTAGTACAATAAACATATGTTATAGGTTTTTCTTGAATTCAGCGAATACATTATTTGTTCCATTATTGTTTAATACACATGATTTTAATTGATTGAAAATAAACAAAGTTGAATGAGTTGTTTATTGAAATTATTTTTTAATATTTGAATTAACCGAAACAAACTTTGCCTCAGTATTTAGGGATACCGGAGAAATTAATTAAAATGCTACTTTCAAGTAAATAAATTTTATTCGTGCCTATCAGTGCACCATTTCTACTAACGTAAAAAAAGTATACCGGAGTTGGAAACGCTACTGCCTTAATAGTTTATTTCGAAATTAACGATCTCATGAACAAACGGAATTTAAATAGTTTCAGTAAAACGGTATATGTACTTGGTGCTGGTTTTTCAATGGATGCTAACGCGCCATCGCAAGAACGAATTGTAGAAGAAATTTTCAAGCTTGATTCAAGAGGCTTTCCTTTTAAAGATGAGACAATAAATACCTTCAGAAAATTTCTAACGGACACTCTCTGCATACCTGAAAATTTACATTCCAAAATTCCTTTGGAGGACATATTTACTCCTTTAGACAGGTGTTTAATAGAAAACATATCCTTTAGAAATCTTGATCTAAGTGCAATTAAATACACAAGAGATCTCATCTACTATTTAATTGCAACAACATTGGACCAATTGCTTAGAGGAACAGATAAGCATTATATAGATGTGTTCGCTAGTTATCTAACAAAACAATCTTCAGTAAGGAGTCGGGGTAAGTTTCGTGAAGTAGACAATGTTAGTGTTTTAAGTACCAATTGGGATATTTTGCTTGATAATTCTATTTATGAGAACATCCAAGCAAATTTTGCTGGAAATGCTGTTGTCGACTATTGCTGCTACATTAGTTCTTATGATAAAAGTGATGTTACCATCATGCCTGGGTTAGAAATGTTGGGACAAGGAGGATTTAATGTGAAGCTTTTAAAGTTGCACGGATCATTGAATTGGCTCCAATGCCCCAAATGCCATCGACTTTATGTTCATTTTAATGAAAAAATTGGTGTATCAGCCTACGAACATCCTGTTGAGTGCAGACATTGCCAAAAGCATTTCGGGAAAAGTAAATCGCATAATTTAACTTCTAACTCTATTATGCCAACATTTATCAAGGACTTATCTAACCCACAATATAAATTAATTTGGCAAAATGCTGCAATAGAGATTTCTGAAGCTACAAAAATTGTTTTTATTGGATATTCTTTGCCTGCTGCGGATTTTGAAATGCGTCAATTACTATCACGTATGGTGAGAAAGGATGCAGTAATTGAAGTTGTTGGTTACGGAAATGCTATAGATGATGCCGACGTTCAGGCAATAACTCAAAGATATAATGTGTTTTTTGGAGATAGACTTATACAACCAATATATATAGGTGGCGCGAAGAAATATGTGTTAGAAAATTTTAATTGATATATGGAACAACTAGCAAGATTATTAACTAAATATGGACCAGTTGCCGTGGCTGAAAGTCTTACTTCTGGCCTTGTTCAGGATTATTTTGGCGAAATTTCTGGAGCTTCAAAATATTATGCGGGAGGTATTACTGTTTACAATTTGGCTCAAAAAGTCAAACATTTAAATGTCGATAGAGAGCATGCTTTTTCAGTTGATTGTGTTTCAGTAAGAGTAGCAGAAGAAATGGCAATAGGAGTATGTGATTTACTTGGATCAGAAATTGGAATTGGAACTACTGGTTATGCAGAATTTCCAGTTGATTCCGACTTACCTTATGGTTACTATTTTATCTTTTTTAAATCCGACCCGCAGAATTGCATTGGAGGACGTTTATCCAAAGATCTTCAACGAAATGAATTTAGACAATGGTTTGTTGAGCAGGTAATGCAAAAATTTAAAGAGGCGTTAAATCATTTGGAAAACTGAAACTTACTATGCTGCATTTAATCGAAAATAGTAAAGGGGGTAGAAATCTTAGTGGCCTGGCAAATGATGGGGTAAATTGGAAGGAAATTTTTAAGAAAACTGAGGACTCGCTTACTTCAAGCATTTTTGGACCTCTATTTTACTTACCCGTTGAGCTTCTTTGTGACATACTTTTCAGAAGTACTTATGAGAGTTCTGCGTTTCCGTTGACAGGAAGATTGCTTAATTACCAATTTTGGCCTAGGTGGCAAAATGACTCTGGTTCTTATAAAGAACCTGATTTGTTAATTGAGTTCGAGAATTTCAATATCATTATTGAGGCTAAAAGATTCGATTACAGCATGCAAAACAGCAACCAATGGGAGGAGGAAATTAAAGCATATTTCAGCGAATTTGGTTTTAAAAAAGATGTCTATATGATTGCAGTTGGTGGCATATTTAAGAATGATGAATCAACCACATTATTTCAATATTTAAACATTACAGTAAAAATTGTTAAATGTCGATGGGGTAGAATTCTGAAACAACTTATCTCAATTCAAAAGCACTTAGATAAGTATAGAGGCTTCGTAAATGCTAACGATGCAATTCTTAATATTATAAATGATCTGATTCTGACCTTCAGAATGCATGGTTTTCAAACTGGGAGTTTATTTGAAACAATGACAAACAACCTTTCTTTAAAAAAATCTATTGCAGAATATAAAGTATCATTGGAGGCCAACTTTAAAAGAAAATGATTAACCAGGATAAAACTATCACAAAGACAGAGCTTTCAGAGGTACTGATTGATGTTAGAAAAGCTTACAGGCTACTATACTTATATCAAAGGAGGGTTCTTGATACAATAAAATATATTGCTGATGTATTGTCATTAAAAGTCCGGTCAGGCTGGACAATTTATGGCGATCAACACCCCAAAAATGGTGCAAAGTTGGATTTAGATCTTTGGGCGTGGGATTGGCTTACAATGTATATGTACGAGTTTTATTTCGGTGTAAATGAAACAGCAAAAGGAAATATTCAATTTGCAATAATTGTACAGTCTGACACTGGTTCTTACGATAGCGATGCTGATGCATTAGAAATAGATAAGTTTGCTCCAGTTGAGATTTCCGCGACAAAACTGATTTTTATTCTTGGACTTAACACTTGGAAAAATCAAGATGATGAAAATTTGGAGATTTATAGTAAAAATGGGAATAACGAATATGTTCGTATTGATGCTGAGAACAAGATTTTTTTGATGAAAAGTTACGACTTGGGAAGTTTCATTAATGATGAAGGCGTATTAGGTAATTTGAGAGATTTTATTTCTTTCGCGGAGAGTAATGAAGTAGGTGGATTTTTTTCGAGCATTTAGAAAACATCAATGTAAATTAATACTCCACTTATCCATGGTGAAAGCATTAGTATTATCTTTAAATTTTAATGGTACTGAGGATATTAAAATATGAATAATTTTAAAGAGACAGCTAACTTTATATGGGCGATAGCCGACTTATTGAGAGGCGATTACAAACAAAGTGATTATGGAAAGGTGATACTTCCTTTAACAGTTATAAGAAGACTTGACTGTGTGTTGGAGAAAACAAAAGCTGATGTGTTGAAAAAATACGATCAGTCGACGGCTATGAAGGTTAAGAATATTGATCCGATTTTAAATAAGGTAACCGGATATAGTTTCCACAATCGGAGTCAATTTACATTTGATAAGTTAGTAGCTGATCCAAATAACATTGCTTCTAATCTTCGTGATTATATCAACGGCTTCTCCGCTGAAGCGAGGGAGATTATAGAACAATTTGAATTTGATAACCAAATAAATAGAATGGATGACAATAACCTTCTATTTATGGTAATTAAACGCTTTCAAGAGATTGACCTGCATCCAAATAAGGTTAGCAGTATGGAGATGGGGTATCTGTTTGAAGAATTGATACGCAAATTTGCTGAGATATCTAATGAAACTGCCGGGGAGCATTTCACACCGCGTGAGGTAATCAGATTAATGATAAATCTTTTGTTTCTGAATGACCATGATATTTTAACCAAGAAAGGTATCGTTAAGACTATATATGATTGTTGTGCTGGAACAGGGGGAATGTTAAGCGTTGCTGAGGAATATTTGAATGAACTGAATCCAGATGCCAGACTAGAAGTTTTTGGACAGGAACTTAATCCAGAATCATATGCAATTTGTAAGTCAGATATGATTATTAAGGGCCAAAATCCAGTAAATATTAAAAAAGGCAATAGTATATCTGAAGATCATTTGTCTGCTGAGAAGTTTGATTATCTTATAACTAACCCTCCATTCGGTGTTAAATGGGAGAAGATTGCGAAGAAGGTTAAGGCTGAACATGACGAAAAAGGTTTTGGTGGTAGATTTGGAGCAGGCTTACCTTCAACTAGTGATGGTTCATTTCTATTTTTGATGCACCTAATTTCGAAAATGAAACCGGAGGGTTCTAGGCTAGCTATTGTTTTCAATGGCTCACCGATGTTTTCCGGTAGCCCGAGCACGACCAAAAATGAATCGAGTATCAGGCAATGGATTATAGAAAATGATATGCTGGACGCTGTAATTGCTCTACCCAATCAGCTATTCTACAACACAGGTATTAGCACTTATATTTGGTTAATTTCTAATCACAAACCCAAGGACAGAAAGTGCAAAGTCCAACTTATTAATGCGGTAGATTTATTTAAAAAGATGAGCAAGTCTTTAGGGAATAAACGTAATGAATTGGCAGCAGACCATATTAGCGACATTACGAAGACGTATGGTGATTTTATCGCTAATGATTACAGCAAAATATTCGAGAATAAAGACTTTGGATATAGTAAAGTCACTGTGGAGCGACCCGAACGCGATGCTAAAGGAAATGTTCAATTAGATAAAAAAGGATTGCCTAAAGCAGACAGTAGTTTGCGGGATACAGAAAATATTCCCTTGAAGGATGATATAGATGCATATTTTAAAAGAGAAGTGTTGCCTCATGTTTCGGATGCCTGGATAGACGAAAGCAAAACTAAAATTGGATACGAACTAAATTTTACCAAATATTTTTATAAGTATAAGCCCTTGCGTAGTTTGGCTGATATTAGGGATGATATTATCGCCCTGGAGAAAGAAACAATGGGCTTAATAAGTGAGATAATTGTTTAAATGAAGAGGTTTAAATATTATAAGGATTCGGGTATTGATTGGATTGGCGAAATCCCGGAACACTGGGTCTTGACTAAATTAAAGTTTCTCGGAGATGCCATTGGAGGATTGACTTATTCTCCAAATGATGTTGTACTAGATGAAGGCAAAGGTGTTTTAGTATTAAGGTCTTCAAACATTCAAGGTGGACAACTTTCGCTTCAAGATAATGTCTATGTATCTATCAAAGTACCTGAAAAACTTATTTTAAGAAAGGGTGATATTTTAATTTGTTCTAGGAATGGTAGCCAGCATTTAATTGGAAAGAATATATGTATAAATGAAGAAATGGTGGGTAATACATTTGGTGCTTTCATGATGATTTTCAGATCTAAAGATTGGAGATTTTTAAGGCATTTTTTTAATTCTCCAATATTTACATCGCAGTCTGCCCTGTTCCTGACAGCCACAATAAATCAATTGACATCAAATACTTTAAATAATTTTTGGATTGCAATACCGAAGTCGATTGACGAACAGACTTTAATTGCCAAATACCTTGACAAAAAAACTAGACAAATAGATAAACTTATATCCGATAAGCAAAAATTAATTGAGCTTTTCAATGAAGAGAGAATAGCTATGATTAATTTGGCAGTAACAAAAGGTATAGATCCTAATGTGCCAATGAAAGATAGTGGTGTAGAATGGTTAGGTGAAATTCCTGAGCACTGGCGCATTGATAAACTGAAAAGATTTTGTGAATTAATAACCGACGGTTCACATTCTAGTCCAGAATCTCGCGATCATGGCAAACGATATATCTCAGTTAAGGATGTAGGGGAAAATTCAATCGATTTCAAGAATTGTAAGTATATTTCAGAAACAGATTTTGAAATGCTCGAAAAGAATGGATGTAGGCCTAAAAGGGATGATATCCTATTAACTAAAGATGGGACAATTGGTAGAGCCGTTATTGTTACCGAGGATAATGATTTTGTAATTTTATCTTCACTCGCTATTATCAGACCTAAATTTAATTTATGCGAATCCGCCTATCTAAAGCAATTTTTACTTAGTAGTTTAAATGTCAATCAGATGCTAAGCAATCTACAGGGATCTGCACTAACTAGAATTACTCTTACTATCATAAATAATCTATATGCAATTTTACCTCCTATAGAGGAACAAAAACGTATCAGGATTTTTATTGATGAGCAGATTATCAATCTAGATTCATTGATATCTAAAGTTAACCAAGAAATCAATCTTTTAAAGGAATACAAAACAGCATTAATTTCAGAAGTCGTAACTGGTAAAGTCGATATACGAGACGAAATCACGTCAGAATTAGAATTTGAAACTAATTAATATGGCATCAGGAATCCATACCGAACATACTTTTGAAGCAGCGATTGAAGAATCACTTTTAAACCATGGTGGTTATATAAGAGGATTCTCAGCAGACTTCAATCCTGATTTGGGACTTTTCCCTACGTATATTACGAAGTTCTTAAGAACTTCACAACCAAAAGAGTGGACGAAGATTTCAAGCATCCATAAAAACGATATAGAAAAAAAGGTAGTTGATCGATTGTTAAAGGAACTTGATCTTCGAGGAACACTTGATGTCATTCGTAACGGCTTTACCGATTATGGCGTTAAATTTCGAATGGGATATTTGAAGCCTGAATCAACACTAAATCTCAATGCGGCTAGACAGTATGACAGTAATCAACTTTCTGTCACAAGACAGCTTTATTATGAAAGAAATGGTAAGAACTCGTTAGATCTGGTATTAAGTTTAAATGGATTGCCTATTTCGACAATCGAGCTGAAAAATCAATTTACCGGACAGGATATCAGCCATGCTAAGAAGCAATATGCATATGATAGGGAGCCAACGGAGCCCATATTTCAATTCAAAAAACGCACAATAGTGCATTTTGCAGTTGATGCAGATGTATGTTGGATGACTACAAAATTAGCTGGGAAACATACACGTTACTTACCGTTTAATCGAGGACATAATAATGGGGCCGGTAATCCAGCGAACAAAAATGGGTACAGAACGTCTTATCTTTGGGAATATGTATGGACCAAAGATAGCTTTATGGATATCATTGGTAAGTTTTTGCACTTGAGCGTTGAAGAATTTGAATTTGATGGCATATCCAAAAAAAAAGAAAGTATCATTTTTCCAAGATACCACCAATTAGAAGTTGTCCGCAAACTAGAGTTTGATGCACGTGAATATGGTGCAGGACAAAATTATCTTATTCAACATTCTGCTGGCTCCGGAAAATCCAATTCAATAGCATGGTTATCTTACAGGTTATCAAGTTTACACGATGTCAATAACGATCGAATATTCGATTCCGTAATTGTTATTACAGACCGCAAGGTACTGGATAATCAATTACAAAATACAATCTACCAGTTCGAACATAAACCAGGTGTCGTTACAAAGATTGATAAAGACTCACAGCAATTGGCTGATGCGATTTCTACTAAGTCTAACATCATCATTACCACACTTCAGAAGTTTCCATTTGTATTGGGCAAAATTGGAGAATTGCCTAACCGGAAATATGCTGTGATAGTGGACGAGGCACATTCATCACAAGGGGGAGAGGCTAGTAAGAAATTAAAAGAAGTACTGGCTTACAAGTCACTTGAAGAAGCAGAAATCGAGGAAATATATACTGGCTTGGATGAGGATGCTGAAGATGAGATCCGCAAATCTATGCAAGCTAGGGGTAAACAAGATAACTTAAGCTTTTTTGCGTTTACAGCTACTCCAAAGGCAAAGACTGTAGAAGTTTTTGGTACGCAAGGTGTGGATGGTAAACCCAAACCGTTTCATATGTATTCAATGAAGCAGGCAATAGAGGAAGGATTTATTTTAGATGTGTTAGGCAACTATACGACATACAAAACTTTTTTTAAGCTCTCTAAGCAAATAGAAGATGATCCTGAGGTAAACAAAAAGCAAGCTGCCAGCGCTATTGCCAGATTTTTATCTCTCCATCCTCATAATCTTGCACAAAAGACCGAGGTCATGGTAGAGCACTTTAGGCAAGTAGCTTCAAAGAAGATTGGAGGTCAAGCAAAGGCTATGGTTGTTACCAGTTCTCGTCTTCATGCTGTTCGATATAAGGAAGAATTTGACCGTTATTTAAAAGATAAAGGTTATTCTGATATTAAGACCATTGTAGCGTTTTCAGGCAAAGTCATTTATGATGTTTTTCCAAATGGAGTAACTGAAGTTGAATTAAATGGATTTAAAGAAAAGGAAGTTCCAAAAAAGTTTAACACTCAGGAATATCAGTTATTATTAGTGGCGGATAAATATCAAACTGGATTTGATCAGCCTCTCCTTCATACAATGTACGTAGACAAAAAACTTTCTGGAGTGAAAGCGGTGCAAACTCTATCGCGCTTAAATAGAATGCATCCTGGTAAGGAAGATACATTTGTCCTTGACTTCGCTAATGAAACTGAGGATATTCTGGATTCTTTTCAACCATATTATGAATTAACGACTATTGGTAGTTCGACTGATCCAAATCACTTATATGATCTGGAGACGGAAATTAAAAAAGCACATGTGATTTGGGATAGCGAAGTTGACAATTTCTGTAATGTATTTTTTAAATCATTTCGATCTTTATCAGTAGGAGAGCAAAGGAAATTATATTCATATACAGCACCTGCTGTAGACCGTTTTAAGCAACTCCCAATCGAAAATTCTAAAGATGATACATTAACTTCAGGTTCTACACAAGAAGATTTTAAAAATTCGGTTCAATCTTTCGTAAGGTTATATTCTTTTCTCACCCAGATCATGCCATTTAGTGATGTTAACTTAGAAAAGCTTTACACTTATTGCAAGTTTTTACTAAGAGCGCTTCCGAAGAACAGTTTTGATAAATTTAAGTTGGGTGATGAAGTTTCATTAGAATACTACAGACTCCAAAAGATAGGAGAGACTAGTATCGTGATGGAACCTCAAGGAGAATACGGTCTGGATGGGACCATTGAGTCTGGGATAAGAATGAGCAAGGATGACCTAGCTGCTCTGTCGGAAATTATCGAAGTATTGAATAAACGATTCTCTACTGAATTCAACGATGCAGATAAATTGTTTTTTGATCAAATAGAAGCAGAGTTACTTGCAGATAAAAAGCTAACCCAACAGGCACAAAACAATACTATAGAGAATTTCAAGTTTGGTTTTGAAGATGTATTCATGGATAAGCTTATTGGTCGTATGGAACAAAATCAGGATATTTTTTCAAAGATGATGGATGATCAGGAGTTTGGGGGTTTAGTAAAAGCCTACATGTTGAAGAAGGTTTATAACAGAATGAATGATTTAAAAAACAATTAACCCAAAATTAGCTCTAAGTCATGAATTATTTGGAAAATGCATTTAGAAAGGTTAAGGACGATCTTCTAGCCAAAGGAATCTATGATTTATTAAAGTATGCTTTTTTGAGTGGCATTATATTGAGTTTTTCATCATAAAATGCGGATATCAATAATATATTTAGAAAATCTATTTCATTAACTATTATAAACATTATTCTAATAGGTCTCTTTGTTATTTTTATAACATCGATATTATTCTTCTTCGCTTATAGAAAGCGCTTTACGCTTATTAAAAAGGATTTACATACAGACGAACTTACCGGCTTATCCAATAGTAGAGCTCTGAAAATTGATCTAAAAAATGCAATTATATCGGCCAGAAAAGAGCAAAAGGAATTGTCTTTGATTTTGATGGATATTGATAATTTTGGATTGATTAATACAAATCATGGTCAACATCTGGCCGATGAAATCCTTAAAAAGTTTGGCATTTTTCTAAAATCAGATAGTCGAGCAACAGATTCCATCTACAGGCAGCATTTGAAAGGTGATGAATTTATAATTATAGCAAGAGATACAATATTGGATAACGCACTCAAAGCAGCTATTAGGAAAAGAGACCTAATTGCCAATACTGGGATTCAAATTCTTGGATATGATGCTCAGTTTAGACTAACAGTTTGCTGTGGTATCGCTGAATTGAATGCCAATGATGACCTCGATTCGTTGATCGAAAGGGCGCACGTTGCTATGAAACAAGCGAAAACTGTTATGGGACAAAATAATTGTGTGACACTTATTTAGTTTGATGCATTGTCTGCCAAAGAGCGAAATGCAATAATTGATAATAGACTAAAGTAACTTTTCCCCTAAATTTCTATTTAGGACTCAAATTGCAACTTTTCAAACATGCTATAATAGATAACAGCCTTTATTATCGATTTTCCGTTAGTATGAGCTTGCTATCTATAGTTCCTTCGTTTTTCAGAAGAATGTCATTTAATGGAATTTCATTTAATGTTTCCATGGTGTAAATTTGGTAAAAACTTCCAGAAACGGCTTTAATTTCATTAATTTTCAGATGATTAAATATTTTTTCAACAAGACTTGATTGAGCAGCACAGAACCCAGGCCACAATTGTCCATAATCAGTAGCGAGCAAACTAATGAGCAAAGTGTAGTAATGCGCCGGATCTATTGGTTTTGAGAGAAATGATTCCAAATTTCCAAAATGCAAATTTTTGAAGATTTTGGAGTTTGCCTTGTTGGTGTGGACATAATCCATATTTAAAAGAATAGCAGCATTTCTAAATGATAACGGGTTAAATAAAGCTACATCAGCAAAAAAATCGAATGTTTTAATTGTTGGAAAATGAAAAGATGAAGCCTGAATATTGCCCAACTCGCCTACAACTTCCATTAGTCCTCGATGAATTGTATCACCAGTGCCTTTAAGTGTAAGATAGTGCTGATAAGTTACCGAATCTACGTTCAAGAAATCAAAGGAACCTGACATTTCAGTTGACTTTATTTGCTGTATAATTTCAATTTCCGGATTGGAAGCTTGGAGTTGTTTTTCTTTGGAGTATGGTCGTACAATTATTAACGGAGCTGTTATATTACGCCATAAAAGAGAGTTGCTTTCAGTGTCTGTGAAACCCCAATTTAACTCAGATGGCATGTGTTCACTACATTTGAAATTTAGTGTGCCATAGCTATTATCAAACTTAGATCTCTCATTTTGGAGTAATTGATCAATCTTTTGTTCAATTTCTTCAATTACTGTTTTAAACGCCTCATTGAGCGTTAATTTGTGCCTTGAAACCGCTAAGCTATCTTTGTTGACTTCTTCCAAATCAACTTCAATGTGGCAGTTTGAATATGAACTGCGAACAGAAATTTCGTCATCCTCAATGTCATAATTTTCTGAACCATCAAAGATTCCTCCTTCGATCCTAATTCCCTTAAGAGATAAATAAATTTTATAAAACCACGGCTCCCAAATATAACCGGAAAAAGTTTTTATTAAGCGATGATAGCCCGGGCTATTCTCCTCTTTAGCGTAATAAAAAGAATTTCCTTTTGTAAGTTTGAAATAAGGAACGAAAATTCTAACCTTTCCGTAATTTTCTATTTGAAATTCTTCAAATAAAAAGTCTACTGAGCGTCTCATTTCTGCAGCGTCATTCTTCACCATATCCTCATTATTTTTTTGTTGTTCTTTTTCTTCAGAAGAGAGAAATGATTTACGACGACTAGAATATGGATTTTCAATTTGACTTATGTAACTGTCGTACAACTTTTGTTTGATATCTTCAACAGTAGCATTCCATCCAGGATTAACAGTTATAGCATTTTCTCCTGGCGTGACAAATGATATTAGGCAAGGAGCTACACAAATTTCGTCTTTGAGAAAGGAAACGAACTTTTCTTTCCAGGATTCAATGTCTTGATCTATATTTTTATTGAGTTTCAGTTCAATCGTAGTGCCGTTTGTAGGTTGCTTCACTCTACTAAGTTCTCCAAAATCGTGAGCACCATTGATTTCAAACCGCCACGCGATAGATTCCTCGTCAGTATAGCCAGTATTTAATTCCCTTTTAGTATATACAACGATTTTTTCAGCTAACATAAAATAACTCAGTACTCCGATTCCAAATTGTCCAGTCCTGCCGAGATTGAATCCCTTTGCTTTGCATTCCCTTTCAAGCTTATTAATCTCGTACCGCTGAGAGGAGCCACTTTCCAGAAAGAATTTTTCAATGATGTATTTAGTCATACCTACTCCTTGATCTGCACAAATTAGCCAATGGCCATCCTCTCTCTCTTCAATTTCAATATCAATGGTGTGCAGTTCTCTGTATCTTTTTAAGTATTCCTCTGGATTTTTTGCTGCAGCAATAACCTTGTAACCAATATTCTCTTTAACGGCATCGAATGCATTTTGAAGCAATTCTCGAAAGCCCCATATTACATTTCCATACAATTGTGTTCCACCCAATAATTCAAGTATTTTAGCAGTGTTTGGTCGAAAAGTACCTTCAATAAATTCGTAAGAGCCATCTTTAGGTTTAATATCTCGGTAAATGGCAGATGGTAAGTTCCATTCGTAGCCTTCTAGTTGTCTAAAAGAACTGTGCTGAAGTGGCTTGCTTTTGATCAGGTCGTTGCAAAGTCGAAATTCATCTTCAATCCAGTCGACAGATTGCAGTATTGCTTTATGTAAATATGCTTTATCTGGTCTTGCATGCGCGGTATAATTCCCGTTATCTGAAGTAAGTGTAAACTGATGGTCTTTTAACCAATAACTAACACTTTTGGAATTGATAAGACGATGTTTGAGGATAATTTCAGGCGTTCGTTCAGGATCATTTTCCATGACATCTGCAACCCGTAGACACATTGCCAGATATCTGAGATGCACTATTATGCTATCTTCAAGTGGTTTGGGTTCGAATCGATCAACTTTAAGATATTCTAAACCATAATGATGACTTTTGCATACATATATCAAATCTTCGCTCCAATTAGGGTAATTATGCAGGCTGAGTTGTGATAGATGCGTAGTTATCCATTCTGCGCTCCAGTCGTTATGCTTGTATCTAATATAATAAGACAAAATATAATTAGATTTTTTTAAATCAGTGATTTTATCAACTCGAATATCCATTGGTATTATATCCGCATCATTATCAATAAATTTTTGAAACTCATTTTTTTCTTCCTCTGAAAGATTTGCATTTTCGCGACTTGTCAAGAAAATTCGGTGAGCTTCTACTTTCTGATGTTCGGGGCTCATACCTATGTCGTGCAAATATGCCGAGAGAAGCAAAAGTCCAAGTTCATAGGCCGACAACACCTCCTTAGTAATGTCGGGAATGATGTTCCACATCCTTTCTGCAACTCTGAAAGAGTGGGTAGCATCGTGTAGTGTAAAATCCTTTGGGGTCGTTCCTGCACTGTTTAGGACACTTTCAATCCCATCCATAACAGATGGTTGTTCTAAAAATGCAATCATTTTCTGTGGATATTCTCCCTGCAGGGTTTCGAGTTTCTTATAAATTGCAGTTGTCTTCCAAATTTGGTTTGGCATGGGTATAATGTTGAACGTTAACAGTTTGTATTTTGCTAAGATAATATTGTTTAGGGAAACATTCAACTTGTAAACATTTGTAAACTATGCCGTGAAAAATGTCAGCTTTAGTTGCAAACCAATACATGAAGTTTGTATTCCTAGAATTGTAGTTTCACTTCTTTCAAATAGTTTTTGCAGACCATAATTGGACTGCATTAATTTAGTTCAAAATGCTTCATTTCGCAATATCGGACAGTTAATAACTTAATTAGTTTCTAATGGATAAGGATGCTTCGCAGGATGCTTCTAAATGAGTCTACAGCAAGCATTTGATTAGAACATATAGTCTATATTACAAAGGTTAAATTAATAACCCTATTAATCAGGGATCAAGGTTCTATAAGATGTCAGATATTATTCATGAGCTTTTGCTCTTTACTGTTCTTGTTTGTCTCCTAATTTATGCAATATTCAGTCGACGAATCAAAGGCGCTATAGGGGAGCAAACCGTTTCATGGAGACTGTCCTTATTGCCGAAGTCAAAATACAAGGTTGTAAACAACTTAGTATTAAAGGTGGGCGATAAGACAGTACAGATTGATCACTTAATAATTTCAAATTACGGAGTGTTCGTTATCGAGACAAAGAATTTAAAGGGATGGATTTTTGGATATGAGAACTATGAATTTTGGACTCAGGTTATTTTTAAGCGAAAGGAGAGATTCTATAATCCTATTCGCCAAAATCTCGGTCATATCAAGGCTTTAAAGTCGACACTCAATGAATTCCATGGAGTTAAATATGTATCAATCATTGCATTTTGTGGTAAATGCACTCTTAAAGTCGAAACAGATACTAAGATTGTTTATTCTGATCAATTAATTAAGACAATTAAACGTTATTCTGAGGTACAGTTATCGGACACTGAAAAAGACGCAATATTTGAAAGAATCACTTTGAGAAATATAAGTCGATCATATAATCGGGATACGCACATCAAAGATATAAAGAAACGGATAAGTGATCGGGAGGATTCGATAAATAGAAACATTTGTCCACAATGCGGAGGTAACTTAGTGATACGAACCAGCGCTAATGGCAGATTTAAAGCGTGCTGCAATTATCCAAGATGTAAGTTTACTACGAATAGCTAAAATACTTTTTTACGTTTCTTAGGTAAAGGTTTCGGTGGCAGGGGGATTAATTTGTAATAGGTACATTTCAAACTATCTTACATTAAAACTAAAATAGTGATTGCCACCATCGTCTTCAAACGTCTCCGTTAGTTGTAAACCAAATTGACTGAGTAATTGAACGTAGGTTTCTTTACCTAACGATCTTGACAGCTCTCCAGTTAAAACATCCATCCATTCTACTTGTTGCTTTGGCGCAGTGAAAAGTAGCTTGCCACCCGGAAGCAACGCTTTCGCCATCTTTTCCAGGACCACAAGTTGATTCTCTTCGCTCAACAGGAAGATCATTCCCCATGAAAGTATTCCGTTAAACTTCTTTCCAAAGAAATCTGATTCTTCTGCCGCTGCACACGCTACCTGCGCAGTCGGGAAGTTTGCTTTGAATGCATCTATCAAAGTGGCAGAAGCATCTATTGCAAATACCTGTAAACCTTCTTGCATAAGTACAGCGGTAAGCGGGATACCTGTGCCACATCCTACATCGAGAACTTTCGCTTCTTTGGCCAGCATCTGAGCCCAGACACGTATTTGATCAGTTCCTACTCCAGCGCTATGCACACCTCTTGCCGCTATGAAGGTTTCTGCTATGCGCTGATAACCATTTGAAAGATCCTTTTTCATCTAACGGAAAATTGGGATAGGTGGAGTCTTATAGAACTTAGTATAATTTCTCATACTTATACACCTGCATTTTTCCGCTGGCTTTAAAGATGCTGTCCTGTTGTTTATCCTTTTTGTACTCAGTCAAGACTACAACATCTGAACTAATAAAGATTGCAGACTTGTCTGACCAACTGGTTCCGCCCGTTCTGGATAAGAATAAGGCAGGCTCATCTTTTTGTACGGCCGCTCTGTACAAATCTCTTTTCCACTTGTAGAGGGTGGTATCGTCCTCACTAAACGCAATGTCTTTTTTACAGCCTAGTGTTCCAATTAGTAGCAATGCTAAGACTATGTTCTTATTCATAGGAGTTCGTTTCTTAAAGTAAGTAAATTAAAATGACCTCGACAATCTTACCATTTAATTTAACATTAATTAACTGGTCAATAACGAGTTGAAAAGGTATTTTGATTAAGATATAGGTTTTATTGCCAGCTTGTCGCGGGCTTTAGCGAGCTTCGGTATGAGGTGCGTGGTAGAAATGCACGGAATTGTCATCTGGGTAAACTATTTTTTTAGGCAGCAAAAAATATTTTTCGCTTTTAGCGGCGTACTACGCTCATGGCGGCACTGACCCGGCAGCGATGTCGGCCATTGGCAAGAACGATCTTCCTGCTCGGGCTAATATTGTTTATAAAGGAGTTTGATGAGGTAATGTTAATCGTGGTAATGATGTTTTTGCTGAACGTGTCCAATTAGCTGTCACATTTGGAAATGTGCGCTAGTGGTATTAATATTGTATATGCTAAGTTGTGCGCTGTTCTATTTGCACTCGAACATGCAGCTGGAGGAATGATATGATCACCAAAGAAAGAAGATATTTGAAAAGTACCTTTGAGGAGGTTTCGACCTTTTCGGTAAGGGACAAAAAAGAGCTTTCCGATGAGGCCATAACCCAGGAACTGATCGATAAATTGCTCGACGGACTGTTGGAGCTCAAAAGTGTTATTGTGCAGAAAACGCGCGAAGTTAGCTCGATCACTGAGAAGATGGAGGGACTGACCTTTCTAGAACTGGATGAGAAGGGTCTGAAGGTAGCCAATATTATCATTTCCCTTTCAAGGGACTGGGCCAAACATTTGCGAGGGGTTAATGCGAAATGCATTGAGCTTCTGCCAAAGGATGCGGTGCCTTCCGAACTCATCGAGTTGCTAGCAGCACTGGACGACATCGAAGATGCGGCCGAGAGCATGGAGAGCCGTTTCTTTACCCATGCGGGCGATCCGGAGATGCAGGCCATCTCGTCGGATTTAAACAAGATATTCGGAAAATAAATGGAGGTCTTCTGTATAGGTCAATTCCGCGAGAGCTATCTCTCGCTGGTGAAGAACAATTCCTATAAGGACCTCAAACAACTGCTCATCGATGAGGTGCTCGAAGAGAGCGCTCCAAGAAAGCATTGCGCCAAGATTTCCGGAACACCCCAAATCCCCTATCTAAAAAAGCGATTGGGCGGTAGGAGCGGTTATAGGCTCTATTGCCTTTTGGTTGAATTTGACGGGAAGCTTTTTCTTGCTGAGATTTATCCAAAGACCGGCTCTAAAGGTATTGCTACCATCGATGCCAAGGAAGAAAAAAGGCTTTTCGAATTGCTAAAAACTTCGATTGTTTCGGGCGACACAATGCAAGTCAAGCTGAAGAACGATGAAATCGTATTTGAAAAACCAGAGGAAAAAGAGGGTAAAATTGAAAAGGAAAAGCCTGAAGAAAAGGGTTCTGCGAAATCTTCCATTTCTGCTAAAAAATCCAGTGGGAAGAAAAAGGGGAAAAGGTAGTGCTTCTTAAATGGGCCTTTTAACTATAATTTGACTGCACTTATTTTATAACCGTCCCTTAATTTAACTGTGGAAAGATGAATCTCCATCTTCTCATTGTCATAGATGTAACTTACAACGTAATCATTTTTAATGTTTTTATCTGGAACTATGAGGAGTGATTTAAGTATTGAAATATCACTATCCTGAGCATTTAAAAAAAGATCGCTGTCAGACTTTGACTGTAGTTTAGGAATAGCCTCAAATAATTCTTTAGTGCAATTTTTTCTCAAAATCGAATTGATTGCTTTTTCATTTATGCCACCAGAAACTTCTCTGATATAGTTCTCGTAAAAGCGCTTAAGCATTAGCAAGGCATTTTGCTGTTCAATTTGATAATCATTATAGGAATACAGTGGCTCGGCGGTCGCGTTCAACTTTGTAATCGCTAAAATGAAAAATAGAATAAGTTTAAAATGTGTTTTCATTATCATTAGCTGGTTTTAAAGTTCTGAGCTTTTTAAATATTTGCTGAAAACATTAATATAACGGTCGTCAAAGGTGACTACTGATATATGTTTCCACTTAAACTTTGTAGTATAAGGTGAAAGGTACCCTTCCGCATTAAAATACCTGATTCGAACGGATTTGGCTGTAATCTTAATGATTGGGCCGATATCAAAAGTACCTTCCTCAGGATGCTCATTTTTTATAATTACGTTAAATCCAAGCTCTTTTATAGTCGTGAAAATTGTAGACCAATTTGTTAAATCAACTTTATGCGTATAGTTAATTTCATCCGACACTTTCTCGGATCGCATGATCTTGTCGTAGCATTTATCAATTTTATTATATCGAATCTTTGTTACGGTATTTAAAGGAATAATTTTAAATCCTTGCAAAAGAAAGTCGTCAGTTTCTTGCAGTACCAAAAACTCCTTAGTGTAATCAACGATATACCCAGCAAAGCTATTCACAGATGTGCCGTCTATTTCCCGAAGTACTCGACAGTACCGTTTTTGCTTATATTGTTTTTTGATTTTCGAGCGCAGATTCATATCCCAATTTAATTAATTATTTTAGATTGAAGTAGAAACTTAGCAACGGAAGAATTTGGTGCTAGTGTAGATCAGTACTTTGCGAAGAACAGTTCAAGAAAGATAATAATGAATACCCTAAAGCTCTTAAAGGTCCCGCAAGTCGCTGTTAAGTATTTGTTTCTCTCAGCTATTTTAACACTGCTTACATTTCAAGCCGCTAACTGCCAAAAGATTTCTGGTAAATTTAAAGATGGATGTCAAACTTTCAGTTTCGTCAATGGAAGGTTCGAAAATATAATCTGCGGGGACATTAATGGAGAAATTGGTAGGGGAACTTATAAAATAAAAAATGGGATATTGACACTAAATTACGAGCTGATCATTAATGGCCGTGATTCCTCTAATTATAGCTTAGAATATAGGGCTGGAGCTTTACGTCATACATTAGTTTCATTTAAAATATTCGATGATGCTAAATCACCTATGTTCGGGAGATTATATTTCAGAGACAAACAGTGGAACATAATTGCGGTTTCAGAATCGTCTAAAGATGGTCAGGGCACTGTTTGGTTATCTCATGATAGCGTTATACGGTATATCGAATTAGAAAGTATGGGATTTAATTCTGTCGTAATTAATATTGATCGATTGAGAAAGGCTCACTATGATTTAATTGCAAATATGGTTCCGATGGTAAAATACTATACAGAACCTAAAGTAGTTAAATACAAAGTGCTAGAATCTGCGCCAGGTAAACTCAAGTTAATGGAAGAAGATAAGGGTAGTTTGAAGCTTTTCAGAGAGAATTGAACTGGGATAGTGCTGCGTTGTTTGTGTTGTGCGAAAAATCAAATGGTAAAAAGCCGCAATCCGCAGAATGTTGGCAGACAGATCCTGGCTTATAACTTTCCCTTCAATAAATTTGAGCGGCCATATGCTAGGTAAGTGCAAAAAGCATATATATTTGTCATCAAATTTTACAATTAATTATTATGGCAAAGACTTCTGAAGCTAAAGTAGGAAATATTTTAAGGTATAACGGTGAACTGGTGACAGTTACAGAACTTGTGCACCGTACGCCAGGTAAGGGTGGTGCATTCTACCTGGGCAAATTTCGCAATATTAAAACAGGAAGAATTGTTGAGGCCCGTTTAGGAACAGATGAGCAAATTGAAATTTGTCGTGTAGAAACCAATGATTTCCAATACTTATACGAAGAGGGAGATTATTTCGTGGTAATGGATAATGTAACCTTCGACCAGTTTAACATTCCAAAATCGCTATTCGGACCAGCTGCAAAGTTTTTAAAAGAGGGAATGGACGTTATCGTTTCTTTTGAAAGTGAAGAACCTATTATGGCTCAGGCACCAAACTTTGTGGAACTGGAAATTACCTATGCCGAGCCGGCTGTTAAAGGTGATACTTCTTCAGGTGCGCTGAAATATGCTACTACAGAAAACGGTATCGAAATAAAAGTGCCTTTGTTTGTTAATCAGGGAGATAAAGTAAAAGTAGATACGCGCACAGGAGAGTACGTAGAACGCGTTAAGTAAAGTAATACCTGTAGTTACAGCGTAAGTAATAAAATGATATTCAGTTCTATGTTCCGGGACATGCCCGGAACATGGAATAATTAGTGTTCGTACCTTATTCTGATGGTAACATCACCAGTCAATCCGGTCGGATTAGTTCCACCATAAGAACTTGTTAGCGTACTAATCACTTTAAGATTTTTAAAGGGTGGATCTTCGTCTTTAGTTTGATTTAGGACCTTGTCTAATATGATGGGTAATCTATTCTCTATTGCAAGACTACATGACATTGCTGCGAATGCGATTGTCGTGTTGTCGATCCTGTTAAGGAACTTAACTCGACTTGGTGCTAATTGAAAATGTGCCAACATCCACAACCTAAAATCCAAAGACAAACCTTCTGCTTCAGCCTTTAATTCGTCTTGAGGTAATTGATAGAGATGGCTAAGGAGATCCTGAACTCCTTGGGCGGTGAATGGGAAAAGATCGTCTACGATCGTCAGTGCTCCCTGAGATGCAACAACATACTTATTACTCATAATTATAAGATTTAATGTCGCGCGACATTGCGCTAATTAAAAACAAAATAATTATTATAAAATTAATTTGCAAATTATTTTGTTTACACTACTGGTGTTAAGATGCTGGTTATCGGCTATATAGCTCTAATCACTTGTTGATAGGTTATTAACTAGGAATTACTAAAAGAATGGCCAACTATCAAATATTCTAACATGCTGTGGCCGGTGGTAGTTGCTAGTGTACATTTTAATACTCCGTTTGCTATAGCGTTCCTTTGGCTAAATCAATCATGGAAGAAAGCTCAGCAACAGCAGCATCGTCGCGACTATTGATGAATCCTTTGATACTAAAGCGGATATTGCCATTCCCATCAATTACGAATTTGGCCGGAATGCCTGTTACCCCAAATGAACTAACAGCTGGGTTTACCTTGGTAACTGGATTTTTCTTATCTATATATAAGTCTAAGCGAAACTTATTTTTAGCAAAATAATCTTTAGCGTCCGCAAGAGGATCCGCTACCATTTCCCAGGTATGGATAAATAGAAATTTAACTTTTGGATCTTTTTGATATTTGTCTGCCGTCAATTGCATTACAGGAAGTGATTCTTTACAAGGCGCGCACCAGGTTGCCCAAAAATCGAGTACAATAACTTTACCTTTAAAATCAGCAAGTGAAATCTTCTTTCCATTGGCATCAGTAACTACGAAGTTTGGAGCCGGTTTATTAATTTCAATCTTAGCTACTTCTAACTTCATTTCATTAGCGATTTGCGAATAAATGGTGGTCATGTAGTCATTTTTATCTTTACCAGGATTTAGCTTCACATAGCTTTCTAAAAACACCACTTTTTGTTCTTTAGTCGACTGGCCTTTTTCTACTATCGGCTTCAATAGATCAAATGCGAGTTGGTCCTGACCATCTTTGCTCAATAAGGTCGCATAATTTCCTGTCAGCTTGTTTACTTTTCCTCCTGAGGCATCATAAGCTTTCTTAGCATATTCCAGTGCATCTTTATGCCTACCCATTTTAGCCAAAATATTACTATAGGTGGTAGCATAATTTAGGAAATCATCGCCTTTAGCCTGACCAATTTCCGGAAGGATCATCTTTTCTGCAAAGGCTGGATTATATGCCATAATGTGGCGGGCAACTACATTTACAGCAGTAGGCCGGTATGTTGCATTTTTAATTTTGGCGAGATATTCATCAACCTTAGCCAGATTTTTTTCTTGCGCATAGGCGTCGGCTACCGTATAATATGCGATTTCAAGAAACTTTCCGGGAAAGTCTTTCTCTACCTGCTGCAATAATTTCTCCTGAGTCTGTACGTCTTTTTCAGCATTCATGCTATCCATTGCTTTTTTAAACGCGGCGTTCCCGTGTGGGTACTTTTTAACCATTGCAGCTAAAACTTCGTTGGCCTTTGTGGTATTACCCTCATTGGTATAATAGGTATAAAGCAATCTCATGTTCGCCTCAGACCCTGATTGAAGTTTAAGGATTTTTTGTGCTAATAGGGTTGCATCTTTTTCATTTTTTAGAGAATCCAATGCAGTATACTGCGTTTTCTGTTGCGCAAATCCAACAAAAAAGCATATCAACAGCAAGCTGCTGGCAACAAATTTTTTCATCTGGTTTAAAATTTAGTGAGCTTATTTCATTTGTGAACGAAGGTGGAAACCAATTGAGGTTGCCACCTTCGTTTTTGTTTAGTTATAACCTGGATTTTGAACAATGTTATTGTCAAGGGTTACAACCGATGCCGGGATTGGGTACAATGCATTTGTAGGCTTCCAGAAAGTAGGCTTCTCTGCACCTAAAACCACATCAATAGTTTGTGTACGTTTTAAATCATACCAACGGTGGCCCCATTCGCAGTTTAACTCAATTCTACGTTCCTGCATGATGGCTGTCATCAGGGCATTTGGTGTTGTGGCAGTAGTTGGTCGCAAACTAGCCCTTTGCCTAATTGCATTAATATCTGCCTGAGCGCCCGAAGTATTACTTTGCATCAACCGCGCTTCCGCCCTGATCAGATATTGTTCGCCCAGCCTTAACATCGTATAATACTCAACATTGGCACCCGAAGTAACGCTTTTGTATTTTGCAGGATAGGTGTAATTGGTGCTCTGATACAAAACACTACCTGTCCAGGCCGTTTTACGCGCATCGCCCGTTTCAAAACTATTAATTAGAGATGGTCTTATGACATACGTTGGAATCTTTGATGATTGGTTGAATATAACAGAGGCATAATAAGTGTACCCAGTTAAATCGTTATACAGCTGCCATATCGGCTCGGCACTCCCGGTACTGTTGGCACGGGCAAACACTTTAGTTAAATCAGTAGGCAAACCAAATAATGCAGTGTTGCTGATGATTGAAGTAGCCTCTGCTTCGGCTTCAGCCCAGTTTTTTTGATATAGATAAACCCTCGCCAACATGGCTGTCGCCACCCATTTGTTAACCCTTGTACGGGCACCGTTTGAGATGGTGTTGTAATCGGCCGGCAGGGTTGCCTGTGCAAATTTCAAATCAGCTATAATCTGTGCATATATGCTGGCAGCGGGTGCACGCGGTAGCTTGCTATTGGTATTTACATCGGTAGTTAATACCAGCGGTACATCGCCAAACAAGTTTACCAGGTAGAAATAGCTGAATGCACGGATAAAACGGGCCTCTGCAATGGCTTGGTTTTGAAACCGGATAGAAATAGCGCCATTGTCGGTTACGCCTGCTATTAGCGCATTGGCGTTGTAAATAGCACTGTACGACTGGCTCCAGATCCCACCGGTACCAACATCGGCAGATAAGATGTTGTTGTTAATGTAGGGATCATTAACGCTGCCTACAAATTGCAACTCATCAGCAGTAAAACCCGGTATAACAGAAAGATTAAATCGATATGGGCTTGCCTGTGTTGCCAAACCGGTAACGTACATGCCTGCTATCGCCGATTGTACAGTAACTGAATCATTAAATACATTGCTAGATAGTATTTGTGACCCACTGGGTTTGATCTCCAGCAATTTTTTGCAACTGAATAATGAGCTTGCCATCAGGCACACAATGAGGAATGGCAATATTTTGTACCCAAGGCCATTCGTTAAACAGCGGGGGTGATTATATGGTTGATCTTTTTTCATGACTTTTAATTTTTATAAACTGGCTCTGATACCCGCTACTACCATTCTCAAGGTTGGCAAAGCGGTTGTCGATAGTGTTTCAGGATCATATCCTTTGTAAGGCGTAAACGTCAACAGATTTTGTGCATGCAAATAAATTTGGAAGTTGGTCATTTTTGCTTTTTTAGCCCAAGCCTGTGGTACGCTGTATGACAGTGCTACGTTCTTTAGACGTAGAAACGAAGCGTCCTGAATAGCAGCATCTGAATTGGAGTATCGGGTGTAAAAGTTTGTTGGGTATGCTGCACCAGTCGTTGCCGAGTATTTAAACGGTAAATCCAGGATGGATTGGGCAATGTTAAAGCTCGTGCCGGGATAGCCGAGCAGATCGCCACGCGGAGCGGTACGTTTCACAAACTGGAACAGAAAGTTTAAGGTTAAGCCTTTGTAGGTAAAGGTATTGTCTACACCACCGTAGTATTTAGGGTCGCTGCTACCGGCCATAACAAAGTCGGCCTTCCCGGTTGCCGAATACCCTGCTGTGATAATCCCATCATTGTTGGTATCTCCCGCAGTTGCTACGCCGTCTACAAAGCCGGTAAAATGATAGCGAAAACGCACATTGAGTGGCTGACCTACCACATAAGTATTCGCGTAATTGGAGGTTAAAATATCTGGGAATGCAAGCAATTTATTTTGTGGAACGCTGAAGTTAACTGACGAGTTCCAGCGGAAGGCATTATGCTTTATGTTTACGGTTGCCAATTCTAATTCAACACCCTTGTTTTGCACAATTGCACCATCAGGTAAATTAGCGCTATAGCTACCAAAACCATCCTGTGTTGGCAGTGCCTGGTTGGCCAATAGGTGGCTGGTACGGTTGCGGTAATAGGTAGCAGAGAAAAATATCCTATCCTGCATAAATCCCAGATCCATTGCAATATCAAGCTTTTTGGTTTGTTCCCATTGCAAATAGGGGTTAGAAATATTGGTGGGGGCAAGGCTTGGGGTAGTGCCGTATGGAAATGCCCCTGCCGTATAGGTGCTTAAGTACTGGTAGTCTGACAATGTTTTGTCGTTGCCCACAGATCCGTAACTGGCTTTCAGCTTTCCAAAACTTAACCAGGGTAGGTTATCCCTCACAAAACCTTCGTTAGAAAATATCCATGCCAGAGCACCGCTACCGAAATTACCGAACGCTTTATTATCACCAAACCTGGAAGACCCATCGCGACGGATGTTGGCGCTAACCAGGTATTTACCATCCCATTCATACTCCATGCGACCAAAGCCCGAAACGTATTTATAGTCTTTCTCGCCTGAGAGCTTGTTCGTTATTGTTATACTGGATAAACTATTCACCAACTGAATATTGGTATAGGTACCGATTATATAATAAGGCTGAACAAATTGCGACTCTTGCCAGGTGCCTCCTGCCAGTGCTGTCAATCTTCCTTTGCCCCAGGTATGGGTATAATTAATTTGTGGCTCGACAATATATGTATTGATGTAATTATTGCCCAATGTAACTGTCGGCACCGGATTTCCGGCAGGATTTGATGCTGTTACAGGTGTGATGATCGTGCTGTTAACAATATCATTGTTGTAACCTGCATTAAGTTTTAAATCGAGCCCCGGTGCAATGGTGTAACGCAACGTTGTATTCGATATTAGATTTTTTGATTTGAGGCTGTAAGTCGCGAAAAAAGGCGCCAGTGGATTGCCATAGCTTCCTGTAAAATTTAATGCCCCGCTGCTGTTATAAACCGGATAATTTGGGGGTAAGCCATATTGGTTACTTAGTAAAAGGGAAGTGGGGATCGTATTGTTGTCTACGTTATAACTTATACCAACCGACACACCGAACTTGTTATCGTGGCTTTTGTGTTGCAGGTTCAAATGTAGCTGCGTTGCTTTATCTGCAGTGTTTGAGGGCAGCACGGTAGACTCCTGACGGTAATTCCCGCCGAATAAAAATTGGGTGAACTGGTCGCCGCCCGACAAGTCAAATACTGCCCTGCTTTGGTGTTGAGTATTTCCCAGTACCAACTTTGTAAAATCGGTATATGCGTTTTGATCAAACAAGAAAAGGTCGGGCGCATTGGCTGCAGTCGGTGTAATTCCATCATTTGCAAAAGCCTGTCTTCTTACATCCAGGAACTGACTAGTGCCCAGTAAGGGCACTGTGTTGGTTACATTTCCAAAACCACTGCTGAGATCAACATTTACATTTGTATTGCCCGATTTGCCCTTTTTAGTAGTGATCAGGATCACTCCATTAGCACCTCGTGATCCATAAATGGCGGTAGCATCTGCATCTTTTAATACATCAATACTTTCTATGTTTGTTGGATCGATCGTGTTTAGCGGACTAAACGAAAATAATCCGGCCGTACCTGCAGTTTGCTCTACCGGGGTGCTGCTAAATGGTACACCGTCAATAACATATAATGGAGCACCGTTATTGATATTGAGCGCGGATATACTGTTTTGCCCCCTTATCTGGATGTTAAATTGTGCGCCCGCATAACCAGCTGTTTGCGTAATAAATGCACCGGGAACGCGACCTGCCAAACCTAATATTGGGTTTGATATGGGTTGCTGCTCAATTTCGGCACCTTTAACATGGCTAACCGAACCTGTACTTAACCTTTTGGTGGTAGTGCCATAACCCACTACAACAATTTCGTCTAATTTTGAATTACTTACCTCTAAAGCAATGGTGCCCATTTCGGGCTTCACGGTAATCTCTAAACTTAGATATCCTATCGAGCTAATGACCAGGACAGCGTTATCATCTACATTCGTCAGGGAGAAATTACCATTGTTATCAGTTGCAGTGGCCTGGCTTTTATCTTTGCCTTTAACTGTTACCGTTGCGCCGGGTATTGCGTTGCCTAGTGGGTCTACCACCTTGCCACGAACATCAATTGCTTTCAGCGCCTTCTTATCCTTATCAAACAATGGACGCTGTGCCTCCTTAACTGTAATTGTTGTGTTATTGATAAAATAGGTAAGCGATTGATTGGAGAAGATTCTATCTAAAGCGTCTTTTAGATTAGCATCTTTTATATTAATGCTGACTGGCTTTGCAATAGTCAACACGGTTTCGGTAACGACGTAGTCGTAGCCGCTTTGTCTCCGGATATCTGTTAAGACAGATTTAAGAGATGCATTGGTTTTATTGAGGCTCACTTTTTGAGCTAGGCCTGCTGCGCTGACCTGCATGAGCGTTACTATGAGCATCAGGGTAGTTAACCGCATAATCAGCAAGAGTTTAGTGATATACCGGTAGGGTATGCCAAGTTCCTTAGTATAATTTTTATACATTTGTTTGATCTGGTTTAAGCAGCTTGCTGTCGTGTCGAAGCAAAAGCAGTCTGCAGTAAAGGTTTAATTAATTTTGAACGTGAACCGATTAATGACCAGGGGTGTTTCAGCACCCTTGGTTTTTTTTATCCGGCTTTCTTTGCCTTAGGGTTGTTGTCGTAAATAGCAATACATAGTTTTAGGGTTTGGTTTAATGATCTGTTGATTATCTGTTTAGTTTATTATTGGCTTACTATTATTTTCCGGCCTTCAATTTTAAAATGAATCTTTCCGGTAGCTTCAAGGGATTTTAAGACTTCTGAAACATTGGCAAAGCGGGAAGTTCCGCCGTAAAATTTTTCATTGGAAATAATGCCATTATAAATGACCTCTACGTTATACCAGCGCTCAACCATCCGCATGATGTAATCGATGCGGTCACCATCAAAAATGAATTTGTTGTTTTTCCAGGCGGTCGCTAGCTCGGTATCGATGTCCTCAATTTTGAGCTGACCATCAACGAATGCGGCTTGTTGTCCCGGTTTAATGGTTTTTTCTTTATTGCCGGTCGTGATTTTCACACTTCCCTCCAAAAGAGTGGTTTTTGTTGCGGGCTCATTACTGTAAGCATTGATATTGAAATGGGTGCCTAGTACGGTTACCTCTTGATTAGTTGTTATAACTTTGAACGGATGAAGCTTGTCTTTGGCTACCTGGAAATAGGCTTCGCCTGTAAGTTCTACCTGGCGATCTGTTCCGTTGAAGGTAGCAGGGTATTTTAGTGAAGATGCTGCATTTAACCAAACTTTACTTCCATCGGGTAATACGATTTGATATTGTCCACCCGGTGGGGTTTCGAGCGTGTTATAGATAGTTTCCCTGCTATTATGTCCATTATTTGAACTGTCATAGACAATCATCCCGTCAGCGCTTTTTTGTATCGTTTTATCAGCCTGGCTGGCGATTGTTCCATTTTTTGCATCCGTAAGTGAGATGCGCTTTCCGTTGCCTAACGTCAGGTAAGCTTTATTCCCTCCGGGTAATACATCGTTTTCATTATTGTTTTGTGTAATCTGCTGCGGGGTGTTTGGTTGACGTATCAAAAGATATCCTCCGGCTGATAAGACAAAAATGATTGAGGCAGCCGCGACAAGCTTTTTCCAAAGTGGTTGGGTTGTTATGCGATCTTGTTTTAATGCTTTGATGCCATCTTCCTTATTTTCCAGGGCATCCAGGCTACTTTCAATATTTTTCAGGAAGCTGGCTGGCATCGGTTCGAAGCTTTCCTTTTGCTCTACCACATCCTGCCAGGTTATTAAAAGTTTCTCATATTCTTCGCGGCTTGTATTTGCTACCCAGTCCGCAAAGACCTTATATTCCTGGCTTGTATAGTCACCGGAAGATAGCTTTTCTAAAAATTTAAGTAATTGGAGTTGGTCCATTAGTCCCTATTTGTAGTAAGGACAGGAAGCAAGTGCAAAAGGACACCCCCGGTGTGAAATTTTTATTAAAAAATTATTAAGCCTGCTGCAATAGTGATTGATGCTGAGATTCCGGCATGGATGTGAAGGTATTCCTTAACATGGCGGTTGGCTGCAGTTAATTGTTTCTTTACCATGGATTTGGAGATTTGCAGGGCCTCGGCGATTTGCTCATGTGACAATTCCTGCTGGGTACTCATCTCAAAGACTTGTCTGCGTTTGGGGGGAAGTTGCTCTAACGCACGTTGAACGATCTCCTTGTACTGGCGGTAGATCAAACCATCTTCGGCATTGTCGCCTGCGGCTTCGCCATCTCGCCCAATATAATCGATTGCCTTTCGGCGCACTTTCTGATGGTCATACAGATTCATCAAGCGGTTACGCGCAATTTTAAATAAGTAGCTGTTTAAATTTTTAATCTCTGAGAGGCTTTCTTTGTTCTCCCAAAGCTTAAGGAATATGTCCTGGAGTATTTCTTCAGTGTCTTCTTTAGAACGGATTATGCCATATAAATATTGATAAAGCTTGGGTAAATAGAACTGATAAAGCTTAGCATAAGCATCACGGTCGCCAGCGGCGGCGTGTTGAAGCAGTAAGGTTTCTGCTTCCATATCGTATGCTGATTTTATATCCATTCAACGCCGTTAATGGCGTATAAATATATAAATAAGATATTAACATACTTCGCTGAAAGGTTTTTCCAGGCATCATACTTTTGAAAAATTGTAAGCGCTAACGCTTGCTAGTGTACGAATAAGTAAATCCTATATCCACCGGCGGCAGGTGGGAGGATTTCTGCTATTTTCATGTGAGTTTCTGTCAGTTCCAGGATTTTAAGGTCAAACCCAAACTGGGTAATGGTATTGGTTTGAAAGTTTACGGTATAGGTAGTGCTGTATTGGAGCTGATCACTTGGATCACATTTTTCTGGTCCACCCTGGAAATTGTATTTTCCATCTTTGGTGTAAATGAATATGTCATCTAGTACACAGCTTGCCGTTGGGTCATAGGTGTAGGCGGTAGTTGGATTTGTAGAAGGATTGGCATCTTTTATTGTACGCTTCCATGATCTTGACGTGAGTAATGTCAACGGGTCTGATGTTGTGGATGTATCTTTTTTACATCCTGGTAGTAAAACGGCACATAGCAGCAGTAATAAGGGGACAGATTTGAGGAGCTGAGGCTTGTTAATTTTAAAAAATTTCATGATTTAAATCTAAGCGTTTTTGCTAATTAATGCCAAATGTAGTTTACCGGAATAATGGCTGAAGATTTTCATCCTGTTATTTGTTATATACTACCTGCGATCGCTTATTTAAACCGGTAGCTCATTTAAACCGGTAGCTTATACCCATTTGGAATGCGTTGTATTTCACTTGATTGTTGCCAAGGTTATTTTTCAGTTGATAGGGGCTCAGCAGCTGATAGTTTACTTCAAGGTCTATGTTCTTTAATTGCAGACTGAGCCCTGCTCTTATTCCGTAATTTACTTTACTGACCGTTGTGTTTTTTAGTTCCGCTAGAAGCTTGCTGCCATTGCGCAAGGTGTCGCTGGGTTTTGCAATCTTCCCAAGTTGCGGACTGCTGGCAGTTCCTGAAAAACTGATCACCGGTCCTGCGCTTAAGCGTAGCTTTTCAGTTAGTTTGTAAGCCGCTTTTATTGGTAGTTCAATTGTAGACACTTTTCTGGAGTCGGTAAACTGAAAGCTTGGCAGCGAGTCGGGACGCGAGTAACTGGGATGGCTGTAGCTCCCACTCAATGTTCTAGGGGTATGATACTGAAGCGCCGCTGTTATGGACAGCTTTTGTGATAATTTTTGCTCTGCAAATACGCCGAAATAAAGGGTTGCATTTTTATGCGCATTTATGCCTGCAGATAGCCCGTAACTAAATTTATCACCTAAAGGTTCTTTCGCTGCTTTCTCTTTCCTTGGTTTTGCTGCCTTCTCTTTCTTTGGTTTCGCTGCTTTCTCTTTCCTTGGTTTCGCTTCTTTCTCTTTCCTTGGTTTTGCTGTTTTCTCTTTCTTTGGTTCTGCTTCTTTATTCTTTTGTCTAGTTTCCCGGGTTCTCTTTCTGCTCTCTTTAACTTGATTTGCTGCCTGAATTTTCGCGTCTATTAGTGGTTGTTTTCCTGTGGAAGTGTCGCCAGATAGCTGCGGCAGGGGAGGAACTGCGACAATCTTTTGTCCTTGGGTTATTTGGGACAGCAAATTGGTATTTAGTGGTTCAAGTGTCGATTTTGTAACTGACTGTTTCGTATTTGTTGATTTTGTAACTGGCGGTTGTGTAGTTGTTGATTTTGCAACTGGCGGTTGCGTAATTGTTGATTGTGCAACTGTTGGTTGCGTAAGTGTTGATTTTGTAACTGGCGGTTGTGTAGTTTTTGATTTTGCAACTGACGGTTGCGCAGTTGTTGATTTTGTAACTGGCGGTTGCGTACTTTTTGATTGTGCAGGTGCAGATTGTGCAGGAATAGGCGGTATAGGAATAGGCTGTAAAGGAGTCGATTGAACAGGGGCAGTCTGGACAGTTTCCTTCGCATTGGAGGCTTTGGGACGCTCTTGATCATCCACATTATTGATATTAGGGCTTGGCTGTAGATCACTTGATTTAGGTAACAACAAGTCCTTAACCAAACTATCCCGTTTCAGAGAATCTGCCGATCTTTCCGGAGCAATAACTGAGTCTTTTAAATTGTGCGCTTTCGGTTTGTTTTCATGTTTAGTTTCGGGTTTATCTTTCATTAGGTACACGATGAGGGTTGTGATAAGTATCGCTGCCAGGAAATAGGTTAGCCCTGTTAAAACCTTTGCTGCTAACGATTTTACTGCTATTGGGTTCGGGTTGGGATTTAAAGGCAGGTGATTGTCGAGCAAAGATTGCATGTCGTTCCATGCTGCATTTGTATCAGCATGAATTGGAAGCTCGTCGAACTTTTCCTTCCATAGGTTATGATTCCATTCTGAATTACTCATGGCTTGCGAAGTTTAGTTTCAGTGGATGGACCATTACTATTTTTTTGCTGGGGCAGGATCATTGCCCTTAATTTTCTTTTGGCGTCTGACAGGTGCCACCTTGACGTTGCTTCTCCGATATCGAGCATTTCTGCAATCTCCTGGTGGTTATAGCCTTCAACCACAGACAGGTTAAATACGATTTGTGTAGCCTGGGGAAGTTGCCGGATGTATTCAAGCAGGTCCTCGGCATAGAGTTTAGCCAATACAGCAGCTGGGATGTGTGGCTCATCGTGGCTGTCGCTGAGTTCTTCGGTATTAAAACGTAATTCCTTTCTTCTTAAATCAATACTGGTTCTCACTACTATCGTTCTTATCCATCCCCCGAGTTCTCCTTTTTGAGCACTATAGTCTGCTATGTTTTGAAATATTTTCAGGAATGCCTGGTTCAATGCTTCTTTAGCCAGGTCATCTGATTTTAGATACCTGCATGATAACCTTAGCATCTCCCAATGGAATAGCTTATAAAGCTGCTCCTGAGCTGCCCGGTCATTGACCTTACATTTTTCAACTAGCGCTTGGTGCTGTTGGTTTAACATTTTCTTGGATAGCTGTTTAGTTTGCGCATTCCTGTATTAAATCTACGCAGCGGTTACGGGAAACGTGGGGCGGAATTTAAATTATTTTTTATAGTGATTTTATGTGGTTTTTCCCCCGCGTTTTGCCTTTGAAGGGCGTAGTAGGAATATACAACAATCAAAACCTCTAAAGAAAATTAAATATGAAATCAAATTCCATTTCACTTTTTGCCGGCAAGGCTGGCGCGAAGCTCTTCACCCTAACACTTGCAATTTCGGCATTTATGATGTCCTGCGAAAAAAACACTGAGCCAGGGACGAGTTCAATCACTGATGCTGAAATTGTATCCATTGCTTCCGGCGCGCTGGGGGTAAAAAGTGGCGGACTGGAACTGCAGACGCAGTCGGCCGTTATTTTGTCCATCACCAACCAAAACCCTGCCTTCTGCGGAACAGTTACCGATACCACTGTCATTAAGCAGCTGGATTCCGGAGCGGTATCTTATCGCCTTGCGATAAACTGGCGCAGGACGAATAACTGTGCGGCTGGAGTGGTGTCTTCCTTTACGCATGTATTTGGTGGAACTGCTAGCTACACCACGCCAGAACTTTCTTCCAATGATGAGCTGACCGGTAACTTTACCTTATCAGGATTTGGACCAGGAAGTAATGATTTACTGGTAAATCAGCGCTACGAGCGCAGCGGCACACAAAAATTTAAATCAAATGATGGCCGCGAGGTGAAAAGTAAGATTACGATCTCAACAAGTAACTTAAAACTTAGCCGTGGTACCGGACGGATTCTTTCTGGAGAAGGAACTTTCTTGGTTTCAGGCACTGCAGGCCAAGATGCGTTTGAGTACAGTGGCAGCATTACTTTCCAGGGTAGCGGAAAGGCGACTTTAAGTTTCACCGGCGGCAAAAGTTACCCGATAAGCTGGAAGTAGGAAGTGGAATTGAATGGTGCTAAGATTTAGTTAATAAGTGAGATCAACGGCAGGCTGCCCGACCAATCGCCTAAATTTGAATACCCAGCTATCAGGCGATCACACTTTGGTAACTTAGAGTGGTAAAAGAATGGTGTTTAGCCATCTATAATTTGGTCACACTTTTAAAAAATTTAATCACTACCGCATTTGCCTCGACGGGGTAGGTATGTCCACCTGGATGGATATAAAGCACAATAGGGGTGCCAATAGCTGAAGTGTAAAGCATTGCATAGGTAGCATAGGGATGCCCGATAGGGTTACAGTCATTAATTTTCAGGATCTGATGGCACATCGCACTTTGCCACTGCGTTTTGACTAGGGGGTCTTTTTCCCCCATGATGTGCATGGCAGGTTTTGGCTTCAGCTGGCTAATGACCTTACCGCCTACAGCCGCAGAGGGGGCGAATGCGGCAAATACCTCGCTACGCACTGCCCATAAAAGATAAGTAAAACCACCTCCATTGGAATGGCCGGTAGCATAAATTCGTTTATCATCTACCCTGTAATCTTGTTTAAGCGTTTTTAGCATTTCATCGAAAAAGTGCAGATCACGGTCACGCATATCTCCAGGCGCCTTTTGCCAGCCGGGCAGTTTGCCTTGCGGATCGGTCAGCTGGCCGGGAGTGTTCAGTCCTTGCGGATAGATGACAATGGCCTCTGGCCATAACTTTTCAAAGCCACGGCTCATGAGCATATTCTGCATATTGCCGCCATGTCCGTGGAAGACAAAAATGATGGGCGTTAACTTACTCGTTGCATGTTCAGGAATGTAGACCAGCGCCTCCCTAGTTGCGTTCCCAATTTGCCAATACACATGCTTTGTTGGATTGGACTTAACGGTCAAGCTGCAAAGTAAGCTGATTGCCACGAAGAAATAAACCAGAACTCCCTTGGTAACATTGCGGGTAGAAGATTTTCTTAACATATCGGTATGACAACGATTTGCTGGTAATGTTTAATTTTGCTTACCTTAAAATTGGAACACGATAGGCTTTCGCAAATCTGGTTCTTCAAAAAAAGTCTCTTTGAATTCTTAACTTTTGCTATCGCAACGAATATGAATATTGTGATTCCTTCACCTTTCGTGCTGATTACAAAGTTTAGGTGCCGGAAATTGGAACATTGATTCGGTGCGCTTTTTGAAAGACCCTAAGGCAGCACAAGTATACGATCAATTTTGCCCACTATGCCATACACAATTCCAAACCGCAATGCGGCTGAAGCGATCCATTTTAATTTAAGGTCCTTAAGGCCCTCCCAGAGCCTTATGGGAGAATACAATTACTTGGCACTTATTTGGATATACTTATAGGGTTGGCTATTCAAGCCGCCAGATAAATATGCCGCTGCCAGGTTTAGGGATTGATGTAAGTCTACTGAACCATAACCTAAAGTCCCGGAACATACCGATAAGCCTAAAATTTCGAATAGGCCCATAAAGTCAAATTCTCTTAATCAAATCAAGTGCAAAAGTTCAGAAGACTAATAAGGATAACCGTATGGCTGGTTTGCAGCGTGCTGATGATCACCTGCTTCGGGTTTTACTACATCAGCATAAAGACCGGGCAGGACGACGCCCGGGAAGAAATTGAAAAGCTTTCCGAAAAGCAGCAGATTCTCAGCCAGCAGATCCTGAAAAATGTGCTGCTGGGCGTTAGCTATAAAAGCGGCAACAATGCCCGTTTACGTTCAGAGCGCAGCAGGCTCATAAAGGTGTTTAAATCCCAGCACCAGTTCATGACTGCCCACGTTAGCGATGCAGGACTCGGCAGCAAGCGTGAACAAGACCAACTGGCCCAGCTCATACAATCCGCATCTCCAGCGTACAACAAAATCTTTAGTACTGCAAACGCAGCTCTAAGTGAGGACCTGGAGGAACTATCTTTAAGCGTCCCTTTGCTTAGGGGGCTGCACCGGTACGAATCAGAGTTCATGGACAAAATGGACCGTGTCAGCAAGATAGCACGGTCTAACCAACAACTCGTGGACCGGCAGGTTAATATGCTTAATATATTTATACTTGCAGCCTTGGTCATCTCGGTGGTTACCCTTGGACTGCTGGTGATCACTCCAATTTTCAAAAAAAGCCTTAAAGATTATAAGGCGCTACTAGCTGCAAAAAATGAGGCTGAATCAGCAAATACGGCAATGGCGGAAAAGAGATCCTTCCGGGTATTAAAAGAGATCCAGGCTACCTCTCAAAACATAACATGGAAATTACAGGAAGAAGGAATGGGTTGCCTGTGATCCGTCAGCGACCAGGTGCATCAAATTCGCTAGGGCTTGTCAAATTTTTATTTCCAAATAGCTACAGCATATACTTGCACGATACCCCTAGTAAATCGCTGTTTAATGAAACAGACAGGGCTTTTAGCCATGGTTGTATACGTGTTAAAGAGCCGGCAAAGCTTGCTGCATTCTTGCTCAGGGATGATCCTAACTGGACTGCAGTTTCAATCAAATCTGCGATGCATTCCGGTAAGGAACGTTATGTGAATATCAGTAAAAAGGTACCTGTATTCATCGCATACTTAACCGCTTTTGTAGACCGCGATAACAAACTTAATTTCAGGAAAGACATCTATAATCTTGATCAGGCACTGGGTTCGATGATTATTTCTGGCGACGGAGCGTACTGATACAACGATTAGAAATAGAACATATGAAATGACGAAGTTTCTATCCGGAAGAGGAGAAAATAAGCGAGTTAGGTCTATTGAATGTAGAAAAAAATTTTTTCTCTACCTGCAGAAAAAAACCTTTACTGAGGCCGGAAAATTTTGCTAGTTTTAATTAGTTTATTGACATTGCCTATGGCAGGCAAGCGTCTTCGGGGTTTCAGGTGGTGCTGGCCCCAACTTTTAAACCAGCCACAGCTTTTTCGAAATGCCAGATGTTTATAATTTGATTTATTCTTCCTTTCCTTTGGGTTGACGACTCAGTGCTTTCATTTCCGTAGCTATACCCTGATCACCTTGCTGATGCATAAATTCGTTGAGCTTTTCCCGGAGTTCTTTCTTGAAACTGTAAAACTTAACATCATCAGCCAGATTTTTCAAATTATAGGGATCAAGTACCACATCATATAATTCCTCCTGTGGCCGGTTTAGATAAAAAGAGGCACGTAGCGAATCTTTTGCAAGCCATTGTTTATACATGGGTGAGTGTGTAACAGTATTGGAAAACTCGTTTGTATAATTAAGGTTTTTGATGTACAGGAATTTGGCACTTCTGGCAGAACGGCTGGCATAGGCATCACTTCCCTGGATGATACCACGGGTGGTATGTTCTGCGAAGACATAATCCCTTGCGTGATTTATACGCTCAGTAAGCACTTTTTTAAAGCTTTTTCCGTCAAATCCGGTTTTGCCCAGCGCGTCCTTAGAACCGGTATTGATCTTGGCAGGATCGCCACCGGCAATATCGATTAGAGTAGGGGTTATGTCAATATAAGCCAGCATAGCACTATTGCGTTTATTTGGCTCAATGTTACCAGGCCATTTTACGATAAACCCTGCATGAAGGCCTTTGTCATAGAGTGTCCACTTGGAAAATGGGAAGGAATTGCCTTGTTCGGTTGCAAAAATAATGATGGTATTTTCTTTTTGACCTGATCTTTCAACGATATCCAGGCATTCGCCAACAAGGCTGTCCAAATAGGTGATCTCTGCATAATAGTTCGCCATCCGCCTACGTGTTAGTTTGGTATCAATCATATTTGGCCGGAGCTTAATGCTATCCGGGTGGTACGCTTGCTGGTTGCCACGGTTCCAGGGTTCATGAGGTTGATTGCTGGTAAACATTAGGAAGAAAGGCTTATCGGATGATTTTTTGACATAGGCTTCTGCGAGGCTTAGGTCAACATCCTGTCCCTGACCGCCATCGTGATCCTTTCCGCCAAGAAAATCAAAGGGATAGGACGATTCCGGGGCATAATGCTTTTTCCCTATCAGCGCTGTACGGTAGCCTAATTGCTGCAGGTATGCCGGAAGGGTTTTGATTCCATCGTAGATCATGGTATGGTTGGGGTAAGCCCCGCTTCGAACCGGAGCCAGACCGGTAAGAATAGATTGTCTGGTAGGAGAACAGACGGGCACCATATTGAACATGTTGTCCAGACATACACCTTCTTTTGCTAATTTGGCCAAGTTTGGAGTTTGTACCTGTGTACTTCCAAATGGGGTGATGTCCTCCATTGATAAATCGTCTGCCATAATAAACAAGATGTTTGGTTGGCGCAGTTCGATGGGTTTTTCTCTCTCCGTATCCAAGCCAAGCAACGCTGCCACAACTACAAACACTACAACGGTATAAACTAAATTCTTCATATTGAACAGGAAGGTGGGGATTTCTGAGCGGACTTGCAACTAGTTTATTCCTCACCTAAAGGCGTAGATTACTTTTGTAGTCTTGGATGTCGCTTTGGAGGTATTTCCTTTTAACTAGCGCGGAAAATGATTAACGTTTTGAACATATAAAAAATGGATTCTTGATTTGTAAACATACCAATAATTGGTATGTTCGTTGATAGCATTGAATATGGCAAAAAATACATCTTTATTATTAGGAGACTATTTTGAAAGTTTTATAAATAAACAGCTAGAAACAGGAAAATTCTCATCTGCAAGTGAAGTAGTTCGGGCCGCCTTAAGATTGTTCGAATATTCGGAAACCAAAAAAGCTGAACTTGTCAAGGAATTAAAAAAAGGTGAAAAATCTGGTTTTGTGAAAAGCTTTGATAAAAAAGACTTTTTGGAGTCTTTGCATCAAAAACATTCATAGGACAATGGAGTATAAAATAAGTAACGACGCACTTAAAGACCTTGAAAATATTTGGATTTACACTTTTGAGAATGAGTCTATTGAACAAGCGGATAGGTATTTCAGTTTACTTATGGACGAAATAGAATATGTTTCACAAAATCCCCAATCTGGAAAAGATTACAGTCATGTAAGAGAGAGATATTTTCGGGCGCTTGTAAAGTCTCATATTATATTTTATAAAACCAATTCTAAAACCAATGAAGTCGAAATCGTAAGGATTTTACATCAGCAGCTGGATATTGACGAAAGGTTTAATGATTAAGAGTTTCATAGGATAAGGAACCTTTATTTTATGTATTCCTGAGTTGTTGAACGTTCAAATTTAGGCTAAGAAGTTTGATTATTAGTAATATTGCAACTTGGAACCGACAAAGAAAATTAAGTTTGATAAGCAGCAAGGCCAGGTTAAAGCAGAGCACTATTGTGCCTATCAGGAACGCTCACAACAGGAAGTCAGAAACAAGCTGTATGATTGGGGTTTATGGCCAAATGAGGTTGAACAGGTTATTTCAGAACTCATTGAAAATAACTTCCTTAATGAGGAACGTTTTGCCAGGGCGTATGTATCAGGCAAGTTTAAAATCAAACGTTGGGGAAAGATTAAGATTAAGCAGGGACTAAAGCTGAAGCAGATTACCGATAAGATGATCGCGGCCGCTTTGAAGACGATTGATTATGATGATTATCTCGCTGCGATATTGCAAACGGCGGAAAAAAAACTGCCTTTAATTAAAGAAAAAGAGCCTTACAAAAGGAAATATAAACTTATTACCTACCTATTGAGTAAGGGCTTCGAAAATGATTTAATAATAGAGGTGCTGAAATCCAATAACTTAACGTAATGGTTAATTTTTTTATTAAAAATAACTTGACAACAATGGAAATCTGTTTATATTTGCATTCCCAAACGGAAAGACGGTGATAACAATCACAAGCTTTTTAATGTAGGGAAACATCGGATGATGTTAATTTATACCATGCGAAAGTAGCTCAGTTGGTAGAGCACGACCTTGCCAAGGTCGGGGTCGCGAGTTCGAATCTCGTCTTTCGCTCTAAATGCCTTCAACTACCCTGAAGGCATTTATTTTAAAAGGTTAACACCTGCTCAGATGGTGGAACTGGTAGACACGCAGGACTTAAAATCCTGTGACCTTAAAAGTCGTGCGGGTTCGATTCCCGCTCTGAGTACAAACCCTCTTTACAGTCCGTAGAGAGGGTTTTTTAGTTTAACGATTTTATAAATCTTCATTTAATGGACGTAGATGGCTATCTATGGTTCGATTCTCGTTGTCGTTTATGTTAAAAGATATGTCAAAAAAAAATCAAACCCTTAATTGCTAATCCGTATGCGACGGATTTTATTAATTAAGTATTTACCTTTGATTATATTAATTTTGATAAATGACTAAAAACCGGGTAACACAAAACTCTGAATTTAATTCCGAATTGAAACTTCAAGGATTTAAGGTATACAAAACCGACAGCAACTTGGGTGGGCACAACTATAGCCGTAAGGATTTTTATAAGATTAACATTACCGAGGGCAAATTTTTGTTCCATTATGCTGACCGCACGGTTGAAACCGAAGAGACGTATCTGTTTTTTGGAAACCCACATGTGCCGTATTCCTGTGAGCCTGTTTCGGACTCTTTCCACGGGTATACATGCCTATTTACTGAGGATTTCTTAAAGCAGATCGACCGTTCGGAAAGCCTTCAGCAATCTCCTCTTTTCAAATTGGGAGGCACTCCAATCTTTAATCTTAATAGCCAACAGAAAGATATAATTAACGGTCTTTTTGAAAAAATGCTAATTGAGCAAGAGTCATCGTATGTGTTTAAGGATGAGGTGATACGCAATTATATTGGGCTCATCATACATGAAGCATTGAAGATGCAGCCTACAGAAAGCAGTACCAAGCATAACAATGCAACAGAAAGGATTACTTCGGTTTTTCTTGAACTTTTAGAAAGACAGTTTCCAATCGAAAGCACACAACAGCACCTCCAGTTGAAAACAGCACAGGACTATGCAAGGTATTTGAATGTGCATGTCAACTATCTTAATAGCTCGGTAAAAGAAGTGACTGGAAAGCCAACCACGAACCATATTGCCGATAGGGTTATTAGCGAGGCAAAGGCACTACTATTGCATACGGATTGGAACATTTCCGAGATCGCTTATGCGCTCGGGTTTGAATATTCAACTTACTTTAATAATTTCTTCAAAAAGAAGACGGGCATGGTTCCAAAATCTGTACGGGCTTCCAATATTTGATTTTTATACTTTTTCCTTTGTTTTTCTTTATTTCGCTAACAAGGTTATGATGAACTTTGTGCCATGGAAAAGGACACAAAAGGATTTAACCGTCGAGAGTTCATCTCACTGGCAGCTTTGGCTGGTGCTGGTCTGATAGCTGCTCCAATATTGTCTTATGGCGAGGTTATTCCATCTCAAACACTAAATCAAGGAGAAAAGAGAATGAAAACAAGAAAGCTGGGCACTCTGGAAGTTTCCGAGATCGGACTTGGGTGCATGAATATGGCGGGCAATTATAACCCTCCAGCTGATCACCAACAGTCTATCAAAACTATTCGTAAAGCATTTGAAAATGGCGTAACCTTCTTTGATACCGCCGAGGTTTACGGCCCATACACAGATGAAAAAATAGTTGGGGAAGCTTTAAAGCCCTTTCGAAACCAGGTAAAGATTGCCACAAAATTCGGCTTCGCCATCGATGGGACTGTAGCACTGGATAGCCGACCGGAGAGGATTAAAAAAGTTGTTGAAGAATCTCTAAAACGATTGCAGACAGATCATATTGATCTTTATTATCAGCATCGTGTTGATCCTAATGTACCGATTGAAGACGTCGCAGGCACCATAAAAGACCTTATTAAACAAGGGAAAGTGTTGCACTTTGGTCTCTCGGAAGCGAGCCCTAAAACTATTCGTCGCGCTCATGCTGTTCTGCCAGTCAGTGCTGTGCAGTCGGAGTATTCAATGTGGACGCGTAATGTTGAGTTAAACGGGGTACTAAAAACTTGTGAAGAACTAGGCATTGGCTTCGTGCCCTGGTCGCCAGTGGGTTCAGGGTTTCTGACGGGAAAGTATGATACATCTACAAAGTTTGATGAAAATACAGACTTTCGTGCGGGCTTTCCACGCTTTTCAAAAAAGTTCTTACCATTAAATATGCCGCTTATTGAATGGCTTAAACAATATGCTGCGACAAAGAATGCTACACCATCTCAGGTAGCACTTGCATGGTTACTTGCGAAAAGTCCCAGCATTGTACCAATCCCTGGCACCCGTTTTGAAAACCATTTGTTAGAAAACTTGGGAGCGCAAAACCTTAACCTAACGCCTGCAGATGTTCAGGCTATTGATACAATGTTGTCGAAGTTCCCAATTTACGGCGAACGTATGGGCGAGGCGCACATGAGCTCTATCGATTATACGTTCTAATAACGGAAAACATTAGATAGACATTGAGGTTTTAAGACCTACATGTCTACTGAAAAATATTACAGGGGAATCTATAAAATGAAAAAAATACTATTAATTAATACGCATCTAAACTATCCTAACTGGTCGGAAGGGTTATTGAACGATGCATTCCAAAGCAAGGCAAAGGAATTTTTTATCGCCAATAATTTTGAGGTATTAGAGACCAAAGTGGAGAACGGCTACAATCCAGAGGAAGAAGTAGAAAAGCACCTGCAAGCAGATATCATCATCCTTCAAACACCCATCAATTGGTTTGGTGCACCGTGGATTTACAAAAAATATGTGGACGAAGTGTTTAACAGTGGGCTCCATAGTGCAAAATTTCTTTCTGGCGATGGTAGAACAAGAGAGGATGTAAGTAAGCAATACGGAACTGGCGGTAAAATGCAGGGCAAGAAATTTATGGTATGCTGTACCTGGAATGCCCCAAAAGCAAGCTTCGACGATCCACAACAGTTGCTTTTTGAAGGCAGAAGTACAGCGGATGTTTTAATCCAGATTACCAGCAATTATCGTTTCTGCGGCGTTGAGATTGTTGAAGACTATAACTGTTTTGATATTTTTAAAGACGGTGATATTACTAGAGACTTGGAGAATTACCCAATTCATTTAAAAGAAAAGTTTATTTGAGTGTAAAATAGAGTCATTTTCTACTAAAGAATTTCAACTTATCGTTTCAGCATGAAAAAATAAATCTCATTATTAATTTTGTGCAGACCCTTCACCATTCATCCTTATCATTAATATCCTAAACGTATTAGAACAAATTACTTTTGGATATTCTTCCCGTTGACATATTGCCAAAACCTCGTTTCTAGGTAATCAAGAGCAATAATGACTCTAAATCTTCATGAAAATGTTTGGATATTTGTAACGTTGGGAGTACTCAAAAAGCAAAGAAAAGCCGATCAGAATATGATCGGCTTTTTTGTTGAGGACAACAATAGAACAACATTTTTTAAATTGTTGTAGTGTACCTATAAGTCAGTGCGAAATATCTGTTTCATTTTAGTTGAAGAATCTCACTGTGAATACTATGCAGTCTGATGATACTGGAACGCATTGCGCTTTTCATGGTATGTTTCCTTAATGGTAATCTATATAGTCAACGTCATAAGCATGCTGGCCGTCAAAGTTAAATACAATAAATTTGACTACCAATTACGATGTTGATATTTAAGCTTTTATACCAACGGATCTCAATTCTTCAATAGTGATTTTACGTTCTGGAAGATAGCCTATTAGTGCAAGATTGATTTTATCCTGTTTGATTGGATTGATCAGCTTTGAATAATATCCATTGCCGTCGGCATGGCAAAAGCTAATCAGGGTGCGCTCGGGCGGTAAATGGATGTCGGGTAATTTATCCAGTACCTTAAATAAGTCTTCGCTCAGTTTCTTTGTGTCTTGGTCTGCGGGAACTACAAAAAGCAATTCGTCCCTGCCATTTTGAAAGTAGGTCAGCGTGCGCCACAAGGGCTCATCGTAATGCTGCTTTAAATTTAGCAGCAATTGCAGTTTGTAAGCATTAGGCATGAAGTAGTTTGGTTGGTCTTGCTAATATAGCAAATTTCCGCAGATCTTGAGCGTAGTCCAATTCTGGATTTTATATATATTTGGGAGAAAAACCAAACAACATGGCTGAAGAAATGCTCCAGGAAAGTACTGAACAATTTTTATCTGGCGGAGGCGAAATGGGAAAGCTTATCCGGATGATGGATTGGTCAAAGACTGCATTGGGGCCTATCTCATCATGGCCTCAAAGTTTGCGTACCTCAGTGAGTTTGTGTTTGTCCTCTACATTTCCAATTCTAATTGCCTGGGGAGAAGAAACCATCCAGATTTATAACGACAGTTACAGACCCATCTGCGGGGCCAAGCATCCGGAATCTATGGGTCAGAACTTTCGGATATGCTGGGAAACTGCACTCCCTGTTGTGGGAGATAAGTTCACCCGCGGACAGCAGGGAGAAGGTACGTACATTACTGATCAACGTATGTTTTTAGACCGCTATGGCTATCTTGAGGAAGCATTTATGACCTTCTCTTTTGCGCCGATACGTGATGAAAGTGGCGGAGTAGGTGGAATCTTTCACCCAATTAGCGAGTCGACGGAAAAAATGCTGAGCGGAAGGCGTACTAAGGTGCTAAGAGATTTGGGTGCGGCGATGGGGAAGGCCAAAAGCATTATTGAGATAGGGGAAGTTACGGCAGGACAATATGCCGCCTTTGATCTAGATGTTCCTTTTTTACTGTTTTATCAGATATCAGGCGAGAAGTGTCAACTGATAGAAGCTGTAGGCGTTTCCGCCGATAGCCGTCTTGCTCCTTTGGAGTTTGAGTTTTCCGATTCCCCATTTCCGATTGCTGAACTGCAGCAAGGCGCTGAGATGATGGAGCTGCAGGGGCTGTCCGGAAAATTTGCTGAATTCTCTTGCGGTCCTTACGAAGAAGCGCCTGATTCGGCTGTCGTGCTTCCGGTACGTATTAGCGGACAGCACGCTATGTTCGGTTTTGTGGTTGCAGGTGTAAGTGCGAGAAGGGCGCTCGACAATGATTATTTTAACTTTTATGGGCAGCTTGCTGCCACCTATAATATAGCCGTTTCCAGCGTTTATGCGTATGAGCAGGAGCAGAAGCGTGCCGAGGCCCTGGCAGAAATAGACCGGTCTAAAACTGCGTTCTTTTCTAATGTATCTCATGAGTTCCGTACGCCTTTAACGCTGATGCTGGGACCGCTGGAGGAGCTGTTGTCAAGAGAAGGATTTTCCGGATCAGACAGGGCACATGTGGAAGCCTCGCATAGAAATGCACTCCGTTTGTTGAAGCTTGTAAATAACCTTTTGGATTATAGCAGGGTGGAGGCCGGACGGGTGCAGGCAGCCTACCGGCCGGTAGACATTGCAGAACTGACTGAAGACCTGGCAAGCAGCTTTCGTTCTATTATTGAGAAAGCGGGAATGGAACTTGAAGTGGATTGCAGGCAGCTGTCTGGCAGGTATTACCTGGACCAGCAGATGTGGGAAAAGATTGTACTCAATCTATTGTCCAACGCGTTCAAATATACCCTCGAGGGAAAGATTTCTGTCTCGCTTAGCCATGAAGGCGGCTTTGCTGTGCTCCGCGTAGCTGATACTGGTGTAGGAATCCCTGAGAAAGAGTTGCCGCATATGTTCGAACGCTTCCACCGGGTGGAGAATACGGCCGGCCGTACGCACGAGGGGACAGGCATTGGCCTTTCACTTGTACACGAGTTGGTGCAGCTTCATGGCGGAGAGATTTCGGTGAATTCAGTAGAAGAACAAGGTTCTGTATTTACGGTGAGGATCCCTGAGGGAAATTCACATCTGCCGAACGAACTGGTTTTTGAAAGTGGGATTGAACCCCTTTCTTCTTCGGTTAAGGGAGCTTTTATTAAGGAAGCGGCAAGTTTACTTGAAGAAAATTCAGATGCAGAGCACAATGATTTAACTGAACACAGGAAATTGGTTTCGGATCAGGATGTTCAGATTTTGGTGGTCGACGATAATGCCGATATGCGTGCCTATTTAAAAAGGATATTAGAACCTTATTATACGGTAAGGACTGCAATAAATGGCCGTGATGCATTAGCGCAGGTTGCAGTTTTAATTCCCGATCTGATTTTGAGCGATGTGATGATGCCTGTGATGGATGGGAAGCAAATGCTTTCTGAACTTCGGACCGGTAAAGCTACATACCGGCTACCAGTCATCTTTCTTTCGGCGAGGGCCGGTGAGGAGGCCAGGATTGACGGGCTGGAATCAGGGGCAGATGATTACCTGGTAAAACCTTTTTCTTCAGCAGAACTATTGACCAAGATCAGGGCTCAAATCAACATCGGAAGAACGAGAAATTTTGCAGAACAGCAGCTCCGTCAGTTATTGGTGCAGGCACCAGTGGCAATGGCAACTTATAGGGGTCCCGAGCACGTAATTGAGCTGGCCAATGAAAGAATGCTTGCCTATTGGGGACGAAAAGAGAATCAGGTGGTTGGATTGCCGGCACTTTTGGCAATACCTGAGCTTGGCTTCCAGGGTTTTATTGAGATCATGAACAAGGTATATGAGACGGGGGAGACCTTTGTATCTGGTGAAATAGGCGTGGAATTTGAGCGGGAAGGCGTACTTGAAATGGTTTATGTGAATCTCATGGTGGAACCTTTGCGAAAGGAAAACGGGGAGATAGATGGCCTTATTGCCGTGGCGGCAGATGTGACGGAGCAAGTAGGCAGTCGCCGTGAATTGGAACATACAAGCAGCCAGCTTGGCATTGCCATAGAGGCTGCCAATATGGGTGTTTGGCGCAGCGAACTTGCTACCGGAAAGCTGGAACTCAGTGCCAGGGCAAGGGCGATGCACGGAATTCCATTAACAATGGACATTTCCTTTTCACAGGCACTAACGAGACTTGTAGACCCGGCCCACATTGCGCGGGTATCTGCAGCAATCGATGGCGCGGTTGCGGGTAGCGGCAGGTTTAATATTGACTACACGATCCTTCCAATGGATGGATCAGAACCTAAGTGGATGAACACCACAGGCATGGTAGAGCTTGATGGTAATGGAAAACCCTTATCAGTAGTAGGGACACTGCTGGATATTACCGAGGGCAAGGAGGACGAATTGAGGAAGAATGATTTTATAGGTATGGTTAGCCATGAACTCAAGACCCCTTTAACTTCGCTCAATGGGTTTACTCAGCTGGGTTCGCGCAGGGCAGAGAAACTAGGGGCCGGAGAATTGAAGTCGCTCTTTGAAAAATCAATCTCCCAGGTAGGCAAGATGTCGGCCATGATCAACGGCTTTTTAAATATTTCACAGCTCGAATCTGGTAAGTTTGTGCTGAATGTGGGTAGTTTTTCAATAAAAGACTTGATTTCTGAAACGGTAGATGATATACACCTGGTGTCTCCAGATCAGGAATTTAAACTGGAATGTGAAGATGTGCAGTTAGCTGCTGATAGAGATAAGGTTTCAACAGTACTAACCAATCTCTTAGGCAATGCCGTAAAATATGGTAAGAAGATTGGGCCGATTTCCGTTTCCTGTACAACCGCAGATGGAATCGTTAAAGTGATGGTACGTGATCAGGGGCCCGGTATTGGGTCGGCTGAAATTGCAAGGCTATTCGACAGGTTCTACCGGGTTGAGAATGCGCAGACACAGCACATTTCAGGTTTTGGGATAGGACTCTATTTAAGTGCTGAGATTATTCGCCGCCACGGTGGTCGAATCTGGGCGGAGAGTGAGCTGGGTAAAGGTGCTTCCTTCTTTTTTGAACTCCCCCTTGAGCAGGAAAAGGGCTAATCGCTGCTTTCATTTCCTTTTTTCCTTCTTTTTGTCTTGTAAGTTTTTGAATACATTATGTGTCGTTATTAATAACTGGTCTAAATAACTTGTGGGATTGAGATGATTTCTACACCTTTGTAGAATAGAATCAATCTAAATTGAAGGGGAAAATTTTAGGGATTATTGCGTTATTGAGTTTTTTGAGTTTTACAAGTTTTGGTCAAAATTCAAAAGTTACTTTATATGGAAAGCTGACCGATGAGCTTGGCCGACCTGTTGACTATGCTACTGTCAGGGCGGTTAATGCTGATAAAATAACCTATAGTAGTACCATTGGTACATTTAATTTTTCGATTGATCCTAAGCGTTTTCCTACGCTAAACTTAGTGATTTCCCTTATTGGTAAGGTGACCGTTGACACGACTATACGTGCAGTGGATTACGGCAAGCCTTTGGCGTTGCGACTGAGCAGTCTAAACTTGAACTTAAACGAGGTGCAGATCAATTCTACGAGGCGGGCCAATGGATCGAGTAATTCCTCTATTATATTTGACCGCCAGGCTATAGAGCAGCTACAAGCGTTCAGTTTGGATGATGTGCTTAAGAATTTACCCGGTAAGCTCTATTCGCCGGTGGATCTGCAAGGCGCGAAAAACCTTACGCTCAGAACCAATTCCACTGGGAACACTTCTCTAAATAACTCCTTAGGTACAGCTATAGTGATTGATGGGATTGTTCAGAGCAACAATGCAAACATGCAGAACAAAAGTGTAGGTAAATATGGCATGGCAGGTTCAACAATTGACGACTCCAAGAACGGCAGGTCCTATGATGTTACTTTTGGTGGCGTAGATCTTAGGGATATTCCTGCGGATAATATTGAAAGTATTGAGGTGATTCAGGGTGTTGCACCGGCTCAGTACGGGGATTTAACAGATGGTGCAGTGATCATCAAAAGGCAGGCCGGCAAATCTGATTACCAACTGGCTACCCGTTTTAACGGAGGATCTACGAATACTTCATTAACAAAAGGCTTTAAACTGAAAGGGAACCTGGGCGCCTTGAATACGAGCCTCAATTACTTGATATCCAATGATGATCCAAGAGACCGGTTGAAGCAATATTCCCGGCTGGGTGCTGGTTTGATGTGGACAAGCTATTTTACCAAGGGGCTGAAAAATACTTTGTCGTTTGACTTCGCAAAGAAGTTTGATGATGCTAAGCAAGACCCTGATGACGGTCGGGAGCAACTGACATATTCTAAAAATACCCGATATTCATTAAGTAACCGAAGTACCTGGGAAATCTCCGGAAGCCAGGTGCTTAAACGGATCAGCTTGTCGTTCAATGGGGACATTGCTAACCAGGAATCTTATAGCCAATTTTACATCAACAATAGTCCCAGGCCAATGGCCAATAAGGATACTACCGGAATTTACGAAGGGTTTTACATACCTGGTAATTTTCTGGCGGTTGACCATGTAGTAGGGAGGCCAATTAATTTTGGTTCAGCACTTAACGTCTCCAATGAATTCGCTACCGGAGCCCTTACCCATTTTTTAACTGCCGGTGTAAGTTTTTCGGGTTCTTCTAATAAGGGACAGGGGGTTTTGGCCGATCCAGCAAGGCCCAGATTTTCAAATTCTAAATCCCAGAATGAACGGCCATATAATTTCGAGCTTTTGCCTGGTATTTTTAACTCGGGAATTTTTGTAGAAGACAACTTTAAGTTTCCAGTTTTTAAACGTGATTTAAGTGTATCTGCAGGACTTCGTTATGATAGTCAGAACGGTTACGGAAATTTCCAGCCAAGAATCAATGCCAATTATGAAATCGCTAAAGATTGGAGGCTAAATGCTGCATACGGTATCTCCACTAAATCGCCTACGTTGGCGCACCGATATCCCAGTCCAACTTACTACGATATTCCGCTAATCAATTATTTTACCGGCAATGTGAACGAAAGCTTATTGCTCGTCTATACAGAGAAGGTTGTTCCTGATAACAGCAAACTTCGTCCTTCGCAGTCTGCGCAACTGGAATTCGGACTGAGCGTAAAGAAGCAGCATTTTGATAGCTCGATATTCGGATATTATAAAAACAATACCAATGGCTTCGCGGGACAGGATGTTTTTCATCCGCTGATTGTTCCAGAGTATGGCTACACGGCAACAGCTGGTCAAAAACCCGTTTATTTTACAACCGGTAAGCAAATTGTGTATGCCGGACTAAAGGGTACCGAAATACTAAATACGGTAAGCAGTAAAAGTTATGGCATAGAATGGTTGTTTTCAACGCGTAAAATTCGCGAACTACAAACCAGTTTTAGTTTCAATTCCGTTTTTAACTATAGCCACTACATGAATTCAGGCTATACGATCCGTCAGGCTAATGACCAGGATATTCTAGCTGGGAAAAAAGCTTGGTTTGCTTTTTATAAAGCGGCAGAAAATAAGGATTACAACATTACTTCCAGGATTAATACTGATACCCATATCCCTAAACTCGGCTTTGTTGTTAGTTTTATCCTGGATATGGTTTGGCAGCGCCACAATGTAAATTTAAATGCTTATGGACTTCCTTTTGCTTATGCAGACAAGGATTACCGGTATTTTCCCATTGCTAATTTTAACGCCGCTGATCCGGATTATGGACATTTGCTGCCAATCGGGGAGGTTGAAGGCGAGGGCAGGCTCCCTTTCCCATACACCAATTTATCTATGCGCATCTCCAAGGAGATAAAGAAGCGTATCCGTTTTTCCATTAATGCTTTTAACGTGCTGAATATCCAGCACCAATATTACAATACAGTCTCCGAAAATCGGGTTTCTTATGTAGAGCCACTCGCTGTCGGAGCTGAGTTTACTGTTAAATTTTAAATTATAAAACATGAGAAAAATCCATTTACTCTTTTTAATCCTTTTAGCAGGCTTCGCAGCTTGTAAAAAAGATGAAACATCTACTGTGCAACCCGTTGCTGTAAACTTGCAAGTATCTATGGATGCTGGTTTTACAGCCTACAATTTTCCGCTGGCAAATATTGAGATTAAGCTGACCAACCTGGTTAATGGACAAGTTAACACAGCCAAGACCGATGCCACGGGCAAAATCAACTTCGGAAGCATCATACCAGGTAACTATGACATTCAGGCATCGTTAAGTGTTAGTGCAGCAGAATACAGCACCATTACGGCAACCACTACCACTGCAGATGTTGTATTCAATGGCTTGCTGAAAAACCAGGCGATCAATAACGGTACCGGTTCGCTTGCCTTAACTATCAAAGCCGGAAGGATAGGAGATTGGGTATTCAAACAAATTTACTACGTGGGCTCCAACACCACTAATGGCGCAACGTTTCGCGACTGCTTTGTAGAGATCTATAACAACTCCAATGAGACCTTATATGCAGACAGCCTATATTTCGCGCAGGTTTTTGGGGTCAATACCAGATCCTCTGCAATTGATTTTACGAAAAATTATTTCCGCAGTAACGGGCAATATGACTGGGGTAAATCTATTGGTAATTCTATTTCAAAGGCCAACGAAGATTACATTTACACCAAGAATTTGTTCATGATTCCCGGCACTGGTAAGCAATATCCTGTTCAGGCTGGTACGAGCATTATTATCGCAACAACTGCGGTTAACCACAAGGCGCCATACACAGGCAGTGACGGGGTCTCAGTAGGTGTGAAAGACCCAAGTTTGACAGTTGATCTTAGCAATGCTGACTTCGAAGTAAACCTGAATGGATTTCCGGGGATTACCCCGTTAACTTCCGATATTGATAACCCGGCTGTACCAAATATGAAAGTAATTGCTGCTGCTGACCGTGATCTTATTTTTCAAGCTACAGGGAGAGATGCCTATGCAATTTTTAAAACTACGGACGTGGTAACTGCTTATCCAAAATATCCTTCACCAGATGTGGTTACTGTGACTGCGACAACTGATCTATACTATCGTGTACCTAGTAAGTTTGTGCTGGATGCAGTGGAGACACAGCCGCCCGTTGCTGCCAATCAATTTCCAAAGAAGCTTGAAAGTGGTCTTGATGCTTCTTATAAGTTTGTATCTAAAGGCCAATACAGCTCACAATCGCTAATCCGTAAAACAGCAAAAACTGTTGGTACTAGAAGAATTCTAAAAGATACCAATAACTCGGATGCTGATTTTGACGAATTGGATAAAGCTGATCCAAGCAAAACTGCTTTTAAATAAGAAATTGAAACAGCTAAAAATTATATTGATTTTGCTGCTGTTGGGTTCTGATGCCTGGGCTCAGACTGACAGCAGCTATTTCTATGCACAGGCCGAAAAGCAATCCTTACTCGCTTATAAGAATGCTACTTCGTTACTAGCAAGTGATGTACTGCGTTCTGGTGTAGCTGGTTTTTCTTATCAATCTGTTTCAGGTCATTACCGTATGGTACAACAAGCCGAAAAGCAGCAGGTTATGAAAGTAGCAACAAGTGGTTTAGCCACTTTGGGCAAGTTTAAACTTTCTGGTTATTTTAATTTTTCACGTAATTATCAGGACAGTCTGAATTGGACTACCAAGGGTACGGAACTAGACGCTCAGCCGTACTATTTCGCATCTTCAAAGGCTGGAAGTTATGAGCGTACCTTATATGATGTAGGAGGTATTATGTCCTATGCATTGCTTGAAGATAAAATTTTTATTGCAAGCGGTCTGCAATACAGTTTCCAATCCTCAACACGTTCGGTTGATCCGCGACCCGGGGTTGAGAATTTTCAGCTTGTGCTTAAACCACAACTGGTATACCGTTTTAACACGAAGCATTATTTGGGCTTGCAGGCCAATTGGGGTTACGGAAGTGAAGAATATACGCTTACTTTCCAAAATGGCAACTACCAGGTCAGTCTCGCTTACCCTGACAGGATTAATTATATGATATATGGGTACGGGTCTATTGAGATCATGCAACAAAACCAGAGGACTTTGAGAAGACCCAAGTCTAACGGGCTTGCTATAAATTATGCCGGCGGTGCCGGTACTTACCAATTTAGTGCCTCAATAGGTGCAGATCGACTAAACGACAACAATTATTTCCGTACAGTCAACTCAGTAACAGATAATTTAATCGGCACATTTGTACTGGATGATTGGAAGGCTGACGTTTTAATTAGTAAAAATGGAAAGGATAACCAGCAGTTGTCTATAGACCTATTTAAATCGAGTGGACAAGATAAGCGCGTGTTGTATAATGCTGTCAATTACCGTTATGATTATCAAAGAGCGGGAGCGGAATACCTGATACGTCTGAATGCACAACGTCCCAGATCGCTGGAGATTGGTGCTTCTTTCGAATATCAAAATACAGATAAAGAGGATGTTGTATCTGCCCACCATGTGACTACTTCCTTAGTGGAGCCGGGTATCAGTGGTACCTACTATCTCAAAACAGGAAAAAATAGTTTGCTTTCTTTTGGGGCGGCCGGAGGTTACCGCATTCCCCTTAGTAGCTCGATAACTGTACCACAACTTCAGGAAACAGTATTTACAAGAGGAGTTGTTTATGGGGATTACGCTTATGGTACCAGTAGGGCTTTTAAAGGTTCATTTAAGCTAAATTACATTTCTGGTACGCTCTTTAAGGAATTTAAAACCGGCTTTAGTTTACAGGGGAATTACCTGAACCAGGTTGCTGAGGGGATCCAGAATGCTGCTGCAACATTTTTACCATCGGGCCAGCGGAGCAATTTAAATCTCGGAGTTAATCTTTATTTTTGAGCCATGAGGCAGGTCTTGTTCGGAATCTTTAGCGTGTTTGGGGTGTTGGTGTTGATTTCTTTTAGGGGGATGGAAACTTTTCTTGAGGAAATTCCGGTGGACTCTCTGCGCAGCTATTATGAGAAATCTCCTGATTTATGGCCAAAGCCAAATGTGGATGCCAATGTAAAATACACTGAGCTGGGTGTTGTTCCGGCATCTCCTGTGGACTTAAAAATTCCTGCTAACAAAGCTAAGGCTGTGTTGGGTAAACTGCTTTTTTTTGATCCACGGTTGTCTGAATCCAACCAGATCAGTTGTTCAAGTTGTCATGCTCCCGATTTGCATTATGCCGATGGCAGAGAAGTCTCTATTGGCCATGATCATGCCCCCAATAAGCGCAATGCGCCCTCTCTGGAGAATGTATGGTTTTTTAAGAAACTGTTTTGGGACGGAAGGGTAGAAAGCCTGGAAGATCAGGCCCAGGGACCGTTGAGTTCCTCAACAGAGATGCACCAGGACATGAAACTGCTTCCCCAAAAGATTAGTAAAATATCAGGTTATAAGCCATACTTTGCTGCCGCTTTTGGTAATGAAAACATTTCTGCAAAACATATTTTTGAATCCCTGGCAGTTTTTCAGCGAACAATCGTTAGTCGTAAAGCAGCTTTTGACAGGTTCTTAGAAGGAAATAAAAAAGCGTTAACCGACCAGCAGATCCTCGGACTTCATTTGTTTCGTACTAAGGCCCGATGTGTAAACTGCCATAATGGACCTTTATTTTCTGATGGAGAATTCCATAACCTTGGCTTGACCTATTATGGCCGTAAATATGAAGACTTGGGGCGATACAACATTACTAAGAAGGCTGAAGATGTTGGAAAGTTTAAAACTCCCGGCCTTAGAAACGTAATGCGCACAGCACCCTGGTTTCATAATGGACTATTTGGAAATATGGATGGGGTGATGAATATGTATAATGTGGGGATGCCAAACCAAAAGCGTAAACCTGAAGAGGCCAATGACCCATTATATCCTGCTAATGATAAATTGCTAAGAGGATTGATGCTTAGTAATAACGAAAAAGCGGCAGTAATTTCCTTTTTAGATGCCATATCCACTGAGCCATGGAAAGACAGGGCGCCTGAACTACCTCAATAACTTTAGCTGACCACAATAGCTTTTGGATTTCGTTAAATCTTAATCCCTAAGGTAATTGAATAAGTTCTGCCGTCTGAAGGCCATATCCCCGGTCCGGGATAAAACTGAGGCCTCTTTGTAAAATAATGCTTGTCGAACGCATTTCCAATATTTAAACTTAGCTGTAATAAAGTGTTTATGTTGGTTCTGGTATTCAAGTCAAAAATGTGATAGGAGGGCACTATGCCTGCCGATCCGGTAGCAGTAGGGGCTACAGTATTGAAAGCATCGGCAAAAGATTTTGCGGTATAGCTGTGCAATAAACTCAAACTGGTGGTACGATACTTAAATGTAGCACCATTTCTGCTCTGCCATTCGGGTACGCTCTCAATCCTATTCCCATCTACAGATACATTTACATTCCCGTTTCGAACAACTGCGTCCTTATATTTGCCAAGCATATAGGCTGTGGAGGTATACAGCGAGAAGCTTGTTAATTTGGTCAGTTGAAATTCTGCCTGTGTAAAAAATTCAATTCCCTCTGTTAATGAGTTACCAATATTTGTTTTAAAGATAATTTCATCGCCGTTTGCATTCTTTTGCGCCAATGTACCCAGCCTGTTATTGTAGGCCAGACGGAAATAGCTCACATCCCAATTTAAGAATTTCCATGCCCCTCTAAATCCGGCGTCCAAATTGTTGCCTTTGGCATCATCCAGGTTTTTATCAGCCAATTCCAAAAGTGAAGTAGGAATAATGTCTTTGAAAATTACAGGTCGGTAAGCCTGAGACCAGCCTCCATATACATTCATCGCGCTATTGAGGCGGTATTGCGCATTTACACCAAATAATGGAAACTGATGTTTAATGGTATTTGGAATAGCATTTTCAGGATAATTATTAATAATGCCGGTCATGTTTGTCTCACCAATTTCAGACCTTATTCCCGTATTAAGTGTAAAACCCTCAAAGAGCGACCAGCTGTTTTCTGCAAAAAGTGCCATGTTCTTTGTTCTGAAGTGCATATCCCTGCCGAAGCCGGGTGATACCAACGACAGATCGTAGTCGACGCCTGTTGTTCCTTTACCAAGCTGGCGACGGCGTAAATCGTTATTCATGTATTGGATTCCCGCTGCCAAATGATGCATTTGGTTAAACAACTTAAAGCCTTGCAGCACCCTTAGCTCAGAAGTATAGCTGTTGAAATTATCAATGTCTACCTGCCTGTTTGCATATTGAAGCGTAGCAGGGTCGATGGCATCAACAGTGGTTGTTGGTTTATCAAACAATACGCTGCTGCGGGAACCTATGATAGCAGAAGTGCTAAATTTTACCCTTGTATTGCTGCCTGCAATCCAGTCGACCGTAATAGATGGAACATTAATTTCAGGGCTGTAAAAGTTTCTTGACCTGGTTGATGTTTTTGGATCCGCATTGAATAGGGCATCGGTTAAGGGGCCTGCAATGTGAGCGATATAGTTGGAACGGGTCCATTCTGCTTTTATGTGTAGCGCCGGACTAAAATCGTAAAATAAAGAAACGTCTTGTGCATCGTAACGGGAATCTGAATTTTTCCTGTAGCCATGGTTTGTTTTCTTGTTAAACCATGCATAATACTTAAACTTTCCTTTGGTGCCGCTGATAGAATTGAATGTGCTGAGCAAACCATAAGTACCTGCAGTGTTAATGCTTTCAAAAGCAAAGGCTTTTAAAGAATCAGGCTGCTTAGTTACGTAATTGAGCATACCGCCAAACTGGGCGCCATACTGTAAGGACCCGGTACCTCTAACAAGTTCTATTTTTTCTACGGCTTCCAACGGGATGTTGTAATGGCTGGCAGGATAGCCATACATATCAGAGTTGGTAATAATGCCGTCCTTCCTTATGTTAAATTCCCATCCCCGGTGTGGGTCTAACCCCCTCGTTGAGATGTTGATCTGGTTGCCGGTACCATCCATATCATAAACGAAGATACCCGGTATCTTCGCGAAAACTTGTCGCGCATACTTTTCGGAAATTGCAGCATCTCGGTTAATTAAATTTATTACTTCTGTTTTTTTACCAGAAAAGATGAATGTCCCTTTTATTGAGTCGAGCCTTGATATATCCCGCTGTTTACTGATTCTGTTGATGATTACTTCATCTAATTTTTTGAGGGTATCTTTTTGCAATGATTGCGCAAAGCAAGTACTGCTTAACAGTGCAACCATAATGGTGCATGAGAATTTCATAACTGGGGGCGTATATTTGATTATTCACTGGTAAATATATCATTATATTTTCAGTACAAAATTACTTGTCGCCAGAAGATTTTGGAAGATTAAAGTTTAAAGAAAATGCAACGCCGGTAGACCGTAGTTTTGAATCATGATAGCCTATGCCCGTTAGTGGTATCTTGATAAATGGCTGAATGCCTATGTTTAGCTGACTACTCACCTGACGGTTAAAGCTTACAGATAAGTTAGCTACACCTGCCAGGTGTTGATTCCTGTTTACAAACTCGAGGTTGGATATTTTAGTGCCGCCCGCCCCATCACTGTTTATGTATTTGTATTTTTCATTTAGCATGAAATAGCTGGAAACTCCGGTATTAAGGGTAATAGCATTGCTACCTTTACTAAACACTTTGTAGTTAACGTTTAAAGGGATGTCCAACACCTTGCAATCGGCGTCGACTTCCCAGGCTTTTCCGGGGTTTCCATAATTGGATGCAGACATGCCGGCGTAGTCGTATAGTTTCCTTGCGTATATGGCACCTGTAGTTATGCTCAACTTTTCTGTGATGGAATAGGTTGCCAGCAGACCCACATTGGTGCTTACTTTAGCACTAACATGATCTTGACTGGAAGATATATCCGGTGCTGCAATAATACTTAATGAAAAGGGACTCTTTCCCATTACAGGCAGTTTCTTTGGATTGGAAACAACGGCAGGCGTAGTATTTTCTGCAGGTACAATCGCTTTGGTCTCAGCTATAAGCGCCGGTTGGTTAGCAGCTTCAATAGGGGATGGCTTTACCTGAACAGCATCTGCAGTAGCAATTGTTAAAGGCCCTGTTTCAACTACAGGGTCTTCCGGCATGTCAGTTACACCTGCAACATGTTTTTGTGCGCTCCTATTAACTTGCTTTGGCTCGGCTGAACCATTTTGCCCAATTGAACTGTTTGGCTCCATTGAACTGTTTTTTACCGTTTCTTCCTGGCCCTTCGGCTTAACATGATCTGCATGAAGTTCATCAGATTTGTATACAGGCTTGCTTTGATCTTTATTCAGCAATAAAAACATAGCAATCAGCAATGCAGCGGCAATGCCAGAGACGCTGAGTACCCATAATGGAATTACCCGCTTCTTAGGTTCAGATCCAAGCTTTTCCTCCATCTTTTCCCAATGCAGTTCATCAAAGGGGATGTCCGGTTGGCTTAATCCCTTTTTAAAAAGCTGATCTATTTCATTGTCATTTTTCATTTGTAGTATAGTAAGTTGCCGGGCTTTCATGACCCATATTTAATCTTAATTTCTGGGGTGGCTGTTTTCAGCTTTTCATCATTGTCGTTGTTCAGTCTTTCCTGCAATTTCTGTCTTGCCCTGAAAAGATTTGATTTTGATGTACCAACTGAAATTTTCAGCATTTCACTGATTTCTTCATGCGTATATCCGTCAACTGCAAAAAGATTAAATACCACCCGGTAGGAAGGGGTAAGTCCCTGAACCATTGCCAGCAAATCACGATACGCCAAATCTCCGTAAATAGTTGCCTGTTGACCGATATTTTCGTGATCAGCAAGGTCTTCGTTTACATTGAATTTGAGGTTGGAACGATAGTGATCTATGGCCGTATTGGTCATGATTCTAGCTAGCCAGGGTTTGAAAGGTTTTGATAAATCATATTTGCCGATGTGGGTAAACACTTTCAAAAAGCCATCGTTCAGAACGTCTGCAGCTTCATCATCATTAACGGCATAGCGTCGGCAAATAGCCATACAGTAGCTATAATATTCTTTATAGAGTAAGTGCTGACTCACCCTGTGTTTCTGAATACAACCTTTTATGATTTCCTGCACTATTTGTTTAGATACCTTAATGTATATGCGCCTACGGCAATAAGCCGAAAAGGGTTGCCCCAGCAAGCAAAAATATATTTTTTACTACACAAATCATTGAACCACAGTGTATTATTTTACTTTTTTATCGATGCCGAAATTACCCACACAACCTTCTTTTAACAGCGCCCGTAACGGAGATAAGTAACAAAATAAGTAAACCTAAATTCAAGATTATGCTTACCCTATCTCAAAAATTGTTCTCAGCCATTGCGTTTTCTTTCTTATTGCTGGCAGCCTGCTCAAAAAGCAGCGATAGTCCCGAAACACCGGTTGTACCTGAACCCGTAATTCCTGTAGTCACCAAAACCTCCCTTAAAATGGCTTCCAATGTAGCGTTTGGCTCAATGCTGACCGACGACAAAGGCAGATCACTCTATTTCTTTGCAGTTGATGCCAATGGCACTTCCGGATGTACCGGCGGATGCGAAAGTGTTTGGCCTGCATTTTATGCAGAGGATGCTACCGTACCAGCAGGAATGACCGCAACAGATATGGGAACCATCACCAGGGCAGACGGTAAAAAGCAAACCACTTATAAAGGATGGCCATTGTATTATTATGCTTCAGATACCAAGAGCGGAGATGTAAATGGTGATGGTGTAGGTGGGAATTGGTTTGTAGCCAAGCCAGACTACTCCATTATGCTGGCCAATATACAGTTGGTAGGAAGCAATGGTAAAAACTATACCGCCGACAATAAAGAAGGTACAGGCATTACCCAATACTTAACTGATGCTGCCGGCAGAACATTATATGCGTATGCGCCAGACACGTTCAACACAAATACCTATACCAAAGCCGACTTGTCGAACAACTCCACCTGGCCAATATTTGAATCAGAAATATTGAATCTACCCTCAGTAATTAGCAAGAACCTGGTTGTACAGATCACCTCAGTAGGAAAAAAGCAGCTCACGTTTAAGGGACATCCATTGTATTACTTCGGACCAGATACAAAACGTGGTGAAACAAAGGGTGTTAGCGTTCCGTCACCAGGCGTTTGGCCGATATTAAATTTAAGTTCAGCTGCCTTAACCCAATAGATTATGAGCAAGATCATCATTCTGGCAATCCTGGCAGTCATTTATTTTTGCCTGGCCAGCTGTTCCAAAAGACAAGCTTTGGAAATGAAACCTGATGAAGTAGTTGTACCGGAAAATCCCGGTACAACCATCACGTACACCAATTTTGTTCAGGGCTTATTTCAATCAAAATGTTCAGTTTGTCACGCAACAGGAGGGTCCGCCTCCGCATTTTGGACATTTAATGGTTTTGGTTCTGTCTCTGCAAAATCGGCTTCGATAAAACAATTGGTATTGGTGAGCAAAACGATGCCCAAAGGCGGAAGCCTCTCTGCTACCGAGCTTAGTTCCCTGCAAACATGGTTTGATAATGGTTTACCTCAATAAAATTCTATGAAAAACCTTCTGATATTATTCGTCCTCTTGACCGCAAAATTGCCGGTACAAGCACAACTTTTGATTAGTAAAAATGCGCTGGTGTCATTCTATTCGAGTACCGTTCTGGAAGATATAGAAGCGAAAAGCAATACTGCCAGTTCAGCATTGAACCCCAAAAGCGGTGAAATTCTATTCAAAGTGAGCAATACATCCTTCAAGTTTCAGAAGAAATTAATGCAGGAGCATTTCAATGAGAATTATATGGAGTCGGAGAAGTACCCCTACACAGAATTTAGCGGCAAAATAACCGGCACATTCGACCCTTCAAAAGACGGGACCTATCCGGTAAGTGTAACCGGCAGCCTAAAGGTACATGGCGTAGCAAAAACCTATACAGCACCTGCCGAACTTGTTGTGACCAATGGAAACATTACCGGTAAAGCAAGTTTTAAAGTTAGAATAGCCGACCATGGCATAAAGATTCCATCGCTTGTCTTTAAAAACATCGCAGAATTCGTCGAGGTAAAGGTCCAGGCAGTTTATTCACCTAATCAATAAAAACAAATGAATATATCTTTAAGACGAAATACAATTAAAGGGACGATTGTGTTGCTAGTGCTTATGAGCGCTCATCCGGCATTTTCACAAACTGATTTAGAAAATGCTTTGAATTCGGTGCCAAAAACCAGAGAGAAAGTTATGGCGACTTTCAAATCGACCAAGTTAATTAACTTGCATACAAACGAAACCATCCACAAGAACGAGCTTGATTTTAAAGTGGACCATAGATTTGGAGATATTGCAGGTGATAATGGCGGTGTGAGACAGTTTTTCGGGCTTGACAATTCTACAGACATCAGGATTGGTTTCGATTATGGGGTAACTGACCGGTTAACTGCAGGGTTAGCGCGCGCCAAAGGTGCTACTGTTGTACAACAGCTTTATGAGCTCAGTTTGAAGTACAGGCTCATCGAACAAACCACGGACGACCAGGTTCCCGTTTCAATCACCTTATTTGGGAGCAACACTATCGCTGCCGTAAAAGCAAACCGGGACGATCCGACTTCGGCGATTTCTTACCAAAACTTTTCCGATAGGATGAACTATGTTAGTCAACTCATCATCGCCAGAAAATTCAACTCCAATTTCTCTGTTACGCTGGTACCAACCTATATTCATAGAAACTATACTGCTTTTCGCGATCAGAATGAGCTCTTTGCAATCGGAGCCGGTGGAAGGTTGAAAGTCAGTAAATGGATGTCGTTGGTGGTTGATTATGTGCTGCCATTTCGTAACGAGGAGCAACAGGAATATTTAGAGGGCGTTAACCTATCCAAGTTTTACAATCCGCTGGGGGTAGGCCTGGAGATGGAAACTGGGGGACATGTCTTTCACTTAAATTTTACAAATGCAACGGCCATTCAGGAAATGCAGTTTATCCCTGACACAAAGAGCTCCTGGTCAAAGGGACAATATAGATGGGGTTTTAGTATATCCAGAAGGTTTTCATTCAATAAAGACAAAGAAAAAAGCAAAGAGAATTAATGAAAGATTGACAGTCTGATTGTGATTGCGGAATGTGATATAATATAATTTTCAGTACATTGATGAGTTGTAACACCTCATTAAAAAATGAAAATTTTAGCGACTACTTTCCTTTTGTTAACAGTTTTATCCTGTAGTTTAATAGCTCAAAATGCCCCTGCCGGATTACTGACGGATCTGCTCAGCGGAACGGGAGGAAATAGATACCCAAACGAAAATGCGCTGGTAACATCAAATATGCCTTCATTTAGCTGGATTGTGCCAGGGGTAAGGCAAGGCACCATGCAGTTAAAATACAGGATACTGCTGGCCGATTCAAAGGAAAAACTCGATAAAGGAAAGGGAAATATTTGGGACAGTGGTTTTATAAAAAGCGCCGCTTCAGTGGCAGTTTTGTATGCAGGGCCAGCTTTGCAGCCCAATAGAACGTATTACTGGAAAGTGAAGGTTGTAACCAATACAGACGGAGAGAGCAACTGGTCGTTCTTAAAAGTATTTACGACGGGCAATCAACTTGAAACGTACAAAGCATCTACAGAAAAATTAAGGAAAGCAAGGCAGGTTGCTAAAACGAAATTACTGGCAGCTAATAATTACCAGACATTCGATTTTGGTAAAGATGCTTTTGGCCAGCTGAACCTGACGCTAAACTCTGAAACAGGCAATGACACGGTGCTGGTGCACATGGGCGAAACACAAGAGCACAGTAGGGTAAATAGTAAACCTGCCGGGACGATACGCTACCGTATGCAGAAGTTGGTAGTGAAAAAAGGGGAACATAGCTATACAGTTAATATTGAGGCCGATAAACGAAATACAGGGCCCGGCGCCATCAAAATGCCTGATTATATCGGTGAGGTTTTGCCCTTCAGGTACGTAGGGATAGAAGGTATGTCAATCCAATTGCCTGTGTCGAAAGTATCCCGTATGGTTGTTAACTACCTGTTCCGGGACAATACCTCTAACTTTAAATGCAGCAACGATACCATAAATCAGATTTGGGAACTTTGTAAATATTCAATAAAAGCGACTTCCTTTGCGGGAATTTATGTGGATGGTGACAGGGAGCGCATTCCTTATGAAGCAGATGCGCTGATTAATCAATTGGGTCACTATGGTGTAGACAGGGAGTTTTGTATGGCGCGGGCTACATCAGAATACTTACTCGAAAAACCAACCTGGCCTACTGAGTGGATATTGCAGGCGCTCATCATTGCCTGGAATGATTACCTGTATACAGGCGATAGCAGATCGCTCGCAGCCAATTACGATATATTAAAGAACCGTACACTTACACAACTGATTGAGAAAAATGGGTTGATTTCTACAACAACAGGTTTACAAACACCGGCTTTCACACAGTCGATCAATTTTAACGGTCCGATCAGGGACATTGTAGACTGGCCCGTAAGTGAGACTGATGGATTTGTTTTTAATACCTATAATGCTGTGACCAATGCTTTCCATTATAAGGCTTTACAAATTATGGAAGAGGTAGCCAGGGTGCTGCATAAAAATACTGATGCCGCTTACTATCGCACAGCGCATCAAAAATTGAAAACAGTTTATAACGACACTTTTTTAGATGCTGGTAAGGGACTGTATAAGGATGGTAACGCCACTGATCATTCCTCATTGCATGCGAATATGTTTGCCTTAAACTTCGACTTAGTGCCTGAAGCACACAAGCTTTCGGTACTGAATTTTATACGGTCGAGGGGAATGGCCAGCAGCGTTTACGGCTCGCAGTTCCTAATGGAAGCTTTATACAAGGGCGGCGATGAAGACCATGCCCTTTCCTTATTGAGCTCAGGGTCTATAAGGAGCTGGTACAATATGATCAGGGTGGGAAGTACCATAACATTGGAGGCATGGGACAATAGTTTTAAACCCAATCAGGATTGGAACCATGCCTGGGGCGCTGCGCCTGCAAACATCATCTCCAGAAAATTAATGGGGGTTGAACCATTAACACCTGGCTTTGAGACTGTTTTTATAAAACCGCAGGTAGGCACGCTAAGTTATGCGGATGCAACAGTGCCGACAATTAGGGGACCAATTAGTTTATCGGTTAAGAACAATCCAAATAATTATCAGCTTCATGTTGTTGTACCTGCCAATATGAAGGCAATGATTTACCTGCCAAAGAAATTCTCTGCTGCAAGGGTTACCAGTAATGGGAAAGCCATTGTTATTGGTGTAGATAGCGCAGGTCTGCCTGAGCCCATTTCAATACTTTCAGGAACGTATACATTCAGTATGACCGCAAAATGATTAATTTTGACGCATGAGCCACGCGAGTTACTCCATACAATTGATTGCAGGGATCCTGGACCCAAAATCCTTTTTATCTGTAAGTGAAGCTACGATCAGTCAGCTGGTAATAGATAGCCGTGCCGTAGTAGACCCCGAAGAATCGTTGTTTTTTGCACTTGCTGCTAAGCGAGATGGACACCAATACCTTCAGGACGCTTATGATACGGGCATCCGCAATTTTGTGATCAGCAATGCGACGTATCTGGACCAGTTTCCTGATGCAAACATAATCCTGGTTAAAGATGTGCTCTTCGCGCTGCAAACCCTTGCCGCTTACAACCGCAAACAATACAGCTTACAGACCGTTGCCATTACCGGCAGTAACGGTAAAACCATTGTTAAGGAATGGCTTTATCAGCTGCTTGCTGCGGATCATAATATTATAAGAAGTCCGAAAAGCTTCAACTCTCAAATAGGTGTGCCCTTGTCTGTATGGCAGATTGATGAAGACCATACGCTGGGAATATTTGAAGCGGGTATTTCAAAAGCGAATGAAATGGAAACCCTGGCCCGCATTATTCAACCTACCATTGGGATACTTACCAATATTGGTGAAGCACATGCCGAAGGCTTTGAATCGCACTTTGAGAAGCTGACAGAGAAATTGAAGCTTTTTGCAGATACTGAAATATTTATCTATTCGCCGGATTACACAACTGGCATTAAAGAAAAGGATTTGCCAGGTAAGACCAGGTTTTCATGGAGTTTGAAGCAGAAAGCAGATCTGCAGATTTTATTTGTTGAACCCATTGACGGGCGGACCTATATACGTGCAAGGTTTAAAGGTGAGGAGATTGAATGTCTGATTCCTTTCAGGGATAAAGCATCTGTAGAAAACGGGATCATTTGCTGGGCTACAATGCTGGCGCTGGATTATGCGCCTAAGGAGGCCGATATCAGGTTAGAGAAACTCACACTGGTGAGTATGCGGCTGGAGTTGAAAACAGGAATCAACCAATGTTCATTGATTGATGACTCTTACAGTGCCGATACTTCTTCATTGGCCATTGCGCTCGACTTCTTAAACCTGCAAAATCAGCATGTGATTAAGACGGTGATTTTATCGGATTTGGTGGAGACAGGTAAAACCGATGAAGTGCTTTACAAAGAAATAGCTGCTTTATTAAAGCAAAAGAACATCAATAAGCTTATAGGGGTTGGGCCTCATATTGCTGCACATGCAGATGTGTTTGAGTTAGAATCGGTATTTTTTGAGAGCACCCAGGAGTTTATTGATAAATTTCCTTCACTGCATTTTAGTAATGAAACGATCCTGGTGAAGGGCGCCCGCCGCTTTGAGTTTGAGCGGATCAGTGCCATCATATCGCAAAAAATTCACGATACGGTATTAGAAATTGATTTGAATGCATTGTCGGGTAACCTGCAATATTACCGTAATAAATTAAAACCAGGCGTTAAAGTTATGGCCATGGTTAAGGCTTTTTCTTATGGCAGTGGAAGTTTTGAAATTGCCAATCTGTTGCAATACCATAAGTTAGATTACCTGGCCGTAGCCTATACCGATGAAGGTGTCTCATTGAGAAAGGCCGGGATTACGATGCCAATTATGGTAATGAGTCCGGAGCCATCCGGCTTTGATGCCATCATTAAACATCATTTAGAGCCTGAACTTTATAACATTGATATATTAAAAAGTTTTTCCGGTTATTTAGGGGACAATGAATACGATTACCCTGTGCATTTAAAGCTGGATACAGGTATGCACAGGTTGGGCTTTGAAGAGTTGGATATTGCAGATTTACTGCTAAGCTTAAAGGCAGATAAGAAATTAAAGGTTGTTTCTGTATTTTCCCATCTGGTTGGAAGCGAGAGTGCCGACCATGATGATTTTTCCAGGCACCAGCTTGCAAGGTTTACTGCTATGGCAGATGACATTGAGCAAGAAATTGGCCATCCATTTATCAGGCACCTCTCCAATACATCAGGTATAACGCGTTTTCCCGAAGCGCAGTTAGATATGGTACGCATAGGTATTGGGCTATATGGTTTTGACGGAGGCCTCTCAAACCCCCGCGCATTGCAGACAGTAGCCGTGCTTAAAACGACTGTTACACAGGTAAAGCACCTCAAGCCGAATGAAAGTGTAGGGTATAGTCGCAAAGGTTCATTGGCAGAGGGTGGTGAGATTGCTACTGTTAAAATAGGGTATGCTGATGGCTATAGCCGAAGGTTTGGTAATGGGGTAGGCCACATGCTCATTAACGGCAAGCCTGTTAAAACTGTAGGTGTGATCTGCATGGATATGTGTATGCTGGATGTAACAGGCATGAATGTGAAGACAGGTGACGAAGTAATTGTATTCAATGGGGAGCTGACTATTGCAGACCTGGCTAAACAGATTGATACGATCCCTTACGAGATATTAACAAATATATCGCAACGGGTAAAGCGTGTCTATTTTTACGAATAGTATTCCTGTACGATTTAATTTTCTATAAGTTTGCAGCATGAACAGAATCGGCAGGGCGTTATTGAATTATCTGATCAAAGGACTATTGATAGTCTTGCCTGTTGCCTTAAGTATTTTCATAGTTATTTGGGCTGTTACTACGGTAGACAGCTGGCTGAACGTTAACAACATACTTGGAGTAAATCCAATTACCGGCGACAGCAGGAATATCCCTGGGTTGGGCCTGGTACTGGTTATCGCCTTAATACTAGCTGCGGGAATCTTTGTAACCAACTTTGTAACTGAGCCAATGTACAATTGGTTTCAGCGGATACTGAACAGGTTGCCCATTTTAAAATTCATCTATTCTTCAATCAAAGACCTTACAGAAGCATTTGTTGGCGATGAAAAGAAGTTTAATACCCCGGTTATTGTTAATGTAGAGGGCGATTTAAAGAGAATTGGCTTTTTAACACAAAGTGACCTTACGGCTATCGGCATGCCTGGAGAATCTATCGTGTATTTTCCCTTCTCTTATTCCTTTGCCGGTCAGGTTTATGTGGTGAAGAATGAAAAGATCAAACTGCTGGACATGAGTGCGGCCGATGCCATGAAACTGGTGGTCTCTGGTGGCGTAACCCACTTTTAGCTAGAAATTTGGTTTCAGTACATACTTGTCGTAGAACCTGAAAATATGTTCTGTGGCTTCTTCCGCAGTATCAACCAATCTAAACAGGTTTAAATCTTCTTCGTGGATGTTGTGTTCCGTATGCAGCATGGTTTTGGTAATCCAGTCAACCAGTCCGCTCCAATAATCCTTGCCCACCAATACAATTGGGAAGCGCGCTATTTTGCCGGTTTGTATCAAGGTAATTGCCTCAAAAAGCTCATCCATTGTACCCATACCACCAGGCAGCACAATAAAACCCTGAGAATACTTCATGAACATCACCTTACGGATAAAAAAGTAATCGAATTCCAGCAATTTATTATGATCGATGTATTTGTTGTGAAACTGCTCAAAAGGTAGCTCTATGTTCAAACCCACAGATTTTCCACCATTGGTATGCGCGCCCTTGTTGCCGGCCTCCATAATACCCGGTCCGCCACCTGTAATTACACCATACCCACGGTCTGTTAACAGCTTACCGCATTCAACCGCTATCTCGTAATATTTATTGGTTTCGGCAGTTCTGGCAGAACCGAATATGGATACACACGGGCCAATTTTGGCCAGCTTTTCAAATCCGTCTACAAATTCTGCCATGATTTTAAAGATCTGCCAGGAGTCGGTTACCTTTATTTCCTGCCAGTTCTTGTTCTCAAATGCACTTCTTATTTTCTCTTCACTAGTCATTCTATTGCTCTTCTAATTAAAATTTGGTTTGCTGATCTGTCTTTTTGCTGATCAGTATTAATCCAATAAAGGTGATAAGGCCATTTACAAGGATCAGTTCGACACTAAACTTGTAACCGCCGAGTAATTGTACAGAATATTCATTCAGCAAATAACATATAGCCGGAGATATAACGCAAATAAAGGGAACAAGTTTGTCATGCAATCCTCTGTTTCTTACAAATAATCCGAAGCTGTACAGGCCGAGTAACGGGCCATACGTATAAGACGCGACTTTAAATATCCCTTTTACTACAGATTCATCATTTAAAGCGTTGAAAACAATAATTACCAGGAACATTAAGATAGAGAAACCAACATGCACTAGGTGTCTTTTATTTACTGAAGCTTTTGAGTTGGCATTATCACCCTTATCCATCTGTAGAAAATCTACACAAAAGGAAGTTGTTAATGCTGTTAAGGCGGAATCTGTTGTGGCAAACGTAGCGGCTGTAAGTCCAAGCATAAATACCACACCAGGTATCAGGGCCAGGTGGTTAAAGGCGATCTCAGGAAAAAGGAAATCGGTACGTGGCTTACCGGTGATGTGATCCAGTGGGATGTCGATACCGTTTTTGGTTGCATAAATGTAGAGCAATGCCCCTACGCTCAAAAAGAAGATGTTCAATATTACAAATACCGCTGTGAATGTAAACATGTTTTTCTGCGCTTCGCCGATGGTCTTCATGCTCAAATTTTTCTGCATCAAATCCTGATCTAGGCCGGTCATGGCTATGGTTACAAAAATACCACCAAGCAGCTGCTTGCTAAAATGGAAATTGCTGGTGAGGAAATCCTCATAAAAGAATATCTTGGAGTAGCCACTGTTCTTGATGGTTTCAAAGGTGCCTGGAATGTCAAGATCCAGACTGCTGCAGATAAAATAAAGCGTCAAAAATACCGACAATACAAGGAAAAATGTTTGCAGTGTGTCTGTTATGATAATCGTTTTTAAACCTCCTTTAAAGGTGTACGACCAAATTAAAGCAAGTGATATGAGTACGGTGGCCCAAAACGGAATACCGTAGCTATCGAATATAAATCGCTGCAATACAATCACTACCAGGTACAGGCGAAAGGCAGAGCCGATAGTACGACTAATAAGAAATATAGATGCGGCCGTTTTATAGCTGTAGAAGCCCAGTCGCTGTTCTATATAGCTATAAATTGAAGTCAGCTTCATTCTATAATACAGCGGCAGCAGTACTGTGGCTATAATTATGAAACCGATGGCATTGCCAAGTATAAACTGGAAATATTGGAACTGGTTTCCGGCAGGCGAACCTACTTCACCCGGCACCGATATAAATGTTACGCCGGATAGGGCAGTGCCAATCATGCCGAAGGCAACTAAGTACCATTTAGAATTCCTGTTGGCAATGAAGAAGGTGGAGTTATCAGACGACTTTTTAGAAGTTGCAAAGGCGATGATGATCAACAGCAGGAAATAACCAATCAGAAAAGATAAAAGTATAGCCGGACTCATAGGATGTTTTTAGCATTTAAATGTAAGAAATCCTATTATTATATAGGTGCTTTTATTTGTGTTCATGGATACTTACGTAACTTTATCTAAGTTTTGGCTAAGAGTGTATTTTTTTTCAAGGGAAGCCAAGAGATCGATAGAATTGCTTTCAGCGGCAATTATTCACAAGTATTGATTTAATTGTGTTCATGGATACTTACGTAACTTTATCTAAGTTTGTAAGATGAACTTTTCTTCCAAATTACTTGAAGACGCTGTAGGTGAATTTGCTAAACTGCCTGGTATTGGTCAGAAAACTGCGCTTCGATTGGTTTTGCATCTTTTAAATAAAGAGCAGGTAGAAGTTGCTCACTTCGGCAATACCATAATTAAGTTACGGGAAGAAATTAAACATTGCGGGATTTGTAATAACATATCCGATAGTCATATATGTGAGATCTGTATTGCCCATAAACGCGATAAAGAGGTTATTTGTGTGGTAGAAGATACCCGCGATGTAATGGCTGTTGAAAATACCTCTCAGTATTTTGGTGTTTATCATGTACTTGGAGGGTTGATTTCGCCGATGGATGGAATTGGTCCGTCTGATTTAAATATTGATTCATTGGTGCAACGTGTGGCAACCACTCCGGTTAAGGAAGTGATTTTAGCCCTGAGTGCGACTATGGAGGGAGACACCACACTATTTTACCTGTACAAAAGACTAAAAGATTTTCAGATCCCTATTACCACGATTGCTAGGGGAATCGCCTTCGGCGGAGAATTGGAGTATGCGGACGAAATCACCCTGGGCAGATCTATTGTGACCAGAATTCCTTACGAAAACTCATTAAGCAAATAAGAATGAATTTTACCAATAAAGTTGTAATTATTACCGGGGCTTCGTCTGGTATTGGAAAGGCCTGTGCAGAAGAATTTGCAAAACGGGGTGCAAACCTGGTTTTGGGCGCGCGACAGTACGTTTCACTGTGTGAAATAACTGCAGATCTGGAAAAGCGCTATGGAATTAAAGCCATTGCAGTACAAGCGGATGTAAGCATTGAAGCAGATTGTGAGTTGCTGATCAAACAAACCCTGATTACATTCGGTAAAATTGATATTCTGATTAACAATGCGGGTCTATCTATGCGTGCATTATTTAATGATGTGGACCTTTCTGTGCTTAAAAACCTAATGGATGTTAACTTTTGGGGCACGGTTTATTGCACAAAATACGCTTTACCTGAAATATTGAAAACCAAAGGCAGTGTAATTGGCGTATCTTCTATAGCAGGTTATAGGGGATTGCCTGGTCGCACCGGATATTCTGCCTCTAAGTTTGCCATGAATGGTTTTATGGAATCCCTTAGAACAGAATTACTGAAAACAGGTGTGCATGTTATGGTCGCTTGTCCGGGTTTTACCACTTCGAATATCCGTGTGGCTGCCTTGGCAAAAGACGGAACTTCGCATGGCGAAACCAGTATGGAAGAAGGTAAGATGATGACGGCTGAAGAAGTAGCCGTAATTATGGCCGACGGCATTGCGAAACGGGCGCGAACCTTAGTGATAACCGGACAGGGAAAGTTAACGGTTTGGCTAAACAAATTACTGCCTTCACTTGCTGATACATTGGTATTCAAACACTTTACGAAGGAGAAGAATGCCTTAATTAAATAAAAGAATGAAACTCACATTGACGCTTATGCTCGTTGCCTTCATTGGTGTGATTTCGGCATGGTCTGCCGGGGTTAAGGTTGAAAAAGACATCGATTACGGTTCTGCAACGGGCGATATCAGAAGGCAGTTGAATATTTACCACAAGACGAATGTTAACACTGCACAGGATGTAATCATTTTTATTCATGGGGGATCCTGGAGCAGTGGCAAGAAAGATATTTACTGGTGGCTGGGCAGGAATTTTGCACGAAAGGGCGCAGTAACCGTTACCATAAATTATGGTCTGGCACCTGAGAGCAAGTACGAACAAATGGCAACCGATTGTGCAACAGCCGTTAAATGGGTGGTTAACAACATCTCTAAATACGGAGGAAACCCTAAGCGCATTTTTTTGATGGGGCATTCGGCAGGTGGGCACCTTGCTGAACTGATCAACGCAAATCCGGTGTTTTTTAAAGCAGCTGGGATTGAGAATCCGGTTAAGGGCGTCATTTTAAATGACCCGTTTGGACTGGATATGAATGAATACTTAACGGTGGCGGAGAAGGACAACAGCTACTATGATTTTCTGCGGACGTTTAGCAAAGACCCAAAAGTGTGGACAAAGGGGTCGCCGTTAAATTATGTAAGCGGAATTCATAACCCACATCTGATAGTTTATGGCGAGAAAACCTATCCGGCAATTCAAATACAATCTACCCGACTAAATAAACTGCTAACCGAAAGCAAAGTTCCTGTTGAGCTGCATATTATGCCCAATAAAAAGCATGTAGGGATGATCACTCAGATGATTTTCGGATGGAATAAGGTGTATGACTATGCGCTTGCCTTTATGAAACGCAATTAATTAAAAATATTTTTAGGAAAGATTTGCTGCTTTGCAAAAACAATTCCATATTTGTCCAACGATGATACAAACAAACGGACTTAATAATTGGTGGTGGCACAACGCAGTAGCGTAGTATAACCCTATTTGGAACGTTTTATTTTATATAAAAATATTTTGAGGGTTGCTTTAAGGCAACCTTTTTTGTTTTACGAGATTTTTAAAACTGCTGTTTGCGGTAATAACATGAAGAAAATACTTAACCACCTGTTTGAAAATAAAACCTTTAGCAGAGCTGAGGCGCAAAAAATACTTACATCTATCGCCTTAGGCGAATTCAATTCCTCACAAATAGCAGCATTTATTACAGCTTACGGTATGAGGAACATCACCGTTGCTGAGCTACAGGGGTTTAGAGATGCTATGCTTGACCTTTGTGTTAAGCTCGATTTCTCTGATTATGAGTTGGTGGACCTTTGTGGTACAGGGGGAGATGGCAAAGACACGTTTAATATATCTACGCTGGCCTCTTTTGTGGTTGCCGGTGCGGGTTATAAGGTTGCCAAGCATGGTAACTACGGTGTATCATCCGGCTGCGGTTCATCAAATGTAATTGAATACCTTGGTTATAAATTTACGAACGATCAGGATACCCTAAAGCGCAGTTTGGATACTGCAGGTATTTGCTTTATACATGCGCCACTGTTTAATCCGGCGATGAAAACTGTAGCGCCAATACGTAAAGAGTTGGGTGTTAAAACTTTCTTCAACATGCTGGGGCCAATGGTTAACCCGGCGCAGCCTAAAAACCAGATTGTTGGTGTTTTCAGTTTAGAACTGGCTAGGATCTATGCGTATTTATATCAGGATACAGATAAGAACTACACCATTTTGCATGCTGTAGATGGATTTGATGAGGTTTCGCTAACCTGTGATTTTAAAACGTTTAGTAAGACAGGAGAGGCCTTGCGCACGGTGGCCGACCTTGGCTTTGCTACCATAAATGAAAGTGAAATTAAAGGTGGCGATACTGTGGAATCTTCAGCAAAGATCTTTGTGAATGTGTTAAATGGGGAAGGAACTATAGCCCAACAAAACGTAGTGCTGTGTAACGCTGCACTTGCAATAAATACAATAGACAGCAGTAAGTCGTTCGGCGATTGCTTCTATGAAGCAGAGGAGTCGCTGATGAATAAAAAGGCATTGGAATCATTTAAAAAGCTGACTGCCTAATGGCGCTTAAACTTAAAATTTGCGGCATGAAGCAGCCTGCTAATATTAAGCAGATAGCTAGTCTGGAGCCTGATTTCATGGGATTTATTTTCTATAAAGGGTCAAAGCGTTACGCAGGTACTCTTATGCCTGAAGAACTAGATCAGCTGCCTGAAAATATTAAACGGGTTGGTGTTTTTGTCGATGAAGATATAGATGAAGTTTTAGCCATTGTTATGCGTTATAACTTAAATGGGCTGCAGTTACATGGAGCAGAATCCGTTGCATATTGCATGGAATTAAAGAACAAACTAAATTCTGCTGTGTTCATTATCAAAGCCTTTGGAATTAACGAAGCATTTGAATTTAATGGTTTAGACAGCTATGTTGATGCGGTTGATTACTTTTTGTTTGATACCCAAACACCCGCTCACGGGGGGTCAGGTAAACAGTTTGATTGGTCTTTATTAGATAATTACAAATTGCAAACACCTTACTTTTTGAGTGGCGGAATTGGTATTGAGCAAGTTGAGGCAATACAGGTTATCAGTGACGAACGACTGTATGCGTTAGATGTAAACAGCAGGTTTGAGACTGAGCCGGGTGTAAAAGATTATGATAAATTAAAAAATTTTAAAATACGGTTATGAGTTATTTTGTAAATGAGAAGGGTTATTATGGAGATTTTGGAGGCGCATACATCCCAGAGATGTTGTATCCAAACGTGGAGGAGCTTAGACAAAACTACCTGAAAATCATAGCTGATGAAGGCTTTCAAAAAGAGTTTCATCAATTGCTGAAGGATTATGTTGGAAGGCCTTCTCCATTGTACCTGGCTAAGCGCCTTTCCAAAAAATACAATGCCAATATCTTTTTAAAAAGAGAAGATTTAAACCACACGGGCGCACATAAAATCAACAACACGGTTGGCCAAATACTTTTGGCAGAGCGCCTGGGGAAAAAACGCATCATAGCAGAGACAGGAGCTGGTCAGCATGGTGTAGCAACTGCTACTGTATGTGCATTGCGGGGCCTTGAATGCGTAGTTTATATGGGGGAAGTGGATATCAAACGTCAAGCGCCAAATGTTGCCCGTATGAAAATGCTTGGTGCGACGGTTGTACCGGCGACTTCAGGAAGCAAAACGCTAAAAGATGCGACAAATGAAGCCATGCGCGATTGGATCAATAACCCGGTTGATACGCATTATATCATAGGCTCAGTTGTTGGTCCGCATCCTTATCCGGATATGGTGGGTATTTTTCAGTCGATCATATCTGAAGAAACAAAAAGACAGCTTATTGAACAAACAGGTAACGACCAGCCGGATTATGTATTGGCTTGTGTAGGTGGTGGAAGTAATGCAATGGGTATGTTTTACCATTTCTTAGATGATGAGCATGTAAAGCTGATTGCCGTTGAAGCAGCAGGGAAAGGTGTTGAAAGTGGCTTTTCAGCTGCAACTACCACGCTCGGTAAAGAAGGGGTATTGCATGGAAGCAGAAGTATCCTTATGCAAACGCACGACGGACAAGTAGTAGAGCCTCATTCTGTTTCGGCAGGGTTAGATTATCCAGGTATTGGCCCACAGCATGCACATTTATTTAAGACTGGTCGCGGTTTATATGTTTCTATTACTGATGATGAATCTTTACAGGCGGGACTTCTATTAACTCAAATGGAAGGCATCATACCTGCCATAGAAAGTGCACATGCATTGGCATACCTGGAGAAAATGACCTTTACAGGAAACGAAAATGTAGTGATCTGTCTTTCCGGCCGTGGCGATAAAGACATGGATACCTATATGAAATATTTTAATTTATAACCGTCATTGCGAGGAACGAAGCAATCCATATTATGAACAGACTAAAACAACTCTTCGAAGAGAAGAAAAACATACTTTCCATATACTATACTGCGGGTTACCCTAATCTGGGCGATACCATCACCATCGCAGAAGAATTAGAGCGCTCTGGCGCAGATCTTCTTGAAATAGGATTCCCTTATTCGGATCCTGTTGCGGATGGACCGGTAATTCAGGCCAGTAGTAAACAAGCACTCGACAATGGGATGGATCTAAAACTGCTATTTGAACAGCTAAAAGACCTGCGTAAAACGGTGAGTATTCCTATGTTGTTAATGGGCTATGTAAACCCCATGCTGCAATTCGGAGTTGAAAATTTCTGTAAGGCATGTGCTGAAGTTGGGGTAGACGGTTGTATTGTGCCCGACCTTCCAATGGTAGAATACGAAGAATTTTATGCCTCTATTTTTGAAAAATATGGCTTAAGTAATATCTTTTTGATTACACCGCAAACTTCAGCAGAGCGCATTCAAAAAATTGACGGATTGAGTAATGGTTTTATTTACCTGCTGTCTTCATCTGCAACCACGGGGCAAAACTTGCAGGTATCTGACCATACAGAAGCATATTTTGCGCGGATTGCAGCTTTGAAACTAAATAATCCTACAGTTATTGGATTCGGCATCAGCAGTAAAGAGACTTTTGATAAAGCATGCAATTATGCAAATGGAGCCATTGTTGGCAGTGCATTCGTGAAAAGTCTGGATGCAAATAATGTTAAGCAGAGTGTAACAGATTTTATGAAGAAGTTTAAAGGGTAGTTGGTTTCAGGTAGGTAAAGGTTAAAATAATACCGATTTATACTTAAGCCAAAATAGCCTCAAGATCTCCTTTGCCCTGTCTGATGATCTCGAAATCGCCGGATGTGCAGTCTACCACTGTAGAGGGTTCGTTATCACCATAACCGCCATCTACAATCAGGTCAACTTTCTCTTCGTATTTTTCATGGATCAATTCGGGGTCAGTTGAATATTCAATTACCTCATCGTCGTCATGAATTGAAGTGGATAGGATAGGGTTGCCCAGGCGCAGTACGATTTCTCTTGCGATGTCATTGTCGGGAACCCTTATACCAACTGTCTTCTTGTTGGAACTTAACAGTTTTGGGACATTATTATTGGCGTTAAATATAAAGGTAAATGGCCCTGGCAAGGCTTTTTTTAGTACCCTGAAAACTGTTGTGTCTATAGGCTTAATGAAATCTGATATGTGCCTTAAATCAGAGCAGATGAAGGAAAAGTTGGCTTTCTCTGGTTTTACACCCCTCAATTTGCAAATCTTCTCAATGGCCTTTTGATTTGTGATGTCGCAGCCCATGCCATAAACGGTATCTGTAGGGTAGATGATGATGCCCCCCTTTTTGAGTACTTCAACCACCTGGTCTATTGATTTAGGGTTTGGATTCTCCGGATATATTTTGATAAGCATATGTAAAATTACACAAATGTTGAGCCGAAACCTGATTATAATTGTTCAATTGGTATGATTTCGTTAAATTAACAGGTATGAGAAAAGCATTCGTCGCGATAGCTGCATTTTTAGTTGCCCTTACCATTATGTTAGGTTTAACGTATCCTCCGCTGTGGTGGATAGCCATATTTACAGGGCCGGTGGTACTTCTTGGGATATACGACCTTTACCAACCTAAACATAGTATTGTGCGCAACTATCCGGTTATAGGAAGGCTGCGTTATTTTGCAGAGGACCTGCGACCTAAAGTTTACCAGTATTTTGTAGAAAGTGATACGAACGGGAAACCTTTTAGCAGATTAAGCAGATCCTTGATTTACCAGCGTGCAAAAATGGAGAATGACACCATTCCATTTGGTACCCAGCTGGATGTTTACGAAAATGGTTATGAGTGGCTGAGCCACAGCATTGCGGCAATTAGTCACCATGAACTGGACGAAAATCCAAGAGTATTAATAGGCGGACCAGATTGCGCGCAACCTTATTCGGCAAGTATATATAATATTTCGGCAATGAGCTTTGGTTCATTGAGTCAGAATGCCATTCTTTCCTTAAATGGGGGAGCTAAAATGGGCGGTTTTGCGCACAATACAGGCGAAGGTGGAATTAGTGATTACCACAGGAATCCGGGAGGGGATCTTATCTGGCAGATCGGTACAGGATACTTCGGTTGCCGCCATCACGATGGCCGTTTTAATGATGAGGCATTTGCGGAAAAAGCCAAATCTGAACAAATAAAAATGATTGAGATCAAGCTATCGCAAGGTGCCAAACCTGGTCACGGGGGTATTTTGCCTGCCAAAAAGGTTACACCGGAGATTGCAAGGATTCGCTTGGTAAAAGAAGGGTTCGATGTGATATCACCTCCTGCGCATTCTGAGTTTAGAACCCCATTGGAGATGATGGCTTTTGTAAAGAAGCTTAGAATACTTTCTGGTGGCAAGCCTGTTGGGATTAAGCTTTGCATCGGTCGGAGGAGTGAGTTTTTCGCCATCTGTAAGGCGATGGTAGAGACACAAACTTATGTAGATTTCATCACGGTTGATGGTGGAGAAGGCGGTACAGGTGCATCGCCACAAGAATTCTCTAATGCGGTTGGTATGCCATTAAGAGAAGCTGTTGCTTTTGTCTTCGATGTGTTAACAGGCTTTGCTATTAAGAAGCACATCAAAATCATTTCTTCCGGCAAGGTAGCTTCAGGCTTTGATTTGGTAAAGAACATCGCGTTGGGTGCAGACCTGTGTAATTCTGCCAGGGGAATGATGTTCGCACTAGGCTGTATACAGGCGTTAGAATGCAATAGCAACACTTGTCCCACTGGTGTAGCTACGCAGGACGCTAGTTTGATGAAAGGATTGGTTGTGGAAGATAAAACAGTGAGGGTATTTAATTTTCATCGCTTAACAGTTGCCAGTGCAATAGAATTATTGGGTGCCGCAGGTTTACACCATATCTACGAACTTACACGGGCATATGTGAACAGGAGGGTGGCGCCAAATACCATGCAATCTTACATGGAAAGCTTTCCATACATCCCAGAAGGAAGTTTATTGCAGTCGCCATATCCCTTGAGATTTGAATTGGGCATGGCGCTCAGTACATCTGCCAGTTTTGTTCCTACAGATTATAAGGTATCGCTGATAGATTATACGCATGCAAATTCTTACAGCGATACCATGGAAAATAACCCTAACCCGGGTAATTAAAACTCTGCGTTTTTAGGGAAACGAGGGAAAGCAATTACGTCCCTGATGTTGGTCATGCCACTTACAAATAGAACGAGGCGTTCAAATCCCAGTCCGAATCCCGCATGTGGTGCTGAACCGAATCTTCTGGTATCCAGGTACCACCACAGCTCATCCTGAGGAATGTGCATGTCTTCCATCCGTTTTGTAAGCCTGTCTAAGCGTTCTTCACGCTGAGAACCGCCAATGATTTCACCAATCCCGGGGAACAGGATGTCCATCGCTGCAACAGTATTTCTGCCTTGAGGATCAGGTTCATTCTGGCGCATATAGAACGATTTAATATCTGCAGGGTAATCTGTAAGAATCACCGGCTTCTTAAAGTGCTTTTCTACAAGGTATCTTTCGTGTTCCGACTGCAAGTCAGCCCCCCACTCGTCGATAAGGTATTTGAATTGCTTTTTCTGGTTTGGTTTTGAAGACCTAAGAATTGCAATTGCTTCTGTATAGGTTAACCTTTCGAAATCGTTATTCAAGCAGAAGTTCAGCTTCTCAATGAGCGACAACTCAGAACGCTCTGCCTGTGGCTTAGACTTTTCCTCTTCCAGTAATCGTGAGTTTAAGAACTCCAGTTCATCTTTGCAATTAGTCAAGGCGTAGTTGATTACATATTTCAACATATCCTCTGCAAGCTGCATGTTGTCTTCGAGGTCGGCAAATGCTACTTCCGGCTCAATCATCCAGAATTCTGCAAGGTGACGGGTAGTATTGGAATTTTCAGCTCTGAAAGTCGGACCAAATGTATAGATCTGTCCGAATGCCATTGCCGCTAACTCACCTTCAAGTTGTCCGGAAACAGTTAGATTGCTTGCCCGTGCGAAGAAATCTTCAGAATAGTCTACTTTTCCGTCATCCGTGCGCGGCACGTTGTCAAAGTCTAAGGTTGTTACTTTAAACATTTCTCCTGCACCCTCAGCATCAGAAGCAGTAATAATAGGGGTGTGCATATATACAAAACCACGCTCATTATAAAACTGATGGATAGCAAAAGCTAAGGCATGACGCAGTTTAAATACAGCATTAAAAGTATTGGTACGGAAACGTAAGTGAGCAATTTCTCTTAGGAACTCAAGGCTATGCTTTTTAGGCTGCAATGGGAATTTCTCCGGATCACTATCGCCTAGTATTTCGATGGATGTAGCTTTGATGTCGACACGCTGACCTTTTCCTAAAGATTCGACTACAGTTCCTTTTACTGATATCGCCGCACCTGTTGTAATTCGTTTTAGTAAATCTTCAGGTGTGTTGGCAAAATCAACCACTACCTGAATATTTCCCATGCATGAACCATCGTTAACTGCAATGAATTGATTGTTACGGAAGGTTCTAACCCAACCCATTACAATAACATCTCTATTAAATTCGTTTGTCTCAAGAAGACTCTTTACTTTTTCTCTTTTAATCATGATTCCTGGTGAAGCGGTCAAAAATAAGGAAATCAAATAAGAATCAACAGCAATAGTTATGGAAATAACGCGGGATTAGCTGCTTTTTCAAGTGTTAGGGTATGTATGGTATTTCACTATAATTTTAAGGTTATTCCGATTATTGGTTAATAATATTTTGATTATTATGCTTTTTTGTATATTAATCCATAAAAATTGGTTGTTTTTTTATGGTAATAGGTGTTTTAATTAGTTGTTTTCTGAAAATAGTATGTTTTATTTAAATTGTTGGCTGATAAAATCACATAAATCACTCATTTTAAGTGTTTTTAGATTTAAAATGAAGTAAATTATCAAAATATTTTAAAATAATATTGTTTTTTTTGTCTTTTTAAATAAAAAAGTCTATGTTTGTACTGCTCGTTTAATTTATATTTGGTTAGAGAGGCCTACAATTGGATAGTTGTAGGCCTTTTCTTTTTTATGCTGATCTGAAAATATAAATGCACAAAAAAAGCCGCCCGTTAAGGCAGCTTTCAAAATATCTATCTAAATGTTATGCTAAAACTTGAGTAACTAATGCGGCAGCATCTTTTAATGCAATCGCAGAGAATACTTTAAGTCCAGAATCATCAATCAATTTTTTAGCTTCTACTGCATTAGTTCCTTGCAGGCGACAAATGATTGGAACCGGAACATCACCAATTTCTTTATATGCATCAATTACACCTTGTGCAACTCTATCGCAACGAACAATACCCCCGAAGATGTTAATCAGGATTGCTTTAACATTAGGGTCCTTTAGGATAATGTTAAATCCGGCCTTTACTGTCTGTGCGTTTGCAGTACCACCAACATCTAAGAAGTTAGCAGGTTCGCCACCGGCAATTTTAATGATGTCCATTGTAGCCATAGCTAAACCAGCTCCGTTAACCATACAGCCAACATTACCATCAAGCTTCACATAGTTTAAGTTAGACTCGCTTGCTTCAACATCTGTTGGGTCTTCTTCAAGTTTATCGCGCATTGCTGCGTAATCAGGGTGACGGAACAATGCGTTCTCATCTAAATCAACCTTTGCATCAACCGCAATGATCTTGTCGTCTGAAGTTTTCAATACCGGGTTAATTTCAAACATGGCAGAATCAGTACTGTCATACGCTTTATAAAGCGCAGTCACAAATTTTACCATTTCCTTAAAAGCACCACCGCTTAAACCTAAGTTGAAAGCAATCTTGCGTGCCTGGAAACCTTGTAAGCCAACTTTAGGGTCAATCTCTTCTTTGAATATAAGGTGAGGAGTATGTTCTGCAACTTCTTCAATGTCCATACCTCCTTCAGTAGAATACATGATGATGTTTCTGCCTGTAGCACGGTTTAACAATACGCTTACATAATATTCTTTTGTTTCAGAAGCACCAGGGTAATACACATCCTGTGCTACTAATATCTTGTTTACTTTTTTTCCTTCCGGTCCGGTTTGAGGAGTAACCAATTGCATTCCTAAAATAGCAGTTGCCCTTTCTTTTACCTCATCAAGGTTTTTGGCTAATTTAACGCCACCACCTTTACCTCTTCCTCCAGCGTGGATCTGTGCTTTAATCACAACCCAGTCAGAATTATAGTCGGTCTTCATTTTCTTAGCCGCTTCTACAGCTTGCTCAACTGTGTCTGCAACTATGCCTTCTTGTACGGCTACACCAAAACTTTTGAGTATTTCTTTACCTTGATATTCGTGGATATTCATTTGCTGAAAAAATTTGCTCAAATCTACAATTTCAGATTGGTTTTAAAAACACTAAGTTTGCATTTATGCTGAAAGCAAAGGGTATTAAGAAAGCGTACGGGAATTTGCCCATACTTAAAGGAGTCGACTTTGAGGTCGAAAAAGGGGAGATTGTCAGCATCATCGGAGCATCCGGTGCAGGCAAAAGCACCTTGCTCCATATACTTGGAACCTTAGACAAACCAGACGAAGGGGAGGTGACGCTAAACAACACCAAAATCAACAGACTAACAGGAGAACTGCTAAGTCTGTTCAGGAATAAAAACATTGGCTTTGTATTTCAGTTTCACCACTTACTACCAGAGTTTACCGCACTTGAAAACATATGTATTCCCGCATATATCGCTAAAATCCCCAAAAAGCAGGCTGAGATAAGGGCACAGGAACTTCTCGATTTACTTGGTCTGAAAGACCGGGCAAACCATAAGCCAAACGAGCTGTCTGGCGGAGAACAGCAAAGAATTGCTGTGGCCAGAGCGCTGGTTAACCAACCATCCATCATTTTGGCGGATGAACCTTCGGGTAACCTGGATTCGGCAAATGCCAACTCATTGCATCAGTTTTTCATATCCCTTCGCGACAATTTTAAACACACCTTCGTTATCGTAACACACAATGAAAGCCTGGCTCAAATCAGCAATAGGGTGGTAACTATGAAAGACGGATTAATTATTTAGTAGATTGAAGATTTTAATTACCGGAGGCAAGTCGTTACAAGCCTTAAAAATGCTTAAGAATTATCCAAATGATACAGTAGTGCTGGCAGATTATGGCGATATGCCTGTATTTCCTTCCAGTACCTATCGCTTTGTATCCTTAGGCATGAGAAATGATGACATCACGGCACATAACTTATTAACTGTTTGTCTGGATGAAGCTGTTGATGCTGTAGTGCCGTTATATGCCATAGAAATCGATGAACTTGAGAAGTCGAAAATACTCTTTGAGGAATTTAGTATTTCAATCATTAATCCAGCGGCAGATCAGCTTATTTTATAAAATGGACACTCAAACCTATCTCGACCAAAACGATGCATTCATTTTCGAGCTGGATAACGTTGTCTATCCTGAGAAGGACTTTTACCTTCAGGTCTACTATCTTTTTTCTCATTTTCTAGAATATTCTGAGCAAATTTCTGCCATCGAGGTATTGGGATTTATGAAGAACGAACTTAGTAAGAATGGTCCGGAGGGTGTTTTTCGAAGTACGACAGAGAAATTTAAAGACGCTGAAAAATATAAGCTCAATTATGAGATGTTGTTGAGTGGTGCTAAACTGCCATTGAAACTGGAGATGTTTCCAGAAATATTCAGTTTTTTAAAAAAGATTATTTCCCGCGATAAGCAAATTTTCCTGTTAACTAAAGGCGATCCTGCCGCGCAGCTTAACAAAATTAAACAGACAAACTGGAACGGAATAGCAGATCGGTTAACCGTGTATTTTTCTGAAGAAATTGCACATAATCCAGCGGACATGGGGCTCCCAAAAGTATTGTGCTCTTACAACCTAGAGGTCTCTAAAACAGTGTTTATCGGCAGATGTGAGCAGGATTTACAAGCTGCAGAAATCGCCGGTATAAATTATTTGACTGCCAGTAAACTATTGGTATAAATATTACGTTTATACCTACATTATGGGTAAATTGCGTCATATTATCCTTATAACTAACTAATATCTACTAAAATACACATCTAATAAATTAACTGATGAGAAACGTGCGATTGAGAAATTTTACATTATTAAACATCTTGATGCTGTCTTTGGCGATAGCCGGATGTAAAAAGGATAAGAATAATACCCCAACACCAACGACAACAACTCCTGTAGCAGATTCAAGATTAAAGCAAACGGTTACTACAAATAGGTTAGAGTTAAGTAATGATTCATTATTTCTGTATGCTAAGGAGATATACTTTTGGAATGAATCTTTGCCTACCTATGATGCATATGAGCCAAGGAAATATACTACAGCTGGAAGTACGCTGTTAAACCTGGAGAATAATTTGTTTAGCCTTGTGAAAGCTGCAGGAAAAGCAGATTATCTGCCAACTGCCGGAAGTCCTAAATATTCTTACATACAAGACGCGACTACGGCAAACCCAACACCTATAGTTGCTGCTCCGAACGCGCAGGCATCTGTGGATTTGGAAGGTAATGGTAACGATATAGGTATTTATGCGATAAGTCCGGTAACTAAGGACAACACTACTTATAAGCTATATATTAGTGCAGTTAGTGATAATAGTCCGGCTGCTAAAGCAGGTCTTACCAGAGGAGCGTACATTACCTCTATTAACGACCAGTCCGTTGGTTCAGTTGCTGCATTTAATGCCGGTTCTGAAAGAACTTTGATTAATGCTACTATTTATGGGAATCCTGCTGTAATTATGCTGCAGGGCTTTAAAACAGATGGTTCTGCATTTAATGTTACCCTTACAAAGGCATCGTATAGAAGCAGCCCAATCTACAAAAGCAATGTGTTAACCGCTGGTACGCACAAAATTGGTTACCTTTCTTATGCGCGCTTCTCTAATACGTCTAACTCCGTATCGGCGCTGACTGCGATATTCAACGACTTCGCGTCAAAAGGTGTTACTGATTTGGTTGTAGATCTGCGTTATAACGGCGGCGGTTACGTAAGCACAGCAGAATACCTGACAAATCTTATTGCACCTGCAAGTGCTTCAGGTACAATGTACATTGAGCATTTTAACAATAACCTAAAGAACAGAAAGCAAAGTGATCCAAGTATCTTATCACACCAGCCTTTATTGGACGGGAATGATAAAGTGCAATATGGTAGTGGTGGCAAAATGATAACCTATGCTGACATTGATTATTCAGTTGCAGGAAATACCAACTTATTCAGTAAAAAAGGAAATTTATCTTCAGTTACTAATATTGTTTTTATTGTATCTGCCAGAACGGCCTCTGCGAGCGAGCTTGTAATCAATAACCTTAAACCTAAAATGACGGTTAACCTTGTTGGAAAAACCACGTATGGCAAACCAATAGGATTTTTCCCTTTCAGGTTAGAGAACAGGTATGACGTTTATCTTTCACTGTTTGAAACTAAAAATTCAGCTGGGCAGGGTGAATATTATAATGGTATGGTACCAGATGTAGATGGCGGTACAGATTTCGCAGAATACGATTGGGGTAATCCATCGGAAAGCTATTTGGCTAAGGCACTAAATATTATTGCTCCCGGAGTAACTGCAATTGGTTCAGCGAACAGGCTTTACAGTGCTACTGCTGGCAAGGGAGTTGCAGATCAGCTTAAGGTGATTGGTGAATTTGAGAACGATAAAGAATTTATCGGCATGATCGAAACAAGGCACCAGGTTAAGAAATAGTGAAAGTCACAACATAATATACCGCCCCCAGTTTCACAATTGGGGGCTTTTCTTTTAGACTACTACTTAAGTTCGTCAATCATTCAATTGTAACTCTTTGTATACGTATTGATTTTTCAGTGAATTAAATGCATATTTAATAAAACGAAAAGCCAATATAAATTTATGTTAGGGGAATTAATTGCGAAAGAATCTATCAATATTACTAAGATCATTCCAGCGGAGCACAACCATACCGAAGAGCTGAGAAGCAGGCTGAATTCTGCTCAGAGACTTGGTAATGAATTTAAATCAAAGGCCGACATCACCTTCAATACTATTGATGGGCCCAAGACTGTAAATACCACAGTGTGGTCCGTAACCGAGAAATACATTCAATTGAAAAGCGGATTACATATACCGTTAAACAGTTTGATAGATATCGATTTCTAGCGCTATTGCTTTTTCATTTGCAGTTTCTCCTTGAAGATTTGCTGGATGTCGCGCTCCTTATCAATGTTGTTTGCTATATCAGTTATCGCATTTACAGCGTTTAGATAAAAAGCCTGATTTATGTTCTGGAATTCATCGGTGGCTTTGTGGTAGTCTTTGTGGTCTTCAACACCGAAATATAAAAATGGAATGTTTTTAGCATTAAATGCACCCTGATCGCTTTGGTCTGTCCAATCTTCACTACGGCCAAGTTTAGGATCATCGTGACCGAATAAGACCTTAATTTCAGAATTCTTCAGTATAAAGTATTTTTTCAGCTCCGGGTATTTGAATGTTCCGCATGCGTAGAGCTCACCTTTGTCATTGTGCGCAATCATATCCATATTGATGTTCAGTAGGATTTTTTCAATCGCAACCGGAGGTTTGACCACAAATGCTTTTGCGCCTTGCAGGCCCATTTCTTCTGCATCAAAGGCAGCGAAAATAATTGTGTTGTTGGGATTGTTTTTTGCGAAATAGGTGGCAATGCTAAGCAGGCCTCCAACACCTGATGCATTATCATCCGCACCGTTAAAAACTTCATCTTTTACTATACCCAAGTGATCATAATGGGCAGAGATCACAATTACCTGCTCTGTCTTTCCCTTGATATATCCAATCATATTTACCCCGTTGACTTCCGGACTGGCTCCGCGTTTGAACGAAAATGGCTGTTCAAATCCTGGCAGACTTGTTAAAGGTTTTAGCCCGATCTCTTTAAATCTGCCGGAAATATAATCCCTTGACATTTCTGCACCCTTTGTGCCTGTCTTTCTACCTTGATACTCGTCTGAAGAAAGCACTTTTAAATCTTGCAACAGCTGACTATTGCTATTTTCAGTTGTTGGTTTTTTAATAGAACTGCAGCTTAGAAGTAAGGTAAGAGGAATTAAAAGGAATGTTTTCATCTTTCAAAGTATTAAGTGATGTTAAAGTTACAACAAATAAAAAAGACTGAGCTTTTAGGCTCAGTCTTTTTTATTTGTGGAAAGCGAGTTCGCTTTATCCTAAATATGATTTTAAAATCTTACTTCTGGATGTGTGACGAAGGCGTTGTAAAGCTTTATCCTTAATCTGACGAACACGTTCCCTTGTTAAGTTAAACTTTTCGCCAATTTCTTCAAGAGATAGTGGGTGATTGGTGCTCAATCCAAAGAAAAGTACGATGATCTCGCGCTCACGTTCAGTTAATGTTGATAATGAACGTTTTATCTCTTCTGAAAGAGATTCGTTGATCAAGCTGCTATCTGTATTCGGCTCATGATTTTCCAATACATCCAATAATGTATTTTCTTCACCTTGAACAAAAGGCGCATCCATAGATACATGCCTTCCGGAATTACTTAATGTATCTGAGATTTTATCAACTGTAGTCTCCAGGATCTCTGCCAATTCTTCAGGAGAAGGCTCACGCTCAAATTCCTGCTCTAATTTAGAGAATGCCTTGCTGATCTTACTTAATGAACCAACCTGGTTGAGCGGTAAGCGTACAATACGACTTTGCTCGGCGATAGCCTGTAAAATGGATTGGCGAATCCACCAAACTGCATATGAGATAAACTTAAAGCCTTTAGTTTCATCAAATCTTTTAGCTGCTTTAATCAATCCAAGGTTACCCTCGTTGATTAAGTCGCCTAATGTTAAACCTTGATTTTGATATTGTTTTGCAACTGAGACTACGAAACGTAGATTTGTTTTTGTTAAACGTTCAAGGGCTGCCTGATCTCCTTCGCGAATCTTTCTTGCTAATATTACTTCTTCTTCGGCTGTAATTAAATCTACCTTACCAATTTCGTGAAGGTACTTATCTAATGACTGACTTTCGCGATTGGTAATCGATTGCGTGATTTTGAGTTGTCTCATCTATGTGCTTTGGTACTCGTTATGTGTTCGAACGTGCAAAAGTAATAATTAAAAGAGAATTAGAAACATAAATTCCTGAAAACGTTACACTTTACACTACTGTTTAGTATAACATTTCACTAGCAAAAATTATTCCAAAATAGTTTTGTCAGGCCCTTTTAGATAGAGCCTGAGCCGCTTTTTATTGCAGATTTAAACAACCTCAGATAATGAAAACGTCTCGGAAAGGCGCACCCCTTTTTCCGTGTTTTTGACTGTACAGCACTCATTTACAGGGTCATGTTGCAAATACAGTATGTAGTTATTTTTTACCGCTTCATTAAGAAAAGACTCCTTTTCATCTAATGTTTTCAATGGGAACATGTCATAAGACATTACGTAGGGGAGAGGTATGTGACCAACAGCAGGTAGGAGGTCTGCCATAAATACAATCGTTCTGTCTTTGTATTTGATTTGAGGCAGCATCATGGCATCGGTATGCCCATATGCAATGCGTACGTCTATATTGTCATTAAAAGCTGGGTTGGTGTTTTCAGTTTCGATGAACCTCAATTGGCCGCTTTCCCTGATTGGTAAAATGTTCTCTTTTAAAAATGAAGCTTTTTCTCTGGCATTGGGCTCAAATGCCCAGTCCCAATGTTGCTTATTGCTCCAGTAGAAGGCGTTTTTGAACGCAGGGCGAAGCTTATCTCCTTCCCTTACGATGGAACCACCACAATGGTCGAAGTGGAGGTGCGTTAAAAATACATCAGTAATGTCAGCCCTAGTAAAGCCCTTTGCGTTGAGCGATTTGTCTAATGTATCATCACCATGCAAATAGTAATGTTTTAAAAAGTTATCGTCCTGCTTATCTCCAATACCATTGTCGACCAGGATAAGTTTATTCCCATCCTCTATCAGCAAACTGCGCATAGCCCAGCTGCAGAGGTTATTCTCATCAGCAGGGTTCGTTTTTTGCCAAATGGATTTTGGTACAACGCCAAACATAGCACCGCCATCCAGTTTAAACATTCCAGTATTTATCGTATGCAAGTTCATGTCGTATATGGGTTCATAAACTAAATCTAATAAAAAAAGGGTACTCCGATAGAGTACCCTTGTAAAACTTTGTCGGCTGAACGGCTGCTTTGTAAAACTTTGTCGACTAACAGCCCCCCATGTAACTTTGTCGCCCCTTACAAGTGTATCACCTCGCCATAAGCATCAGCAGCCGCTTCCATAATTGCTTCGCTCATGGTAGGGTGCGGGTGAACAGATTTTATCATTTCATGACCCGTAGTTTCCAGTTTACGTGCTACAACAATCTCGGCAATCATTTCAGTAACATTATTGCCAATCATGTGCGCACCAAGTAATTCGCCATATTTTGCGTCGAAGATAAGTTTCACGAAACCATCTTTAGCTCCGGAAGCACTTGCTTTTCCTGAGGCAGAAAACGGAAATTTACCAATTTTAAGTTCGTATCCTGCAGCCTTGGCAGCCTTCTCTGTGTAACCCACAGAAGCAATCTCCGGACTGCAGTAGGTACATCCAGGGATATTATTATAATCAAGAGGTTCAGGTTTATGCCCGGCAATCTTCTCAACACAAATAATGCCTTCCGCAGAAGCAACATGTGCCAGCGATTGTCCGCTAACAATATCGCCTATTGCATAATATCCTTTTACCGAAGTATTGTAATATTCGTCGACAATAACTTTTCCTTTTTCAGTTTTGATACCAGTTTCTTCTAAACCTATATTTTCTATGTTGGCAACAACACCAGCGGCCGACAATACGATGTCACACTCAATAGCCTGCATACCCGAAGCAGTCTTAACAGATACCTTACAGCCGGAGCCGCTGGTATCAACCGATTCCACACTTGAGGAAACCATTACTTCAATGCCTGCCTTTTTAAAGCTACGCAACAGTTGTTTAGAAACATCTTCATCCTCAACCGGTACAACATTGTCCATAAACTCTATCACGGTTACTTTAGTGCCGAGTGTAGCATAAAAATAGGCGAATTCAACACCAATGGCGCCAGAGCCTACAACAACCATAGATTTTGGCTGCTCAGGTAAAACCATCGCCTGTCTGTAGCCTATAACTTTTTTACCATCCTGTTTTAAGTTTGGCAATTCTCTGGATCTGCCTCCTGTGGCAACAATTATACTTGTTGCAGTATAATCTTTAGCTGTATCATCAGCTGCTTTGACTTCAACTTTATTACCGGCCTTAACTTTACCGGTTCCCATAATCACATCAATTTTGTTTTTCTTCATCAAGAACTGAACACCTTTGCTCATTCCGTCGGCTACACCTCTGCTACGTTTAATTACTGCAGCAAAATCAGCGTCCGCTTCTGCGGTTTTGATTCCATAGTCTGCAGCGTGGTTAATGTATTCAAAAACCTGTGCACTCTTTAATAATGCTTTGGTAGGAATACAGCCCCAATTCAAACAGATGCCTCCCAGAGATTCTTTTTCAATTACAGCAGTTTTTAAACCTAACTGAGAAGCCCTGATTGCGGCTACGTATCCACCAGGACCGCTGCCTATAACAATTAAATCGTAGTTCATATCTTAAAATAATGGAATTTAATCTTTAGTACTGGTCAAAATTAAAAAAAAATGTTCATTAAAGCGGTCTTAAACTCATTTCGAAGAAAAGCAGTACGTAACACTTTACACTAGCGTAACATTACCGATAAACGGATAATTATGTAGATTGAATTTAAATAACTGACAAACTGCGATTTAGATGTTGATTTCACATGTTAAATGTGGAAAAATACTGTCTTAATTAATAATTATTTAACATTGAAATCAAAATCTGATATAATTTAATACCTACATTTGCTGACACTTACACAAAAAGTATCAATTCACTAAAAAAACAAACAAAACAAAACAAAAAAGTATGAATAAATCTCTACTATCAAAGATTATAGTATTGTTATTCGTTTTTGTAGGTTCAATCCATGCAGTAAATGCACAGGTTACTACATCAACTTTAACAGGTACTGTAAAAGACGCCAAAGGTGCACTACCTGGTGCCGGCGTTAAGGCTACTCACACACCAACAGGAACAGTTTACAGTTCTACAACAAGTGCAGATGGCGGTTTTACCATTGTAAATATGCGTGTAGGCGGACCTTACACTGTTGAAGTTACTTACATTGGCTACCAGGGAGAAAAAGTTACAGACCTTTTCTTAAAATTGGGCGAGCCATTTGTATTAAATACAACACTTAATGACAATGCCAATCAATTGACAGAAGTTGTAGTAACCGGAACTAAGGATGCTAACTTTAACAGCAAACGTGTTGGTCCTTCTACCAGCGTAAGCAAAGAGCAATTACAAAACCTTCCTACATTATCACGTTCATTAAACGACTTTACGCGTTTAACGCCTCAGGCTAGTGGATCTATCAATGGTGGTTCTGGTCAGTCTTTTTCAGGTACAAACAACAGGTATAACAGCATCTCTATTGATGGTGCGGTAAACAACGACGTATTTGGTTTAGCTGCTAACGGTGCTCCGGGTGGTCAGGCCGCTACTCAGCCTATTTCATTGGATGCAATCCAGGAGATTCAGATCGTTTTATCTCCGTATGATGTAAGTAACGGTAACTTCGCAGGTGCTGGTATCAACGCGGTAACACGTTCAGGTACAAACAAGTTTGAAGGTTCTGCTTACTTCTTCGGTAGAAATGAAAATTCGATTGGAAAAAGCCCTGACGCAGCAAGATTAAAAGCAACAGAATTCTATAACACACAGTATGGTTTCCGTTTAGGTGGTCCAATTATCCAAAACAAGTTGTTTTTCTTCGTTAACGGAGAACTTGGAAGGGTTCAGCAACCAACTACTTTCAACGTTGGCGATCCAGGCGCACTCTTAACTGCAACTGATGCACAATCAATCGTTAATACGTTAAATACAAGATACGGTTACAACCCAGGATCTTTTGATGTTACAAACACAGCAACGCATAGTGATAAGGTATTCGCGCGTTTAGATTGGAACATCAATGCTAAAAACCAATTAACACTTCGTCATAACTATATTAAAGCTTATGATGACAACCTTTCAAGAAGTGCTACATCTTTCCGTTTCGGAAGTAACCTATATCGTTTTAACGATCAACAGAACAACTCTGTATTGGAGTTAAGAAGTTCTATTTCTGATAAACTTTCAAACAATTTGATTATTGGTTATTCAAGAATCAGAGATACAAGGGCTTATGAAGGTCAATTGTTCCCTCAAATCAGGATCAACAATATCAGCGGTATTTCTACTAACTCTGTATTCCTAGGATCAGAAGCAAGTTCAACTGCTAACGAGCTTGATCAGGATGTTTTTGAGTTTACTGATAACTTCAAAATCTTTGCAAACAAGCATACTTTCACCATCGGTACTCACAATGAGTTTTTCAAATTCAGAAACTTGTTTATGAATAACTTCGCTGGTGCGTATGTTTACAACAACCTTGCAGATTTTACAAATAATGCTAAACCTAATACCGCTGCATCAACTTATTCTATCATCCCTGGTGATACAAGACCTGCCGCAAGATTTACTGCTGCTCAGCTTGGATTTTATTTTCAGGATGAGATCGATGTATTCACTGGTTTCAAATTGGTTGCTGGCTTAAGGGCTGACGTTCCAATTATCAATGATACTCCTCCTGCAAACGCTTTGGTAGCTTCTACCTTTGCATTCCAAAAAACGGATCAGGTTCCTAGCGGTCGTATTTTAGTTTCACCACGTGTTGGCTTTAACTGGGATTTAACCGGCGACAGATCTATCCAATTAAGAGGTGGTACTGCATTGTTAACAAGTCGCGCTCCTTATGTGTGGTTATCTAATCAGTTCACAAACAACGGTATGTTAACAGCTAATATCAATGCTACAAATAACACCGGAACATTCATTGCTGATCCTGCAAATCAAAAAGCAGCAGGTGGTACTGTAGGTACAACTTACGAGGTTAACTTAGCTAACCCTAACTTGAAAATGCCTCAGTTGTTCAGAAGTAACATGGCTGCAGATTTTAAATTGCCTCTTGGTATTATGGCAACCTTAGAAGGTATCTATTCTAAAACCATCAATAACATCCTTTACAGCAATTTAAACTTAAAAAATGCAGTTGGCAGAATCAATCCTAATCTTTCAGCAGGTAATGATACACGTCCATTGTACAACTATCCACTTGCAGCTGGTAAGGTTAACGCAACTTTCACAAATGCATTTTATTTAGACAATACAAGCAAAGGTGATTCATACTCATTAACCGCTCAATTGCAAAAAGCATTTGGTATGGGTCTTTATGCAACCGCTGCTTATACTTATGGTGAGGCTAATGATGTAAACTCAGGAACGAGCAGTACTGCTTCTTCTAACACCAACTTTGTTCAAACCTTAACCGGTCCAAATAACCCGCCATTGGCGATATCTAACTTTGATATCCGCCACAGGGTTATCGGTAGCTTAAACTATACAATTAACTACGGTAAACAAAAAGCGTCAGGTACTACACTTTCGTTGTTCTATCAGGGAAGAACCGGTACTCCATTTACTTACTTATATGAAGGTGATTTAAACCAGGATGGTGCTACAGGAAATGACTTGTTCTACGTTCCACGTAACCTTTCTGAGATTAAATTGGCAGACATTCCTGCAACTACCGTTGGTGGTGTTACCACTCCATTGGTTCCTGTTGCTACGCAGTGGGCTAACCTAGATAAATTCATTTCGAATGATCCATATTTGAGTAAAATCAGAGGTCAATACACTGAACGTAACGGTGCGAGAATGCCTTGGGAAAACATGTTCGATCTAAGAATCATGCAGACACTTGGTGCTGTGATCAAAGGATCAAAAAACAACATTCAGTTGTCATTTGATATCTTCAATGTTGGTAATCTGATCAACAAAGATTGGGGAAAATCATATTTCTTAGGAAACCAGGCTTCTACAATTGTTAGATACAATTACAATGCAACAACAGGTGGTACTTATAACTTCACACCTCCGGCAAACGCTGATAACAAAGCTTACTCTGTATCTTCTTTCACATCAAGATGGCAAGGACAAGTTGGACTTCGTTATAACTTCAACTAGTTAACAACATTTAATAGTTAAGGTGACCTCAAAAGGGTCACCTTTTTTTGTTTATGTCAATTTGTATTAAGTTGGATGTTTTTAGCCTATATTGAATCGAGTTAGCAAAACAACAAACGCTTTATGGTGCACATTAAAACTAAATTAATTTTCTCAGCATTAGTAGTGAATTGCCTGGCGCTCCAGGCTCAAAAACTGCCTAAAACTCAACAGGCTGGTATATACGCTATAAGGCCCATAACAATAGACGGTAAGGCGCTGGAGTTAAACAATACTTTTCAAGCATTTAATCCTGCAACAGATTGTTTCTACACGCTGTCAAACGATAATGTGAACTTGTATTTAAGCGTACAGGCAAGGCTTGGAGAGATCGTTAACAAAGTTATTTTAGGGGGAATCAGCTTTTCAATTCGTGAAAAAGGTGATAAAAAAACGGCAGGTGATTTAAAAGTAACCTTTCCCATTATGTCCGGAGAATCCCGGGCGGGAGTAGCCAACTTTTTAGCGAGGAAAGTTAATCAAAAGCGAGATTCAGCTTTAAAAACAATTTACGTCAAAGATTTAAATAGCATGTTTCAATCAGCTGCACGAAATATTGGCTTAAAGACAGCGACTAGTCAGAACGTAGAATCCATATCCATTTACAACGACCAGGGCATTAAGGCTGCCGCTCAAATTGATTCCCAGCTTTATTACACCTATGAACTATCGATCCCTTTAGACTCGATTAGAAATTATATTGCCGCAAACGGAGTTTTGAGCTACAGCATTAAGATTAATGCTCCAGATGATAAGCCGCAAGGTACACGTTCTGGCGCACCACCCCCACCAGTCATGATCGCAACCATGAGCGATACCGATTTCTGGGCTCAATATACTATAGTAAGCAAGAGATAATACCTAACCAAATGATAATTCAATCTGCCAAACCACTTAAGCAGTTATTCCTATTGTTGGCGTTTCTAAGCCTTCCAAATGCTTCAATGGCGCAGTCCGCAAAATCGAAGTTTAATGTAATTGCTTTTTACACCGGGAAAAATGACCAGGCACACGTGAGCTTCGTGCACGAAGCTAATAAATGGTTCCCTAAGATGGGAATGAAGTATAATTTTACATACGATTCAACAAGTAACTGGGATAACTTAAATGCGAAATTTCTATCGAAATATCAACTAGTACTATTTTTAGATACCCGACCAGAGAAACCTGAACAGCGAAAAGCTTTTGAGGGCTACATGAAAAAGGGTGGTGCATGGATGGGTTTCCATTTCGCCGCGTTTGCACTAACGCCATCTATGTATCCACAGAATTGGGACTGGTATCACCAGGAGTTATTAGGTTCAGGTGGTTATGGAAGTAATACGTGGCGACCAACATCTGCAGTCCTAAGGGTGGAAGACAGAAAACACCCTGCTACAAAAAGCAATCCGGTAACATTTAAATCCTCACCAAATGAATGGTACCGCTGGGAAAATGACCTCCGCAAAAACCCTGACATTAAAATTCTATTGTCCATAGACAGTTCGAGCTTTCCATTGGGAACCGGGCCTAAAGCTTATGAGATCTGGCATAGTGGCTATTACCCTGTGGCCTGGACTAATAAGAAATATAAAATGATCTATATGAATATGGGCCACAATGATATGGACTATGAGCATGCACCATATAACAAAGAGCTTTCGCAAACTTTTGATAATGAGGAACAGAACAAATTCATTATTTCCAGTTTACTGTGGCTGGCTAAAAGGTCTTAACGAAACATTAATGTTTTTCTGCGCTTCATTCAATACGTCGAATTTATTACTTTTACTTATATGATTATTCTAACCAAATCCTCCAAGGCCATTTTGTTCTTTTTAATGGTTTGCTTTCCATCTTCCTTGTTATTGGCGCAATTGGAATTTCCGGGAGAAGGCAATCTGAAATATGTTGATCCCCGCATTGGGAATGTCGGCGCAATTTTAGAGCCCACCAGACCAACTACTCAACTGCCAAATCAAGTGATCAGGATGACACCACAGCGTGCGGATTATATCGACGATCAGATCAGCAGCTTTCCTTTAACGGTTGTATCACACCGTAACGGACAAGTTTTTTCTATTAAGCCTACGCATAATGTATTGTCTGGCAGAAAGATGACCTATGATCATGACCTGGAAGTTAACCGTCCATGGTATTATTCTACCTACCTTGTTGATGATGATATAAAAGTCGAATTTACCCCTGGTAAAAAGGCAGGCATTTTCAAGTTTGATTTTACAGGTAATAAACCGAAAGCTGTTGTTATGGACCGTTATAATGGCGGTTTTAGTGAATATAAATTTGAATCTGCAACTGAACTTACAGGTGTTGAAACCTGGGACGGTGTAAAGGTTTATTTATATGGTGTGTTCAACGCTGCATCGAAATCAGAAAAAGACGGTAACAAGCTTATAATATGGTTTGAAGATAAAGCGCCGAATACCATAGAATTTCGTTATGCATTATCGTTTGTTAGCGCAGCCCAGGCTAAAAAGAATTACAGCAATGAACTGAGTACAGTAACCTTCGATCAGCAAGCTAAAATAGGTGAAGCTGCATGGTCTAAAGTAATTAATCAAATTCCTGTTACCGGCGGTACAGAAGCACAGAAACGTTCTTTTTACACAGCACTTTATCGCTGCTATGAGCGTATGGTGGACATTACTGAAGACGGTCAATATTACAGTGGTTACGATAAAAAAATTCATACTACCAACCGCCCATTCTTCGTAGATGATTGGGTTTGGGATACTTACCTTGCACATCATCCATTGAGAACTATCCTTGATCCAGCTATGGAGGGTGATATGTTGAATTCTTATGTTGATATGTATAAACAAAGCGGCTGGGTGCCCACCTTCCCGCTATTGTATGGCGACAACCCATGTATGAACGGTTTTCACTCAACAATCACTTTTTTAGATGGATACCGCAAGGGCATCCGTAATTATGACATCAATGCGGCTTATGAAGGCATGTATAAAAATGCTACCCAGGCTACAATGTTACCATGGAAGAATGGTCCAAAAACTGATCTTGAAGATTTCTATTACGACAAAGGGTATTTTCCTGCTTTAAAAATTGGGGAGAAAGAGACCAATACTACCGTTCATGGTTTTGAAAAACGCCAGGCAGTAGCAATAACCCTTGGTCACAGTTACGACGACTGGGCGCTTGGTCAGTTTGCAAAAGAGTTAAACAAAACAAGCGACTACGCGAAGTTTGCTGCGCGTTCTAACTACTACAAGAATCTGTGGGATCCGCAGGCGCAGATGTTTTTACCGAAAGACAAAGACGGCAACTGGATCAAAATAGACCCTAAGTTTGATGGTGGTATGGGTGGAAGGGAATTCTATGACGAAAATAATGCCTGGACCTATTTGTGGCAGGTACAACACGATGTAAAAGGACTGATTGACCTGTTTGGGGGTGTACCAAGCTTTGAAGCCAAATTAGATCAGCTTTTCCGCGAACCATTAGGTAGGAGCAAGTATGAGCTATGGGCCAAATTTCCTGATTTTACAGGAATAAACGGACAGTTTTCTATGGGTAATGAGCCAAGCTTCCACATCCCTTATCTATTCAACTTTACATCATCACCCTGGAAAACACAGAAAAGAATTAGATTCTTACTCGATACATGGTACAAAGACAATGTTTTTGGTATTCCGGGAGATGAAGACGGAGGCGGCATGTCAGCCTTTGTGGTATTCTCTTCAATGGGTTTTTATCCTGTTACACCAGGTACACCTGTTTACACAATCGGAAGTCCGGTATTTGAAAAGGTAGCCATCAATCTTCCAAATGGTAAACAGTTTCAAATGATTGCTAATAAATGTTCAGTGATCAATAAGTACATTCAAAGCGCAAAGTTGAACGGTAAAGTACTTGATACGCCATGGTTTACACATGACCAATTGGTTGGTGGCGGAAAGCTTGAACTGGAAATGGGACCGCTTCCTAATAAAACCTGGGGGCTAAAATAGCTGAATAAAATGCTATAATAGTTTAGTATACATATATCCTATTAGCTGGATATATGTATACCTTCATGTCGACTAAATGTAACCTGTAACACCAAGTGATTCATGAAGGGTAAACTAATAACTTGCATTATTGGATTAACAATCTTTATTTATGCCTGTAAGGTAGCTCAGACTGCTTTGCAGCGCGATGCTAGTGGAAAGATTATCGTTAACCTAAATCCATCATCCGAATACCTGACTCCTCAGGAAAGCCTCAAAACCTTACATCTTCAAAAAGGATATCACCTTGAACTGGTTGCCAGTGAACCTATGATCAATGAGCCCGTTGCTATTGCCTGGGACGGGAACGGCCGAATGTTTGTTGCAGAGATGAACACTTACATGCAGAATGTAAATGGAACTGGCGAAGGAAAACCAGTTTGCACCATCAAGCGATTAGAAGATACCAATGGCGATGGTAAAATGGACAAGTCGGTGGTATTTATAGATAGTTTGGTATTGCCCAGGATGATCATGACCTTGGACGACCGCCTGCTGGTTGCAGAGACCTACGACAATAGTATCTATAGCTATCGGGATTCAAACGGCGATGGTGCGGCAGATGAGAAGAAAAAGGTTTTCAGCAATGAAAGTGAAAACCATAATAACCTGGAGCATCAGCGCAGTGGTTTGGTTTGGAACTTAGACAACAAGATATATGTAACTGTAGAGAACGTACGCTATAAGTTTGATAATGGTAGTGGCATGTTACAAAAGGAATATTTACATGAAGGCCCAGGCGGACAATGGGGTTTGGCTAACGATAATTACGGCAGACTATACTTTTCTGCAGCAGGGGGTGAGGCGCCAGCGTTGAACTTTCAGCAAAATCCTTATTATGGAAGCTTAGACTTTGGCGACCAGTATGGAGATGAATTTCAGGCAGTCTGGCCCCTGATTTCAACACCCGATGTGCAAGGTGGAGTGGGAAGGTTGAGACCTGACAGCACGTTGAACCATTTTACAGCCTGCACAGGGCAATCTGTGTTTAGGGGCAACGCTTTGCCTTCAGATTTAAATGGAGATCTTTTGATTTGTGAACCAGTTGGCAGATTAATAAGAAGAGCAAAGGTTACAAATACCAATGGCAAGATCACGCTTAAAAATGCTTACGAAAAAGAAGAGTTCATTGCGTCTACTGATATGAATTTCAGGCCGGTAAATAGTGCAACCGGTCCGGATGGTTGCCTGTATATTGTAGACATGTACAGGGGAATTATACAGGAAAGCGAGTGGACTAAGCCCGGAAGCTACCTTAGACCGCAAATAACACGGAGGGGATTGGATAAGAATACGAGTCGCGGGCGCATTTATCGCGTTGTTTATGATGGCATCAAACCTGATAAAACTTTGCCTAGAATGCTTAGCGTTCCAAGTGCACAGTTGGTACAATACCTTTCTCACCCCAATGGCTGGTGGAGAGAAACCGCCCAAAAAATCATAGTAGTAAGGGGAGATAAATCTATTGCGCCAGCATTAAAAACTGAAGCATTATCTTCAACTTCTCCATTAGGAAGAATTCATGCTTTATGGACACTTAATGGGTTGGAATCATTAGATAGAGTTACTTTAATGCAAGCTTTGAGCGATAAAGATGCAACTGTCCGAAAGACAGCTGTGTGGACCTGTGATGATCAGGTAAGGAAAGGTGATGAGCAATTGGTTGCCGCTTTAGCGCCATTGCAAAACGATGAAAGTGCCGATGTTAGATTTCAGTTGGCGCTTACCTTAAGGTTTACTGATTCAGAAAAAGCGAAAGAAATTAAGTCGGCACTGATGGTTTCACACCCTACAGATATGGCCTTAATAGCTTCGCAAAGAAAGTTCGATAATCAAATCCGACAGCGTAACGAACGGGAAATGGAGAACAGAAAGCTTGCTGCTGCAGACCAGAAGTTGCTGATGGAAGGTGCTACAATTTTTAAACAACTGTGTGCTACCTGCCATGGTGCAGATGGCAAGGGGGTAGTAAGTGGAGGTAAAGGCTTACCTGCTCCAGTTTTATCAGGGGCAAAAGATGTTGTAGGAAACCCCGATAAATTGATCAGGATCTTGCTTCATGGGTTGTCGGGCCCTGTTGACGGCAAGACTTATACTGATGCAATGCCTGCCCTCGGCTTTAATACAGACGATTACATTGCTTCAGTGTTAAGTTATATTAGAAATGATATGGGCAATAAAGCTTCTATGGTAAGGGCAGCCGATGTTAAAAAGGTGCGGGCGGCCGCAGGCGAAAGGGATAGACCCTGGACAATAAAGGAGCTTGATGCTTTGAAAAAATAATTAGATATTTAAAAACCTGTTACCCCTTGTAACCAACCTAACCAAGTATATGTTAAATATTCAAACTTCAAAATTATTCTGGGCCAGTTGTTTGGCACTATTAGTAACCTCATTATCCTTCGGGATACGTGCCGGTATGATGGGCCAACTTGGTATCGACTTTCAATTAAATGCAAGTCAATTGGGTACCATTACCGCAACTGCATTCTGGGGTTTCCCATTAGCGGTGATTATTGGCGGTTTCATTGTTGATGTTATCGGCATGAAACGTTTATTGGTGATGGCTTTCGTTTTCCACCTGGCCGGTATTGCCTTAACCATTTTTGCACAGGGCTACTGGACATTGTTTTTCTCCACCCTTTTAATTGGTATCGCAAACGGAACAGTTGAGGCGGCATGTAATCCTTTGGTAGCCACTTTGTATCCTGATGACAAAACTACACGGCTAAACTACTTTCACCTTTGGTTCCCGGGCGGAATCGTGATAGGGACCTTGTTGGTTTCCCTTCTGGTACATTTAGGTATTGGATGGCAAGTTCAAGTTGCTACCATGTTGATTCCAACGTTAATTTACGGATTTCTATTTTCCAAGCTGGATTTCCCTGTTACAGAAAGAGTATCGTCTGGTTACTCAAGCGCAGATATGTATAAAGCGGTGCTTTCGCCATTGTTCCTCTTTATGGTAGTATGTATGTTTATGACCGGTATTACTGAATTGTTTACGGGTCAGTGGATCAGCTTGTTGCTTAAAAATGTAACAGAGAACGCCATTTTATTGGTAACGCTGACTGCGGGTATGCAGGTGTTGGGAAGGGCATTTGCCAAACCAATTGTTAAAAAACTGGCTCCGGCAGGGGTGTTGCTATTTTCTGCAATATTTTCTGCTGCGGGTTTATATATGCTGAGTACGTTCACCGGCAGTTCTATCTTCTTTGCTGCCGTGGTTTTCGGTATTGGGGTATGTTATTTCTGGCCAACTATGATAGGCTTTGTGGCAGAGAATATTCCTCAGTCGGGCGCCCTTGGGTTAAATCTATTAGGCGGCGCAGGTATGTTTGCTGTATCAGTGTTCACCATTTTTATGGGGGGCTACTATGATGGATTAATTGCTAAGCATTTGCCGGCAGGAGCTGATTTGGGTGCTTATACCGCCGCTCCAGGTGGAAGTGCTGAGGCCACGGCTTTGAATGCTGCTAATAATTTAGCCGGTCCGGAAGTACTGCAAGTTACCCTAATACTACCTGTGATATTAATTTTTGCCTTTGGCGGATTGGTGTTTTATATGAGATCAAGAAAAAAGAATTTAGCAACCAGCTAACAAATAATTATACATAAATGCTGCTACTAGGAATTGATGTAGGTACATCATCTATTAAGGTTTCCGTTGTTGATGCTGCAAATAGCAACATATTGGCGACGGCACAGTACCCTGACACTGAATCGGAGATTTTAACGCCACAGCATGGCTGGGCAGAGCAAGACCCCGATATGTGGTGGGAGCATGTGCAAAAAGCCATTTTGCTGTGTAACCAAAAGAACAAATACAATGCTTTAGACATTGCGGCAATAGGGATAGCCTACCAGATGCATGGTTTGGTTGTTATTGATGAAGCTGGTGAAAGCTTGCGCAACAGTATTATTTGGTGCGATAGCAGGGCGGTAGAACTTGGAGATCAGGCTTTTAACGCCATTGGTGGTGAGAAGGCGCTGGCACATCTGTTGAACTCGCCTGGCAATTTTACGGCATCAAAACTGGCTTGGGTAAAAGCAAATCAGCCAGAGTTGTATAGCAAGGTTGACAAGATAATGCTTCCTGGAGATTACATTTCTTATAAACTAACAGGCGAAGTTACAACCAGTATATCTGCATTGTCTGAAGGTATTTTTTGGGATTTTAAAGAGAATGAGATTTCGAAAGACGTAATGGGTTATTACGGGTTTGAAGAAAGTTTCATTCCTGAAGTAAATCCGGTTTTTTCGGCACATGGTCATTTAAGTAAAAATGTTGCGGATTTACTCGGTCTGAAAGAAGGTATCCCTGTTACTTACAAAGCTGGAGATCAACCCAATAATGCATTATCATTAAATGTAACTGAACCAGGAGAAGTGGCTGCAACTGCCGGGACTTCTGGTGTAATTTATGGAGTAACAGATCAATTGCTTTGTGATAAGCAGTCGCGCGTGAATACATTCGCTCACGTAAACCATAGCATAGAAAAGCAGCGTCTTGGCGTTTTGCTATGCATAAACGGCACAGGAAGCATGAACAGGTGGACAAAAAACCTTGCCGGTTCAGATTTAAGCTATCCTGCTATGAACCAGGCGGCGGCGGCTATAGCGCCCGGCAGTGAGGGCTTAAGGGTATTGCCATTTGGTAATGGTGCAGAGCGAATGCTGAATAATAAGATAGCAGGAGCTCATTTAAGGAATGTAGACCTTAATCTGCACTCATCGGCCCATATTTTTAGGGCGGTTCAAGAGGGTATAGCTTTCTCTTTCCGTTACGGCTTGGATATTTTAAGAGAAAATGGAATGACACCGGGCGTAATCAGGGCGGGGAAATCTAACCTATTCCTGAGTGAAGTGTTTACCCAGGCTTTTGTAAACATAACGGGCGTGCCTGTAGAGTTATATGACAACGACGGTAGTTATGGTGCGGCAATAGGTGCGGGCATTGGTGCAGGGATATACCAATCTGCCAATGAAGCTTTTAGTTATAAAAAGCCCTTAAGTGTTGTCGAGCCTACAGACATGCTATTGGAAGAACCTTATCAGGATTGGAAAGGCGTTCTTGCAGAACAGTTGAATCAGTAAATAATTAGAAACACAAATAAATCAGTAAATATGTCAGCACTAAAATTTGAGAACGAATTTTTCAAAGGAATTGAACAAGTTAAATTTGAAGGTCCGGGTAGCGATAATCCGCTAGCATTCCGTTATTACGATGCCGAGAGGGTTATTGGAGGAAAAACGTTGAAAGATCACTTACGTTTTGCAGGTGCCTACTGGCATTCGTTCTGCGGTAACGGTGCAGATCCATTCGGTGCGCCAACACATAACTTTCCATGGGATGTGAAATCTGATCCTGTTGCACGTGCAAAGGATAAGATGGATGCTGCTTTTGAGTTTTTAACAAAAATGAACCTGCCATATTATTGCTTCCACGATTTAGACGTGGTGGATTACGGTATCGACATTAAAGAAAACGACCGTCGGTTACAAGCATTGGTTGACTACGCAAAAGGAAAACAAGCTGAAACAGGCGTGAAATTATTGTGGGGAACCGCGAACTTATTCTCTAACCCTAGATACATGAACGGTGCCGCTACCAACCCTGATTTTCATGTGTTGGCGCATGGAGCAGCACAAGTAAAAGCAGCTTTGGATGCAACGATCGCTTTAGGTGGAGAGAACTATGTGTTCTGGGGTGGAAGAGAAGGCTATATGTCGTTGTTGAACACAAATATGCAACGTGAGCAGGATAACTTTGCCAAATTTTTACATGCAGCTAAAGACTATGCACGCAGCAATGGATTTAAAGGTACATTCTTCATTGAGCCTAAACCATGTGAACCTACTAAGCACCAGTATGATTATGATGCAGCTACGGTTATTGGCTTCCTTCAAAAATATGATTTGCTGGGCGACTTTAAACTGAACCTGGAAGTAAACCATGCTACTTTGGCCGGCCATACTTTCCAGCATGAATTACAAGTTGCTGCTGACGCAGGTTTACTGGGCTCGATTGATGCAAACCGCGGTGATTATCAAAATGGATGGGATACCGATCAGTTCCCTAATAACATCAATGAGTTGGTAGAATCGATGCTGATCATTTTAGAAGGCGGTGGCTTACAGGGTGGTGGTATCAATTTTGACGCGAAAATTCGCAGAAACTCTACAGATCCTGCAGATTTGTTCTATGCACACGTCGGCGGTATGGACTTGTTTGCCCGTGCATTAATTATTGCAAGTGAGATTTTAGAAAAATCTGAATATAAAAAGATCCGTACAGACCGGTATGCATCATTTGAGACAGGTAGAGGCGCAGAATTTAGTGCCGGAAAACTTTCTCTGGAGGATTTGCGTGATTATGCAATTGAAAAAGGAGAGCCTGCAGTAATTAGCGGCCGACAAGAATATCTTGAGAATTTGATCAACAGGTATATCTAGCAGCATGAAAAGGACCTTATCGCTTTTAGCGCTTTCACTTTTTACCGTTGCGGGTTTTGCACAAACCGCTTCAATGAAACTGTGGTACAATAAGCCTGCTGATAAGGTCTGGGAAGCCGCTCTGCCCATCGGAAACGGTCGGCTAGCAGCGATGGTTTATGGAAATCCTGCAACTGAACTGATAAAGTTGAACGAGGCCACGATATGGTCTGGCGGCCCTAACCGTAACGACAATCCAAAAGCTTTAGCTGCACTGCCAGAAATTAGGCGCCTTCTTTTTGCGAACGACTATGACGGTGCCAGTAAGTTGGCTGCAAATGGTATGGAATCAAGGATAAACGGGATGAACTACCAGCTTTTGGGTAACCTTAAGCTGGCATTTCCCGGTCACGATGCCTACTCAAATTACTACCGTGAACTGGATATTGCAACAGCGGTTACCAAAACCAGCTACGTGGCAGAAGGGGTAACCTATAGCAGGGAACTATTCGCTTCCCTGACCGATCAGGTAATTGCAGTAAAACTTACCGCGAGCAAACCCGGGATGCTAACCTTTTCTGCAACAATGGAAAGCGCTCAGAAAACTCAACTAACAGTTAGGAACGGCGATGAGCTGCTTTTAACTGGAATTTCGGGTGATAAGGATGGGGTAAAAGGTGCCGTAAAGTTTAGTTCAGTAATAAAAGTTAAAGCCGAAGGCGGAAATGTTTCGGCCACAGACGGTGTTGTTCAAATAACGAAAGCCAATTCGGTAGTGTTGCTAATTTCTATTGGTACGAACTTCAACAGCTACAATGATTTGAGTGGAAGCGAAAGTAAAAGAGCGGATGAATATCTGGCCAAAGCAAATGCATTTTCTTATGATGTGCTCAAAAAGAAACATGTGTCGGCTTATCAAAAGTACTTTAACCGCGTAAAGCTTGATTTAGGTGAAACAGCGGAGGTAAAGGAACCGACGGATGTTCGATTGGCCAACTTTGCTAAAGGGGGAGACCCTCAGTTGGCAGCATTATATTTCCAATTTGGCAGGTACTTATTGATTTCATCTTCGCAACCGGGTGGTCAGCCTGCAAACCTGCAGGGTATTTGGAACGACAAGATGAGTCCGCCCTGGGGCAGTAAGTATACAATCAACATCAACACTGAAATGAATTACTGGCCTGCGGAATCAACTAACCTGACCGAACTTCATGAACCATTGATTAAAATGGTGAAGGAGCTTTCAGTTACAGGCAGGGAAACTGCAAAAGTGATGTACGGGTCAAATGGTTGGGTTACCCATCACAACACAGACATATGGCGTATAAGCGGTCATGTCGACGGCGTGTACTCTGGCATGTGGCCCATGGGCGGTGCCTGGCTGAGCAGACATCTTTGGGATAAATATTTATATAGCGGAGATAAGGCTTACCTGGCATCAGTGTATGATGCGATTAAAGGGTCAGCGGAATTTTACAGTGACTTTCTTATAGAAGAACCTACAAACAAGTGGTTGGTAGTATCACCATCCAACTCTCCAGAAAATGCCCCTGCTGCTGCAAGAGGCAAATCCATACAGGCCGGCACAACCATGGACAACCAAATTCTTTTTGAGCTGTTCTCTAATGTCATACGTGCTTCTGAAATCCTGGGAAAAGATAAAGCTTTTGCAGAGCGCTTGAAAGGGTTGAGAAAACGATTACCGCCAATGCAAATTGGTCAGTACAGTCAGCTACACGAGTGGCTGCAGGATATGGACAATCCGGGCGATAAACACAGACATGTTTCCCATTTATTTGGTGTTTTTCCGGCAGGGGAAATATCACCGTACCGAACTCCAGAGTTATTTGATGCCGCCCGTACTTCGCTTTTATATAGGGGAGATGTATCAACCGGCTGGTCGATGGGCTGGAAAGTAAACCTTTGGGCTAGATTTTTAGATGGGAATCATGCCTATAAATTGTTAACAGACCAATTGAGTCCGGCCAGTAACCGTTCAGAGTCTGGCGGTACTTATCCCAATTTGTTCGATGCACATCCGCCGTTTCAAATTGATGGCAATTTTGGTTGTACTGCAGGTATCGCAGAAATGCTGATGCAAAGTTATGATGGCGACATTCATTTACTACCTGCATTGCCTGATGTTTGGAAGAAGGGCAGTGTTAGCGGTTTGAGGGCCAGAGGCGGTTTTGAGATTGTAAACTTAAGCTGGGAAAATGGAAAGGTAACCAAAGTGGCTATTAAATCTTTATTAGGGGGCAAATGCCGGTTGCGCGTTGCGAGTCCGCTGAAAGGCAAACTAAAAGCCGCTGAAGGAGTAAATACGAATACGTTTTATAGTGTGAATGAAACCCCCAAGCCATTAATTTCTGAAAAGGCAAAGTTAAAACCCACCGGTGTAAAAGAAACATTACTTTATGATTTTGATACAAAACCGGGACAAACTTATATATTTAGCTTATAAAACTAAATGTAACCAAATTAACCATGAACGATTTAACCAGTAAGCCTGCTTTTACAGACAAAAAATTCCTTATCACCATTATTTTTGTTACCTCTCTTTTTATGTTTTGGGGTATCGCAATCACGATGGCGGATGTATTAAATAAACATTTTCAGCATACTATGAGCCTTTCTAGAACACAGTCTGCATTTGTGCAATTTGCAGTATTTGGTGCGTATGGTGTAATGGGAATTCCTGCCGGTTTGTTTATGAAAAGGTTTGGCTACAAAAGCGGAGTACTTTTAGGTTTGTCGTTATTCGCAGCAGGAGCTTTTCTTTTTGTGCCTGCAGCAAATTTGTCATCATTTGCATTTTTTGGCATAGCCCTATTTATTTTGGGATGTGGTTTATCTACTCTAGAAACAGTTGCTCACCCATTTGTCGCATCTTTAGGAGATCAGCGTACTAGTGATCAACGTATCAATTTTGCACAGGCTTTCAATGCGGTTGGCGCAATGCTTGGTCCAAAAATTGGAAGTTATTTTCTTTTAAGAAATAATACTGAAGGTAGTACTGATCTTACTTCAGTAAAAATATTGTACTTGGTTATTGGTTCTGTTATTGCTATAGTCGGAATCTTATTTTTCTTTGTTAAGGTGCCAAAGACAACAGATCCTCATGCGGTTGCTGCTGCAGATGCTGCCGCAGTAAATGTTGATGTTGCTCCAGACAGAGGTTTATTTAGCCACAAACATTTTAAATGGGCGGTGTTAGCTCAATTCTTTAATGTTGCCGCCCAAGCCGGAACATGGGCATTTTTTATCAATTATGGTCATGAAAAGATGGGGTTTAGTGATGAAGTTGCCGGTAATTATATGGTATTATTTATGGGAATGATGCTTGCTGGTCGTTTTATAGGAACTTTTCTAATGCGTTTTATCGCTCCAAATAAGTTACTTGCTGCTTTTGCAGTTGGCAGCATTTTAATGTGCATTATCGTCGCTCAAAGTTTAGGAATGGTTTCGTTTGTAGCTTTATTACTAATCAATTTCTTCTTCAGTATTATGTTCCCGACAATTTTTAGTCTTGGACTTAAGAATTTAGGTAAGCACACGCAGCAGGCTGCTTCATTTATTTCCATGGGAGTAGTTGGCGGTGCATTTTTTCCATTCCTTATGGGTTTTGTTGCTGATCATCATGGTATCGCGCAAGCATATTACACTCCAATAATTTGCTATGTAGTGATCTTCCTTTTCGGTTACAAGTTCTATAAAGTAAAGCATCACTAATCATAAGTATAAAGTAGTTCTTTTATGTGCCTATCTGATTGGCATTCAAATAAATAATCATTATGAAACTCATTTCAAACAAGTGGCTGTTAGGTGCTGCGCTATTGTTTTCAACTCAATTTGTTCAGGCGCAAGACTGGGCCAACCTAAAACGTTACCAGAAAGACAATGCAGAACTGCCTGCTCCGGCAGCAAATGAAACCAGGGTGGTGTTTATGGGGAACTCCATCACCGAAGGCTGGAGAAACTCCTCTCCTGAATTCTTCAAATCGAATAATTACGTTGGGAGAGGCATTAGTGGCCAAACGACACCTCAAATGTTGATCAGATTTCATCAGGACGTGGTTGCGCTTAATCCAAAGGTAGTGGTGATGTTGTGTGGTATCAATGATATTGCAGGAAATACAGGCCCCTCTACTTTGGAAATGATCGAAAATAACATTGCAGCTATGGCAGAAATTGCCCGCGCCAATAAAATCAGGGTTGTATTGTCTTCTGTTCTTCCAGCATTTGACTTTCCATGGAAACCCGGTCTTGAACCGGCAAATAAAGTTATTGATTTAAATAAATGGCTTAAAGAATACGCAGATTCGCATAAGCTTACGTATTTAGATTATCATACTGCTATGAAAGATGAAAGAAATGGCTTACCTGCGAATTTAGCAAAAGATGGTATTCATCCAACTAAAGAAGGATATGCCATTATGGAGCCGATGGTTAAAGCAGCCATAGCGAAGGCTTTGAAACAAAAAATTAAGTAGCCTCATGTCTTTGCGAGGTACAACACTTATGTCATTGCGAGGTACAACGCCCATGTCATTGTGAGGTACAACACCCATGTCATTGCGAGGTACGAAGCAATCTTAGTGAAGGATTGCTCATATCTTTGTATTATTAACTATATCAGTGAAAGGGAGGCATCTTGAA
>JAZKHD010000001.1:0-131248 GCA_040385565.1 Bacteroidota bacterium | reverse complement strand
GGGCACTTGCATATGGCACCTATAAAAATCTGTGTATTCTCTGTGTCCGCTCTGTGTTGGCTCTGTGTATTCACAGAGAACACACCCCTAAAAGGCCGATTATAGTCATAAAAAGCCCCTCATAGTATCGAAACCGTATAATACAAGTGCACAATCCAACCGCAACTTTTGCGAAATCCGCTTTATATCCTTAAAAAAAACGGATTACCTGTCTATGAGTTTATATTTGATAAGCATACGATACAAAGAATAAAGACCAGCACTCACAAAAGAAATAACGCGTAATTATTGCGAAGCCTAAAAGTTGCACATATATTAGTATGCGTGATCAAACACAACAAAATTTATGAGAAGAGATGTTTTTCAGGCAATAGCTGATCCGACAAGGAGGGCAATCATTACCCTTATTTCCCTGCAGGCAATGACTCCAAATGCCCTGGCAGAACATTTCGACATGACCCGTCAGGCTGTATCAAAGCATTTAAGAATACTTACAGAATGTGAACTGGTAAAGCAGGAGCCACAGGGAAGAGAGATTTATTACCTTTTAGAACTGGAAAAGATGAAGGAGATTGACCAATGGCTGGCAGAATTCAGAAAAATATGGGAAACGAAATTCAATCAGCTTGATGAAGTACTGCGAAAAATGAAGACAAATAAATAACTTTAATAAAAAACCAACAAACCTTTAACCTAATTAAACCATGAAACAGAAAATCATTTTTGTAGTATGCCTGCTCTTCGGACTAATGTTTATCAATGCCGGCCTGGATAAATTTTTTCATTACATGCCCCAGCCTGAAAATATGCCAGAAAGCATGATGAAGGCTTTTGCCGCCTTTACAGCCATTACCTGGCTAATGCCTTTGGTTGGCGCTGTAGAAGTAATTGGTGGAATTCTTTTCATCATTCCAAAAACGCGGGCACTAGGAGCTATCGTAGTTTTCCCTGTTATAGTCGGAATCTTTTTAACCAACACGGTAACAGATACCATGGGACTTCCTATCGCCCTTGTATTTTTGGCCATCAATGTTTGGATACTTATTGAAAACAGGAAAAAATATGCCCCAATGATCAACGAATAAAAGCTGTAATACTAAAGTTGTTTCGCTAATGCTGTGGCCGAGGCCAGGTGCTTCCGCAGCAAAGGCAAATACCTGTTGGCAAATGCTTTTATTTCAGGATCCTTAGATTTAATTGCCCCTTCAAATATCCTGATACTAGCCTGGTGGTCATCTACCATCATAGCGATGTATTCTTTATCTGAAGTGGGCAGTTTTCCTGCAGTTTTAGGTGTCAGTAACGCAATACCCTTGTCTGAAGCAAGTTTACTTAACTCTGTTTTCATCCGGGTATGGTCATCGGCAATCATCACCGCATAGTTCTTGACACTCTTATTGGTAGCTTGTGGTTGTATGGCTTTACTCCTGCTAATTTCCACCATTTCGCTTACTGCGGCCTTATTGATGAAATCTACATTCCTTATTGAATCTAACCTTATCTCAGCTCCTACCGTGGGCGCGTTGATCTTCGCGATTGCAGCATTGGCAATAATGGTTGCGTTCTCAGAGGAACCTGCCCTCAGGTCATTTCCATTGGGAATGCCAATGGTAAGTGCATCACCGGATGCATTCTTAACACCCTGACTTGGATTGGATGAATTTGGCTTTAAGGTAGTGATACCGGATTTTTTTGATGTTGAACAGGATGACACCATAAATCCTGTAGCAATTAAAATCACTAAAAGTCTGAGCTGTTTCATAGGAATATAGATTGGTACTAGATCTTAAACTATAAAGCCTGTGGTAATGTTTTAAACTTTGACGGGGTAATTATTCAAAGTCATTATTGTTACAGAAGCGGGTGAAAGCTTTAATTGATCACACCTTCGGCCTTTAATTTTTTGAGGACGTTGGCATATTCTGTTTCAAGAATGGAAACAATTATCACTCCTTTTCTACCTGCCTCGCCGTATAATTTTAATGCTGTCTCGTCTTTTAACACCTCTATAGATGCAATTGATTCCTGGGGGATAACTTTTAAGGGGCTATTTTCGCTGGTAATCGGCGCCTGGAACTGCATACTTTTACCGCCTGCCTTGATCACATACAAAGGTTGAGAGAGGGCATTATTGGTCACAGCTCTTTCCCAGTATTCAGCAGTTTTCATGTTGTTGAAGCCTCCGATCAAGGCGATTTTATCTTTCCCGTCAAACTTCAGTTTGAAAGAGAACGTTTTTCCCATCATAAATGCAGACTCCTTGTTAACACTGATAATGGTTTCTGAATAAACGCTGTCCTGAAATTTATAGGTACCAAAGATGCTTGTTGTAGTTGTTCCGTTCTCCTTGCTGATTTCTGTAACAATGAAATGAGTTGGCGTATAAGATTTATACTTTATAAAACCTGTGTATTTCTCGTTGTTGTTTGGGTGGTCACTATACTGAAACTTTTGGATTTGCCAGGTACCCAACAAATTGTTTGTTAATTCCTGACTTTGTGCATTAAAGAAAATGCAGATGCCTGCTGCGAGCGTTAATAAGTATTTCATTTTGTTATTATTTGGTTATAAGACGAATATACAACATTCCGGAGGATGATTCAATAAAACCATAACCTAACGTACAACGTAAATAGGAAAAAACACGATTCTTCAGGATGCCTTCAAAAATCGGCCATTTAATTTCCCTCCTTCTAATTCTAATGGTACTGATTAAAATCGCATTGCCTTTACAGCCTATTCTATACGCCGGCGTCGAACATTCAGAATCACATGGATCTGAAGAAAAGAAAAATGAAACTGACCCGCTTGCGAAAAAAACCGATCTAATCTTTTATACAAACCTGGTAACAATTGGAAATCAATTTGCTTTCAAAACGTCTTTGAATACATCAAGTTTTAATAAATCACTGCCTAAGCCGGTGTGCAGCATTTACAGCCCTCCTCCTGAAAGCATCAGTTAACTACGTTAAAACAGTCAATTTCAAACACCCATAACAATATTAAAATATGAAAACATTTAAACAATTAACGGCGGTTCGCTGGATTGCAATACTTGCCTTTGCCATAACCTTAAGCGCCTGCAAAAAGGATAAAAAACAAGACACACTGGTTATTGGTCCGGATGTTAATTTCTTCGTACTTTCAGAAAATAACAAATTATCTGTTGCTAATGCCTATTCAGGCTCTAACAGCAGTCAGCTAACTGTTACCGGTCTTCAGGCAAGTGAAACCTTGCTTGCTATAGATTTCAGACCGGCAACCGGCCAACTTTACGGCCTTGGAAGCACCAGCAGGATTTATATTATAAACGCAAATACCGGTGTGGCAACCGCACTTGGTACGGCCCCTTTTACCCCTGCGCTTTCTGGGACTGCAATCGGGTTTGATTTTAACCCCACCGTAGACAGGATCCGTATTGTTACTTCAACAGGGCAGAACTTAAGGGTTCATCCTGAAACCGGTGCTGTTGCATTTACAGATGGGGTTATCAATGCCGCAAACGGTGTAACATCAGTAGCCTATACAGATAGTAGAGCTGGTGCAGCTGCTACGATCCTCTTCGATATAGATACTAAAAACAATAAACTTTATAAACAAGACCCGCCTAATGATGGCGTCCTGGTTGAAGTTGGTAATTTGAATGTAGACCCTGAAGATGTAGGTGGATTTGACATCTCATCAGATGGCTCTGCTGCACTTGCTTCAATGACTGTTGGGGGCAAAACAGGCTTATATACCATAAACTTAACGAGCGGTGCTGCAACAAAGGTTGGTGATTTTCAAGGGCAGATCATCGGTCTTGCCATCCCGACACCGGCTGTTGCTTATGCGATAAGTCAAACTAATGAATTGATTATTTACAATCCAAACACCGGCACAACTATTAACAAGGCGATTACAGGTTTACAATCTGGTGAATCTGTTTTGGGTATTGACATGCGCCCGGCTAACGGACAGCTTTACATTTTAGGAAGCAGCAGCAGGCTTTATACTGTTAATGCTTCATCTGGTGCCGCAGCTGCTGTTGGAACTGCTCCATTCGCTACACTATTAGTTGGAACAAGTTTTGGCTTCGACTTTAACCCTACAGTCGACCGCATCCGTATTGTAAGTAATACAGGCCAGAATTTACGGGTACATCCTGAAACAGGTGCTGTTGCATTTGTAGACGGGGTACTAAAACCAGGAACGCCAACGGTTACCGCAGCTGCTTACACCAACAATTTTCCAGGTGCTACGGCAACTACGCTGTTTGATATTGATACCCAAACCAACATGCTATACAAGCAAGACCCGCCGAATGAGGGTACATTGACACTTGTAGGAAACATAGGCGTAGACATTACAGAAGCGAATGGTTTCGATATTGGAGGAGGCAGTGGCCTGGCTTACGCCCTTCTTACTACCGGCACAACAACAAGGTTGTATTCAATAAATCTAACTACAGGTTTAGCAACGGCTGTAAAGGAATTTCCGACGGGTGTAAAAGGCTTTACAATAGGCCTTGGCTTTTAAGCTATCTGGCAGGAATACCATAATAGGAAATTAACTGTTTCGCAGAGGCAGTTAATTCCTTATCGGTTAGTGGCCGGTCGTACAACATAAATCTGGCCATTTCACCAACAAATGACTCCCGACCGGGGTGCTGTACGGCATCCCGTTCTTGTCCTATTGCCATCTTTGAGGGGTTAGCTTTTGTATTTACCGGAAACGGACTGCTTGCTATGGGCACTGCACCATCATTAAGGTATAATTCCAGCTGGACAGTTTCTGTCCCTTTACCCATCCTACCCATGATCAGGTAATACTGATCAGATTTAACGATTTCTTTAGAAGTTACATAGGGATTGTTGTGGTCCCAGCGTCCAAATGTAATCGCATTTCTACTGCTCATCCAAAAACTGTTGTCGTCATTAAAGCCGCCCCACATCCCTTCATTATTGGGTTGGTTACGCAGGTTACCAAAAAAACAATTTACATTGGGAAGTTCGCCAGATTGCTTTCCGGCTTTCAGCACCGCAAACCAGGTATACCCAGTGCCCAGTGTTAAGTGATCGAAGGCATCCTCATCCATATTTACCAACTCCTGTTTATTAAAAACAAGGGTATTGTGTCCTTTCAGCTCCCCAAGTTTCTTCGACAATTTCGGCCTGCCGGATCCGGGTTCTTTACGGCCCTCATCGCGTCTGGAGAAATCTTTCACTGTGAACGAGCTGACCTGATTTTCCCACTTTTCTACACGGTCGCCATCAGCCAATATAACGCCTTTATCGGCATTAAGATCCACTATCAGTTTATCTTTACTCATTTTCTGAGCTGTAGCTGCGCCGAAAGATGCACATAACAGCAAGGTCCATATTCGTTTCATATTGGTCTGTTTAATACACTAATATATGTAAATCAGAACCACTTATCTGCATTTAGAAAGATTTACCCAACCATTCTGCAGCCATTTGTACATCCTGCCTCGTTAGGTTGTGACCAGCTGGAATTGTCACTACTGAGACGTCAAAACCTCCGTCAATAAGGGCAGAAGTATAACCTTCAGTTGCTGCCGGAATTACTGTGGGATCCTGGTCGCCGCTACTTAAAAACACAGGGGAGTTACGATTTGACACAAAATTACCAAGTAATTTGAACGGCTGCATAGGCCTGAACAAGATTGCCCCGGCTAAAAAATCAGGTTTGGTGACCAGGAGGGAACCTGCAATGTTTGCGCCATTTGAATAACCCAATGCTATAATCTTAGCAGGATCAAAACTTTCTTTAACCGCTACCTCTTTTAAAAAGGCAATCAGTTCTTCAGTTCTAAACGCAAGGTCTTGCTCGTCAAACACACCCATACCTAAACGCTTAAAAAAACGCGGCATGCCATGCTCTAATACGTTACCCCTAACACTGAGGAAATTGTATTGCGTTCCCAAATCTTCTGCCAGGGGAATGAGGTCATGCTCATTTCCACCTGTACCGTGTAACAACAACAATGTGTAAGCTTCGGGATTACCCGAAGCTTTATATATGTATTTTAATGGTTGATAGTCCATAACATCAGTTAGTTTAATTTAACCAGTTTGTTCACAATTTCCTCGCGCTGAGCCTCATACTGAGCTGGCAGCTTAAGATTTAAGCCGAGTTCTTCCAATGGCTCATCTACTGTAAAGCCTGGATTCTCGGTTGCAATTTCAAACAGTACGCCACCAGGTTCCCTGAAATACAAAGAGTGGAAATAATTGCGGTCTATCTGCGGCGTAATAGATAATCCAAGTGCGATGATTTTTTCCCTGAACTCCATCAATGCAGCATCATCTTTAACCCTGAAAGCTACATGGTGCACGGTTCCGTTGGCATTGAAACCCCTGTTTTCAGCAGGTAGTTCTACGATATCAACAATAGCAGCTGTATCGACAGCGTCCGTTACATAGCGAAAACGATTAGATTCTGTCGCAGCAAGTTTAAAACCAAATACAGACGTTAAGATAAAAGCTGTTGCGGTTTTTTCCTTCAAGGTCAATGTAATATGATGAAACCCCTTTGTAGCCACATCGACAGTCACCTGGTCGGTAGTCCATGGTTTGCGGGTATCAATACTGACTTCGGTCAATTCCAATTTTAATCCATCAGGATCAATGAAGGTTAGGTATCTCTGGCCGAACTTTACAGCAGGCTTGTTATAAATAACATTGTGCGCTTCAAATCTTTTAATCCAAAACTCTAAGCTTCCTTCAGGAACGGCATAACCTATTTCTGTGGCCATACCTGAACCTCTGCGGCCTTGTTGTATCTCATTACCCCATGGAAAGAAGGTAAGGATTGTTCCGGCGCTTCCGGTTTCATCTCCGAAATAAAAGTGATAGGTGTGCGGATCGTCAAAATTGACTGTCTTTTTGATAAAGCGCAAACCCAATACTTTGGTGTAAAAATCAAAATTGCGTTTGGCATCGCCTGCAATTGCAGTAATGTGATGAATGCCCAAGATTCTATTGTCCATGATCTTTTGTTTATGATACCTCAAAGATAGGACGGATAAAAAGCCCGGGCATTGATCTATGACAAGAAATGAATTGCCGGCTCTAGCTAGTTGTCTTCAACCGGCTTGTCGTCTTTCTGAACGGTTACATCCACTTTACTGGCTCCGGCACGCGCTGTAGTTACGGATTTACCTACCTCGGTAAGACCTTTAGATTCATAAATTTTCATAGCTGTTACCACATCAATTGCCTGCCTGGTTTGCTCTTCCGGAATGGGAACAAATGATAAGAAATTAATTTTTACACCTTTAGATTTCAGCAATTCGTTTACAGACTCTAAGAGTTTGCTTTCAAACTCAGCCTGTGAGAAATCTACGATGTCTTCACCTATCAGCAAATCACGGGCAACTTCTTTAATGCGTTTATCGATCACCGAATTCTCTGCGGTTTCATACGCTTTTGAGGAATTTACCTCATCATCACTATCTGAGTTAATTTTGCCGAGGTATTTCGCCTCACCCACATATTTAATAGCATCAAGGATCGAGTAATCATAAGTAACCTCAATTTTTGCCATTACCCTGTTTTTAAAGGCAGACTTAAATATACTCTCGCCCTGCATGGGATAATCTGGAACTGTAACTTTATAGGAGCACATTCCAATGCCTTTCGGCAAAGTTTCTCCTGCTTTGATTAATTGCCATGATACCCCACAATTGTTGGTATAAAGGGTTTGAACATTCGATTGTGCCCTGTCGCATGAGCTTAATGATACAGCTAAAAAACCAGCTGCCAGCGTTGTGTATAAGTGTTTCATATGTTATAAATATATTCATTAGATGATACTATAACACGATTGTTAATTTAAAAAGGAGCTTTTTTAACTGGGTTTTTTCGCAGGTAATACTTACTTGTATTTCCAGTGCCGTGTTTTTCCCTCAGTAATCCACTCAACTGCAGTTTCTAACCGCTTTAGTCTGGTGGCTTCTGTTTTTGCCTCTTCTAACCAAACGATATATTCCTTTTTTTGGGAAGCGCTGAAATTTTTGAAATTGGCGCTGGCATTTGTATGTCCTTCTAATCCTTTTATAAGGTAATCGGGAACGGTTAAGGCCAAAGGAGCAGCCTTTGCCTTAACCTTCTGCACTTTAACACCGTCTCTATTTAATGCGATCGCTTCCTGAATGTATTCGATCAATACCTCGTCAGAAGGCAAATCTGCCAGACTGGTAATGTGCCCAAAACTCCCGGCGGTCTCATCTTGTAACTTGAGGATTTTGTAGGGGTCTGACATCAGGCTGCCTTTCCAGAAACCAAATCCCATATGATTTTTAAAGGCAGCCATCTGGCAAACCGGACCGTCACAGTCGAAAAAAGGGCTGCTCCATTTCATGGTTTCCTTGATTTCGGGGAAAGCGCTGTGAATCAAATCCCGCAAATGGTTCATAATGGGTTTTGCAAAATCAGCACTTTTAGCGATGTACGCGTCTACCCTTTCGTCATATACTTGTTCCATAATGCAATATAAACATTCTTGCTAAATCCTAAAACATGGCACAGATTAGCTGAAAGTTAGCGCTTTACCTACCTCAAGAACCTGATGGCTGGCTGATAAAATACTTTTTGTCCCTTGTAGCTGCGATAAGAGTTGATCGCGATTAAAAGACCATTCACCACATAAAGTGCGGGCAGCACGAATACCAGGTAGGAAAGCTTTGGCATTGAAGAACCAAAGAAAAGAATACCCATAACATACGCATACATTATAAATACCAAAATAGTCCAGGAGATTTGAAAATTTAACAACTTTTTACCCATGTCGCTCAAGTGCTTAATCTTATCCTTTTTCAAAAACCAAATGGCAAAAGGAACGATAACTCCAAGAAGGGGAAATGCGATAAAGCTTAGTGCTGAAAGGTTTAACAGCACCAAAAAGCTCCGGTCCTCCTGTTCTGCCCAGTCAATCAGTTCGTCAGGCGTAACATTTAATGCAACGGCCAACCGTTTTAACGTGTCGCCCCTTGGTTCCGTTTCACCACTCTCAATTCGTTGAACGGTTCTCAAATTAATCTCGGCGATTTCTGCCAGTTGATCCTGGCTTAATCCTTTGCGGGTACGCAATTCTTTAATCTTTTTTGCTAAATCAATATTCTTCATCATACATTTATTTGTTGCCAGCAAATGTATTGTAAGGTACAATTATTTCTTTACGACTTGTTTACGGCATATTTACGACATCTCTGCCACAGGTACTTTAGAGTGGCATTTTAGGTAAAATTAGCAATAAGTAATTAAGTTGTAATGGGCGTAAAACACAAATGTACATACCCAAAGGCATGTACATTTTAAAAAACATATGCTGAATAAACGCTGACTTTTTATAAGGTTGCAATGTCAATCACAAAGCGATAACGTACGTCACCTTTTTCCATACGCGCATAAGCAGCGTCGATATCTTTAATATCGATCATTTCTATATCAGATACAATGTTATTTTCTGCACAGAAGTCAAGCATTTCCTGAGTTTCTGCTATACCACCTATGCCGGACCCAGCAACACTTTTTCTACCTGCCAGTAAACTGAAAGGGTGAATTTCTGCTGGCTTTGGTGGTACACCCACGCAAATGTGCACGCCGTTTGTTTTCAGTAGCGAGAGGTACATGTTAAAATCGTGTTCTGCAGAAACTGTGTCAAGGATAAAGTCGAAACTGCCTTTAGCTGCCTTTACCTGTGCAGCATCTGTAGTTACTACAAAATGATGTGCGCCAAGCTTTTTTGCATCCTCTTCTTTTTTAGGAGACGTGCTTAGTACAGTAACTTCAGCGCCGAAAGCGACGCCGAATTTAACGGCCATGTGGCCTAATCCACCTAAACCTAATACAGCAAGCTTATGTCCTTTACCAACTTTCCAATGTTTCAACGGCGAATAAGTGGTGATACCGGCACATAGCAAAGGCGCTGTTGCTGCAAGATCAAGCTTATCTGAAATGTGTAATACAAACTCTTCTCTTACGACAATGGTTTTTGAGTAACCACCGTAAGTTGGGCGGCTGCCATCACGTTCCATACTATTATAGGTACCGGTATTTCCCTCCAGACAATATTGCTCAAGGTCTTGCTTACAGTTTTCACATACCTGACAAGAATCAACCATACAGCCCGTACCTGCCAGGTCTCCTACTTTAAAATTTTTAACCGCTGCCCCTACATTTATCACACGACCTACAATTTCATGTCCGGGTACCATTGGAAATATACCGGGGAACCAATCATTTTTAATCTGATGAAGATCAGAATGGCATACACCACAAAATAAAATATCAAATTGTACATCGTTGGGCCCTACCTCCCGGCGTTCAAAATTCCAGGGGGCTAAATTTGTTTCAGGGCTTTGCGCTGCGTATCCTTTTGTTGCAATCATAGTAAATGTTTTTAATTGATGTTCTGCGGATAAAATTACACCTTTAAACCAAGGTTATGGCATCCGCTAACAGCTTGTCTGGTTATGTAATCCCATTTTTACAGTTTGCAAACATTGGCCGCTACTTCCCGCCTACAATCTTATACAATGCACCTTTTGATTCTTCCAGTAAGTTGGCCAGGATATAGATTTCTCCTGACTGGTCTTCACCAAAACTGTAAATTTGCCATAAGCCGGGATCTCTGGAAATGGGTAATTTCTCTTTAAGCCATAATTCCTTTTTTACGTCAGTGAGCGACCATACTGGTCCCATTAAATCACCAAAAATATATTTGCCATATAGTGCCGGAAGTTTCTTCCCCCTGTAAACAAAACCTCCGGTTACACTTATTCCCTCTTGTCGGCCATAGTCAATAATCGGGTTGATCCAGTTTTTAGGATCGGGATCATTAGGAAATTTTACGTGTGTACCTTCCCTAACGCGCCATCCATAATTGCCGCCCCGGGTAACAATATCTACCTCTTCCCAGTTCTTTTGCCCGACATCTCCCGCAAAAAGCCGCCCATCTGCTCTATCAAAGCTTATCCGCCATGGGTTCCTGAAACCATAAGCATAAATTTCGGGTCTGGCATTTTTCTGTGTTATAAATGGGTTGTCTTTGGGTATGGCATAAGGTCGCTTATTGATATCAATACGAAGTATTTTACCTAGCAGTGTGTTCATGTTTTGACCATTGCCATATTCACCATGTAAGTCGTTGTACGCTCCCCCATCACCAATACCTATGTAGAGAAATCCATCAGGCCCGAATTTTATGTCGCCGCCATTGTGGTTGGATTCAGGCTCATCAATAGTTAGCACATTATACCCGGATGCCTTATCGGCTTGGTTGGCGTTCGATTTAGCTACCGTATATTCCCGCAGGATTCCTTTATGGTCTTGCCCTTCTGGTTTTGGCCTGCCTATTCTCTGACTAAAGTAAACGTAGAATTTCCCATTCTTTGCATATTGAGGGTGGAAAGCCAATCCAAGCAAGCCCATTTCATCAGAACTTGCCATCATCAGTACCTCATCTGAAATGTCTAAAAAAGGAGCCGGCAAAAGCATGCCGTTTTTTATTATGCTGATTCTCCCCTTTTGCTCGCAAACAAATAAACGGTCGCTCTTGTCGTTAGGTTGCGCAAAATTGGTGGGATAGTTCAGTAAGTCTGTAATTAACTGCAGGCGAATATTGGCCGATGATGTTTTAGTTTGCGCAGTTATCGGCGTATTTGCGATTAAAAATTGCAAAATTAATGAAGGAATTAACCACCTGATTTTCATATAACTAAATTAACATTTTAATGCTTATCTGCGATATCGCGCAATAGTTTCTACAATTGCACAAATGACAATCCCAAAAGTATAGGCAAGCAAGTCACTCCACAAAAAGCCTCTGCCCAAAACCAGGGCTCCAAGTGCGTTTTCCCGCACATTATTAATCCATGGTGATTGATAGAGCTGGCTAAACTCGACCGTAAAACATATTATCAATGCCAGCATAGCTATAAATGCCGTGCTTCTCTTGATTATTATGAACCTGATTATTAAAAACATCATGATAGCCCAAAGCACATCTCCAACGCCGGTCGGCACTATAGAAATCCGCCTTGATAATAATCCTGTTGCGACTACGGCGATAATCAGCAGTGCAATTGGGGTTCTTGATTTTCTCATCGTCTACCAAATATACTTTCATAAATTTTAGTAACTTCATAGAACGTTAAAACGATTCCCATGAATAAGCAAATCATCCTTGCCGCATTTTTTCTCACGATCAGCGCTTCCACGTTTGGACAAATAACTACTACCGATGTTAAGGTGTCTTATGACGGTTCAGATAAAGCGGTGGTAAAAGCAAACAACGCCATTGAATGGTTTTTAAACGATGTTCCTTTTGGGAAATTTTATTTGATATTGGCCAACGAAGATATAAAGGAATTGAAAGTAGATAAGGATGGTGCTAACGGAAAGATTTTTATTTACACTAAACCGGAAGCAAGTTTAAATTTCCTGTCTTTACATCAGCTGAAAGATGAATACCTCAAAAGCACCAGTTCTTCTGTGTTGTATATGCTTGATGGTGCAGTATTGAAAACCGATAACTACAAAATTGATGAGAAATACATTCTTTCGATTAACGTTACTCCTCCTGAAAGCATCACTTACCTGCAATCTGAGAAAAAAAGCTTTGCAGTAGTAAATATTATTACCCGATCCAAAGACAACCTGGAAAAGGCGAGCCAGATCAAAATTCGTGGTGGTGCAGAAGCCACAGGAAAATAATATTTTTGCTAGGCAGCTTAAGATTCACAGAAATGAAAAACGACGGGAAACGCTGGCAATTCCGCTTACACGAAATTATCTACGAGTCTAACACCGCAGCGGGCAAGGCATTCGATATTGGTCTATTAATTGCGATTTTTACAAGTATAGCTGTTGTAATGCTAGACAGCGTGCAGAGTTTGCATGTGGTTTACGGAGCATTATTTAACAAGCTGGAATGGATGTTTTCAATCTTATTTACAGTCGAATATACACTTAGGCTAATTTGCATTAAAAAGCCATTGACATACGTTTTCAGTTTACTGGGAATAATTGACCTTATTGCATTAATCCCTTCCTACCTAAGCATATTCTTTCTCGGCGCACAATCTCTGCTCGTTTTCCGCGCATTACGGTTGCTCCGGATATTCCGCATCTTTAAATTAGGGCATTTCCTTACTGAGATCAACTTTTTAACAACCGCACTTAAAGGAAGTGTACGGAAGATCAGCATTTTTTTGCTTACCGTTTTGATGCTAACTGTAATACTTGGTTCCATTATGTATCTGGTAGAAAAGCGAGAGAACGGGTTCGCAAACATACCTGAGAGCATTTATTGGGCAATTGTTACCATTACTACTGTAGGCTATGGGGATATATCTCCGGTTACCCCAATGGGGAAATTTGTTGCATCAGTAGTGATGCTAATCGGCTATTCCATTATTGCAGTGCCCACCGGAATACTTACACATGACCTCGCCATGCTTGCCCGCAAAAAAGAAGAGCTTCCGGAATCCTGCCCGGGATGCAGCCGTGAAGGCCATGACAACGATGCGCAATTTTGCAAGTATTGCGGCTCATCGCTGTTTCGATAGTGCTGATTTACCGTAGAAATGCTAGCGCCAGACACCCAGGATAAGGCCCATTACTGTTAAAGTTACGGTCATGTAACCTGCATTTATAAGCATATAACGGGTAGTTTTACGTTCGAACTGACCGTTGATGAAAATGGCCATTGCCACCCAGCCAAATCCTGCCAGGAATCCAGCGGTGGCACCCCAGGCAGCGTCGGTCTTAGAATCATTCAGAAACATGGCCAGGTTAAATGCCATAATAAAAGAAAACAAAAAGGTAAGCCCAAAGATTTTGCCCATATTGGAATTTTTCATTCCCTCTTCGGTAAACCCGTTTTCCTTCATCCATGCTTTAGCAAATAATAATGGCGAATACCAAAGGCCACCGATTAAAAATCCTGCAATGGTTGCAGCAACAATTGCTGCCCAATTAAGTGTTGACATGTTCATAGTATATGAGTTTGGTTTATCTACTAAATATAAACATAAACTATTAAATACAAACTAGTTAAGAAAGCTATAGTGAAAAGCTTAATTGCTCACATCGTCATTACTAATACTGCGCTTGCTTTTCTTTACCGCGTCTTTCAGCTTTCCAAATTTGTAGCTCAGGCTCCCTCCTAAAGTGAGGAAGTTCTGCTGACTGTGGTTAACCTGGGTGAAGTTGGGCCCAAATCTATTGGTCACATTTATTCGATAACGGTTAAACGGATTATTTGCGAAGGCAGAAAAGCTCAACTTATCTTTAATAAGATCTTTATTCACGCTGAAAGCGGTACTAACAAAGGCATTGGTGTTTTGTTGAACAGTAAGCTCGCCGCCATTTAAATAGGCACTGCCATTTAATCTCCAGCCCTTATCCAATCGCAAACCTGTGCTTAAATTAAAGTTGTACATAAAGCCCTGATTACTGATGCGCTTTCCGCCGCTAACTCCATTTGCCCAACCGTGCACAAGGTTTCCATTAAGGCTGACGTTCCATATTTTGCTAAGTGGATAATTCAAATTGATGTTTCCGCCGAGTGCTTTTGCTCCGCCAGTGTTTTCATAACGCGTTCGGGTAATGCCGGAAATTTCATTGAAATCTGACACTTGAAATATCAATCCTTTTATCCAGTTGTACATCAGGCTTATATTCAGATTGCCCTTTTTCGCCAGATTGTAGCCTATGCGAAACTGATTACCTTTGGTTGGCATGAGATCAGGATTGCCCGTATTCTCAAATATTGGATTTGTACGGTCAATAAAGGGGTTTAACTGGTTGATTCCCGGACGCTGAATTCGTTGATTCCACCCAAAATTAAAGGAACTGCTTTTAAACTGTCTGGAAAATGTGATGGCAGGAACCACACTCAGATAATGCTGGCTAACCTGTGAGAGCGTAGTTACAAAATCTGCATCTACGGTAGTATTTTCAAGTCGCAGACCTGCTTTTACAGACCATAACTTGCCTGTATAATTGAAAGTATTGTATGCTGCCAAAATAGTTTGGTTGTTGTTAAAAGTATTGGTCTTATCTGCATCCAGCAAATAGTTTCCTTCTGAATTTCGGGTATAATACTTAAAATCACTCTCATTGGTCCTGAAAATTCCTTTAAGCCCAGCTTCAATGCTTATTTTTTTAATTGGATATACAAAATCCAGCTGCGCCGTATGCTCGCTCATTCTGCTTTCATTTCTTTGCTGGAAATCAGGAAGGTTATAATTCAACCGTGACGAAAAGAGCTGATCGCTTTGATCAGAATTATCGAAACCATAAAAACGGTATGATGCGGTGAGAAGTTGCCCTTTATGATGTTTGAAAGCCCGCTGAAAATTCAATGCAGCATCTGCCCCGCGGCCCGCATTTTCATTGTTTGTAGCCAGGTCGTATTGTTGCAAAACAGAAGTATTGTCGCTAAGCAGCGAATGCTGTAAAAAATCACCCGAACCGTTGTTTCCATTCAAGTTAAGTTGTCCGGAAAGCAGATTAAGCGAATCTATTTCATAACTGAGTTCGCTGCCAAGATAAACATTGGCATTGTTGCTCTCACGGTCGGCCGACTGCAGAAGATTAGCAGGTGCTGTTCCCTGTCCGATCCGGTTAATTGTAATACCTGTGGTTGGTGTATAGGCCAATCCTCCCCCGCCGAAAACTGAAAGTCCGAGTTTCCCGGATTTAGTTGTAAAATTACCGCCCAAAGAGGGTCCGCCGAGCGGGAAACGCTCACTTAACGTAAGATTCCCATTGTATCCATTTTCGACAGCTTTATTGGTGATAATATTGATTATTCCCGCCAGACCTTCTGCATCATACTTAGAAGACGGCGTGGTGATAACCTCTATCTTTTGTATACTGGATGCAGGCATGCTCTTAAGCACCACGGCCGGACTGCGTTCTACCAAACTTGAAGGTTTGCCATTGATAAATATTTTGAAGGCCGAATTGCCTGCTAGCTGGATGTTATCATCAGCATCCACGGACAGCAAGGGCACCTTTCGCATCATTTCCAGCACGCTACTCGATTTGCTTTCAGGATCTGCCTGAAGATCATATGCAATGCGGTCTGCCTCTTGCTTAATCAATGGCCTCGTAGCTGTAACGTTAGTTCCTTTAAGTTGCTTACTGGACGGGGAAAGTAAAACATTGCCAAGATCCAAAGCTCCTTTATCTTTTAAAATAATAGTAATATTCTTATGCTGAAACTCTACTGAAATGAAAGCAAGTGTCAACTTACCCGCCGGAAGTTTTTCTGCTATAAACATACCTTCAGTTGTACTTAAAAGTATTTTAATCACTTGGTTAGAAGTACTCTTAAAGACGATAGTTACATATGAAGCTGGCTTTCCTGTTAATGAATCAGTTAAGAATCCATTAACACTATTGGTTGATTGCGCGAAAGCGTAGTTTAATCCTGAAAAGATGGTTATGAAAATAAGTAAGAATTTGCGTCTCATAGCTGGCTAGTTTGGTATTTTGACAGCTACTTAGCTAATATGTTACACAAGGTTATAACATTTAACCATGTACTATGTAATACATCATACTACAAGGGTTTAGTTAGCAAGTTACCCGGAGGGAAGCTGGAATTGAAAGAAAATTGATAGCTTTGAACTCAGTTTGATTGGTTACATAAAAATTATTCAACGTTGGTAAAAAAGTCAGGCATCCTTTTCATGGCGTTGCTGTACATGGTTACAGCAATGGGCTTTGCTGTTAATCTCCATCATTGCAACAATCAGATTGCGGATATTAAAATCAACGCACCTTTAGATCAATGCATTGATGAATCTGAAGACGCCTGCGCCAAAACAATGGCGATGGCTGCGAAGAAAATGGACTGCAGGGATAGTCACCTTACCATAAAGGTAAAGGATGATCATCAAAAAAACACCACATCTTTTCATGCATGGAATTTTGTAACTGACTTCTCAACGGTTAGGGTTTACGACTACCTGTTTTTAGGCCATCAGGAACAGTCAGATTTACATGCAGATCGCGGCGTAGCTGATACTCCAATAACCGATGTCCCTATCTTTCTAAAAAATTGTATTTTCCGGATCTGAAAATCCAAACCGTTCCGTTTGCAATAAGTGTATCAGATAATTACTAGCATATCTGGTGCTCATTTGCACAGGTCTGGATATTGCGCTTTCTTCTATCGAAAATTAATCTATACAGCTTCGGTTACACCTTCTCTGCTGTAACAACTTACAATTTTTAATACGATTACTACAATGAAAAGATATTTATTGATGGCCGGCATTTTAATGGCCGCTATAACGAGCGAGGCCCAAGATATGGACCATGCGCAGCATAAGCAAAAAGAATCGCAGCATGATACTTTGAAACATTCGGTTATGACCAGCCAGTTTTCGCTGGACCTGCCGATGAATCGTGACGGGTCAGGTACTTCGTGGGTACCTGATGAAACACCGATGTTTATGTATATGCTTAAAGGTAAAAAATGGATGCAAATGGTACACGGCAGTATTTTCGCCCGCTACAATAAGCAGGACGTTTTTGAAAAGGGTAACCGTGGCGGCAGCAAGTTTGATTCGCCAAGTTGGTTTATGTACATGGCCCAGCTCAGGACTGGTAAAACCGGATTGTTTTCTGTAAACACGATGTTATCCCTTGATCCGTTCCTGATTGGTTTAAATGGTTATCCATTGCTATATCAAACCGGGGAATCCTACAAGGGAAGAAAACTATCGGATCGTCAGCATCCGCACGACCTTTTTGATCAGTTAAGCGTTGCCTACACTCAAAGAGTTGCAAAATATACAGATGTATCACTGTCTGTTGGTTACCCGGGCGAACCGGCTTTGGGGCCGCCGGTATTTATGCACCGTCTTTCTGCCATGAATAATCCTGATGCACCGCTGAGTCACCACTATTCTGATGCCACTCATATCACCTTTGGAACAGCAACCTTTGGGTTAAGGCACAAAAACATGAAGCTGGAGGGATCAGTTTTTACCGGTCGCGAGCCAGATGAATTCAGGTACGGCTTTGATCAGGCAAAATTTGATTCTTACTCCTTACGCCTATCTGTTAACCCTTCCAGAGAATGGGCGTTGCAGGTATCTAATGGTTGGCTTAAGAATCCTGAGGAAACAGAGTTGCAGGAAAATATTAACCGATTTACAGCATCGGCCATACACATGAAAATGTTAAACGCCAAAAACTATGTCTCAACTACACTGGTTTACGGTCAGAACACACATGACGGCCACACCGAACCTGGTGCATTGCTAGAAAGCACCCTGCAATTAAATAAAATGGCAATATATGGGAGGTATGAGTATGTAGAGAAGAGTGCCGAATCGTTAAATCTAACAACCAAATATCCCGACAATCCCAATTTTGAAATACAGTCGCTAACTCTGGGTACTAACCGGATACTTGCAACCATTAAACAGACAACTTTGACTGCAGGTTTACAGGCATCGGTTAATTTTTCACCTGCAGCATTAAGGAATCAATATGGCAAGAATCCTGTTGGTTTCCAGGTTTATTTGCGCATTACACCTTCACTGTTAAAATCCGGCGGTAAACATCAGATGGAGATGGCTAGCGAAGGCAACAAACATCCCGCGGTGTTTACACAGTTTGAAGACACTACAAATAATCGGGCGCCCACAGTCCGGTTCCAGCGTATGAAAAGCAATGCAAAGCTGCTTTCGGCAGGTGAAAGTAAGGCCAACCTGATGATCTATTTCAAAAAATATCTGGAGCTAAAAGATAAAATGAAAGCGGATTCCATAGCGACCGCCATTCTGGAATTGGATGATAGCCCAGAAATCAAATACCAATTAAGCCTTACCTATTACCAGTTCGTTGGCATAACGGAAACTCACCGGCTATTCCTAAGTGCAGGTAACGACATCAAAACCAATCATAATTACCTACTACATCGAAAAACAACTGAAATTAAGGGTCAAAGGAATTTAGTTTGGGCCCGTTTTTACAACCTGGTGCAATTGGATTCCGTATACTATCAAGAGAACAAAAGTGATTCCATTCGATTGCAAATGAGTGAGCGCATGAATTCGCTGGCGTGGAACAGCCTGCTAACAGGGCAACCCGGTAGAGCCCGTTATTACTTGGATAAGAGCCTTAAATTAAATCCCCTTTCAAAAAACTATTTAGTCAATCAACCTCATGTTTTACTGTTTAATGGTGACTATAAAAATGCTAAAAAATGGTACCTGAAATACAAGGATCTTCCTTTTGATAACGATTATCCAAAATATAAGGATGTTTTCCTTGAAGACTTTCTTGAGTTTAAAAAGGCAGGTCTTACCAATTCCCATATTGCAGAATTGACGGCTTTACTTGATAAATTGTAGGGGTTAAATAGGAAGCCTTCTGTATAAGGCTTCCTATACTCTTAATCTAAAACTTAGCTGGGACTCCCGGCTTAGGTAATGACTTTAATATGAATGCTCTTATGTGGTCATTACCGGCGGACAAATCAGGTTTGCGGAGGTACATCATGTGCCCGCTTTCATAACCTTCCCAGGTCATCCTTTCTTTCAGGCGACCGCTTGGATCCATTTGCCACATGTTGTATTTGGCATTGAAGTAATCGCATGCACCATCATAATATCCCGATTGCACCATTAAGTGCAAATAAGGGTTTTGTGCCATAGCTGCACGAAGATTCTCCCCAGTTTGATTGCCTGTATTGTCCCATGGGTAAACAGACCCAAACATATTGTATTTTAAGTCGGTTTTGTAGTTGAGTTCATTGCGGATGTACATGTTGATAGCTGGCGTGAAAGAATGTAGCCATGAAGTTAACTCTGCGTTATAATCCGGATCACTTCCTGCAGCAGCCCTGTCAATTCCTTTATATCTTGAATCCAACCGGCCAACGGTAAACCCTTTGTCACGAAGCAACTCCTTCCAAAACAACCCTGTTGATACGTCAAGATTATTTTGCAGGATTACTTTTTCTGAAATACCAGAATATCTCGCCATACGTGCAGCAATTTTAGCTTTTTCGTCGGCAGGCAGGAACCCGCCTTTCGCGATTGCGGGAATTAATTCATTAATTGTGAAGTTCTCTACCTCAGGAAGCATCTCTGCAAGTTTTTTGCCCTGCAAATCTGCCGGGAGCATTTTATGGTACCAGGCTGTTGCGGCAAAGTAAGGCAAGCGCAAAGAAGCATCCAATACGGTCCCTCTTTCTATACCCAATTCTGTTGGAGAAACTAATATTACCCCGTTAAGGTACATCCATTGGTTACTTTGAAGTTCAAGTGCAAGGCCAGATACGCGTGTTGTACCATAGCTCTCGCCGATAAGGTATTTTGGTGAAGCCCACCTGTTATTACGGGTTACGAAAGTACTTAACCACTCTGCGAGATACTTAATATCTGCCCTTACACCAAAGAATTTGTTAGTAGGAACATCTTTATTTGTAGCACGCGAGTAACCTGTATTTACCGGATCTATGTACACAATATCAGCGACATCTAAAATAGATGCACCATTTTCTTTGTATCCATACGGCTGGACAGGGTATCCCTCATCATCAATGTTTAACACTACCGGACCGGTGTAAGCGATGTGCATCCAAACAGATGCAGAACCAGGGCCCCCGTTGAATGAAATAACAAGTGGCCGGGCACTATTGTCTGAAACGTCTGTACGTTCGTAGTAAGTATAAAAGAGCCCGGCAATGGCTTTACCATCCTCATCCCAAACCGGTTGGGTGCCGGTTGTAGCCTTATAGGGAATAACTTTACCCTTAATGGTAACTTTATGATTGGTAATTACGGCGCTTTCAGGAACTATGGTCCGGGATTCTGTGGGAGGCACTGGAGGCGCTGCCTGGGCCGGTGCTCCTGGAGTAGCAGGCGTTTGAATAGCAGTAATTGCCCCCCTGTTACGTTGTGCAATTACGCTGCCTGATAGTAAAACGAGGACAATTATTTGGGTAAAGAATGATTTCATAAGTTGCTAGTTTGCGGTTCGTTTATAAATATGAGAATTTGATATTAATTATTTTGTTAAAGACGAATTTGTTACCAATTAGGCAGCATTATTGCTATATTATAGGAAATTAATCTCAATTCAATAAATGACCGAAAAGACCTCATTCTGGCAACGAATTGGTGTGCAGGACTGGTTTCTGACCAATAATGGAGTCACTGCCTCTTCCAAATCACAGCCGCTTACGCCCAATCTTGTATTTAAATATATTGTAGAAAAGTTCGAAGAATCCATGTCTGAACTTTCTTTTTCGGAGCGTGTAGTTTTCTACCATGAGTATATTATTTGTATGAACGCTGATGATTACCGGGAGTTTATGGACAACAAAAAAGGCATTCTGGGGCTGATTGCACAGGAATCGGTGAAAAGCTTTTATGAAGTGTTAAACCAGAAAATCAGCGAAGGTAAAAAGGCCGATCCCTCCAGCAATAAATGGGTATTCCGTTTTGTATCGCATCCGGATTATAAACCAGGCGACAAGGGATTTATAGGTAAGCTGCTGCCGGACAATAATAAGAAAGATGAAAACCTCAGGGTAACATTTATTCCAAGGCAAACTGGGATGGCGCAGACTTTCGACATCAATAACGATATTTTAAAAGACTTTATATTTTACAGTGAAGGATATTACGAAATTCCGTATGTCAACTCACTAATATTTGATCCCAAGACCCCGTTACATAAGGAAAATGAGTTGCTTGCCCGTTTTGAAACAACACTTCCTGACAGGGCTTATTCTGGCAAAAAAGTAGAGTTCCTGATGAAAAAGGAGGAAATAGTGGTTACTGGGGAGGAAGATACACGAACTGATGATTACATCTTTAAAATTCCCTCTGAATGGGTTAATGCACCTCATCTGAAGATTCGCTATAGCAATGCAGACGACAAGTTTTATTTAGCTTCTTTTGGCGAAAAAACCATTGTAAACGAAAGCCTGGTAGAACGCAGCGACATCAATGGCCCGAAGTGGACAGAACTTCCTCTTAATTCGAGAATTATCCTAAATGGGATAATTGGAATGAACATATTTAAATCTTAATGTATGTCCCACATCCTTTCAGTTGCACTGCTACTAGTTTGTATAGCGCTCTTTGTTATACACTTTAAGAACGTTAAAAATTCCCTTAAATAAGATGAGCAAAAATTATTTTGGAATAACAGACACAGGCAAGGTACGCGGAAACAATGAGGACACGTTCATTGCTAAGGTTGCAACCACGGATAACCTGATCATTGCCAGCGTTATTGATGGCGTCGGTGGCTATTCTGGTGGTGAAATTGCCGCCGAAATAGCAAAGATGTCTGTATTGGAACATTTAGGCAAACCTTCAGTTGACTTGCTGGCTGATATGAAAAAAGCCATTGCTGACGCGAACACAAAGATAATTTCCGAAAAAGAGCAAGTCAAAGAATTGGAAAATATGGCCTGCGTACTTACACTGGCGGTGGCAGACCTTAATAAAAATATTTTCTATTATGCCCACGTAGGCGATACGAGATTGTACTTGCTTAGAGACCGCTCATTGGTTAAGATTACAAAGGACCAATCTTTTGTAGGATTTATGGAAGATAGCGGTAGGATTACCGAGGATGAGGCTATGAAGCATCCTAAGCGCAATGAAATAAACAAAGCCCTTGGCTTTGGCAATGACATTGTTGCGCAGGAAGACTATATTGAAACGGGACAATCACCATTTTTACCCGGCGATTTATTATTGCTTTGCAGCGACGGGTTGTCTGATATGGTAAACAAGCAGCAGATTACTGAAATTTTGCTGGAAGATGATGAGCTAAACAATAAGGGATCCAATCTGATTGCCGCAGCAAATGCTAATGGAGGATTGGACAATATTACCGTAGTTCTAGTAGAAAACACCAACAAGCCGGCAAAACATGTGGCTACCAAGCCAGGGCAGACTACAAGGGTTACCCCTAGCCAACCTCTGTTGTTTGATGAGAATAAACCGGTTAAGCCGCCGATAGTGCTTACAGTTGAAGAACCTGAAAAAAGTAACAAATTTCCTACAACAATTCAGGCGGAGCCTCCTAAGAAACCCGCTTCGCGAACAGGGTTGATCATTTTACTTTCTGTATTAGCGCTGACGTTCCTGGGGACAACGATCTTTTTATACTGGCTATACAACAACCATCCCGCGAACGACATAAAGCCGCAACCACTTACAGAGGTCACAGAGAAACGAAATACGAAGGAAATCATGCTGCAGGATACTCTAAACAAATTAAAGGGGCAAACTTTGGTAATCACAGACTCGCTGTTTTCGTCGCCGATTGTACTTCATCAGGCACTAGAATTTAACCGCGACACCCTTTACATTAAGGCTGACAAGGAATTTTTGATTATTTGCGATACACTATATAAAGGTGCTGCAATAAACATCAGGCCAGCTACAAGATTTGTTCAGTTGAGAAACATTTCATTTGAGAATTTCGAAACAGCCATTATTAGCTCAGGGAATGCACTGGTACTAAAAAATATAAGGTTTACTAATTGCCCAAACACTATACAAAGCACCTATAACCTGGCGCAGAAGAAATATATAAACGGCAGTATCCCACGCAGTTCCTTTACTGCCGATTCTCTGATCATGAAGACAACTGAGTAATATGCAGAGAAGAACAGAACGCATTTTTATTTTTCTGATTACCTTAATATTGGGCGCATTGTTTTTTACGCTTTTCAATACGCTGCAGCGTGGTTTTGCAGATGTGAATGAACGATTGGCAAATGGCACAATGATAAACCTGAATAGCAAAAATGCAGGTGTAGCTATTAAAACCTTACTGCAAAAAGGCTATTATTTTGATGATAAAAAAGATATAGATGTTATTGAGAATGCGGTATCCCTGGGAAGTAAATCTTTTGAAAACCCGATAGACAATATAGGTGAGCTTAATAAACGAAAGTTTTTTGTAGATGCTGATGTTGCACATGCATCGGGCGGCACAAGCTTTAAGTCACGCGTAGAATCTTCCAGGGCATTATTGGGATACACAGGCGATGATGCACCGCGATTTGCACAGGAAAGGAAAAACCCACCGGCCTTAAGCGCTACTAAAGATTTAAACCTGGGTGAGTACAGCATTTCGGGAACGATACTTAATGATAATGAAACTGGAGTTGGAGGAGTGCTAATTAAGCTATCCATGGTATTACCTCTCGACAGCGGATACATTGAAAATGACTCTATACCAGTTAAGCCAGAATTAATTGCCTACGTGCGCACTGATGTAAACGGAGCATTTGCTTTTCAGCACTTGCCAAGCGACAAAGCCTTTGAAGTTTTACCTTTACAGCCCGGTTTCCAATTTGGTCGCTCACAAGGGATACAGGAATTGAGTAGTGACGCTACCTTCACCTTTAAGCAGTCACCGCATACCATACGTCTGTTCTCTGCCCGCGACTTTAAAATTCTTAAAAAGGAGAAATCTCTTATTGTTAGAAGTATTGATGAATACAGTCGATGGTTTTGGATAATTGCAGGCTGCTTCTTTCTGGGCTTCTGGTTTCTTCATTTGGTGATAACACTGAAGTTCCCTGATGCAGATCCGTTGATGCTGCCATTGGTAATGCTTATGACAGGCATATCATTTATTACTTTGCTAAGCTTACAAGACCCTTTGAGGGACCGCTTTTTAGCAAAGGACTCGCTGGTGTTTTTTGGTATCGGCATATTAGGCATGCTCATCATGCTCTTTATAAAGTTCAGAAAACTTACTGTCGACTCCCGGTTTTACCGAATGTTTGTTTTCAGCAACAGCAATAAAGCCAATGGTTGGCAATGGGCTATTATGGCACTGGGGTTACTTGCGCTTACTATTGTATTCGGAAGTGGGCCTGAGGGCAGTGGTGTTAAGGTGAATTTATTTGGAGTTCAGCCCAGTGAAATTGTGAAGTACGCCATTATTCTATTCCTGGCAGGTTTCTTTGCCAGCAACGAAAAGTTTATTACCGAATATAGAAGCTGGCATAAACGCTGGTATTTCTTCTCCTTTGCGCTGGGCGCTATGCTGATAGCGATACTGATGTATTTGGTACTGGGCGATCTGGGCCCGGCAATGGTAGTGTGTTTTACATTCATTATTCTGTTCTCTTTTTCACGTGGCGATTTTTTAATGATGGTGATTTCAATCGTGGTCTACACCGCCACGGTATGGTTTCTAAATATTTGGATTGCCAGTTTAATCACTGTCGTTGTCATAGCCATTGCGATGCTGATTAATAAAAAGCAAACGAGTGAATCGGCAGTAATGGTAATTATGGTCATGGCAGGGTTTCTACTTATAGATCAAATTCCCTATTTAGATAAACTAATTCCCGGACCGGTTAACCGTTTATCTGAACGTAAATCAATTTGGCAGGATCCCTGGAATAACGAGGTGTATGGAGGAGATCAGGTAGCTAACGGTATTTGGGCGATGGCCGGGGGTGGAATTAGTGGTCAGGGTGTTGGAGAAGGTTTCGCTAAGACTATTCCTGAAGCGCATACAGATATGATCTTACCGGCGATAGGAGAAGAGTTTGGATGGGCAGTGATCATCGGGATTTTTATCCTCTTCCTCTTATTTCTGAACCGTGCGATTGTGATTGGCCGGCAAACCGGCACACCGTTCCTATTCTATGTATCTGCCGGAATTGGTATCAGCTTATTTGTGCAATTTCTTCTTATAGCCGGAGGGTCTACCGGAGCTTTACCCCTTTCCGGCGTTGCGCTACCATTTATCAGTTATGGTGGTTCTTCTCTGGTTGCCAATATGTTGGCAGCTGGATTTTTGCTTTCAGTTTCAAACATCAGGGGTACAGCTGTGCAAATGGAATTCATCACGAGGCAACAGGATAAAAACCTCGTACCTGCGCTAATTTCTGCCAGTGTTGCCGTATTGTTATTGACGGTAACCGTATCCAGATATGTTATAAACAACAAAAAATGGGTGGTACAGCCTGCACTTGTAGCAGATAAGAGTGGTGTGCGCATGTTTAGCTACAATCCCCGGATTGCGATTTTGATGAATAAACTGGATGCAGGACAACTGTATGATAGGAAAGGAAGAATATTGGCGACAAGCGAACCCGAACTGGTGAGAAAACAACGCAATAATTTACGCGTTGCCGGAGCAATTTATGACCTTGACTCTGCTGTGCATAAACGTGTTGACCGGTATTACCCTTTTGAAGAGCAAACATTTTTTTGGACAGGAGATGTGAATACAGGTGTGTTTAATGGCAGCACAAATGGCTATTTTGCAGAATATGAGCATGCAGCAGAATTGAGAGGTTTTCACACTCCTACCACTTCACTCACAACCAAAGCGAATAAGTACCGCGAAGACCGGTTTCTGCCAAGAGGAGTAAAAGAAATGACGGTAAGCAAAAGGGATTTTGCTGAACTGTCGCCTCTGCTGCTTGCTGGAATTAATAGTGAAGAGGTGGCTGCATTTAAGAAGCGGAACCGTGATGTAAAGCTGAGTATCGATGCGCAATTGCAAACATCGATACAGCGTTCAATGAGCCTGGATGATTCGTTAAAGAAAAGCAGGGTATCTGTAGTTATTATGGAAGACAATACCGGTGATGTACTTGCCTCTGCAGTTTATCCGCTACCCACAGTTAAGAATTGGGAATTGCTTAACATGACCACCACCGAGCAGAATAAATTGGCGGGCTGGTATACCAATGCCGATCTGGGCTTTACATATGCAACACAACCCGGATCCACAGCCAAAGTACTCACTGCAATGGCCGCCTTCAATAAATTAGGACTAGCTGCTGCTGATAAAACCTTTACGGTAAGTATGAATGAGCGGATAAGGACCAAAGGCATTGAGCCCGATGAAACGGGCCGCATAAATCTGCAACGGGCTATTGTAAACTCCAACAACGTGTATTTTATCAAACTTGCCAATGAAACACAGTTGCAGGAAGATATGGCTGCATTGTATGTTAAAACAGGTATGTTTTTAAGAGGTGTTGGCGGGTACTACTATGATAAGGCAATAAACAATACCAAACAGGAGGAAAAGTGGTTTGAATTATGGAGGAAAACTGAGTTTAATACTAAGCCTCCTTATGATCCCGCGAATATCAGGCGTACAAGGGCAAAAGGAATCTCTGGGATGTCATGGGGACAAGGTGAGCTAATTGCCACTCCTGCTGCTGTTGCAAGACTGGCTTCCAGTGTTGCTAATAAGGGTATGCTGATACCAAATCGTTATGTGCTGAAAATTAGTGATTCGACAATCGCTGTTAGGCCGGGCATTAAAGTTGCTAATGATCCGCAATACGCAGCGTTAATGAAAGATTATATGCTGAAGCAAAGTGTAAACAAATCTTACACTCTTGGATTAACTGTTGCTGGTAAAACAGGTACACCGGAGCGGGTTTGGAAAAAGGAACGTATAAACGACGGTTGGTATGTATTCTTCGCCCCTGCAAAGAGTGGAAAAGGGAACATTGTGGTTTGTATAAGGATAGAATCGACACGCGGATCGAGTAAAGCAGTATTGTTGGCCGGTCAGCATGTAGTACCAATACTTAAATCGCTTGGTTATGTAACCGAAACAACTAAGCCGGCGCTTGTAAAAGTAGTTACTCCAGTTAAACGACCAGAACCTCAACCCGCTAATGAAACGCAAAACCAGACCATTAATTGATTGTTATTTTAATGAAAAGCTAGCAGATGTTTAATTTATTTAATAAGAACACCCCGGAGAAACCACAGGACGTAAAAGCCATTAGAGAAGCTTTCTTGATTTTTATCAAACAGGAATTGCAAAAAATGGAAGGTGGAGAAGGTAGAAACATTAAGGGTTTCCAACTCTATGTTTGCTGTGAGCCAGCAGAGCAATTTATATATGATTCTGCTGTATTTTCTTCTGAGGAAGATAGGTTTAAGAACGAGATCCAGCGTATAGCTGATGATTTTGCGATAGACTTACCTGAAACCTGGACGATGGAAACCATCTTTACTAGTGAACTACCTGAGCGGGGTATTAAAATGGAAAACTTAAATGCAGCATTGGTCATTAAAACCCCTGAACAGGCAGCAATACAGAAATCAGGAACCGCATTTGTTAAAATATTGGCAGGTGAAGCGGAGCAACCTACTTATACTATCAATTCTACTGATAACAGGATTAACATTGGACGGGGCAAGCAAGCTCAGGACACGGATGGTTTTTTTAGGAACAACGATATCGCTTTTCCTGATGACAGTAATAATGAATGCAATAAATATATCAGCAGACAACATGCGCACATTGAATGGAATAATGAAGCTGCAGCTTTTATGTTGTTTGCAGATGATGGCGGTGTGCCGCCTCGAAATAAGGTGAAAATTAGATCCAAGACAGACCATAATCCGGTAAAGCTGACCTTTACCGAACTAGGGTTTATCTTACATGAAGGAGATCAGATCATTTTGGGTGAATCAGCTGTGCTGGAATTTAGTTATAACCAGTAATAGATAGACAATGGCAAAGGTATTTACAATAACCGAAGGACTGGAAAATATGGGTGCCCTTAGTACAGGTGGACAGGGTTCTGTTTACAAGGGAAAGCGAATGGGTGCCATGATATCTGCTGTAAAGCTACTGCCTACGCCAATACATACCGAAAATACCGACGATAAAAATTTCAGGGATTTCCAGAATGAGGTTGAGAAACTAAAAAAAGTAAATGAAGATCCTAATCCGAACGTGGTAAAAATCATTAATTCCGGTTTAACAGAAAGCGGCTCTTTTCCTTTTATCGAGATGGAATTTATTGAAGGGCCGGATCTGGAGGCTTTGTTACGTAAACCCCATGATCCTATTTTTACAATTCGGGAAACAATTAAATTGGCTACCCACCTCTCCAATGCTTTGGCACATTGCCACCGCGCAGGGGTAAAGCATGGTGACATAAAAAGTAATAACGTCAAATTCAATACGGATACGGGTAACTATATCCTATTGGATTTTGGATTGGCAGTGATGTCTGATGAACAACGAAGATCAAGCCTGAGACATGCTGGGGCGGTAGAATTTATGGCTCCCGAACAGCACGATGGAGAGATGCTTTTCCAGTCGGACATTTATAGCTTTGGGATAATTTTGTATGAATTACTGGCCGGGGTTGTTCCGTTCCCTTTAATGAGCAAAGGTGAATCTAACAGAAATCAGGTTATGATATCGCATGTGGAAAAACCTGTGCCCGACTTGATGGAGCTTCGCTTTGGAAGAATGCCGAAGGAATGGCCGGAAGGAAAGATACTGGATGAGATGAGCGTTCCGCTTTGGTTACTGGAAATTGTTAATAGATGTCTGCAAAAAGTACCAGAGTCTCGATATAAAAACGGGGTTGAACTTCATGATGCGGTTTGCAATCAGGGCGGGGGCGACAAAACAGAAAGGATAGCGACACCTGTTTACCAATCAGCTGTTAAAAGTGGTGCAGATATGGTACTTTTACAGGAAGAAAATAACCTGCTGGCCATTGAGGTTGAGCGGTACAGAACATATTTCAGAAATAAAGTAGTTCTGTTTATAGTTACCATGGTATTGGTTTGTGCAATAACTCTTGCATTTTCTTCTAACTGGGGATCTGAAACGGAAACTTTAACTACAGCTGATAGTGTATCAACAGTAAAAAAAGATAGTTTAAATACTGCACGTTTAAAAGCGACAGAAGGCGCGAATAAGACAAAGAAGGTTCCTAAAAAGGCTCCTAAGAAGACTAAAGACGGTTTAATAAATGATGTCCCTGAATTTTAATAAGGCTAACAATGAGTAAAGTATTTACCATAACTGAGGGATTGGAAAACATGGGTGCCCTACGTACGGGCGGACAGGGCTCTGTATATAAAGGCAAGCGGATTGGGGAAATTATTACCGCAGTAAAGATCCTGCCAACACCCATTCATTCGGAACATGCTGACGATAAAAACTATAGAAACTTTAAGAACGAGGTTGAGAAATTAAAAAAAGTTAACGAAATACCCAATCCTAATGTAGTGAAGATTGTAAATTCCGGACTCACAGAAAGCGGTTCTTTCCCATTCATAGAAATGCAATATATTGAGGGTCCAGACCTTGAAGAATTATTGCAGCCACCCCACACGCCTATTTTTACCATTCGTGAGATCAAGAAACTAGCTCATCAGCTTGCAAATGCACTAGCGCATTGTCATAGGGTGGGTGTAAAACATGGCGATATCAAAAGCAACAATGTAAAGTTTAATACAGATACCGGCAATTACATACTGCTTGATTTTGGATTGGCAATCATGTCTGATGAGCAAAGGCGTAGTAGCATACAGCATGCTGGAGCGGTAGAGTTTATGGCGCCTGAACAGCATGATGGCGAAATGTTTTTCCAAACAGACATTTACAGTTTCGGAATTATCCTATTCGAACTACTTGCAGGAGAGGTGCCTTTTCCGCTAAGCAGCAAAGGTGAGGCTAACCGAAATTCGGTAATGCTGGCGCACATGGAAAAACCAGTACCTGATTTACTTGATCTGAGGAAAAGCAAACTTCCGGAAACCTGGACTGATGAAGTAAAGAAACGTGAAATGAACGTGCCTGTATGGCTACAGGAGGTTATAAAAAAATGCCTGGAAAAGACTCCAGAGAAAAGATATGTCAACGGGTCTGCACTTCAGGAAGCTATTCTTCATGAAAATTTCGTCAGCCCTGGCCCCGTATCTACAAAAGCGGCCTCAGTAATTCCACCTGTAGCGCGCAGCATACAGACATCTATGGAGAAGAACCCGGCGGAGCGTTCTCCAGATACTATGGAAGTATCAAAGCCACTATTTATATCGTTGATTTTGCTTTTAGTTGCCCTCGGCGCATATTCTGCATATTCATTCTTTATTGTAAATACAGATAAGAAACAGATTATCTACGATGATTCTTTAAACCGCAGCCAAATCGATACTTCCGTACAAGCAGGGCCCTATCCTATCGACCCGGATACCACTAAGATTAAAACTGTTGCTAAGTTAGATACAACAACCAGGCAAGCAGAAGTTGATAGCCTGCAGAAAGAATTTGAAGAACAGAACGGAAATAAAGATGTAAAACCTGCTACTCCAGCAGTGCCTGCTGAATCAGGTACTGAGCCAATTCTTGTGAGTAATGGTAAAAAGCTTAAGATTCCAAACGGACCTATATTCTTTTACGACGAACCAAATGCGGAAGCGGCTAAACATAACGTATGGGGATTGTGGACCAATGCTAAGTTTATTGTATTAAGTGAGCAGAATGGATTTATACAAGTGACACATACCAATAATGATGGTGAAGTGACCAAAGGCTGGCTAAATAAAAACGACTTAAAGGAAGTTCAATAACTTTATATTATAACAGGTAGCCTTCTAATTGCATCACAGAGGGCATTTATAAGATAATATTAAAAAAGTTAAAATAAATAAAACCAAAAGTAAAATACGAACGTTATGTATATAGTTTGTTTGGTTTAGTTGATCTGTGGTGGGTCAACATCTATTAAACAGGGATAACTTAATAGTTTATCCCTGTTTCCTTTTACAAGGTTTTTTACTATTTACTTAAAATTTACCTGCTATGCCTCAGACTGATGCCTGATGCTATTGAAGAGAAGAAATGTTTTTAGGCCTCCTAACAAAAGCTAAATTTTATTGGCGCAAGTACTCATTAATGCTTTTTTAAGTAAACATAATAAAACATGGAAGCACACGGGTTTCATCTGTAATATGGTCGGAGAAATTCAGTTACTCTGAAGCGGTCTAGAAACCATTCCGCTTCTTCAGCGGATTTGTTTGAGCCGCAGAAGACCTACTTAATTTTCCTTTTCTTTGGTAAGATAATACACCGGTATACCTATAAGCATAATCAGTACACCCCATCCGCAGGTATCTGTTTTGTACACCATCAGACCCACGCATAACGCAGAAGCCAGGATAATATAAAGCGCAGGTAATATAGGGTATCCAAAAGCTTTATACGGCCGCTCTGCATTTGGCATTTTTCTTCTTAGAATAAAAATGCCATAAATTGTAAGAATATAGAAAATCAACACAATAATTACCACAAAATCCAGCAGAGCACCGTACTGACCCGTTAAACATAATGCAGAGGCCCATATGCCCTGGATCCATAAAGCCCATTCAGGTACATCGGCTTTATTAAGTGTAGCTGCCTTTTTAAAAAACAAACCGTCCTTGGCCATAGTATAATATACGCGTGCACCTGCCATAATCAATCCGTTGTTGCAGGCGAAGGTGGATATCATAATCATTACTGCAATTATGATGGTACCCGCCTGACCAAAAATATACTGTGCGGCAACCACTGCTACACGATCAGACTTTGCAGTAGCTATAGCATCTAATGGAAGTACAGCGATGTACATCAAATTACATAGTATATAGATAATAGAAACTATAAAAGTCCCCAGGAATAAACTTAAGCCGACATTCCGTTGAGGGTTTTTTATTTCCCCTGCTATAAAGGTAACTCCATTCCAGGCGTCACTAGAAAACAATGAACCTACCATTGCTGCTGAGATACCTGAAAGTAAAAGAGATCCATTGATATTGCTCCAGCTTAAAGTTGTAGCATTGAATGCCCGGGACTGCCATACATTTGCCCAGTTGGCATTCCAAACTTCCACTTTTGCTGCCAAAGTGAAACCAAAGATAATCAGTCCGAACAAAGAAAGAATTTTGATGATTGTGAGTATTGTTTGAAGGATCTTGCTGTCCTTAACCCCTTTACTATTCACATAGGTAAGAAAGATAATGGTAATGATGGAAACAATTTGTGCAGCATTGAGTTGAAAACTACCCAGTTCGAACAAAATGTTTTCATTACTCAAAGGTTCATAGAGATAAGCCGCAAACTTTGAAAACGCGACACCTACTGCGGCGATCGTACCGGTTTGTATTACAGAGAAAAGACTCCATCCATAAAGAAATGCTATGAGTTTATTATATGCTTCTTTAAGGTATACATACTGCCCGCCAGCCTTAGGAAACATAGCACTCAGTTCACCATAGCTAACTGCGGCAATCATTGTAATCATTGCAGTCACCACCCATATGGCAATTAACCAACCCGCAGAACCCACTTGCCGTGCGATATCAGCACTTACTATAAAAATACCGGATCCGATCATTGATCCTACAACGAGCATTGTGCCGTCGAGCAATCCGAGTTCCCTCTTAAATGATCCGTCTTGAGTTTCTTTTTCCATATATTTTTTAGTTAGTTAGCTTGGTGTGCTAATATATTTAAAATTTACAATTAAACGGAAATAGTGTATTATATTGGGCATATAATGAATAACTTGATAAAATATTTGGTTATTTCATAAACACCATTATTTTTGCATCCCCCACATAATTTTATTGGATATTAAGTTCCTTGGGAATGAAGGTAAAATAAAGTGGACTAACCAAATATGATCAATAAACCTAAAACTAAACGAGACGATCGACTATGGAGTTTTTACAAAACAATTTAATTTATTTTATTCCCGTTTTGGGTATAATCAGCCTTATTGTGATGGCGGTTAAAAGTGCCTGGGTAAGTAAGCAGGATGCCGGCGACAAGAACATGCAGGAACTTGCGGGGTATATTGCTGATGGTGCCATGGCATTTCTGAAAGCTGAGTGGAGAGTGCTTAGCATTTTTGTACTGTTCGCGGGAGCACTATTAGCGTATTCTGGTACCATTCAAGAGATTAATGGAAAGCCCATTCACTCAAGTTGGATCATTGCTATTTCTTTTGTAATTGGTGCAGTGTTTTCTGCAACTGCAGGGTACATAGGCATGAAGGTGGCCACTAAGGCGAACGTCCGCACTACACAAGCAGCGAGAACTAGTCTTAAACAGGCATTAAAAGTTTCTTTTACCGGAGGTACTGTAATGGGTTTAGGGGTGGCCGGTCTGGCTGTTTTAGGCTTAGGAGGATTATTTATTGTGTTTTTAAAGTACTTCGATGTGATAGGTGTTGATGGTGTTAATCCGGTAAACATGAAAACTGCGATAGAGGTACTTACAGGTTTCTCCCTCGGTGCAGAATCAATCGCATTATTTGCCCGCGTTGGCGGAGGTATTTATACCAAGGCAGCCGATGTTGGTGCCGACCTTGTAGGTAAGGTAGAAGCAGGTATTCCTGAAGATGACGTTCGTAACCCTGCTACCATTGCAGATAATGTTGGAGACAATGTTGGTGATGTTGCCGGTATGGGTGCCGATCTTTTCGGGTCATATGTTGCAACCATTTTGGCTACCATGGTACTTGGTCAGGAAATTACTGTTGTAGATAATTTTGGCGGAATGTCTCCTATCCTCTTGCCAATGGTAATATGCGGTTTGGGTATTTTATTTTCTATTGTGGGTACTTGGTTTGTGACTATTAAAGATGAAAATTCAAATGTGCAAAACGCCCTAAATTTAGGTAATTGGTCATCAATAGTTATTACAGCTGTAACTTCTTATTTTATTGTAAACTGGATGCTTCCTGAAACATTGAGCCTGAGAGGTTATGAATTTTCAAAAATTAATGTATTCTACGCGATTATAGTTGGGCTTGTTGTTGGAACGATCATGAGTATAGTTACAGAGTACTATACCGCAATGGGTAAGGCACCTGTTAACTCAATTATACAGCAATCATCAACAGGTCATGCTACCAATATTATAGCCGGCTTGTCTGTTGGTATGAAATCGACAGTTATTCCAATTTTAGTTTTAGCAGGGGGAATTATGTCGTCTTACTATTTTGCCGGTTTGTATGGGGTCGCAATTGCAGCTGCAGGAATGATGGCTACAACAGCAATGCAACTTGCAATTGATGCATTCGGGCCGATTGCAGATAACGCAGGAGGTATTGCAGAAATGAGTCAGCTTCCCCCTGAGGTTCGTGAACGGACCGACAATCTGGACGCGGTTGGTAACACAACCGCTGCTACTGGAAAAGGATTCGCTATCGCATCAGCGGCATTAACTTCGCTCGCATTATTTGCGGCATTCGTGGGTATTGCCGGCATCTCTGCAATTGACATTTACAAAGCACCTGTGTTGGCGGGTTTGTTTGTTGGAGGAATGATACCTTTTGTATTTTCTGCATTATGTATACAGGCGGTGGGCAAGGCTGCTATGGATATGGTGCAGGAAGTGCGCAGGCAGTTTCGTGAAATTCCAGGAATTATGGAATATAAGGCTAAGCCTGAATATGAAAAATGTGTGGCTATCTCTACCAAAGCCTCCATACGTGAAATGATGCTGCCAGGAGCGATTGCACTGGTAACCCCTGTAATTGTTGGCTTTATATTTGGCCCTGAAGTGCTAGGCGGTCTACTAGCTGGCGTTACTGTTGCGGGTGTGTTAATGGGAATATTTCAAAGTAATGCAGGTGGTGCATGGGACAATGCTAAAAAGTCTTTCGAAAAGGGCGTTGAAATCAATGGTGAGATGTACTACAAAAAATCTGAACCACACAAGGCTTCAGTAACAGGAGATACTGTAGGAGATCCGTTTAAAGATACATCTGGTCCTTCAATGAACATTTTAATAAAGTTAATGTCCATCGTTTCATTAGTTATTGCCCCGTATATCGCAATTTCCTCTGAGGGAATAGCATCAGCAAATGCAATTTCTATAAATGGGATGACCATTTCTGCAAAATCAAGCTCTGACGCAGTGGAAATGACTGTAAATATGGATTCGCTTACTAAAGAATTGAATCATAACATGATTTCAATGCAAAAGAAGATGGAGATGGAGATTGATTCTATGCAAAAAGTTATAGATAAGCAGTCAGCAGGCGGATTGAATGAATCAGATCGAAAGAATTAAATATTTTTGTTACTAATAAAAGGGGTTTTGAATAAGAATCCCTTTTATTTTTAGATATATTTTCTTTACGTTTGAGTTTCGTAATTTATATAAAAAAACTAAACTAAACTTTATGGGTCTTTTTACAAAGAAATCAATTACACAGTTACTTGCCGACGCCTCGGAGTCTGAAAAGACCTTAAAGCGAACGCTTACTGCGGGATCGCTTATAGCCCTTGGTATAGGTGCAATCATTGGTGCAGGTTTATTTGTGCGGACTGCTTCTGCTGCTGCACAAAATGCAGGCCCTTCTGTGACCATCGGCTTTATTGTAGCTGCAATTGGCTGTGCATTGGCCGGATTGTGTTATGCTGAACTTTCCTCTTCCATTCCAATTTCTGGTAGTGCTTACACTTACACATATGCCACTATGGGTGAATTGGTGGCCTGGATAATAGGCTGGGATTTAATCCTCGAGTATGCTGTTGGAGCTGCTACCGTTGGAATTGCATGGAGCGAATATCTGAACAACTTCCTTGTAGAGGTCGTCGGGGTAAGTGCCATCCCATATGAATGGTGCCATTCTCCATTCCAATCTTCCGTTGATGGAGTATCGGGAATTATGAATTTACCTGCCTTATTTATCGTATCCGTATTAAGTCTTTTGCTAATCAAAGGAACACAAGAATCGGCACTGGTAAATAACATCATCGTTATTGTAAAAGTTGCTATTGTTATTATGATCATTGTGTTAGGATGGAGTTATATCAATCCTGCTTATCATACACCTTATATCCCTGAAGCATCAACCTATACAGATCACCAGGGAATAACTTACAACTTCGGTGGTATTATGGGTATTTTGGGGGCAGCAGGTACAGTATTCTTTGCATTTATTGGTTTTGATGCTGTGAGTACAGCTGCACAGGAAACTAAAAATCCTAAGACAGCAATGCCAATTGGTATTTTAGGTTCCCTTGCCATTTGTACTGTTCTTTACATCTTATTCGCACACGTATTAACGGGTTTAGCACCATTAGAATTCTTTAGAGATCCTACTAAAGGTGGAGAAGCATCTGTTGTTGCTGCGATTAAAGAAGGCATGCCCGCAACATATAGCTGGTTGAGCAAATCAGTGACTGTAGCGATTCTAGCTGGATTCTCATCCGTAATTCTAGTAATGCTATTAGGTCAAAGCCGTGTATTCTACTCAATGAGTAAAGACGGATTATTGCCTGCTGTATTTTCTAAACTGCACCCGAAATTCAAGACTCCTTATAAGGGAAACTTGGTAATTCTAGTCTTAGTAGGGATTTTTGCCGCATTTGTACCGGGAGATGTTGTTGGTCACATGACTAGTATTGGAACTTTGTTCGCATTCATGCTGGTATGTATAGCTGTAATTATCCTCAGAAAAACTAATCCTGAACTTCCACGTGAATTCAAAACACCATGGGTTCCTGTTGTTCCCATTTTAGGAGTTATTGCATGTGGTGCTATGATCTTCGGCTTAGGCTGGGAAAACTGGTTGAGGTTATTTGTGTGGTTAGCGTTAGGCTTTATTATTTACTTTACCTATAGTAAAAAGCATTCAAAATTAGGAACTGAGGGCATTACGGTTGATCCTGTTGACCCACCCGCTCCGAAACTATAATAACTAAAGTATATGCCCCTCTTGATTATTCAAGAGGGGCTTTTTATTTTGTATTATTTTAGGGTATAAAACCAATACCTTTGTGAAAGCAATCCAATTACGCAATGGAATTTAACTTCAGTCAGATCTTATCCACATCAATGATACTTTTTGCTATCATTGATATACTAGGTTCCATTCCTGTAGTAATAGAGTTGAGGAGAAAAGCGGGGCACATTGAGTCTGAAAAGGCAGCCATTGTGGCTACTGTATTGATGATTATATTTCTATTCGCGGGTGAAACATTGCTTAAAGTAATTGGTCTTGACGTTGCATCATTTGCTATTGCAGGCTCAATGGTGATATTTTTCATAGCTATGGAAATGGTATTGGGCCTTTCTATTTTTAAAGAAGGTGAAGCACCGGAAACTGTTTCTATTGTTCCATTGGCATTTCCACTAATAGCTGGGGCAGGTACAATGACAACCCTTCTTTCTTTGAAAACAGAATATGCCACACAAAACATTATTGTAGGAATACTGCTAAATATGGTCTTTGTTTATGTAGTGCTAAAGAATACCGAGCGACTGGAAAAGTTATTAGGTAAATCCGGTTTGAATGTACTGCGCAAAGCATTCGGAATCATTCTCTTGGCAATAGCCATCAAATTGTTCAGGAATAATACTGGATTGTAACTAGATTTTGTTAAATTAGATATAACAAATAACCAGTCATGAACAGCTTTGAGCAACTTACTTTAGTAATTGGAGGATTGGCAGTATTAATAGAAGCCTTCAAATACTTAAAACAAAAGCTTAAAACCTGGCGTAGTACGGCCCATCTGCATTAGGTCGCCTGTTTAATCAATCTTGCAACAAACATAGTATCCGCCTTATTATTATAACCTGTAATCACCTCCATCTGTTCCAATTTGAGTGGTAGGTTATCCACAAGCCAATTTACAACGGACTCATTTTCCTGTCTAAATACTGAGCAGGTAATATACACCAAAGGCTTTCCGTCTTTAAGGTATTTTACTATGTTCGTTGCAATCGATTTCTGTAGTTTGGCAAAATAACTTACTTTATGCTCGTCGAAGTAGCGCAGCATTTCCGGGGTGCGGCCCCAAGTTCCTGAGCCGCTACATGGCGCATCTAAGATAATACCGTCAAATTCGTAGTGATGAAGAGCCTGATCATTATTTTGCAAGAGATCAAGTACCTTTTTTTGATACTTCTTTAAACCAGAATCATGAAAACGCTCCTCCAGGTTATTTAAGCTGTTCTCTCTGATATCACTTACCAAAAGTTGTATTTGTGGCTCTAAATCATGGAGGAGTAAAGATTTACCCCCGGAAGCAGCACAGCAATCCCACCAATAATCCCACTTTTGAGGCTTAAATAATTCACCTGTCTTTTGAGACGATAGATCCTGAACCTGATAATATTTCTGGCTTTGGCCCAGATGGTCCAATTTGGTGCCATTTGCTAAGGCCAATGTCTGCGGGGCAATAACATTAAATGCGATGTCCGATTCTAATAAGTGCGTGACTAAGGTATTTAAATGAACTGCCTTAACCCGTAAAAAGAGATCGGGTTGCGTAAAGTATGAAGAGAAAAAAGCATCACTATCAATCTTCTCGCTTAAGGACTCTTTAAAATGAAAAACATCTTTCAACGAAAATGAAGGATACAGCTTTTCAATTATTGAAATTTTGTCCCTAACCGAACTTGTAATATCGCTACTTAAATCCGGGAGGTAATTATCAATTACTAAACTTGGCGTTTGATTACAAATGAAATCGGCGACTGCCAATCTTTTAACAGTATCTTCTTCATTTATTGCTTGACCCAACCGGAAGAAGCTGTACAAATACCTGCTGGCCCATCGCCTATCTGAGGAGCCCATTTGCTTATTTTGTTTAAAATAGTTAAACAAAAATCGGTGTAACGGTAATACACCGTCGTAACTTTTTAGTATCTGCTCGAAAGCTCTTAGCTGATGCTCTATCCTCATTCTATACTATTTAAAGCAAAATTCTGATACCTAAGTAACATTACACTGGTGTTGATATAGCCTTGCTTAGCATCGTATTGAAATACGAAGTTACTTTGCAGTCCCTGATGATTTTCCTTCGTTAAAAATTGGTAATAGTTGACGCCATGTTTTGCAATTAGCTTTGCGAAATAAATGCCTATGTCAAATCCTTTGAAAGCGTATTCTCCGGGCTCAAAATGGAATTTCGATCGATATGCTTTAATGAAATTGTTAACGTCCTTTCGCGCATAATCAATTTTATAAGAAGACGTAACGACAGTATTTAGAGCTTGTAATTTATCTGTATTATAACTTTGCTTGGTCCAGTCAGGGTGTCCAAATAAATCAACTGACAGCCCTGCATTCTTAAGCTTTATCAATTTATCGATGGTTGCTATTACAAACTTTCTATCCGACGAGGTGAGCATTATCACGTACTTTTTATTTTTGATCAGCTTCATCTCCATTGTAAATACTGAAGCAAACTCCTGAAAGAAGAATGGTTTTTTCGGATCTTCAAAAAACTTTCTTAATGGTGATGCCATGAGCTCGTTTTCGGCGGTGGCAGGATTGATAAGCACAATCACGGTCTGATTGGGCGTATAATGCTTAATGATATGGTTACCAATTTTTTCAGCATGTAGATCAACATTGTTGACTATAGAGATCATTTTGGGATTGTTGAACTCTTTGGGATGAGTAGCAGCAAGTGGATTAACTATAAGGATATTTTTGGCAACTGCATAATCCCTGATATGCTTTAATCCTTCCGGAAAAACAGGGCCTACAATTAAATTACTGTTCAACAATTTACCCTGTTGCATCAGCCCTTCGATCTGAGAATTGTTATCACGTGTATCGTGCACTTTCAAAGTAAAATTCAAACCGGGCGAGGCGGTAGCCGAATCAATCCCCATTTTAAAGCCCTGGTAGAAATCGATCGCCATTGCCGATCGCTCAACATCTGCCTTTGTAGCGGATTTTAAATTCAGGCTATTGAGTCTAAAAGGAAGAAGCAGGGAAATGGTAGCCTCAGTAAATTTAGTGGCCGGTTTCTCTACCTTTGCCTCAATTTTTTTAGGCTCCTGGGACGTCGCTTTGACCTCGGGTTTGATCTTAGGCGAGCAGGCCGAGATCAGTAAACCAAAGGTAAAGATCAGCCAAGACTTATTCCCACTCAATAGTTGCCGGTGGTTTTGAACTGATATCATATACAACGCGATTAATTCCCTTTACTTTGTTAATGATTTCATTCGATATTTTTGCAAGAACGTTGTAAGGCAGGTGACACCAATCAGCTGTCATGCCGTCAACAGATTCTACAGCCCTCAGGCAAATTACATTCTCATAAGTACGCTCATCACCCATAACCCCTACCGACTGCACTGGAAGATAGATTGCTCCAGCCTGCCACACCTTATCATAAAGGCCGGCTTCTTTTAAGTTGTCGATATAGATCGCATCAGCCTCCTGTAAAATAGCTACTTTTTCAGCAGTGACGTCACCTAATATTCTTATGGCAAGACCAGGTCCCGGGAAAGGATGGCGACCAATAATAAAGTGTTCCAGGCCAAGAGAGGTTCCAACCCTTCTCACTTCGTCCTTAAATAGTGTATTTAAAGGTTCCACAACCTTCAGCTTCATAAAATCAGGTAAACCACCAACATTATGGTGAGACTTGATAGTCGCCGAAGGGCCTTTTACTGAAACCGATTCAATTACATCTGGATAAATAGTTCCCTGTGCCAGCCATTTTACATCCTGTACTTCGTGTGCCTCGTCATCAAATACTTCTATAAAGACGCGACCAATTGCTTTACGCTTCAATTCCGGATCTTTTACCCCAGCAAGCTGACTTAAGAACCGATCTTTAGCATCTACTCCTTTAATGTTTAAGCCAAGGTGTTTATACTGTTCCAATACGGCATCATATTCATTCTTGCGAAGTAAACCGTTATCAATAAAGATACAGTGCAGATTCTTGCCAATGGCCCTGTGAAGCAGTATTGCAGCTACAGAAGAGTCAACACCTCCTGAAAGCCCAAGTACTACTTTATCGTTTCCTAATTTATCTTGTAATGCAGCAATAGTGGTTTCTACAAACGCATCCGCAGTCCACCCCTGCTGGCATCCGCAAATATCAACAAGAAAGTTTTCCAATAGCTGTTTCCCATCTGTACTGTGTGTAACTTCCGGATGGAATTGAATGGCATAGGTTTCAGAATCCCTGATCTGGAATGCTGCTACTTTTACACTGTCGGTACTGGCAATCAGTTCGAAATTATTAGGCACTGAGGTAATCGTATCACCATGAGACATCCAAACCTGCGAACCTTCACTTATGTTTTTTAATAATTTATTTGCAGTAGCTACAAAATTGAGATTAGAACGACCGTACTCACGGGTTGATGACTGTTGAACTTCACCCCCAGAATGCTGAGCTATATACTGTGCGCCATAGCAGACCGCCAATACAGGGAAATTTTTATGAAATCTTTTTAAATCTATTTGTGGGGCATCATCCTGGCGAACAGAAAAGGGACTGCCTGAAAATATTATTCCTTTTACTTCTTTTGTTAATTCAGGAATGTTGTTGAAGGGATGTATTTCGCAATAAACGTTTAACTCGCGTACCCTACGGGCAATTAACTGTGTGTATTGAGAACCAAAATCGAGAATTATGATTTTTTCTAGCATGGCCAAAGTTAAGAAAATTTAATTACCTCAACGCCGAAGCGCCTCAAAAAATCAACTCCTTCATCGCTTGGCAGGCCTTTGTATGCCGCATAAGAATCTTTAAACAACACTACTTTAATTCCAGAAGAAAGTATAAGCCTGGCACAGGCTATGCATGGCGAAAGTGTTGTATAAAGTGTTGAGCCTGCTATTTTCGAACCGTTTTTAACGGCATAAAGGATCGCGTTCTCTTCCGCATGTAAAGCCAAAGAACAGCTTCCTTTAGAATCCCTGTCGCAGCCTGTATCAGGCCACTCCTCATCGCAGTTGTGTGTGCCCGCTGGTGGACCATTGTACCCAATCGAAATGATCCTAGTATCTTTCGCTAACACCGCACCTACATGCGCCCTTACGCAATGCGACCTGGCAGCCAGGTCTGACGCTAAATTCATAAAAATATGATTAAAGCTTGGTTTATTATCCATTGTCTACATTAAAAAAGCCACAAGATTAAAGTCTTGTGGCCGTAAAAAATCATTAACTATTAGTGTCCGCCAGATAATTTTCTGTCAAATGAAATTCCTTGGCTTCTTAAGATACCACTAACTTTCCAGGCATAAAATGCCAGATAAGCAAAACAAATAATCCCAACAACATAACTGTACTGTATGCCCGCAAATTCTGACACATAGCCTTGTATCCAACTGATGATGCCACCGCCCATGATCATCATGATCAGAAAGCTACTACCCTGGCTGGTATTTTTTCCTAAACCACTTACGGCAAGGGTAAATATACATGGCCACAATGTGCTGCAAAACAAGCCAACACTTGTAAATGCGTATACACTGATCATACCTGTGGTTAGCATTCCAATGAGGAGTGCCGCTATACCCACTAAAGAAAATATAAGAAGCATTCTTGCCGGATTACCTTTACTCGCCGCATCAGCAATAATCAACACCAAAATAATGAGTGCATATACATAAAAGGGAGCTAAATCATGCTTTGCAATTGCATTCACAGCAAGGAAAATACCAAATGCCAGATACGGTGCAATAAACCGCAGCACTTTCTGGATAGTAATGTTATCGGTAAATGCTTCCACAGCACCAGTCCACCTGCCAATCATCATACTTGCCCAATAAAGTGAGATGTATGGGGCAATGTCTTGTATTGCGAACCCCAAATCCTTTTCCATATAAGCTGGCAGATTACTAGCTGTGGATACTTCCACGCCAACATAAACAAAAATAGCAATCATCCCCATAACCAATTGAGGGTACCTAAGCGCTGAACCCCTTATTGAAGGATCATCAACCGTACCTTCAATCAAAGCAGGCCTGTCTGGCAGAGAAGAAAGTTTTAGGAAGATAGCGACCAAAATGAACGCGGCGCCAAGAATGAGATAAGGAATTTTAACACTTTCAATACTGATACTGCTGGTGGCATTTGCACTTGAGCCGAAAATAGCGAAACTCACGATAAGGGGACCAATCGTTGTTCCGAAGTTGTTAACTCCTCCTGCGAGTGTTAAGCGTTGCGATCCAGTAGATATTGGACCGAGTGCTATGGCTAGTGGATTGGCAACAGTCTGCTGCAGTGAGAAACCCAGCGCAACGATAAATAGTCCCGACAACATTAAAGGGAATGAACCCAAATTGGCAGCAGGATAAAAAAGCAGCGTTCCCACGGCCGAAATTACAAGGCCAAGGGCAAGTCCGTTCTTATACCCAATCTTATTTACCAAATCTTGTTTGATGAGAATAGATATACCTGTATAAATTAAAGAACCAACGGTATAAGCAATATAAAATGCTAATGAAACCCACTGACTTTGACTTTGAGAGAGGTTAAATGCTTGCTTAAAAACAGGTATCAATATATCATTGCTTGCGGCAACAAAGCCCCAAAAAAAGAATACTGTGACTAATGGAATAAACTGCGCCCATTTGGTTTGTGTTTGTTCTGAACTCATATTTTAATTTAGTTTTAGGTGTGCTAAACATAAATAAAAAAACTGTAAGCGAGTAAGCTAATATGTAATATTTGGGCGTATATATTGTTTAAAATTGCATATTAGCATATTATATCTATTGAACTGAATGTTTGAAGCAATACTACAAGGGATAGGTGCTGGGGTGTTATTTTCGTTTTTAACGGGCCCTGTATTTTTTTCCATGATCAAAACCAGTATAGAGTCGGGCTTTAAAGCAGGGTTTGCTTTAGCTATTGGAGTCATCTTCAGCGATATTATCTTTATATCCCTAACAATATTCAGCTCGCAGTTTGTAGATTATAATTCTGAATACAATCAATACATTGGCATAATTGGCGGACTCTTCCTATTTGGTATAGGAATCTATTACCTTGTTCATAAGGTACAGGTAAATTACGAATTGTCGCACACCATTAAGATTAGAAAAAGAGGCTACATCTTAAAAGGATTTTTAATGTGTCTTCTTTCTCCTTCTACATTAATGTTTTGGATTATGGTTGGCGGGATAATATCTGTTCAACTACATTATACCATGGGAGAAAAAGTTGTCTTTTTTATTGTGGCCATGGCAACACAGCTGTCGGTAGATTGTATTAAAACATACTATGCTGCAAAATTGCGTTACCGGATCAAAGAAAAGAACATACAGGCTTTAAATAAAATAGCCGGAGCAGTGATATTGATCTTTGCTGTCCGGCTATTTGTACAGGTAATAATTAAATATTACAACTAATATCTATTAAGCTTTTCTAATATGCCCGCTGATTATTTCCTTCTCTCCAGTTTACAAAAGCTTTGTTAACCACTTTATTTCCTCCGGGAGTAGGGTAGTTTCCTGAAAAATACCAATCACCGCTATGGTTAGGGCATGCAACATGTAAATTATCCAATGTCTGATAGATAACCTTTACTTCAGCATTTATATTTTCAGGAGTGATGATCTTTGTTATCTGTGCTGAAATCTCTTCTTGCTTAAATGGCCTGTAAATATCCTTAACGTGATTGACAATTTCCTCCTTAGGAAGTAAAAGGGAAGCTTTACATTTATGATAAACTTCGTCAATAATGTGACCCATTCCCCTTGCTTTAAGCAACTGGATAGCTGCTTCAAATGCAACAAATTGTCCCATTTTAGACATATCTATTCCATAGCAATCGGGGTAACGGATTTGAGGTGCAGAAGAAACAATAATGATTTTTTTTGGGTGCAGCCTGTCAATGATTTTAATGATACTTTGCTTGAGCGTTGTACCTCTTACAATTGAATCATCGACTGCCACCAGTGTATCGGTATGATTCTTAATCACGCCATAAGTAGTGTCATAAACATGGGCAACCATGTCTTGCCTGTCTGCATCCTGAGTAATAAACGTTCTTAGCTTAACATCCTTAATAGCCAGCTTTTCAACCCTTGGATTCATAGAAAGCAACTCATCCAACTGCTCATCAGTTAAGGTATCTTTACGGTGTAAAAGTGTATCCTTTTGAACTTGTCTGATATAAGCGTGCAAGCCCTCTACCATTCCGTAAAAAGAAACTTCGGCGGTATTTGGAATAAATGAAAACACAGTGTTCTTTAGATCTGCACTTACAGCGTCTAAGATCTGCTTACAAAGTAATGCACCTAAATGTTTACGTTCACGATAAATTTCAGCGTCGCTTCCTCTTGAAAAATAGATCCGTTCAAAGGAGCAGGCACGCTTTTCTTCAGGTTCTCTAAATATCTCCTGAGTAACAGTTCCATTCTTCTTAACAATCAAAGCATGACCGGGCTGAATTTCTTTTACGTCCCTAAAAGGAATGTTGAATGCAGTTTGTATTGCAGGGCGCTCAGAAGCTGCTACAACTATCTCATCATCCTGATAGTAAAACGCAGGTCTGATGCCTGATGGGTCTCTTAACACAAAGGCGTCCCCGTTACCTACAATCCCTGATATGGCGTATCCACCATCCCAATTCTTGGCAGATCGCTTTAAAATCTTTGCGATATCTAAAGCATCAGATATTTTATGTGTAATCTCAACATTATCTAATCCCTCTTTTTTATATTCATCAAACAGGGTCTGATTCTCATCATCTAAAAAGTGTCCAATCTTTTCAAGCACAGTAACAGTGTCTGCCTGCTCTTTAGGGTGCTGCCCTAATTCATAAAGCTGCTCAAGCAATTCATCCACATTGGTCATATTGAAATTACCTGCAATAACCAGGTTACGGGTCATCCAATTATTCTGACGAAGAAAAGGATGGCAGTTTTCAATACTATTCTGCCCATGTGTTCCATAGCGCAGGTGCCCAAGTAATACCTCTCCAATAAAACTAACGTTGGCTTTAAGCCAGGCGGCGTCCTGCATAAGTTCAGGCGTTTCATTTTGAATGCCTACAAACTTGTTCTGAACATACCCGAAGATGTCGGCTACCGCATTTTGAGCCATAGATCTGTACCTGCTAATGTAGCGATGACCCGGTTTCATATCAAGTTTAATGGTAGCGATCCCAGCACCATCCTGGCCCCGGTTGTGCTGTTTTTCCATTAAAAGATAAAGCTTGTTGAGTCCGTAAAGTGCAGTACCGTACTTTTCCTGGTAATACGAAAGGGGTTTTAGAAGCCTTATAAAAGCTATCCCGCATTCATGTTTTATCGAATCACTCATTCGTGTCTTATTTGAGCCGCAAATTTATAGTTAATAAGTTTTAGAACCTAGAAAGAAATGCATTCTTAGTTCAGATTACAGTCATTTTGACCAGAGATTTAGATGTCAATATGTACTGACCTGATTGGCTCATTAAAAAAAACGGAAGCGTGATTGTCAAATGTCAGCTGATCTCCCGTGGTGAAGAAATTCCTGGCACCATCGGTGGTTAAAGCCGACGCAATCTTGGGGTGATTTTGTATATATAAAGCGAGGCTATCTGCCACAATATCTCCCTGCCACACTAAGTTGATATGGTGAGGAATAATTTTTTCAATCTTAGGGATGAGTAAAGGGTAATGGGTGCAGGCTAACAGTATAGTATCGATGTTTGTATCCTTACTAAATAGTTCACTGAGGTATTTTTCAACAAAATAATCCGCACCAGAATTAAGGTGCTCATTATTTTCCACAAGCGGCACCCACATCGGGCAACTCTGCTGATGTACAGTCACCTCTGGGAAAAACTTATTGATTTCCAATAGATACGATTTAGAATTTACAGTTCCCCGCGTACCTAGCACCCCAATTACATTTGATGTGGTGAAATCTCCAATAATTTCAGCCGTAGGCCTGATAACACCAAGCACCCTGCGATCCGGATACCTTTCGGGCAATATACGTTGTTGAATAGAGCGAAGTGCTTTTGCTGATGCGGTGTTACAAGCCAATATGATTAGCGGGCAACCCTGGTCAAATAACCATTCTACACACTCTAATGTGTATTGATAAACAGTTTCAAAAGAATGATCTCCGTACGGCGCGCGCGCATTATCCCCAAGGTAGATGTAATTGTATCCAGGCAGCTTTTCGACGATAGATTTAAAAACAGTCAATCCACCATACCCTGAATCAAATATGCCTATTGGTTTGTTGTTATGCATGCTAAAAAAAACGGGATCAGGTTTTATCACCTGATCCCGCAATTTAATTATTTAACCACATATTTCAGCTTTAGTGTGCTGAAGGTTTAAGGTATTATTTTTTCGGCGCTGCTGTAGATGTCGCAGCAGTAGCAGCAATACCTAATTTTGTTTTAATCAATGAAGTAATGTCTTCACCACCGTCAAAGAATACCAATGCCGGGTTTGCAGTATCAAATACATAAGCATAACCTTTTTCCTTAGAAACAGCTTTGATAGCCGCATCAGCTTTGATTCTGATTGGGTTAAAAACCTCAGTATTCTTCGCTTCTAGTTCTTGCTGAGCTTTTGCTTTCGCATCTTCAATACGTTTTTGAAGGTCCTGTAACTCAACGCCGGCGGCTTGTAGTTCTTTTCCAACAACTTCTTTGTTTGCTTCGCTAAGTGTCTTTTCCTTAGCCTGCGCCGCCTGCAATTTTGTTTGGTATTCACCAATCATCTTATCAATTTCAGCAGATTTTGTTTTGGTAAGGGCTTCAAGTGTAGTTTGACCAGATTTAAATTCAGGCATTGCTTCGATAATTAAAGCTGAATTTAAGTGTGCCAATTTTTGTTGTGCATTTGCAATATTAGCAGTAAACAATAATGCTGCTGCTACAAAAAATGCGTTCATTAACTTTCTCATCTCTATTGTTCTTAATAATTGTTTTTAATTTATCTATTTGTGTGTTTATTTTAAAATTGTACCTGGCTTATAACCTAGCCTGGTTATTACATCGTTGCTTACATCATACGTACTGCTTGCGTAAATCATCATTGTGGATTCGCTGCTTTTGTCAAAGATGAAATCAAAAAATTTAGCCTTAGCGATTTCTGCTATGACCTTAGTTACTTTCTCTTGAATTGGGCTTAGCAACTTCGTCCTGTTCTGAAACAATTCTCCCTCAGGTCCAAAAATCCTTCTCTGAAAATCCTTAGCATCTTTTTCCTTCTCAATAATCTCATTCTCTCGTCTCTTGCGCATATCAGCTGTAAGCAAAACCTGATCCGCCTGATATGCTTTGTACATCTTGTCGATCTCCGTAAAATTCCCATCTACCTGTTTCTGCCATTGCTCAGACAATACATTCAACTGGTTTAAAGATGATTTATACTCCGGTAAATGTTTCAAAATATACTCTGTATCTACGTACGCAAACTTCTGTGCAAAAGATGCAAAGCCGGTAAATAGTAAAAAGCAAATTAAAAAGTATTTTTTCATTTTCTTATGTTTTTCAATCGATAGCACTAATACTTAAAATCCTCCCAGCTGCTGAGCAATGCTAAAGTGGAACTGACCTTTATTGGCATCGGCCACACCAGGAATTTTATCAAATCCATAACCATAATCAATACCCAACAAACCAAATATCGGTAAATATATTTTAGCTCCAACACCCACAGAACGTCTAACATTAAACGGATTAAAGTCACTAAACTTATCCCAGGTATTACCCCCTTCAGCAAAGGCTACTACAAACGCAGTTGCAGACTGACTTGCTATAACAGGGTATCTCAATTCTACAACATATTTATTGAAGATTGGGCTTCCTGAATTTCTTGCAACCGTTGGATCTGATCCAACAGGTATAACGGAGTTATTTGCATATCCACGCATCGCAATCAATTCAGACCCCTGTAAAAAGTCAAATCCCTGCATACCGTCACCACCTAATTTAAACCTTTCAAATGCAGACTGCCCAACCGCCTGATTGTATAAACCAAGGAAACCAAATTGTGCTTGTGCCTTTACAACAAACTTACCTGCCAATCTTTGGTACCATTGTGATTCAAATTTCCACTTATGGTACTCAGTAAATTTATAACGCTGTTTATCTGGAGCTGTTGCGTAATTAATATTATTTAGCAGTGAATATGGTGGTGTAGCCTGAATGGTGAACCTGAATATCGATCCGTCAGTAGGAAAAATTGTACTGTTCCTGGAATCTCTGCTCAACTCCTGTGTTAAGTTAAAATTATAGGAAGTTCCAGTACTAAACAGATATCCCGGATAATTATTCAAAATATACTGTTGGGCATTAATAGAGTGCGTTAGCTGGAAATAGTTATCAGGAAATTTTAATACGCGACCTAAGCTAACAGTCACACCATTTAAACGAATCTTTTGAAAATTCGTACTAGTCCTATCAGCACCGTTTGACTGTAGTGAAGTAAACGCGCTCACGCCAAAACTTATAGGCTTTTTCCCTCCTAACCATGGTTCAGAGAAAGAGAAGCTATAGGATTGGTAATATTTACCATTCGTTTGACCTCTTAAACTTAACTTTTGTCCATCTCCTTTTGGCAATGGCCTGTAGGCTGAGCCGTTAAACAGGTTTCTCAAAGAAAAGTTATTAAAAGTCAAACCAAGTGTTCCGATGATATTACCTCCACCAAAACCTCCAGACAACTCTATCTGATCTGAAGGTTTTTCCTCAACTACATAATGAATGTCTACTGTACCGTCAGCAGCGTTAGGCTTTACATCAGGAACGGTTTTAGACTCATCGAAATAGCCGAGCTGACCAAGTTCGCGAATCGTACGAATCAATAACTCTTTAGAGAATTTCTCACCTGGTTTTGTACGCACCTGGCGCATCGCAACCCTATCGTGTGTAATACTATTGCCTTTAATGGTCACTTTATTATTGGTATACTGAGGTCCCTCAGCAATTCTCATTTCAAGGTCCACAGTATCACCATAAATTCTTGTTTGAACAGGCTCTACAGTAAACGTAAGATATCCATCGTTCAAATAAAGACTTGAAACGTCTTCTCCTGACGGGCTGCTGCGCAGCTTTTTGTCCATCTTTTCTTCGCTGAAAACTTCACCTTTCTCGATACCAAGAATGGTAGATAAAGCAAGTTCTGTGTATTTCGCATTACCAGCCCAGGTGATGTTACCAAAGTAATACTTCGGTCCTTCGTAAAGATCAATTTTTATTCCAACAGATTTATCATCGTATTTATAAATACTGTCCTTAATTATAATCGCATCGCGATATCCCTTTTCCTGCATTTTTGCAATAAGGGTCTTCTTATCTTCGTCGTATTTTTCTTTATTGAATTTACCTGAACCAAACACTTTATAAAAAGCCTGTTGCTTTGTTTTTTTAAGAAACTTGCGAAGTTTTGCAGATGAGAAATCCTTATTTCCAGTAAAGATGATTTCATGAACTTTAACCTTTTCTCCTCTGTCTACAAAAACTTGCAGAACCATTCCATTTTCAAGGTTTGGATCCGGAACAGTTTTATATTCTACAGAAGTAAAGAAAAAGCCTTTGCCAAGCAGGTATTTTTTAATAATGGCTGTTGTAGAGTTGTAAAGATTGTCATTGATAATTGCCTTTCCTTTTTTATCATTGATCTTCTCTAGAATATCAGTTTTTTGAGACTTGCTCAACCCGTTAAGTTCAAATGTGCTTAAACGAGGTCTTTCAACAACGGCAATATCAAAGTAAACTGTATCTTCTTCTATTTTACTAATGTCTAGCTGGATGTCATCAAACAAGCCTTGGCTCCACAAAACTTTGATCGCATTTGCTGTAGCTTCACCAGGTAATGTTATGCGTTCTCCCTTTATTAATTTTGAAAGCGTAATGATAACATCCTTGTCAATAAACTGCGTACCACTTATAGTGGTTCCGCCAATAATATATTCTTTTGGATTGAAATAATCGATATCAAGGCCGTTAACTTTTAAGGTTGGCTGGGCAGGTGGAGTCTGTGGACGGGTTATTTGTGCAATCGTTGGAAACCCAATCAACAACAAAAATATAAGTTGGTATATTCTTTTCATTTACAATCTAAAAATCGACGCTAAGTTAATTTAAACACATGTTAAAAAGTGTTAAAGTTATAATTAGTTCAATTGTTCACTAATTTTACCGAAGCGCCGTTCGCGCTTTTGATAGTCTACAATGGCTTCAAAAAGGTTCTCTTGTCTGAAGTCTGGCCAGAGTGTATCTGTGAAATAAAGCTCCGTGTAAGCCATTTGCCACAACAGGAAATTACTAACCCGATGCTCACCGCTTGTGCGGATCATGAGTTCAGGATCAGGCATATTAACTGTAGTCAGTTGGCTAGCAAAATTCTCCTCGTTAATGTCTTCTATCCCTATTTCTTTATTCTCTATTTGTTTTGCTAATTTTTTGGCGGCATTTAGAATTTCCCATTTTGCACTATAACTTAAGGCAAGTGTAAGCGTACAGCGAGTATTGGTCGCGGTTTTATCCATTGCACTCTTCAAATCATCTATACACTTCTGGGGAAGGGATGCAATATCTCCAATCGCATTTAAACGGATGTTATTCTTAGTAAGCGTTGGGGTTTCCTGATTGATGGTGTGTATCAATAACTCCATTAGCGCATTAACTTCCTCTATTGGGCGATTCCAGTTCTCAGTAGAAAACGCATAAACTGTAAGATATTTTATTCCTATATCTGCACAGCCCTCAACGATGTCTTTCACAGAAAGCACTCCGGTTTCGTGACCAAAATGCCTGAACTTTCCCTGATTTTTTGCCCACCTACCATTACCATCCATTATGATTGCAATATGTTCTGGTAGCTTGGTGACGTCTATTTCTTCTTTAAATCCCATTTATTTGTGCAAATATGGCTAAAATGTATAACATTTTTGGGACACAAAGGTAAAAGATATGCCAATACCCACAAACATATATGAATCTCTTTTTCTAAAATCACCCCGCTGGGTGTTCGGAAACCCATAATCTGGGTTTAACGAAGGATTAGATAGACTTTCCCTAAGCAACCTGTTATCAGCAGGCCAAACATTAGGATCAGGATAAATGGTACTTACATCATCTAAAAAGTCTGTATTTGCCGCTCTATACCCAATTTGCGTAAAAAAACTCCAGCTATCTTTCAATTTAAATTTCACCCCAGCTCCAAATGGAACAGTAATAGCATAATTTTTATATGCATTGGTTTGTCCTTCTGTTTGGTAAAAGCGTAGTTTATATTCTTCTGCTTGTGTTGCGCCATTGAATTGGTAAAGACCTTTTGGACTAAAAAACACTAAGCCAAGTCCCGAAAAAACGTATGGTGTAAATCTCTTTATACCGCCACCTGCAAAATATTCAAGAAAGTTGAAATCAGCTTGCAAGCTAAGTTCATGCAGCTCAGTATTAAAATTCAATGCACGCGCCTTAAAGTGTTCGTTTCTACTTTCCAAATCATCTGCTTTGATCTTTCCATAATTGTAATGTAAGCCAACAGCCCAATATGGATCAAGATTAACTTTCACAAAACCTCCCGCAGAAAGTCCATTAAATTTCAAATAGTTTGTTTGATTTAAATCGCCAATATATCCTGCTCCTCCCGCCTGAACACCAACTTCAAGCGCTTGCGCCTTAATATCAGACTTTACGATAAAGAGCAATCCTAAAAAAATAATCGGCAGTTTATATCGCATATTAATAGTTCCGCGTATCGATGCCCCAAAGCAATTTATTCCTGAGGGTAGTCAGGTAACTTTCGTCATTTAAACGGATCAAATTTACATGAAACGAAGCCTTATTTAAAGTTATTTTGACTGAGCGGTCAACCGTTTCAGTTCTGGAGTCGCAGGAAACAAGGAATTTAGCACTGCGCGCTTCTATTTCAAAAGTTAAGGACACATCATCGGGTATAATAAGTGGCCTAACATTCAAGTTATGTGGCGCAATGGGTGTAACAACAAAGTTCTGTGAACTTGGAAATATAATCGGCCCCCCGCAACTTAAAGAATATGCAGTAGACCCCGTAGGAGTTGCGATAATTAGTCCGTCTGCCCAGTAAGAATTCACAAATTCATCATTCATGTATGCATGAATGATCATCATTGCAGAATTATCTCTCCGATGTATAGTTATGTCATTTAATGCGAAGTTTTCGTCTCCAAAAAGACCTTGCTTTGAAGTTAAACTAAGGAGGGTACGCTTATCAAGGCTATAATCTTTGTGCTGCAGTGCTGCTATCGCAGTTTTAATTTCATCTTTATTGATACTGGCAAGAAAGCCAAGACGACCGAAGTTGATTCCTATTACCGGAATTCCCGAATCCCGCACAAGAGCCAGGGTATCCAGCAAAGTGCCGTCGCCACCTAAACTGATAAGTACATCAGTTTTTCCAACTAGTTCTTTATGATTTTCAAAAGGAACAATATTGTTAGTAATCTTAATCTTCTCACTAATAAAATCGAGGTACTTTTTATAAACAAGAATCGGCGTATCGTATTGCTCTAAAACTGTGAATACCTCCTGCACAAAAGGTAAAACACTGTTGTTAAATTCTCTGCCGTAAATTGCAAACATTAATTATACGTTTAAATAATTCATAAAAGAATTATACCTGTCTTCCGCACCGTTATCAGCGGCCGTACTGTTGAATACAGCTTTAACCTGATAATTATAGCGCTCAAATGAAGATATGATGCCAGAGAGTTCCGACTTATTAATTTTTAAAGTAACCTCAAGCCTTGTTGAGTCTGGAAAGGTCTGAATATATGACGACAATATCTGTGCATTATCTGCCTCAACTATTTGCGCCATATGGGATAGAGAATTGTTTCTGTTACTTATTTCAAGCACTATAATTCCACCGGGCTCTTTAACTGCATAAATATCTGATACGTATTCCAATATTGTGTTCACAGAAATCAGTCCCAGATAATTTTTTTTATAGTCTAACACCGGTACGATAGACAGGTCTAGCTGATGAAACAATCTAATAATATCATAAACATGGGCATCTTCATACACATATGGGTTTAGCAATTGCAACGAAAGAGAACCAACAGCCTGCTGTGGATCTCGCACTTCAATCAGGTCATCTTCTGCGATTAAACCCAGAAATTGACTTTCATTAACCACAGGCAAATGGTATAATTTAAACTCACTCATCCTTTCCAACGACTTCTGAACAGTGTCTGAAGTTTTTAGCGGTGGTATAGAATTAGATATGAGTTCAGATGCAAACATTTATTTCAATAAGATTCTATTTAAAAATTTCTCGAGGTATCCGTTGAATGCTTCAGGTCGCTCCATCATTGGCGCATGCCCGCAAAGGTCTACCCAGTTTAATTCAGAGTTAGGTAAAAGCTGATGAAATTCGTCAGCTACTTCAGGTGGGGTAACTTTATCTTGTTTTCCCCATATAAGAGAAACAGGGATGGTTATTCTGGAAAGCTCCTTCGACATATTGTGCCTTATAGCTGATTTTGCCAGTGCCAAAATCCTGATAACTTTTGAACGCTCATTTATAGTTTTGAATACTTCGTCAACCAACTCTTTTGTTGCTGTAGCGGGGTCGTAAAATGTGAACGCTACTTTGTCGCGTACATAGTCGTAGCTTTCTCTTCTTGGAAAGGAACCCCCAAAAGCGTTTTCATATAAGCCTGAACTACCCGTTAAAACAAGCGCTTTAACATGTTCCTGATGAGCAGCCGTAAAAACCAAGCCAACATGGCCGCCTAATGAATTACCAATTAGTACAACCTGCCCGAGCTTTTTGTACTTAATAAACTTGTGAACGTACTTTGAAAGACTTTTTACGCCCAATGTAAGTATCGGAAGATCATAAATAGGTAGTATTGGTACCAGTATATGGTAATGATCTTTAAAATGATCAATAACATCCTCCCAGTTACTCAATTCTCCCATCAATCCATGAAGTAATACCAGGGTCTCACCTTTACCGGCTTCAATATATTTAAACCCATTATCTTCTATTACTTCGTATTTCATTTGATTGAGGTAAGTACGGCTACTAAGTTAGTAGACTAATTTAATTTAATGTAAAAAAAACCAATAATTGTGTGTTAAACCTAAGTCCAACACAATTTATGCCAATTGTGCTTTAACCAGTTCGGCTATCAATTTACCATCTGCTTTGCCAGCAAGTCCTTTATTTGCCAGGCCCATAACTTTGCCCATATCTTTAGCAGAGGTCGCTCCAGATTTAGCAATTAAATCTGCAATAATCACTTCCAGTTCGGCCCTATCCATTTGCTTCGGCATAAACCCGGCAATTACTTCAATTTCCTCTTCTTCAATTTTGCTTAAATCTTCGCGCCCTTGTTGCTTGTAAATATCTGCCGATTCCTTACGTTGTTTAACCAAACGTTGCAAAATTTTGAGCTCACCTTCTTCAGTAAGCTCTTCAGTGGTTCCTTTTTCAGTCCTTGCAATAAGTATAGCAGCTTTTATTGCTCTCAAACCCCTTAATCTGGCCTGATCTTTAGCAAGCATTGCCTGTTTAATTTCCTGATCTATATTGGTAGCTATCATAATTTTTTTATCATTTAATTTCTATTAATAATCGTAGCCGCAGCCTGGGCCGTCGGCATAATAAGCATATCGTTAATATTAACGTGGGCCGGCCGACTAACCGCAAACCAAATGGCCTCCGCAATGTCATTGGCAACCAATGGTTCTAAACCGTCATATACTTTTTTCGCCCTTCCCTCATCTCCATTAAAGCGGACTTTAGAAAATTCTGTCTCCACCATACCTGGATTTATAGCTGTTACCTTTATGCCGTGTGGAAGCAAATCAATGCGCATGCCTTTGTTCAGCGCATCCACAGCTGATTTTGTTGCACAGTACACATTACCATTAGGATAAACCTCCTGACCGGCAATGGAACCTATATTTATGATATGTCCTGCTTTTTGTGTGATCATCCAGTTTGATACAATTTTGGTAGTGTAAAGCAAGCCTTTCACATTCGTATCTATCATTACGTCCCAATCTGCAAAGCTACCCTTATCAATTGGATCCAATCCACGACTTAGGCCCGCATTATTTATCAATACATTCACTTTCTTCCAGTTTGCAGGCAAAATATCCAATTTGTATTTCAGGTCTTCCTGATCCCGAACATCGGCCACAATGGGCTTAACTTCTATACCATATTTCTCGCTTAAATGAATGGCGGCATCCTTTAGCAAATTTTCCCGCCTCGCCAATAATATCAGGTCGTAACCTTGCTTCGCAAATAAATTTGCACAAGCAGCGCCAATTCCTGAAGTAGCTCCTGTTATTAAAGCAATTCTCGCCATAATTCTATCATTTGTTGAGCAAAGCTATAATTTTTTTGAACTTAGCTTCTACTCGAAAAATAAACTGAATGTTACATGACGCAGCATCAGCTTATCAATTGGAGCAGCGTAGCGATGTGGTTCGCTAATTAAAACGTTTCCAGCAGAATACGAAAGCTTAATCTCAGGCGACATTTTGAAGTATTCAAAATAAAGGTCCAATCCAAACGCGGCTTCGTAAGAAAGATAACTTCTTACATTATTAACAAATTTCTCTGTTGGGTCTGTCACTAACGCATTATTGGTTTTTTTCTTAGACGAGATATCCGCCGAGTACTTCGCACCACCCAGCACGTATGCCCTAAAGTTATTTCTCCTGTCTGATTTAATCTTGATCCCGAAAGGAAATTCTACCAATGTGGTCTGAATTTTCTTAATGTTATTGTCACTTTCAGTGGCATATCGATAATCCAAAGACCGGTCGTTAAATACGAGCACCGGTGTAAATCTTAGATCTGCATTCTCCCCAAGTCGTTTGTTTACTACAAACCCAATTCCGAATCCTGTTGATGGTGTTGATGAAATGGATGTTAGACGCGATGTATTAGGTACCTGCCCATCCGGATCAATATAAGGGTCTTGCCAATTAACTTTTTTCAGAATTTTAAATTCAGAGGAAATGTATTGAAAGGTAAACCCAAAATGAAGTGGTTCATCATCAACCCCACCGCCCCAGTTCTGTGCTTTTGTGCTAAAGGCTAAAAACAGACTTAAGACAATTAGCCTAACTACTTTCTCCATCTTAAACTATTTTATTCCAGTATAAATGGCACTTATCCCAAAGGTTAGCCGTCTGTCTTTTGTTTGTTTGAAACCAACCTTATTCATTAATGAGTTGAATTCATCTCCATCAGGAAAAGCCGCAACAGATTCAGGCAAATACTCGTACGCCCGCTGGTCTTTTGAGAATAACTTCCCTAGCAATGGTGTAATGTGTTTAAAATAAAAGTTGTAGCCCTGCTTAACCGGAAAAGCTCTTGGTTTTGAGAACTCAAGGATAACAATTTTACCTCCAGGCTTTAATACACGATACATATCTGCAAGTCCCTTTTCAAGGTTTTCATAATTACGTACACCAAAAGCAACAGTAATAGCATCAAAATAATTGTCTTCGAATGTTAACCCTTCAGAATCCCCTTTTTGCACGGTAAATACATGTCCAAGTTTCCGTTCATTAATCTTCCGCCTGGCCACTTCCAGCATTCCCTCAGAAATATCTACGCCGATGATCTGCGCTGGCTGTAACATTTTTATGGCTTCAAAAGCAAAATCACCTGTACCCGTTGCAACATCGAGCATTACCTTTGGGTTGAGGGCTTTCAATTCAGCGATTGCCTTTTTACGCCAAATTATATCTATGCCGAACGACATGAAGTGGTTTAAAAAATCGTATGTACCAGAGATCTTGTTGAACATATCTGCAACCTGCTCCTTTTTAGTGGCCGTTCGCGAATGATATGGAGTAATGTTTTCGTTCATAGTAAGCATCAAAGATAAGTATTGTTGAAACTTAATTTTCTACCTTTGTTAAATGATTATAAAATCGGCAACATTTATTTGCAGCAATACAAAAGTTTCTGCACTGCCAATTGCCAATATGCCTGAATACGCTTTTATTGGTCGTTCCAATGTAGGTAAATCATCACTCATAAACATGTTGGTTAACCAGCATGGCTTGGCCAAGACATCACAAAAACCGGGTAAAACCCAGCTTATCAATCATTTTCTGATAAATGAAAAATGGTATATCGTCGATCTTCCTGGTTATGGTTATGCCAAGGTGTCGAAAAACAGTCGTGAAAACTGGGAGAAATTTATCCGCAATTACATTACAAAGCGGGAAAGCCTGCAATGCGTATTTGTACTGATAGACAGCCGCATAGAACCTCAAAAGATAGATCTTGAGTTTTGCTGCTGGATGGGGGAAATCCAAATACCCTTTGCGCTCGTATTTACTAAATCCGACAAACAATCCACTGTAAAAACAGCTCAAAACGTGGCGGCCTTTAAGAAAGCACTAAGTGGTTGGTTTGAAGAGATTCCCCCTAGTTTTGTTACCTCAGCAGAAAAGGGAACGGGGAAAGATGAGGTACTCAATTTCATCACCGAAGTAAACCTTGATTTTGCGATGCCAATTTTAACACCAAAAGAAGATTATTAAACCTACTACATGAAGAAGTACTTTTCACTTGTACTGTTTGCTCATTCTGTATTTGCCCTGCCTTTCGCCATGATCGGTTTTTTCCTTGGAGTAACAACGACTAATAATCCTTTTAACTGGCTTTTATTAGTATTAGTGATTTTTTGTATGGTTTTCGCAAGAAATTCGGCGATGGCTTTTAACAGATACCTGGATAGGAATATAGACGCAAAAAACCCACGTACAGTTACCCGTGATATACCCGCAGGAAAGATATCTGCGAATTCGGCTTTACTTTTCGTTATCATAAATTGCGTCCTTTTTGTGATAACAACCGCATTTATAAACCCATTGTGTTTATACCTATCGCCAGTAGCATTATTTGTTGTTCTCTTTTACAGTTACACCAAACGTTTTACCGCCCTGTGCCATTTGGTATTAGGCTTAGGTTTAGCGCTGGCTCCCATTGGTGCTTATATTGCAGTTACAGGGGCGTTCAATATTGTTCCGGTGCTATATTCCTTTGCCGTATTGTTTTGGGTAAGTGGGTTTGACATTATCTATGCGCTTCAAGATGATGAATTTGACAAACAAGAACACCTCCATTCTATTCCGGCGGCTTTGGGAAGAAAAAATGCCTTAAAACTTTCAGAAGCCTTACATGTATTCGCAGCTGTATGCGTTATACTTCCAATTCTCTTTACCAATTTTAGTTTCATCTATTATATTGGCGTCACGTTCTTTTGCATCATGTTAATATACCAGCACCGACTGGTTAAGCCTTCGGATATTAGCAAAGTAAATAAAGCATTCGCAACAACTAATGGATATGCATCAGTTGTATTTGCAGTGTGCTTTTTATTAGATGCGCTTTTGAGAAACAATTTTAAATTTTAGATCATGATCGACCTTACCATACCGAAAAAGAAAAGAAACTACATTCCTCAGGAACTGGAAATGAAGTGGGAAACCTTGGAGCCGCTTTTGGATGAACTTTTATACAGACCCATTAACGATGTACATGAACTGGAAAAATGGTTGAAAGATAAAAGTGAACTGGAAGCAGCATTGGAAGAAGATTTCGCATGGCGATACATTAAAATGAGCTGTGATACCACCAACGAAGAACTGGTGAAAAACTTCCAGTATTTCGCTACAGAGATCGAACCAAAGATCTCCCCCATGGCCAATAAACTTAATCAGAAATTTAACGATAGTCCGTTCATCGACGAGCTTGATCATGATAAGTATTTCGTATTTATCCGTGCAGTAAGGAAAGCGATCGAACTGTACCGTGAAGAAAATGTTGAATTGCTGACTAAGCTGCAGGTTACACAACAAAAATATCAGTCGGTAACAGGTTCAATGAGCGTTAAGATCAATGACCAGGAATATACACTTGAACAAGCCGCAAATTTTATTAAAGATACCAGCAGGCAAGTTAGACAGCAGGCATGGGAAACAATACAGCAGCGCAGACTAGTAGATAAAGATGAATTAAATGTTTTATTTGACGAACTAATCTCGATGCGCCACCAGGTGGCAATAAATGCCGGCTTCGAAAACTACCGCGACTATATGTTCCAGGCTTTGGGAAGGTTCGATTATACACCTAAAGACTGTTACCATTTTCATGAGGCAATAGAAAAAGAAATTGTTCCTGTTCTGAGAGAACAGGCCGAAAAACGTGCTGAATTGTTGGCTTTAGATGAGCTTAAACCCTGGGACCTTGACGTAAGCACAACAGGTAAACCTGCTCTTAAACCGTTTAAAAGTAGTACTGAGCTTATTGATAAAAGTATAGCCTGTTTTAATGCCATAGACCCAAAGTTGGGTCAGTTGCTTGCCATCATGAAACATAACAATTTGTTTGATGTAGAGAGCAGGATGGGTAAAGCGCCAGGGGGGTACAATTATCCACTGGCTGAAACTGGCGCCCCTTTTATCTTTATGAATTCGGCAAATTCTCTAAGAGACCTTACTACTATGGTTCATGAAGGAGGACATGCAGTTCATACATTTTTAACAGCAAACCTGGAGTTAAACGACTTCAAACATTGTCCCTCTGAAGTTGCAGAACTTGCATCAATGAGCATGGAGTTGATATCGATGGACAATTGGAACATCTTTTTTCACAACGATGAAGACCTGATCCGTGCAAAGAAAGAGCAGCTAACAGATGTGCTTAAAACATTACCGTGGGTAGCAGTTATTGATCAATTTCAACACTGGATATATACTAATCCCGGTCACAACGCACTAGATCGCGAAGATGCATTTAAACAAATCTACAAAAGGTTTGGTCATGGATTTGCAAACTGGGATGGCCTTGAGGCCGAATTCGGAAATATATGGCAAAAACAGCTGCACCTTTTTGAAGTGCCGTTCTACTACATTGAATACGGTATTGCACAATTAGGGGCAATTGCCCTTTGGAAAAACTACAAAGACGATCCGGAAAAAGCACTTCAGCAATATATTGATGCATTATCTTTAGGATATAGTAAGCCAATTAATGAAATTTATAAAGCAGCAGGCATAAAATTCGACTTTAGTGTTGGTTATATTCAAGAACTGGCGACATTTGTTAAAGATGAATTAGACAAACTAGGTTAATTCCCACACAATTTCCATAAGTTTACGTAATCCAACCAAACTCAATTGCTTTTCTATGTTCGAAAAACTGTTTAGAAAGAAATCGATAGCAAAAATCCTTGCTGATGCTGAAAAAGGCTATGGTGATCATGGTACTTCCCTTCACAAAACGCTTGGCGTAAGAGATCTTACTGCTTTTGGTATAGCGGCAATTATTGGCGCCGGAATTTTTAGCACCATTGGAAAGGCCAGTGCAGATGGCGGTCCAGCAGTGATATTCCTTTTCATCTTCACAGCATTAGCATGTAGCTTCGCAGCATTCGCCTATGCAGAATTTGCTTCTATGGTACCGGTGTCAGGAAGTGCCTATACTTACTCCTATGTAGCGTTCGGCGAGTTAGTTGCATGGATAATTGGCTGGTCGCTAATCATGGAATATGCAATTGGAAATATTACTGTAGCAATATCATGGTCGGATTACTTCACCGGATTGCTCTCCTCCATTCGTATACCAGGTTTGAACATTGAAGGCATCAACTTGCCCGACTGGATGACGATGGATTATTTATCGGCATTTAATGGTCATAAACAAGCTGAGGCGCTCCTTAATGCAGGAAAAAACTTCAATGATATAAATGATTCAATTACAATTGCCAATAACGCGTGGATTACTGCACCTAAAATTGGTAATTTCCACTTGGTTGCTGATCTGCCTGCACTTGGTATTATTATTTTCATAACATGGCTGGTTTACCGAGGCATGAAAGAGTCTCGTAATGCAAGTAATGCTATGGTAATTGTCAAACTAGCTGTTATTTTACTTGTACTTTCTGTAGGCGTTTTTTATGTTGATACCTCAAACTGGAATCCATTTGCGCCTAATGGTGTATCTGGTGTTCTGAAAGGAGTCTCGGCAGTATTCTTTGCCTATATTGGTTTCGATGCCATTTCCACAACAGCCGAAGAATGTAAAAATCCGCAACGCGATCTGCCACGCGGTATGATGTGGGCTATCATAATATGTACTATACTTTATGTGGCAATTGCTTTGGTTCTAACTGGAATTGTTAATTACAAATTATTGGCTGTTGGAGATCCATTAGCATTTGTTTTTGATCAGATTGATCTTAAACTCATGAGCGGAATTATAGCGGTAAGTGCCGTATTTGCCATGGCAAGTGTTCTATTGGTTTTCCAAATGGGGCAGCCCAGGATATGGATGAGCATGAGTCGCGACGGCCTCTTGCCAAAGGCATTTTCCAGAATTCACCCGAAATATCAGACACCATCATTTGCCACCATTGTAGTCGGCTTTGTAGTAGCCGTACCTTCCCTTTTCATGAATCTTACTATCGTTACCGACCTTTGTTCTATAGGCACCCTGTTTGCCTTTGTTCTGGTTTGTGCCGGGGTACTGGTGCTTCAAAACAGACCCGACGTACAGCGGGGGAAATTTCGCATACCATATGTAAATTCAAAGTACATCATACCAGTAGCTTTTATTGGTACGATCTTGCTGGCGTTTACCATATATAGAACAGAGGCAACTTCGTTCGTTTTAAACAAACCCAGAATTTACGAGCCTATGTCTTTCCTGACTTCGCTAAATGAATCTGAACTTGTAGCAGTAAAATCGGAAATTAAGGCTCCTGACGCAGCGACTTACCTAAACAACCTTACGCCAGACCAATATGAAGATTTTATGTCTGTATCATCGGCTCCCCAAGAAAAAAAATACGAGAGTGGTTTTAGCTTGTTTAAGCATAAAATTCCAATGTGGATTTTTCTGTTTATCTGCACCATGATAACTTACTACTGCATTACCAAAAACTTATCGCTTATTCCTGTTCTTGGTTTGATCAGTTGTTTGTATATGATGTGTGAACTAGGCATCTCTAACTGGATTGGCTTCGGTATCTGGCTTGTTGTTGGATTAGTGGTATACTTTATGTACGGCTTCAAAAACAGCAAACTGAACATAGTCCCGTAAATAATTTTCTTTTTATTCTACATTGTGAGAATAAATTTCTACATTAGACGTTAATATTGAATATTCATATAAAACTGAATATTTCCCTCCTACTTATCCCTAAAATTGTTTGGTTGGAATGCCCTACAATAAAGGCTCCGCCCGGAGCCTTTTTTTTTGTCCGCGATTTCCCCCGCTAATACTATCCTTAAATTAAAGAACTATTCTTCCCAAAATCACTTCAGAACTTGATGAAACAAATCTAATTAATTTGCATATCCCGAACCCAGTCAGCTGACTGTAATTAGGTACATCATGATTTAAATTGTTATAGTCAAATTCATCAATCTACAAACAACAATAAGTAAGTAAATTCCATTTGTTATATTTAGGAGTTGTTATACTTCAATGGAGAAAGCCATCATTTGCGCATCATGCGAAAATACCATTTCAGAAAATTTCTGTAGTGTCTGCGGAGAGAAGAGATTGCTTAAACATGACTTCGCACTAAAAGAATATATTGAGGAGTCCATTGAAGGAATAAGCCATTTCGATAACAAGTTTTTCCGAACGTCGAAATTGCTTTTTATCAGACCAGGTTTGCTAACCCATTATTTTTCAACCGGCAGGCGTGTAAAATACCTGAAACCTTTCCAGCTATTCCTGATTTGTAACCTGCTGTTTTTTTTATTGGCTGGTAAACTAAATATATTTTCTCAGTCGATATCTAACTTTTACCAGTACAAGCCTTACACTTATTTCAATACAAAAGAAGCAGTTGACTCAAAAGCTGACAACGCAAATGATGCTAATATGTTGGCGCAGGCTTTCAATGAGCGGGTTGGAACGCAATCTAAAGTCTACATTGCGATATTCATTCCAATATTTGGGCTATGTTTTGCACTGTTGTTTCGCAACACCAAAAGATATTTCTCTGAACACCTCGTCTTCGCAACGCATTATTTCTCATTTATCCTGTTATACTATACCCTGTTTACTATTTTGGTTCTGAAGCCCTTCTACTGGATTACCGGAATCAATTTTTCAAGTACTTTTGATCTTGTGAGTAGCTTCGGAAGTTTGATTTTACTTTCATGGTATTTCATTGCGGCTGCAAAACGCTTCTACCACAACACAGGAGGCTTTGTTATTATAAAGGCATTATTTACAATTATACTTTTTATGATAAGCCTGTATGCATACAGATTGCTGCTGTTCTTTTGGATCATTAATGGCATACATTAAATAAAAGTAACATTACTACAAGACACGGTCTGGACTTGCTGGCATTTCATTCGGGGTTTGCTCACGGTTTGTTCGCGTCTAGGATACCTTTACCCGAACAAACCTTGAGCAAAACACCCCCAAACAGTGAGTGATCCCAAGCATAGACCTGACCTAAATGATTGCAAAATGCAATCCCAGTCTTTAAACCGGCAAACGGTTAAGCTCAATGTCATCCGGTGTCACGAATATTAGCGGTACTTTCTCTACATCAACATAACTAGAGTCCAGGCCAAAACTGCGTTCTTCAGATAAACTTAACCGCTTCAAAATGAAGTAATAATTCATTATACTGCGCTCATAAAAGCTCAGCTTTGAGAATTTAGACAAGTGTTTTTCTAAAAGCACAAAACGGAAATCTCCCGCTATTTTATGTTTGTTCAATGATCTATACTGACTGGTGATATCGACTTCACCATTTTTCACCAGTTCCTCAATAACCTTACGATACAATAAATTAACCCGTTGCTCAACCCTAAAGCCGAGTTTAAAGTCAATCCGGATTAATTTACCCGGAATCAGAAACTCTACTTTGTAATCCCTTGTATAAGGTTCATCGACAACATCTACGTGTACAAGCCAATATATATCAGCGCGCTTAGGCTCCTTTTGGATGATGGAATAGATAATCTTTGATTCAATCTCGGTTTTAAAATTTGCGCTGGTCAGGTAAACTAACTGAGAAGAATATTTAGGCACCGTTTCGTCACCGCTCAATTCATTAATGATTTGAAAATAGTCTTCAATTTCAACATATTTCACAAAACGGTTCTTGATCTTTCTGGCAACATACCAGCTCCACATTATAGTAAACAGGAACGATCCAATCAAAACAGTAACCCAGCCTCCATGGAAAAATTTCGCCATATTGCCTACTAAAAAAGTAAGCTCAAGAAGTCCGTAAATACTTAAGAAGATGATGATAATATACAATGGCACTTTTTTACGCTTCATATAAAACGCCACCAAAATGGTCGTGGCTAAAAAAGTAAGGTTAATAGCCAGTCCATATGCACCTTCCATAGCACCAGAATTCTTAAAAATCATGACAACCCCAATACACCCTGCCCAAAGAATCCAATTGATTGACGGCACATAGATTTGTCCCTTTTGATTACTTGGATAGTTAATGCGCACCTTAGGCCAAAGGTTCAGCCGGACCGCTTCAGATATTAATGTAAATGATCCCGTTATCATAGCCTGACTGGCAATAACCGCAGCGCATGTAGCAAGCGCAACCATAAAAAGGAGATATTGAGGAGGCACTATTTCAAAGAAAGGATTTAAGGATTTATCATAATTACCATGATGTATGGCCCACACGCCTTGCCCCAGGTAATTAAAAATAAGCATCACTTTCACAAAAATCCAGCTTATGCGTATATTTTTGCGACCACAATGCCCCATATCTGAATACAATGCTTCTGCCCCGGTGGTACAAAGAAACACACCGCCCAATATAAGGAGTGCCATAGGATTGTGTGCAATCAAGTTGTATGCATAATAAGGATTTAATGCCTTTAATATGCTCAGATCCTGAAGGATGTAAATGAATCCAAGTACACCGAGAGTTCCAAACCACAGAAACATTACCGGACCAAAAAGCTTCCCTACCAAGTCGGTTCCAAACTGCTGGATAATAAAGAGCAGGGTAATGATTGCCAAAACAATAGGAATAACGCTTACTGAAGGGAATTTCATTTGCAAACCTTCAATGGCAGATGTAACGGTAATACTCGGCGTGATGATACCGTCGGCCAGTAAAGCACAACCCCCTATAACTGCAGGAATTACCAGCCATTTGGCCTTCTTTCGCACCAGAGAATACAATGAGAAAATACCCCCTTCACCCTTGTTATCGGCTCTGAGGGTTATCACCACATACTTTAAAGTCGTTTGCAATGTTAGGGTCCAGATGATACAGGATAGCGCACCGAGCACCAGATAACTATCTACCGCCTGCCCTCCTGAAACAGCCGCATTAAAAATAGCTTTAAGTGTATAGAGCGGAGAAGTTCCAATGTCTCCATATACAATGCCAAGGCTTACAAGAAGTCCGCCTGCAGACAGGGCATTCAAATTTTTATGGCTCGTCACAATAATTTTATTTAGCGCAAAAATAGCTTAATCCTGAACAAAAGAGCACTATTTTGGTGTTTTTTAAGCATATAGAGAAATTAAACATCAACTTATTGTGCGTTGGCAAACGTAATAAGTTGTTAAATATTGTTAAATGAATAAAATAGGAACAAAAACCTTGATTTTTTTGTTTTATTATTTATATTTTTGACCACATCTATATGAGTATAAAACCAACTATAACGCTTCTTATGAACGCAATTTGTCTTTTTGGCATCTTTGTGTCCGCTAGCGTTTCCGTTTTTGCTCAAAAACCAGACAGCTCCATTAATAGTATCCGTTCAAAAAAGTTAGTTAATACGCCATTAATTAAAGGAACTGTACCTACCTACAAACCGAAATACACTTATGGTTTTATACCCTATAGTGACGTCATTTCGGCAGCTAAGCCTACTACCAATACTGCATCTTCAAAAGGTGATAAAATACTTGTTGTATTGAAGGTATACCCAAATCCTGTTGATGACGAGGTAAATATCATTGTGCGCATAGACCGTGAAACGAGTTTCTCCGTTAAAATTATGGACTTGCTGGGTAATGAAGTGGTAACACTCGCCAATGAACGCATCGCTACAGGCGAACAAACTAAGACTTACGATGTACCCGATCGCCTAAACGCGGGCATTTACTTCCTCAAAATTGTGGCAGGTTCGGAAACCGCTGTAAAACGTATTTCTGTACTTTAATTTATTTGTTCCTCCCATATTTCTTATTTTCGTAAAAACACTATCAAATGAAAATTATTGCAATTGGCCGCAATTATGCTGCGCATGCTAAAGAACTTAATAATCCTATTCCCGGTAAACCAGTCATCTTTCTAAAACCCGATACGGCCTTACTAAAAGACAATAAACCATTTTATCTACCCGATTTTTCTAAAGACATCCATTATGAAATAGAAGTGGTACTTAAAATCTCTAAGGAAGGCAAACACATCGCTGAGAAATTTGCTTCAAAATATTATGAAGAAATTGGATTGGGCATTGACTTTACTGCAAGGGACATACAGGCAGAACACAAAGAAAAAGGATTGCCCTGGGAGCTGGCTAAAGCATTTGACAATTCTGCCGCAGTGAGTAATTTTATCCCTAAAGAGGAACTTGGAGATTTATACAACCTTGATTTTGAGCTATCAATAAATGGGCAGCTCCGTCAGAAAGGCAATACTAGCAACATGTTATTTTCTTATGAGAAGATCATTTCGTTTGTTTCTCAATACATTACACTTAAAAAAGGAGACTTACTATTCACCGGGACGCCTGAAGGAGTAGGACAGGTTAATCAGGGCGATAAACTTTTTGGAACATTAGCAGGCAAAACGCTGTTAGATTTTGAGATTAAATAGCCGTTATGACTAAAACACCCCTTCTGTTTCTATTACTTTTTTGTTCTTATTTTTCAGCAACTGCCCAGCAAGTTTTTAGCACCAATAAATACCCGCTTGTAGATTTCAGGTCGCCATTAGATATTGTACCTCCTGCCCTCGCGGGTTCTTTTGGAGAACTGCGCTCCAATCACTTCCACTCTGGTATGGATTACCGCACCAATCAGCGCGAAGGTTATCCGGTATATGCAATTGCTGATGGATTTATATCGCGCTTAAGGGTACAAAATAGTGGGTTTGGACAAGCATTATACATTAACCACCCCAACGGCTATACTTCGGTATATGGACACTTATCTCGCTTTAATTCGAAAATATCGCAACAGGTCAAAGCATTGCAGTATCAAAAAAAATCCTTTGAAATTGATGAGTTCCCAAATGAAACACTGATACCAGTACGCAAAGGCGATGTAATTGCTTATACCGGAAACACTGGCAGCTCTGGAGGTCCGCATTTACATTTTGAAATAAGAGATACCAAATCAGAAGCTACGATAAATCCGCAGTTGTTCGGACTGGAAATCCCTGATAACATACCGCCGGTTATTTACTCCATTTACACCTATAACCTGAACAAAAAACCATTTAACGAATTTACGCCCAAACAGTTTATTCCTGTTTCAGGTGCTAGCGGCAATTACAGATTAAGCAAAAGCAACACGTTAAACTTAGGAGGCGAGATCGGGTTTGGAATTGTGACTACAGACAGGCACAATGGGGCTTCTGGACTAAATGGGGTGTATTCTATAGAACTGTTTGTTGATGGGAAACCGGTTTACACTTCTGCATTAGAGCGATTTCAGTTTGAAAACAGCAAAGGCATCAACGCTCATATTGATTATCCATTGTACCTAAGCACCAAACGCAGTGTTCAAAAAAGTTTTGTAGACCCAGGCAACCCTTTGTTGATCTATAGTAATTTGGTAAATCGTGGAAGAATTGATTTTAATGATGGCGCGCTACACCAGTTAAAATATATTGTTACCGATAGCAAGGGCAATAAAAGCACACTTGCATTCCAGGTTAAGGCAGAGAAACGAGAAGAATCAATTAGCAGCGTGGTAACCGGAGTATTTTCTTATGCAAAAGAGAATGAGTTTAATAATGATCAAATTAAAGTGATCATTCCAAAAGGAACGCTTTATAATGATCTAAACTTTGTTTACAAAACACAGCCCAGACCAACGGGCAATGCGTACTCCGCCATTCATCAAATCCATAACAATAATACGCCTTTACACATTGGTTTTGAATTATGGATTAAAGCAGACAGCTCCTTAAGCAAATATAAAGACAAGGCTTTAATTGTTAGTTCTGGAAGGGCATCGCAAGGCGGCTATTATGAAAATGGTTATGTGAAAGCTAAGCCGCGCAACTTTGGAAGTTTTTTAATTGCGATAGACACCATCCCCCCATCAGTTTTGCCTCAAAATATCACCAATGGGAAAAGTATGGCTGGCATTTCCAAAATGTCTTTTAAAATTCGGGATAAACTTTCTGGCATAAAGAGCTTCAACGGTTATATTGACGGCAGATGGGTTTTAATGGAATTTGATGCAAAAACGGCTTCGCTATGGCATACCTTTGACGAGCTGACCACGCCGGGGAAACATCAGTTGGAACTGATTGTGGCAGACATGAAAGACAACAATAGAAATTACTCCATTACTTTTTATAAATAAAATATGAGCGAATTACAGGAAGGCCAAAAGGCACCGGAATTTAACGCAAAAGACCAGGATGGAAATACGGTTTCATTAGGCCAGTTTGCAGGCAAGAAGGTGGTATTATATTTTTATCCAAAAGATGACACCCCCGGTTGTACTGCTGAGGCATGCGATTTCAGGGATAACTACCAAGGTTTAGTCGATAAGGGTATTGTTGTTTTAGGTGTTAGTATAGACGATGAAAAATCTCACAAAAAATTTATCACTAAGCATAAATTGCCCTTTACCCTATTGGCCGACACTGAAAAGCACATTGTTGAAGCTTACGGTGTATGGGGGGAAAAGAGCATGTATGGTAAAACCTATATGGGAACAAACAGAAAGACGTTCATCATTGATGAGCAAGGAAATATTGCCCACATTATTAATAAAGTTGACACCAAGAATTCTACTGCACAGGTTTTGGAGCTGATTTAATCTTATGGCCGTAAACGGCGTAATACCAAATGACTGCATAGCAGGGCACCATAATCCAGTAGGCCTGCTGTGCATTTACCTTATCTGTTAAATAACCATACAACAAAGGCAGCAATGCACCACCGGAAATGCCCATAATTAGCAATGATGCGCCTGTCTTGGTAAATCTTCCCAAACCATTTATGGCAAGGGGCCAAAGGGCAGGCCACATGAGTGAATTGGCTAATCCAAGCAGCGAGATGGATAAAACTGAGACATATCCATTGCTTAAGATGGCACTTATAGACAGCAGTACACCAAGAATTGCAGAGATTTTTAATGCAGTTTGCTGCGTAAAGTATTTAGGGATACAAATGATGCCCACAACGTAACCAACAATCATACTCACTAATGTGAAAGTTGTAAAGTATTTTGCCGTAGTTAGGGCAATTCCTTGTGAGGATGCATAGCTAATTACGGTATCCCCCGCCATGACTTCAACCCCTACATACAAGAAGAGCGTGAAAGCACCCAGCAAAAGATGAGGAAACTGCATAATGCTTGTTTTATTGGTATTGGCGAGTGCAACTTCTTCGTCTTCATTATCTGTATCTATTTCAGGTAAGCTGGACCGATAGATTAAGATGGCCAATATGCCAAGCACAACTATTATAGCTACATAAGGTAAAATAACCCTTTGCGCAAGGGTATTAAGTTCTATTGCTTTTTCAACGGAACTCATGCTTAGAATCCTTTTCTTCACTTCATCTGCGTCACTGAGTGTAACCGCGCCAAGAAGAATTGGTGCCAGGGAACCTGCAACCTTATTACAAATACCCATAATACTTATACGCTTTGCGGCACTTTCCACCGGACCAAGGATGGTAATATATGGGTTGGATGCCGTTTGTAAAACCGCGAGCCCTGTACCCTGAATAAAAAGGCCCACAAGGAAAATAAAATAAGTTCTGCTCAGGGCAGCTGGTATAAACAATAGTGCCCCAAAGGCCATGATTACCAAACCCCAGGCCATCCCATTCTTAAACCCCGTTTTCTTCAATATCCAGGCGGAAGGCAGTGCCATTACAAAATAAGCAATGTAAAATGCAAACGCCACCAGATAAGATTCGAAATTAGTTAATTCACATGCTATTTTTAAATAGGGAATCAGTACAGAATTCAACCAGGTAACAAAACCAAACACAAAGAATAATGCACCAATAATGACAATGGGATTTGTAGTTTTTTTAGCGGTCATAGCAGATTTTATGAAAACAGCTGAAGGATTCCTGCTAAAATAAGTAAACACATCAAAAAAATAAGGCTATTGTGCATTTATTTAGCACAATAGCCCAAACTATTTAATTTTAAGAATGAAATCGATAGCTATTTGCCAAAAGCCTTCTTAATTTGATCAGCTGCGTAAGTTTCAGCGTCCATGGCTTCTGGCACCAATGCACCCATTCCAAAAAACTCATGTGTAACACCGTCATAATTTTTGGTGTCGACAGTAACGCCTGCGGCTTTTAACTTATCTGCCAACAACATACCGTCGCTCAAAAGCGGATCATACTCAGCAGTAATAATGGTTGTCGGTGGAAGGCCCTTTAAATTTGCAGCAACCAAGTTTATTCTTGGATCTTTACCTTCTGCCATGCTGTTCAGATAGTTTTTAACAAACCACATCATCATCGGCTTGTCCAACGGTTTTGCAGCAGCATTTTTCTTATAAGATTCTGTATTCATATCAGAACCTGCTACAGGGTAAACGGCCAGGATATGTTTAGGGATCATTACACCTTTATCACGCGCCATGATGGCCACGTTTAAAGCTAAGTTACCTCCTGCACTTTCACCGGCAACTGAAATATTTTTAGGATCGCCTTTTATAGACGCAGCATTTTTTACTACCCACTGGTATGCTGCAAAGGAATCATTGTGGGCTGTTGGAAATTTATGTTCGGGTGCCAAACGATAGGCCACAGAAACAACAATTGCTCCAACCTTATCTGCCAATACTTTTGCAGAAGCATCGTAAACATCCAGATTGGCTATCACGAAACCACCACCGTGGTAATAAACAATTACGGGATGCGTACCGCTGCTTGTTTTAGGGGTATAAACTCTTAAGTGGATGTTCCCTCCTGTAACTGGGATATCTTTGCCCATGGTATCGACTGCCAGTACTGGCATCGGTATATTATTGGCTTTCATTACATCCATTACCGCGTCCGTTGGGGTATGGTTTTTCCTTGCTTCAACTGCCGTAAGCTCTGGGATTGGGGTATCCTTATAACTGGCCAGCTTTTCCATTACAGCTGCCATTTGAGGTTTAATGTTAGGCCCCCATGCCGGAGCAGGACCAACAGGCATTACATCTTCAGGTTTCCCGGCAAGGGTATCATTAATTGAGGTATCTGTTTTCATTGCTGTTGTATCAGCCGAATCAGAATTAGAAGTACTGCTGCTACAGGCTGATAACATCAGCATCGCGACCGCAACATATCCGCATTTGTTTAAAAGAATTGTTTTCATAAATAGATGTATTATAGGTATGCACTATATACAAGCAGTGCCATACTATTGTTTTGTGGGTGGGGGTAAATCAAAACAATTTATCTAAGTTTGCTTTATTAATCAATAACCAAGTTAATGAAACATACGATTCAAGAATTAGAAGATATTGCGTCCCAGGTTAGACGGGATATTGTAAGAATGGTCCATGGTTGCCAATCGGGCCATCCGGGAGGATCTTTAGGTTGTGCAGACTTTATGACAGCACTTTATTTTGAAGTGATGAACCATTCTTCTGAATTCACAATGCTGGGTAAGGACGAAGATCTTTTCTTCCTGTCAAACGGACACATATCTCCTGTATTTTATAGTGTGCTAGCCAGATCTGGCTATTTCGAAGTAAACGAACTTGCTACATTCAGAAAACTTAACTCCAGATTGCAAGGACACCCAACCACACATGAAGGCCTGCCAGGTATTAGGATAGCCTCAGGATCATTAGGCCAGGGTATGTCTGTAGCTATTGGTGCAGCACTTGCTAAAAAACTAAATAAAGATAAATCCACTATTTTTTCTCTTCATGGTGATGGGGAGTTACAGGAAGGTCAAAACTGGGAGGCCATTATGTATGCGCCTTTCAATAAAGTAGATAACTTGATTGCATCGGTTGATTATAACGGTCAGCAGATTGATGGACCCACAGAAAAGGTACTTTCACTGGAAAACCTGCAGGCAAAGTTTGAAGCTTTCGGCTGGCATGTAATCAACTCTGATGGTAATGATATGGATTCCATTGTTAAGGCCCTTCATTATGCAAAATCATTAACCGGAAAAGGAAAGCCGATTCTTAATTTAATGAGCACTCAAATGGGCTACGGTGTAGATTTCATGATGGGATCTCACAAATGGCATGGCGTTGCTCCAAATGATGAGCAACTGGCATTATCATTAGGTCAATTAACCAGTACCCTTAAAGACTATTAGAAAAATGAAAAAATATACTTATACAGAAAAGAAAGACACGCGTTCTGGATTTGGGGCCGGCCTACTTGAAGCAGGAAAAAACAATCCTGAGGTAGTGGCCTTATGTGCCGACCTGGTAGGGTCATTAAAAATGGAAGCCTTTATTAAAGAATTCCCTGAGCGTTTTTTCCAGATCGGTATTGCTGAAGCAAACATGATCGGAATAGCGGCAGGATTGACCATTGGTGGTAAAATACCTTTCACCGGTACATTTGCAAACTTTTCAACTGGAAGGGTTTACGACCAGATTCGCCAGTCGGTTGCTTACTCGGATAAGAACGTAAAAATCTGTGCATCTCACGCCGGCCTTACGCTTGGCGAAGATGGTGCAACTCACCAAATTCTGGAAGACATAGGTTTAATGAAAATGCTTCCTGGCATGACTGTAATCAATACATGCGATTACAACCAGACTAAAGCGGCTACCATTGCTATTGCAGAACACCACGGACCTGTTTACCTGCGCTTTGGCCGCCCGGTAATCCCTGTATTTACTGATCCGGACCAGAAGTTCGAAATAGGAAAGGCATGGATGGTAAATGAAGGTACGGATGTGACGATTATCGCTACGGGACACATGGTTTGGAAGGCTATTGAAGCTGGAGAAAAACTGGCGGAATTAGGCATCGATGCAGAAATCATTAATATACACACTATCAAACCATTGGATGAGGAAGCAGTATTAAAATCTGTTAAGAAAACGGGTTGTGTGGTTACTTGTGAAGAACACAATAAATATGGCGGACTTGGTGAGAGCATTGCAAGGTTATTGTCTACGGAGTTTCCTGCCCCTCAGGAGTTTGTTGCAGTAAATGATAGCTTCGGAGAAAGTGGAACACCAGATCAGCTGATGACAAAATATGGCCTTGACAGTTCAAATATTGTTGAAGCAGTTCAAAAAGTGATCAAAAGATTAAAGAAATAATAGCATTAGCACGAATAAATGAAGCAGGTTGAAGACTCAGAAATACTCGAGAAGTTCGCTAACGAAAAAACTCGTAATGAAGCCTTCAACCTGCTATTAAAAAAGTATCAACAAAAAATCTATTGGCATATCCGCAGGCTGGTAGTTGATCATGATGACGCGGACGATCTTGTACAGGATGTTTTTATTAAGGTATGGAAGAATCTGGAGAAGTTTCGCAGCGACTCACAACTCTATACATGGATCTATAGGATCGCTTCTAATGAGTCGATCACCTTTCTAAACAAGAAAAAACAAAGAAACAACATCCCTCTTGATGACGTTTCTACAGAGCTCAGTGAAACGCTGATAAGCTCCTCCTATTTTAATGGCGATAAAGTTCAAATGAAATTGCAGCAGGCTATACTGACCCTGCCTGATAAGCAACGCTTGATTTTTAACATGAAATACTTTGATGACCTTAAATATGAAGAGATATCTGAAATCACAGGCACCAGTGTTGGAGCTTTAAAAGCTTCTTTTCACATTGCTGCTAAAAAAATTGAAGCTTTTATGCTAAATGATGACATTACCTTTTAAACCTTTTGCTATTTAAACCATCAATATATCCGTAATGGCAGAAAATTTAGAAAATGAGGATTGGAGAAAGGAAGCGCCAAAATTATCAGGCATTCCTGTGAGGGAGATTTTTTCTGTTCCTGAAGGTTACTTTGAGGAATTAACCAATAAAATAACCTCCTCCGTTTATCTTGAAAGTTTGACAAATGAATCCCTGGAGTCGGGATATTCTTTACCGGCAAATTATTTTGATGACCTGAGTGGTAACATTCAAACCAGCGCGTTTCTGGATAGCATTAAACCAAGTTCAGAATCGGAATTATACAAGGTTAGCGACCAGTATTTTGAGAAATCAAGATTGGTAATACTTTCTAAAACAATTGATGCGGGCAAAAAGCCGAAGATTTTGCGTTTGTGGCAATCTGATTTGTTGAAGTATGCATCTGCGGCATGTTTTGTAATTGTTGCGGGTTTTGGTGTCTATTTTAACCAGGACAATGGCGTTAAGGCCACTGCAACTGCAAGCTACAGTGATGCTGCTACTGAACAGATGCTTTTTGATATTGATGAGGATGTAATCATCGAGCACATTCAATCTACTTCTCCTCAAGCGGTTTCTACTTCAAACGATCAGGCAGAATTGGAAACTTATATTCTTAATAACTTTTCATCTGCTGATTTGACTACAGAATATTAAAATACAAAAAATGAAATACTTAATCGTTATAGCGCTTATTTTCGCTTTCCCGTTTATATCTGCTGCACAAAGACAAGGCGGGGATAGATTTCAGGAGATAGAGTCCTATAAAATCGGCTATTTAACGCAGAAACTTGATCTTTCACCGGAAGAAGCAAAAGTGTTCTGGCCAATTTATAATGGCTGGCAAAAAGAGCAGTCGGACTTAAGAAAGGAACGCATGCAGAAAATGATTAGTTTCAGAAAGATTACCGAGATTGAAGAATTATCTGATACAGAGATACAAACTTTAATATTAAACGATTTCAATATAAAACAGCGGGAACTCAACCTTGAGAAAAAATATTATACCCGGTTGAAATCGAGTTTACCAATTAAAATAGTTGGCAAATATTACCGTGCACAAGAAGCCTTTAAGAAGGAAATACTTTCTAAGTACCGTACGCAAGGGCGCCCTTAGTTGAATATTTAGTATTTTTGGCGTTAATGCTTACACAACGTCAGTTATTTCTTCAGCACAATGCTCAAACTACACTAGCTCCTCTCTTATTAGAGTTTGTTAAGGCTAAGGGTATATATTTATATGACTCCAGGGGCAAGGCTTTTATGGACCTGATAGCCGGCATAGGAGTAAGCAATGTTGGTCATTGCCACCCTGCTGTTGTCAATGCCGTAAAAGAACAGGCCGAGCAATACATGCACATTATGGTGTACGGAGAATTTGTTCAAAGCCCACAGGTTAACTTCGCGAAAGCTCTGGCAGATATTTTACCTGAGCCACTGGACTGCACTTATTTTGTGAACTCTGGTGCTGAAGCAGTGGAAGGCGCCATGAAATTGGCTAAAAGACATACCCATCGCAGTGAATTCATAGCATGTAACAACTCATACCATGGAAGCACACAAGGAGCGTTGAGTTTAATGGGTAACGAAGAATTTAAACAGGCGTACCGCCCGTTGCTGCCAAATGTGAAGTTCATCAATTATAATCTTGTTGATGATCTGGAACGAATTACCACAAAAACCGCTGCAGTATTTATCGAAACCATACAAGGTGAAGCCGGCATTAGGGTTGCCGATAAGGATTACTTTAAATTGCTTAGGAATAAATGTAATGAAACAGGAACGTTATTAATACTGGATGAGATACAGTGTGGGTTTGGCAGAACAGGAAAGATGTTAGGGTTTGAGCATTACGATATCGTACCTGATGTGTTGCTGTTGGCAAAAGGCATAGGCGGAGGTATGCCTATTGGCGCATTCGTAAGTTCGAGAGAATTGATGATGTCTTTGGCAACCAATCCAATCTTGGGTCACATTACTACATTTGGCGGTCATCCTGTAAGCTGCGCAGCAGGACTCGCTACGCTGGAAACCATTGTAAACGAAAATATAGTGGATGGGGTTACCACAAAGGGTAATTTATTTAAAAAATTATTAGTGCACCCATCTATTAAAGCTGTTAGAGGCATAGGTTTAATGATTGCAGTTGAGTTTGAAAACTTTGAAATCAATAAACAAATTATTGATGGTTGCATTGCCGACGGCCTAATTACTGATTGGTTTCTTCATTGTAGTAACTCTATGCGCATTGCACCGCCATTAATAATTACTGAGGAAGAGATTGAAAAAGCCTGTGCAATTATTTTAGATAACATTGATAAGGTAGCTTGAGTTCATGTTGTCATTGCAGGGTACGAAGCAATCTATCAAGCATGATTGCTTCGCGCCTCGCAATGACGAAATCAATTCATTTTCTGGCGCTTAATCAAATAAGCCTGTAGTATCGGATAAAATCCCGCAGAGATATCTGCGTCAATCAAGTCAATCTTGTATTGTGTACATTTCAATTGAATGGATTGCCTGTAAGTATTTATTTTAGATAAGTATGCTTCCTTAACCTTTGACGAGTGTGCTTTAACCACGTTCCCAGTTTCCATGTCTATAAACTCATATGGTCTGTTTTCGAAATCGAAATTTATTTCTTTGGATCTATCAGTAACATTAAAAATAACTACTTCATGCTTATTAAACTTGAGGTGCTGCAAAGCAGAAAATAATGCGTCGGTACTGTTCTCATCTTGTATGGTATTGAGCAAATCACTAAAAATAACCACTAGAGATCTTTTATGTATCAATTCAGCAATTTGATGCAAGGCCTCTTCAAGATTGGTTTGCACATTCATCTTTTCTTGCTGAAGTAATGCTTCCAAATGCGTAAATAGATATTTTTGATGCGTAGTGGTAGACTTTGCAGGAGTATTCAGCAACAAATGATCTGAAAAAAGACTGAGACCGAAGGCATCACGCTGACGCTTCAACAAAAACATCAAAGCCGCAGTGGCCTCTATTGAAAACTTTATTTTATTATAAGCCTTTTCAGGGAAGTACATTGAAGACGAAACATCTATTATAAACTGGCAGCGAAGGTTGGTTTCCTCTTCATATCTTTTGCTAAACATCTTATCGGTTCTTGCAAAAAGCTTCCAGTCTATATTCTTTACATTATCACCAATGTTGTAAATCCGATGTTCTGCAAATTCAACCGAAAAGCCATGAAAAGGACTTTTATGAAGTCCTGTTATAAAACCCTCAACAACCTGCCGCGCAAGCAATTCCAAGTTAGTGCTGAACTGTAAATCGTGCTGGTCTGTTGGTGTTTGCATAAAGTATAAATATAAAAAAAGCGTCCATTAATAATGAACGCTTTTTTTATAACGATATGTTGGGGTTATAATAACTGTTTGTCTAATTTACCTGCTAAAACAGATTTTGGAACTGCACCAACTTGCTTATCTACAACTTCACCATTTTTGAAGTACAATAATGCAGGAATGTTGCGGATACCGAATTGAGTAGAAATTTGAGGATTGTTGTCAACATTAACTTTACCAACAATTGCCTTTCCTTCATATTCTTTTGAGATTTCGTCAACTGATGGTCCTACCATGCGACATGGTCCACACCATTCTGCCCAAAAATCAACCAAAACGGGTTTATCTGATTTTAATACAACTTCCTCGAAGTTTGCATCTGTAATTTCCAAAGCCATAATTCTTATTTTTATTTATACAAATATATAATCAATAGTGATGCCATTCAACTTTGGCTATGCCAATATGACATTAGTTCAACGTAGGGTTAACATTCAATTCACGCAATTGTTCGAGCAAATAGTTACTGGGGTTTATCTTGATTGTTTTAGAGGGCATTTTAATCCTAACATTTTGTTCCCTGTCTGCAATTTCAAATAAAAGCTGACACCGCTGGTGTTCAGAATTTTCCTTATTATGTTCCAATAGGGCGTGAATTTGCCCCATCAAATCCTCATTTATTTTTTCCAATGGTATCTGGATGGTAATGCATTTAGCTAGTTTATCACGTACCTCAGATAACAAATCAATTGAATTTATCTTGAACTCCCAATCACCCTCTTTTCTAAAGCGTTCCCCAACCCTGCCATTAATTCGCAGGAAGTAGCCATCAGTTAGAAATTGTTTAAACTTGATAAAGTCATCGCCAAATAGGGCAAGTTCACAGGTATCTTCGTAATCTTCAAATACAATAGTACCAAATGGCTTGCCGGTCTTGGTCATACGTTGTGATGCCACTACCACCAAACCTCCAACTACCAGTTCCTTATTTTTAATTGCCTCAAAATCGGCTATGACCTCCTCGTTGGTGTCCCCTGTCCTAATCTTATTTACTAACGACAGGTGCTTCACCTTGTGCATGCAAAAACGGTCGAGCTCAAGCTTATAATTATCAAGCGGATGGCCACTTAAAAATATTCCAATTGCATCCTTCTCATACTTCAGACGATCTAGCAAACTCCATTCTGGTGCAACAGGTAGTGTTGGTTCTGAAATAAGGTCGGCAATGGAACCTCCAAACAATGACGACTGCGATGACGATTCATTGCTTTGGAAATCATTGGCATATTTTATCAGCTTTTCTATGCCATTCATTTTATCATTTTGACCAATAAAAAAGAACTGTGCCCTATGGTTTCCAAACCCATCAAAAGCCCCGCTGTAAACAAAACTTTCATAAGCCTTTTTATTGACTGTACGGGTATTAGATCTCTTCGCAAAGTCATACACATCCTTGTATAAACCGTTTAAGACACGGTCTTCTATGATACTTTCAACAGCTTTATCACCCACTCCTTTAATACCTGAAAGACCGAATCTAACTTCGTTTTGAACGTTAACAGAAAACTTAATGCCAGACTCATTAACGTCCGGACCAAGTACCTGAACCCCCATCTGCTTACACTCTTCCATAAAAAATGCGACCTGTTTAATGTCACTCATATTATTGGAAAGCACAGCAGCCATATATTCGGCCGGATAATGTGCTTTTAGATAGGCGGTTTGGTAAGCTATCCATGCATAACAGGTGGAATGCGATTTGTTAAATGCATAGGAAGCAAAAGCCTCCCAATCTTTCCATATCTTTTCTAAAATAACCGGATCATGCCCTTTTTCTGCAGCCTTATCAATAAACTTAGGCTTCATTTTATCCAGAACATCCTTCTGTTTTTTTCCCATCGCCTTACGCAATACGTCGGCTTCACCCTTAGTAAAGCCTGCAAGTTTTTGGGATAGCAGCATCACCTGTTCCTGATAAACTGTAATTCCATAAGTTTCTTTGAGGTATTCTTCACATGCATCAAGATCGTATTTGATTTCTTCCTCACCATTCTTTCTGCGAACAAAACTTGGAATATATTCTAATGGTCCAGGTCTATACAGCGCATTCATCGCAATCAAATCACCAAAAACGGTGGGTTTGAGTTCCTTCATGTACTTCTGCATTCCGTTACTCTCGTACTGAAAAATGCCTATAGTTTCTCCACGCTGGAACAACTCATAAGTTCTAACGTCATCTATGGGAAAATTATCAGGATCAAGCTCAATATGATGTACCTGTTTAACCAGTTTAACAGTATCCTTAATTAAGGTCAGTGTTTTGAGGCCCAGGAAATCCATTTTAAGCAAGCCCGCACTTTCTACCACTGAGTTATCAAACTGTGTTACATATAAATCAGAGTCTTTTGCTGTTGCTACAGGTACGAAATTCGTAATGTCATCCGGCGTAATGATTACTCCACAAGCATGGATACCGGTATTCCGTAATGATCCTTCCAATATTTGAGCCTGCAAAATAGTTTCAGAGCTTAGGTTTTTAGCTCCAGCCATGGCCTTTAATTCCACTACACGCTCATAGTCATCAGCTCTCAGCGAGGCTTTTAAAGTCTTTTCATCCAGATTAAAGATTTTTGCCAGCTTCATATTGGGAATCAGTTTGGCAATCTTATCCGCTTCAAACAATGGCAAATCCAGTACTCGGGCTGTGTCCCTAATAGACGACTTTGCCGCCATAGTGCCGTATGTAATAATCTGTGCCACTTGATTTGAACCGTATTTATTAATTACGTAATCCATTACCCTGCCCCTGCCTTCATCATCAAAGTCAATATCAATATCAGGCATCGAAACCCTGTCGGGATTTAGGAATCGCTCAAAAAGCAAATCATATTTAATTGGATCTATATTGGTGATCCATAAACAATAGGCCACAACTGATCCGGCAGCTGAGCCCCGGCCTGGTCCTACTGATACATCAAGCTGCCTTGCCATAGCAATAAAATCTTGAACGATTAGGAAATACCCGGGATATCCTGTTTTCTCAATGGTTTGCAGCTCAAAATCCAGTCGCTCTACAATAGCTTCAGTTAATTCACCGTAACGCTTTTTGGCACCCTCATAAGTTAGGTACCTCAGGTATTTATTTTCACCACGCTTACCACCGTCTGTGGTATCTTCTGCAACAAGAAATTCACCCGGTATTTCAAATTTCGGAAGCAGTACTTCTCTTGCCAGCTTAAATATTTCAATCTTATCTACTATCGACTGTACATTACTTATAGCTTCAGGAAAATCTGCGAATAACGCTTTCATTTCATCCTGAGATTTGAAATAGTACTCCTGGTTAGGTAGTCCATACCTAAACCCGCGGCCCCTTCCTATTTGAGTGGCTTGCTTTTCGCCGTCTTTTACGCAAAGAAGAATATCATGTGCGTTGGCATCTTTCTTATTGATGTAATAAGTATTGTTGGTAGCTACAATTTTAACATTGTGTTTCCTCGCAAGTGTGAGCAAAGACATATTGACAATATTTTCATCATCCTGGTTATGACGCATTACTTCTACATAAAAGTCATCACCGAATTTCTCCTTCCACCAAAGTAAAGCCTCTTCTGCCTGACGTTCACCAATATTAAGCAGTTTACTTGGTACCTCCCCATAGAGATTACCTGAAAGCACTATGATGTCGTCTTTGTACCGTTCAATTACCGATTTATCAATTCTTGGAACGTAATAAAAGCCTTTGGTGTAAGCAATGGATGACATCTTTGCCAAATTATGGTAGCCATTTTTATTCTTGGCCAAAAGCACAATTTGGTAACCATCATCCTTTCTCTTCTTGTCTTCGTGGTTATCGCAAACAAAAAATTCGCATCCTACAATTGGCTTAATTATGGTCTCCATTGGTTCCTCTCCATTTTCAACAGCAACAGCATTTTTCGCCTCAGCTGTCTTATTGTAATTGAGTACCTGCGTAACGAAATGAAAAGCGCCCATCATATTTGCATGATCTGTCATAGCAACTGCAGGCATTTTTTGTGCAGCAGCCGCCTTTACAAGATCAGGGATGTTGATGGTAGACTGTAATACAGAGAATTGTGTGTGATTATGCAAATGTGCAAAGGAAACATCTTTTAATCGTTCCAGTCCGCCAGCGATATCCTGGCCAACAGAAACACCATCCTTCCGCTGCAGTCGTTTCCGGATATTTTCTGAAGCGGATTTTAAATTAACATGCTTAAGGCCAACTTTACCAATTGCCCCGGGATTTCGCTCTTTATAAAGACTTAAATAATCTGGCGTGCATTTTAATTGTTCGGCCTTGAATACATCTATTTTCAAGAGCTGTAGAAAGCAACGGGTAGTTGCCTCTACGTCTGCAGTAGCATTGTGTGCTTCTGCAAAAGGTTCACCAAATAAATATTCATGAAGCTCTGTTAAGTTTGGAAGTTTATATCGGCCGTTTCTACCTCCGGGCAGCCGCAAAAGCTCTGCAGTAACCTCAGTACAGGTGTCTAGAACAGGCATTTGGGCAAGTACGTTTTCCAGTCCAAGCCTGTGAAACTCACATCCCATAATGTTAAGATCAAATCCAACATTCTGGCCTACTACAAACTTGGATTTTGAAAGCGCTACATTGAATTTTGCAAGAACTTCTTCTAATGACACCCCTTCCTCTGTAGCTAATTCGGTGGATATGCCGTGGATCCGTTCAGCATCATATGGAATGTTAAACCCATCGGGTCTGACTAAATAATCTTGATTTTCAATTAATGTTCCGAAATCATCGTGAAGCTGCCATGCGATTTGAATACACCTGGGCCAATTTTCTGTATCGGTAATTGGTGCATTCCAGTTACGAGGCAAACCTGTTGTTTCGGTATCAAAAATCAAGTACATAGGAAATTATTAAAATACCAAAAAAGGCAATTAAATGATTGACCAAAAATACAGTATTTTAACAGAGATGCCTGTGAGATTTTGCTTTTTTACCTAACAATTAGCTTGTGGTGATTTCTTCTGCAGGTCCTGGTTCATGGTCCTGGGACACTAATTTTGATGTATCATAACCTTTCTGATCACACCTGTTGATAATTTCCTCTAAAAGGCCGTCAGGTAATACAGGTTTCCGGGAAATTATAAATAGATGTTTGTGCTCAGGATGACCTACTACGGCATATGAATAGTCATCAGCCAGTTCAATTATCCAGTAATCTGCTTTGAACGGCCAAAGGTACTGTGCTTTTAGCTGGGCATTACCTGTGCCTCTAACTACAAACAATTTAGAGCGTATGTATTTTCGTTCGGTATTGGCGATGAGCTTATATGTTGTAAAAACGGCGTAATAACCATCAGGATGAATTACATAAGTCTCAATAGTTTCCCTCCAGTTTTTATCCATCAGGGTGGGAATTGAATACAGTGAATACCACTTCCCTGCGTAAGAAACAATGTCTACTTTCTTTACTGGTGTGTTAACTGTATTTCCGCCCATAACCGATTGCGATCAAATGTAAATTCTTTATCATAAAACCAACAATGTAAAATAAAGTTTTTAAAACCATTTTATTAACTAACCATAATTTCTAACTTCGAAAACAACAGATCATTTCAGAATTATTTCCGGGTGTCTGATGACCATAAAATTAAACTTATATGAAGATAACGGTTGTAGGTGCAGGTGCTGTTGGCGCTACCTGCGCAGATAATATTGCCCGTAAAGAATTAGCTGAAGAACTTATTTTACTTGACATCAAAGAAGGTTTTGCCGAAGGCAAAGCGATAGATATGATGCAGACTTCAGCATTGCTCGGTTTTGATACAAAAATCAAAGGAGTAACTAACGACTATGCAAGCACTGCAGACTCTGAAGTAGTGGTAATAACTTCAGGCTTGCCACGCAAGCCGGGAATGACACGTGAGGAATTGATAGGTATAAATGCAGGCATTGTAAAAGGTGTAACTGAAAGCATTCTAAAATATTCACCAAACACCATCATCATTGTGGTTTCAAATCCGATGGATACGATGAATTACCTTACTTTTAAATCGTCTGGGCTACCTAAAAACAGGGTTATAGGCATGGGCGGTGCACTGGACTCGGCACGCTTTAAATTTTATTTAAGTCAGGAACTAGGATGTTCTCCTTCAGACTTGAATGCTGTAGTTATTGGCGGTCACGGAGACACTACAATGATTCCGCTTATCAACCATGCAACATGGAACAGTATCCCAGTTACTCAACTTTTAAGTAAAGAGCAGCAAGACAAAATTGTAGCTGATACCATGGTAGGTGGTGCCACATTAACAAAATTAATAGGTACATCTGCATGGTATGCTCCAGGTGCCGGAACTGCCGCAATGGTAGAAAGCATTGTGCGTGACGAGAAAAAATTAATTTCTTCAGGTGTTTACCTAGAAGGAGAATATGGGCAGCATGATATTTCCCTTGTAGTTCCTACTATTCTAGGAAAAAATGGTGTTGAGAAAATCCTTGATTTTAAATTATCTGAGAATGAACAAGCCGAATTCAACAAAAGTGCCGAGGCTGTGCTTAACATGAACAATGTACTTCAGGAAATGAGTTTAATTTAATTAATGAGGACAGTCATTGTTCCACTAATCTTAATAAATCTACAAGATGACGGTTTCCACCTTTTGGTGGAAATTGTTGTTTTTGGAGAAAAATTAATGGCTGTAGTAGATACTGGTGCTTCAAGAACGGTATTCGATAAAACGTTTGTGAAAAAACATTTGCCAGTTGATGATAGCGACGAAACGATTGCAACAACATTGTTTTCAACCACCAGCACGCTGCAGGCAATCGTTCCTGAGATAAAGCTTGGTCGGTTAAGGCTAAAAAACTATAATACGGTTGCTATTGATCTTGATGGCGTGAACCAAACTTACGAAAGTCTTGGTCACCCGCGCATAACCTGTATACTTGGAAGCGATCTTCTGCTGCAATACGAGGCTATTATTAATTTCAAAAAGATGAGGCTTTACCTTTACTCAAGCTAAACCTTCGGCTCCCAGCCCTTTTCATATGATCTGCCCCAAAGCTTTTGTGCCTCCTTGTCGTTCAGGATGTGGCCGTTTTTAGGATCGATTTTCAAGTCCCTGCCTACACGAAGGGAAATATTCCCCAATTGCATAGCCACAACACTTTTGTGTCCAATCTCTACGTCACAGTTTGGCTTACGATTATTTCGTATTGCATCCAGGAAGTCCATCACATGATAATTATCCAGCCCCACGCTCGGACTAGATGTATTTCTGCCATCTAATGCAGCTTCTTTCATCAACGACTTAACTTCTTTGGTAAGTTTACCATCCAAATCATATATTTTGTAGCTGTCGCCACCGGTGTCTAGGCTTCCCTTCTCACCGTAAAAAATGATTCCCCTGTCTAATTCTTCTACTTTACGTGCGTTCGCACTCCGGCCTTCCCAGATAAGGGTCGCGCCAGGATATTCCAAAGTGGTAATTTGGGTGTCGGGTGTCTCCCAGTCATCTTTATAACTGTACCTGCCGCCAATGGAACTAACTCTTGTAGGAAAATCGACACTGAGACCCCAGCGTGCAACATCCACCTCATGGGTACCATTATTTAATGCTTCACCTGTTCCCCAATGCCAAAACCAATGCCAGTTATAATGAATAAGGCCATCTTGATAGGGCATTCTGGGTGCTGGTCCCTGCCATAAATCGTAATCAAGCCACTCCGGAACTGGTGCAGGTTTTAAAAAATTAGCTTTCCGTGCATTAGTATACCATGTTTTAGCCATGTAAACTTTTCCAATAACCCCCTCATGGAGTTGCTTAATTCCCTGTGTTAACACAGGTGCAGATCTGCGCTGAGCACCCATCTGTACAACTACTTTATGTTTACGGGCAGCAGCAACTGCCATCTCACCCTCGTTAGGATTATGGCTCAACGGTTTCTCTACATAGACATGTTTACCGCTTGCGCAGCCTAAAATCGTTAGTGGTGAATGCCAGTGATCTGGAGTAGCTATATAAATGGCATCTGTATCCCTATCTGCAAGCACCTTACGAAAATCCTTCTCAGATTTTGGAGCTGTATCTTGTCTGGCATCCATAACCGTCTTTACCGCCTTGGGGATGGCCCGGGAATCTACGTCGCATATGTAAGATACATTTGTATTTTTTTGACCAGCGAAAACTCCGGCCATCCCATTACCGCGGCCATTTACGCCTATTACCCCCACGCGAATTGCATCATTGGCGCCTATTATCCTATTATAACTTTTAGCACTGAAACCAAAAGCACTGCCACCAAATAATTTTGTACCCACTGTTAATGCTGCGGTACCGATAGCAGTTTTTTTTATAAAGTCCCGTCTCTTCTCCATGATATGATTACAATTTCTTGATTTTAATATTCCTGAAGGAAACTAGCCCCCCATGTTCCTGCAACAGTATAAACCCTTTATCAATTGATCCGAAGGCGGGGCTGGTCTTGCTAAATTTACTCAAAGCTACAGCATCCGTAAATTCCTTACTTCCGCGGGTGAATGAAAGTATTTTGTAATTATTAAGCCAGTGTTCAACCGTTTTCCCTTTTGCTACAACCCTGATGGAATTCCATTGCCCGGGTGGGTAAATTTTCTTTAGTAGTTTTTTGGGCGCAAATATATCATACAATGAACCTGAAAGATGGTTTTCCTTTTCATTGTCCTCAGCAAGCACATCATCCAATATCTGGTATTCCATACCTAAACTTCCTCCATTATCGTACTTCGTATAAAAATACTTAAGGCCGCTATTTGTTGTGAATACCACATTGTAATCCAACCTCAATTCAAAGTTTGAGTATTCTCCGGTAGTGATGATGTCTCCCCCTTTTCCATCTTTTATCGTCCTTAAAGTTCCGTCGACAACCTGCCAACCCGAAGGAACATCTGCACCGGATGGTGTAGTCCAGCCCTTTGTGGTCTCCCCATCAAACAACAAGACCCAACCATTCTTTTTTTCCGATCGGGTTAAGACATTGGGTTTTTGTGCTAGTGAAACTGATAAATTAGCTGCACAAAGCAATAAGATTAAAACGGCTGACTTCATTATTTAAATTTCTGTTTGTTAAGTTAGCAATAAGATTTCGATTATTAGCCACAGTCATAATTGCACCCTAAAATTGTCGTTTAAAGCCATTTATTGGCCGAAGAATGTATGCTATTTTTACATTAATAAATATTTAAATTTTATATGGAGAAGATAAACAAACCGGTAATTACAGCAGAAACGATAGTGAACAAACCTGTAGAAAAAGTATGGTTATCATGGACTACACCTGCGCACATTACGCAATGGAATCAGGCATCAGACGACTGGCACGCACCATATGCTGATAATGACTTAAGAGTCGGTGGCCGTTTTAAAATCACAATGGCTGCAAGGGACGGATCTTTTAGCTTTGATTTTGAAGGGACTTATACTGACGTTCAGCCACATACCTATATTGCCTACAATATTGATGATCAACGCCGTGTAGAAATAACTTTCAAATCCAATGGAGATCAAACAGTAGTAATTGAACATTTCGAAGCAGAAGACATGCACTCTATTGAAATGCAGCAAGGTGGATGGCAAGCTATATTAGATAGCTTTAAAAAGTATACCGAAGAAAATCTGTAACTAGAACAAAGCAGACACTTTTTCGAACGTCAGCTGCTTATAGTCATCGATATATAAATTACAAGGAGGTAACTCTTCTTTAGTATGAGAAGTGAGCACGCCAACCACCTTCATACCTGCATTTAGCGCAGCAGACACCCCTGAAAACGAATCTTCAAAAACCACACACTGTGATGGAGTTACGCCAAGGTTTATTGCTGAAATTAAATACACTTCCGGGTCGGGCTTATGCTTTTTAACATTCTCACTTGCCATAATAGATCCCAAATGTTCGCGTATTGCAACCTTACTTAGAATAAGCTCTAAGTTAGCCATGGGTGCAGAAGTAGCTACGCCCAAGTGTGCACCATTATTTTTGAGGTCAAGAAAAAAAGGCAAAAAACCCGCAATAGGATCAACGTGAGGCTCGTATATCTTCCTGAACAATCCTTCTTTCTCGTTTTCCAGCGTTAACAGTTCATCACCAGTAATGGGCCGTTGCAAAAAATGACTTAATATATAGCTATTACTTTTACCAAACATGTGATCGGCAAATTCCTGATCTGTTGGAGCTAGATTACGGGTAGAGAAAAATTCTCTGAAAGCAAGGGAATGGTAAGGGTTGGTGTGACAAATTACCCCATCCATATCAAAGATTACTGCAATATCATTAGTCATGGTGCAAAGATACCATCATTTTTTAATCTTCTTTTTCCTGCCCCACCAAATAATAAATCCTGTAATTGGTAAGCTGGCTGCAATGAGGCTGGCTAAAAACGCCATGATCTTACCAGGCAAACCCGCCACAGCACCTATGTGAATGTCGTAGTTGGCTCGCATTAGCTTATCTGCAACCGTGGCATTGGCAAATTTCCCAAATACATGGGCAACTTCTATTTCTTTTAAGGTATACTGATCATAATATAAATAATCGGCTTTCCAATAAGTTTCCGTATCAGGATTAATGGCAACTTCAATAGATGATTTCGGACTGTCGGGCACATGGATTTCAACACTTCCTGTGAAGTTGTTTCTTTTGGAAACCATATTCATAGTCTTTGCCCATAAGAAATCAATAGCCGGCTTTTTACCTGCTGCAGAATTTACCAAAGTACTATCTGATAAACTTTCCTCAAATAAATTCAGCTTCTTACCACCAGAAGTTACCCAGTAAGCCGATTGAGAGAACCATTGAAAACCCATTACCAATCCAGAAAAGGCAATGAAAATAAGAATCCAGGTCATGTAAAAGCCAAACACGTTATGAAGGTCATAGTTCAGCCTTTTCCACTTCGCATTCCATTTTATGGTGAATCGCTTCTTACTTGCCGCTTTATTTTTTGGCCACCATAGGAAAAGACCAGAGATTAATAAAAAGAGGAACATCAATGTGGCGCTGGCCAAAACAGGCTGACCAATGTTAGGAGGAAGCCAAAGGTAGTAATGTCCATTAATAACAATCCTAAAAAAGTCATCATCCATATCCTTAACCTTTAATACTCCACCGGTATAGGGATTTAGATATGCCATCCAGTAATATTCTTCTGCTCCAAATGCATAGTAGGTTACAGCACTGGCATTGCCTTTCTGGTAACTCACACTATGTGCATGCTTACCGGGTATTTTCTTATCGGCAATTGATTTTAAAACTGTTGGCGACAGATAGGGCTTATTTTCTGTTTTTACGAATCTGTACGATTGAGTGGCATCTTCTATTTCACGCTCAAATGCAAGGATACAACCTGTAATACCTAAAAAACACACAAATAGCCCGGACGTTAGTCCGAGCCATAAGTGTACCTGAGCGATCCAATATTTTGGAGTCTTCTTTTTGCTATTCATTAAAATTTATATGCAATGCTTAACCTGTAATTTCTTGGTGCTTCCGCCTGCCACGAATATGCAGGCTGATCATAATTTGGAGCATTCCAATAATCTGTATAATAACCACCGGTAAATAGATATTTATCTAACACATTAAACACATTTCCAGTGATTTTTATATTGCTGTGTTCCCAGAACAAACCTGCATCCAATTTAAAGTAATTCGGTAAATTCTGTTCAGCCTGCACTGGATTGTAATTGTTTGTAGCCCTATCGCCGTAGTAAGTAAAGCCTGAAGAGATACCTGTACCTTTAAGTGCCCCTCCTTGAACTGAATAACTTAACCACGCATTTGCAGTATGTTTAGCAAATCCGGGCACTACGTCTCCTACATTCATAGTAGTTACACCTGCTGCAACTTCAGTAACTTTTCCATCTGTATATGCATAATTAGCTATTAAGCTCAGGCCCTTGGTTAGCTCTCCTTTTAGATCAAATTCTATACCCTGTGCTCTCTTCTCACCAACCACAATGCTGTAATTTTCACCGGCCTGATTTGTTGGGTCTCCAGCAAGCTCATTTCTTTTACGAATTCTATAGGCAGATAAAGTGGTATTCCACTTTCCGTTAAACCAGTCCTTTTTCAAACCAACTTCATAATTAGTTCCTGTTATAGGATCAATCCTCTTGCCGCTGCGCAAAAAACCTGTCTGTGGAATAAAAGCCTCATCGTATAAAGCATATACTGAAGTAGCTTTATCAATTGAAACGCTCAATCCAACACGAGGGGTAAATCGCTCACCTTTATCGGGATCACCACCCCAGGCCGATTGGGCAACATAGCTATATCTACCGGCAAGCGTTAAACGTGCCCTGTTTTCAAAGAAGCCAATTTCATCCTGAAAATAAGCACTTAAATATTTCTGGTCCATCAAACCACCGGCAGTCTTAGCCCTGTCTTTCAACGGCGTTTCTCTATCAAATTCAGGGTATCCGTTAGTTGGGAAACCATAATTCGGGTTATTCAAATTAAATGGTGAAGAAGGAAGATCTAAATCATGCGATTGTCCCCAATCAGCCATATAGTCTTTTTTTCCACCATCAAATCCTGCGAGAAGATTGTGCGTAACCGCTCCTGTAGTAACCTTGCCATTAATAAACAATTGCGCAAGTTTCATAGTACTTTCTGCATCCCAGATTCCTATATTCCTGATAACGGTGTTATTTGGGAATATAGATGAAGGCCATGAGCTTGTACCTACCTGTAAATATTTAGAGTAAGCTACTTGTGCCGTCGCCTTCCAGGAATCACTAAAATTGTGCTGCAGGTTAATAAAAACGCTATGATCATTCATCCTTGAAGGCTCAACTCCAGGCTGAGTAAGTGTAAAATCTCTTGGTAAAGTAGCATAACCATTTGGTGAGAAAATATAGAATGAACCAACTTCAGTCATCTTTGCATTTTGCAATGCGTACTCAGCAGTAAGTTTAGTGCTATTGGTGATTTGGTAGCTCAAGCTTGGAGCAAATGTATAACGGTCATTTTTCTCAAATGGTCTGAAAGAACCTTTATTTTGCGCAGCTGCGTTTAGCCTAAAGAGTAATTTACCATCTTCAGTTAACTTCCTGTCAAAGTCAACTGCAGTGCGGTACAGATCAAAGCTACCCGTAGTAAATGACACTTCACCCCGGTTACTGCCTGTAGGCTTTTTAGTAACAACATTGTACATGCCACTTGGATCGCCACTTCCCAAAAGAAAACCAGCCGGACCCTTAACAAATTCCACATGGTCAACAAAACTCATGTCTTCAGTAAGCGGACCCCAGAAAGATGTCACAAAGTTGAAGCCGTTACGCATAGCCTGGATTTGCGATCCACGCATCGTAATATTAGTATACATATCCCCCCAGTGTTCCAACCGTACGGCTCCACTAACATTTCTAATTAGCGCATCGCTCATGCTGATGATTTGTTGGTCTTTCAATGCCTCAGATGAAACAATCTGTATATTCTGAGGTATTTCAAGCAATGGTGCATTTAATCGTAAAGAGGATGATGGAACATCAACTTTATACCCTTTTTTACCACCAGAGATTTCCACTTCCTGTAACTGATCTGAATTCTCTGAAAGCGTAAAATTTATAGTTTGTGAAGCATTCTCAGAAACCGACACGGATTTAGATTCTGATTTTAATCCTATAGCAGATAAGGTTAGTGTGTACTCACCTGCTTTTATTTTGGTAAAACTGTATTCTCCTTCGTAATTACTGGAAGTAACCATTCCAGTGCCTTTTAGGCTAACAGTTACAGAAATTGCAGGATAACCATCTGCTGTAGTAATTTTTCCTTTGATACTACTCGCACGTTGTGCACTTGCGGTATAGGATAATAGGACAAAAAGTAGGGGGACTAAAGCTCTCGTATAATTATACATTCTTTATTTAGATTAATTCTTAACTAACGCAAAGAAAGTGTGTTTTTCTTAGTAATCAAAATTTATTTAGAATTAATCTAAGTTACCTTAAGTGGACTTTATTTTAATCAGCACCGTAACCCTATATAATAGGTAAATGCTTGTTAAAGAAATTGCAACTACCAGATAGCCCACCGTATTGTAATGTTGCAATGGAGCGGCTTTGTGTTCTTGGACAACTATTAAACCAGCTATTGCCGCTGCTACCCCACCGGCAATCTGCTGCATAGATGAGTTGATACTCATGAACGCACCTCTGTCTGCCATATCAGGTACTGCACTCACCAACGCAGTAGCGGGGATCATACGACTCATTATTCCCATCATCATTAATATATTGAGTACAACGACCAGCCAAAAAGGTGTTGGTCCCATATTGGTATAAACAATAACCATTACCATCATCCAAACACAGGCAATGGTGAAGATTTTTAGCTTACTAATTTTATCACTTAACTTACCTATAACAGGCATTATAACCAACGAACTTAATCCGGATATAAAAAACAATACTGGCAACTGAGCCGCAGTTATTCCAATGTTATTAACAGCAAAAGCACTACCAAATGGGAACATCATAAAGCCACCAATAGAAAGCATCGCCATTGCAGAAAAACCTATTCGATAATCACGCTTCCTTATTGTATCCCATAAATGTTTAAATGCCGATTTGTCTTGTTGTAGTGTCAAATGGTCCCTCACTGACGGCAATTTGAATACAAGCAATACCGCAATAAAGACAGCAACTCCAGCTACCAATAAAAAAGCCGCCTCCCAGTTCCATAAGTTGGCTACATACAACCCAATTGGGACCCCTAAAACCTGGCTCGCGCCAAAACCCATTTGCACAAACCCCATTACCCGGCCCCTTTGCTCCATGGTAAAAAGGTCTGAAATAATTGCCAGGGAAATTGATCCAATTACACCTCCAAATAAACCCGTAAATATTCTGGCAGCCACCAGCTGGATGTAATTATGAGATAGACCGCAAAATACAGTTCCAATTATAAACCCTGTGTAAAAGAATAGCAGTAATTTTTTACGGTCAAAACGATCAGCAAAACCTGCAGTGAGAAGGCCGGATAATCCCGCACTAAACGCATAGGCAGAAACCGCTATGCCAAACGCAGCGGGCTTCATTGAGAGTGATTTCATCATAAAATCACCTAGTGGCGACATGATCATAAAATCAAGGATCACCGTAAATTGGGTAACAGCCAAAATAAAAATTACCCATTTCTGATTTGTACTAAGTTTAGCGGGTGCTGTCATATCACCAAAGTTAAAGAATTGGCTGGTAAAACTATCCTCATTAAAGCTTGTTGTAGGGTTATAAGCATCATCGAATTATGAGCAGAATTAAAAATTTATTAGCAGGCCTGGCCGGAGCTGTAGCATTAAACTTATTACACGAAACTGCCAGAAGACAAACTTCTAATGCTCCAAGAATAGACATTTTAGGAGAAAATGCGTTGCAGAAAGCTTTAAGCTATATCGGCGAACACATCAACGATCATGATACACTTTACAAAGCCACTCTTGCAGGAGATATTGTTTCTAACACACTATACTATAGCCTAATTGGATCAGGAAAGAAAAAATACCTTTGGCCGAAGGCAATATTCATGGGATTAAGTGCAGGGATAGCCGCTGTAAAACTTCCCGAACCTATGGGATTAAATCCCAAACCAGTAGCAAAAAATGAGCAGGTGGCTGCGCTTACCGTAGGATACTACTTGTTCGGCGCTCTTGTAACGGCGTTGGTATTAACCAAATTTAACAAAAGCAGCTAAATCATACTCCAGCCTTTTTAATAACCTCTAAAGTTTTCCGCAGTCCAGTCTGGGCAACCAAATTCAAATCTTCCTTATAATATGAGGGATTATATAATTCAAGGGACACACAACCCTTGAAACCGGACATTTTGAGATCCCTTAAGATTTGTGGAAGAGGTAATATTCCGTCTCCGGGATATACCCTATCCTTATCCCCGAGCTCGGCAATAATTGGGGTTGAAGGAGCATCAGAAAATTGAAAAATAGCAATTGTACTGCCATTGATCATTTTCAGCCCTTCAAAACCTCCCTCTGAAATGTACATGTGATAGGTGTCAGGTATTACCATAGCTTTGGGATGATTTGTGTCCATAGCAATACCCATAGCCTGACCGAGAGTTTTAACCGGCTGATATTTAACAAAGACCAATGCTGGAATGATGTTATACTCTTTTAAACCTATTTCAATAATTTCCCTATACCTATCCACTACCCATCTGTGGTTATAATTTGTACCTGCGGTATCAGGTATAGTTTGTATATGTTTCGCACCAATTGCGGCAGCCATACGCATTCGGTTTCTGGTATCTTTTAATGAACTGTCAAACTGCTCCTTAGTAGGTGGCAAAGAATTCCATAAGCCAATTACACTAGGTACAAATAGTCCCAAATCTTTGATTTCTTTTCCTAAGTCCTTTAAGTTTCCTCCTTTAGCCTCAAACTCCTGAAGTTCACCGTCCCAGGGTTCAATTGCATCATATCCTGCTTTGGCAGCAATTTTAACTTTATCTTTTAACGAGGCAGGCCGGATTGTAGCCGTATCCAGGCAAATTGGCCAGGGACTTAACCCTTTCTGATAACGCTTCTCTTTTTCAAATGTGGCTACTTCTCCCGCCCTTGTATACGTAGTTGGAACGGTGGCAACGACTCCTGCCAGGGTACTAAGGCTTACAAATTTCCGTCTGTTCATAGTTTATCTTGGTAGCTTACAAGATACAATTTTATCTCTAAACTCTGTATCCTCGAACGAGTCGTTAAGTAAACAAATGCCCTTATTAGATCTGTCCCTTTTAAGATTAATCATTATTTTTGCCCTTCAAATAGCTTGCAACATGTCCATAAAACACCAATTTCCATTACTCGATACCTGCACATATTTAAACACTGCCAGCTCTGGATTAATTTCTGAAAAACAGGTGGAATGGCGTAAGAATCATGATTTAGATTTTTTTTCAAGAGGGAGCGGTTTCAGAATTAACCAGGCAACATTTCTTCAGAAAATTAAAAGTAACCTTTCCGGATTTTTTGGAGCTAAGGTGGAGAACACCTTCCTTGTTCCCAATTTTTCATTTGGCTTTAACACCTTTTTGGAGGGTTTGCCGTCGGGGCAAAGATTCCTACTGCTAAAAGAAGACTACCCATCAGTTAATTATGCTATTGAAATAAGGGGTCACAGCTGCTATTATCTCACTATGGATGATGAACTGGAAGAGAAATTAGTTGAAAAAATTAGAGAGTCAAAACCAACAATCCTTGCATTCAGCATCGTACAATACATAAGCGGAATAAAACTTAGCCCTAAATTCATAAAGGAGCTTAAACTGCAATTCCCTGACTTATTACTTGTTGCAGATGGAACGCAATTCTGTGGCACTGAAGCTTTTGACTTTGAAGCATCAGGGTTTGACGTACTAATCAGCAGCGGATACAAATGGATGCTTTCCGGATATGGCAACGGCTTTGTTTTCTTAAAAGACGAAGTAGCGAATTTGTTATTTAAGGAAGCTAGAAATAGGCCTGCTCCCATAGAAGCAATGCTACATGGAAAGAGCACTTTGGCCATACATTTTGAACCGGGTCATTTAGACACACTTGCTTTCGGCACATTGAATGAATCGCTAGATTATTTTAAGAAACTTGGAATTACTTTCATTGAAGACCAAATAGGGAACCTTGCTATTACAGCCAAAAAAGAATTTTCAGACAGAGGGCTTTTAACTGATATTGTTGCCGGCAGAACCGAGCACTCCTCTATCTTCAATCTGAACCTCGACAAATTACGCTACGAAAAATTATTATCAGAAAAGGTGATTTGTCTGCAACGAGGCCCTGGAGTACGTGTAGCTTTCCATTTTTATAATAAAATAGATGATTTACAAAAAATCCTAGCTGTTTTAGATAACTTTACTTTATAAATTTTTCTGGCCAATTATCTGTTCTAAAAGGTATGGCTGGCAAGCCTGCATTATTCTGTAAATTTGTCACAGGGAAATTCGTGAAGGCATAGCGAACTGCCAAAGGCCTCTTAACTCTATCGGAGCTTAATTCTATTGTAGCTCCTGCAATCTTTGCTTCGGCGGGGTAAAACTTCCCATCTTTCCCTGCAACCATAAAAAATTTGGGCGCTGTTCCATCATTCGTTTCCAAACCTCCTTGTACGCTGGCGGCATCAAAGTGCACAATCACCATTTTACCTTTTATCGCTAAATAATTGTAGCGGGGGCCTTGATATAAAACCGAGTCAATACCATAGGTTCTATTTAACGCTATTTTCGCCAGTCTAATTCCTAGCGGTCTTTTATTTTTAGGGTGTAGGTCTTTCGCTTCACCAACGTCCATACTTACTACCATAGCAGTATTGTTAACAGACAAAATTTGTTCTTGTGACTCCCTGAAAAATGCATAATCATTTAAAACTGGATAGTCTTGATCGTAGAAAAACGGAGCTACCTGCACGTAGTAAAAAGGCAGCTCTCCTTGCTTAAACTTCTCTCTCCAGGATTTGATAAGCTGTTGCGTTGCTACTGTATAGCTTTCTCTCTCCTTCCGATTGCCTTCACCCTGATACCAGCAAAAACCTCTTATCGAAAGATTTGTTAGTGGATTTATTAAGGCGTTATACAATAAAAATGGTCTTGTTACCTTCTCAAAACTGAAACCTGAATTAATTACCTCTTTGGATTTCGGGCTGCCTAAATATGGCTTTAGATATATAGAATCAAGAATATCATTTGAGGCAAGTACTTCTTGAGGGATGAAAGCCTCGACCTTTGACGCCCCAATTCCCGAAAAAATTACTCCTATTGGAACATTCAGTTGCCTGAATAGACTCTTGCTAAAGTAATATCCTACAGCGCTAAAATCTTTTGCTGTCTCGGGACTGCACAATTGCCACTTACCCTTGATAGTTTGAAGAGGTACGGCACTAAAATTCAGCTCGGCATTAAATAATCTGATGTATGGGTAATTTGCCGCAGGCAATTCTGTATTAGAATTTTTGTCTTCCACTAATTTGAATTGCATGTTAGACTGACCACTGCAGATCCATACTTCGCCTATTAAAATATTTCGTAGTACGATCTCATCATTTTCATCACGTATTACTATACTATGAGGACTAAAATCGCCACTTTTAACTTTTGGCACATCAACAATTGCCAAAAAAGCACCATCACTCCCCACCACAACACGTACAGCAGCTTTCCAATCCGTCATTACAGAAACACTTGATCCTGGTTTCGCAGTGCCCCAAATCTTAAATGCTTTGTTCTGCTGTATTACCATATTGCTTTGCAAAATATCAGCGACCTTTAATTTTGCCGCTACGGATTTTCCATTTGCATCACCCAGAAGGAAATGAAAGCAGACAATAGCGAAGAATAATCTTTTCATCACAGTGTTATTTTTAAAGTACGGATTCCAAATGCTGGGATATTAGTTACCAAATATGTTTTATCATCATTCAAAATATTTGGAGCGAATTCACTTACAGCCGTTCCATTTAGCTCCATAAAAATGACTTTTTTCGACCTGGAATTTATAGTTACATTCGTATTAACAGCTTTTGAGGACGCGTTAAACAACCGAAATACTATCGCAGAATCGTCAGTCTGGACGGCAGAAATTTCGACATTGGGATCAGTTATCGAAATAAGTGATGCACCTGATTTTCTTTGTGAAAGGCCCTTATGAATTATAACCTGCAATGGCTCATTAAATGCCAGGCTTTTTGCCCACAAACTGGCTTTTTGCCAGTCGCCCGTATGTGGCAACAATGCATAGGTAAATTCAGAGGGTCCCGATATCGTATAATTCTTGCCCCATAAGCCCCTGCCGGAATATTGTAATGTTAGTCCCAGCAACCCATCCTCACCATGCTGATAACTGGTTGTATGATCGGTGAACATTGCCATGCCTCGTTTTTCTGCATCATTGGCAACATCAACCCAGTTTACAATAATGTTATTTTTTATGCTATCCCACCTGCTAAAAAAAGTATTGTTAAGCCTGCTTTTCATAACATCAAAAGCGGCATTTTTATAAACTGACTGGTCAGAAATAGCTAATGGGAATATTGCAGAGAGTTTGAACTTATCATTATAAAATGCTTTTTTAAGTTGCTCCTGTTTCCAATCTTTGACTTGATGGTAATCCTCCCCAATTCCGGGATTACCCTTCCAATCAATTTGAGTCCGAAAATCGATCCGCTCGTCACCCTTCCTTAAAGTTAAATACTGCGTAAATGGATGAATAGCTATAAAGCCTTGAATTTGTACTTTTATACTTAATGCCCCATGTTCTATTATCGAGATTTTAGCTTCTTGATCTGCACTGGAATGATAAGCTGTATCCCGATAAAAATAACCCTTCATCTCGTTGAAAAAAGTATTTGGAACCGAATTGACATAGTCAAATTTACCAGTCACTTTTGCTGTCAAACTTTTTATTGTACCACCTCTGGAAGCATCAATAACAATTTTGTATAAATCAGATTCGATATGGTACTCAACGCCTCTTTTGACGACACTCATTTTTGGGAGGGCTTTCAATTTGACCTGGGATTTTTTTACCTGATAGGACACCGAGCTCATTGCGGGGACAGTAGCCAGCAGAAGCAACACCTTATTTCCTTTTGAATCAATAGTCAATTGGGAAGCAACTTTTCTATTGGCTTCATCTGTAACGTACAAATCGGCAGTTTCAGCAAAATCAATAGGAACGCTAACAATTTCATTTCTACGGTAACCGAGGCTATTGAAGACTGTAATTTTTGTTGAGCCACCCGCAAGTTGCGCTCTTCCGGGCATGATAGTGTTTAGCACACTATCCCCCAGCTCATTTGCCTTGTCTGTCCAGCTTTTCACCTGATCGGCCCAATTTAAGCGCCTTTGCTTATCAACTATATTATATGGTACAATCCAGGAATCATGATGTTGTGCTAAAAGAAGATTTTCCCATGCAGATTTGAATACATCTTTTTTCAATGGCAGGTTATTATTGACAGAATAAATAGCATGTAACTTCTCGGCCATAATTAATTTATTTTCTGCTATACGCGTACGCTGCGCCAGCTGTTGTAAGATTTGAGCACCCCAAACTAGGCTCACTTGCACATTCTCCTGCGTGAAATTCCATATTGGTGTTTTGGACTTATCAGCCGTATTGCCTATGTAATCTTTCCACAGTTTATATTCGAACCCTTTAGGTTGCCCTAACCAAGGCCCATTCTTCCAACCAGCATCCTGAATACACATGCCAATTGGATTCGCAATGCCCTGCGCTCTTGCACCCTTAAGATATTCGGGAGCATTGTTCCAGGCAATAGTTTGCCATGTAGAATTGCTCTTGAAACTTTCCGACTCATATCTTGGAACTGTCAGCAGGCTGCTTCCATCAGAGCCCGTCCATTCTACCAATTCACCCCCGTGGGCGCTCGTGTATCCGCCCCAACATGTATTTGGATTTTTTAATGAGGCATATTTATAGCCAAAGGACTTTAGGATTTGAGGAAGGGCACTTGTGAAACATGGCTCTTCAGAGGAATAAGTGGTGAAACTGGCGTCTGGAAAATGTTCTCTTATTTTCCTTATACCTAATTCAAATTGTTTGATTACAGATTCCCCCTGAACATTAAAAAGGTAGCTTTGTCCGTAAGACGGATTTACAAATTCAACCCTACCCTTTTCACTTTGATCAGCAGCGTACTTCTTTAATCTGTTATAACCCTCAAGATCGCCCAATTTAGCAGCATCCCAGGTAACGGGCTCAATCTCCAAATTGATTTTCCAAAATGGATGTCTGTCCAGATTGTCAGCTATAAATGTGGTGTACGTTGGTGGATAATGTCCCCAAATACCTCCATGATAACCATCAATGAAATAATTGGTCTGGCATTTTGCATAAGTTAAAAAGAACGTATGCAAGCAAATGATTAAAAATAATCCAATTGAAAAATTGCGCATTCTATTACACTGATTATTTATATAGACGTATAATGTTAATTGGATGAAGATATTGAATCTAATTCAGGGTTTTTAGTTAAAAATGATTTTAGTCACTGCGATTTACATCGATGAATTGTGCAAAGAATTACCCAAAGTTCCCAAAACGCGGACTTATTTCACATGGTTATTTGGAGCAATCCCCTTTTGAACAACACTAGGGCTTCTTCTCTAAATGGCTCAAACTTTGAATATTGGGTTTACATTACTCAAACAAACCAAATTTTTTAACATGAAAAAATTCCTTACCCTGGCCGCAGTGCTTATCATAGGGTTCTCAGCAAACAAAGCTAAAGCGCAAGCGACTGCAACTCTAAACGTTACACTTGCAGCGGTACAAAGTATCACCGTGGCTGGACCACAAGCTACAGTTACGTTGCCATTTACCTCAGCAGCTGACTATAATGCAGGTGTAACTCTTGCACAACCCGATCACATTACGGCTACTAGCACAGGTCAATTCTTTATTCGCGTTAAGGCAGATGGCCCATTGACCAGAGTTGGTGGTGGTACAATTCCACTTAACACTATATCATTAACTCCAACAGCAGGTACTGTTGCTATTCCAACTGCTCCTACTTTCACTCCAATAACTCAATTGAGTACAACTGACCAAGAACTGGTTAGATCAACAGGTGGCTGTGTAGGTTCAAAAATAAACGTTTCTTATAGAGCGTCGGGTGGAGCTCCTTATCTTGATAAAGTAGCTGGAACTTATACTGCTCTGATTACATATACAATCGCTGCATTGTAATTTTCACCAATACATATAGGTAATTGAAACTGCCTATATGTATTGTTTTATAAAGGTCATCCCAAATACCGATTAATGAAACTGTCTCGCTTACTATTTCCAATTTTAGCGGTTTATTTTTACTATACTCCATGTTTTGCACAAGCAGGAATTTCCGCCAGTCCTGCTAAAATGTATTATCGCATTCCATCTGGAGGAACTGGAAGTCAAAAAGTAACCATTTCCAACCCTAATCGAATAGACTTGGATGTCGGTGTTTCAATGGGAGATTGGAATTACGACTCCCTTGGTGTTAATAACCTAGTTGACCCTGGAACGCTAAAGATTTCCTGTGCTGACTGGATACAAGTTTTTCCTGGTTCCTTTTTTACTATTCTTCCTGATGAGAGAAAAGAGTTAGAAATCGTATTAAACGTACCGGCAAATGCAGATAAATCCATCCCTGTGCGGACAGCAATGTTGTATTTTACGCAACTTAATGCGGGCGATGCAAAAGCAGAAAACGGCGCAGCAATAAAAGTTAGTGTGAGAATGGGTATTAAAGTCTATCATAGCTTTACCCCTATGGACGAACGCAACGTTGATATTATAAATTTTGTGGATCAGCAAAAAACTGACCCAGAAAGGAAGCCATATACTGAATTAGAGTTAAAGTGTGAGAACACTGGAAAAATATGGTTGGACGGTACCGTTCAATGGGAATTATTGAATACCAAAAGTGGTGAGAAAATAAAATTGACTCAAGACAATTTCTTATCTCTTCCAGGTGATAAGAGAACGATAAAAAAAATCTTACCTCCCTCATTAAAAAGAGGTGTATATGCTGCTACTGCTACTATTAATTACGGAAATAAAGAGGAATTGAAGATTGCCGAACTGGAATTTGAATATTAATCTATAATCTGGTAAAATGAAATGGTACGTAGTCGCTTTGAGCCTCGCTTTAGCATGCTTTACAAAAGTAAACGCGCAGATTACGCTAGGTTCTTTCGGCGGAGGAACTCCTTCTTTAAATACATATGCGGAAACACAATCCGGAAGCACAACTACAGACTACATTACGTTAACAATCAACAATATCCCCTTTGGCACAAATATTCCCGCAGGATGGCATTTTAAGGTTAAAGCGAATGGAAATTTCACAAATGGCACCAGTAGCATCCCATCCCAGTACATTGCTCTAAAATTTAATAGTATTGATCAGGGTCCGGGGGGTGTTAGTGGAGGTGCAGTTCCATTAACTGGTACGGCAACACAACTCACATCTACAACTACCGCACTTACTGCACCAACTACTTACTACGTAGCACAGCGATTCAATTTAATTATTCAGGGAGGTAGTCATCTATTAGTTCCTACTACAGGCACATACAGTACAACATTAACCTTAACACTTTACAATAATGTTGGTGCTTTGATCGCTACAAATAATAATATACCTATTTCATTCACCATTAATTTCAGCAATTCCTGTACGGGAGTTGCATTAGATGGCGGCACAAATAATGCTTTCAACTTTGATACATACGCAAAGATAATGGCTGGTGGAATAGTTGACGATGCGGTAACACTGCAATACAACCCCAATGCTGCTAACTGTACAGGCTGGAGCTTAAAAGTTAGAGCAAATGGTAACTTTACAAACGGTAGCAGTAGCATTTCTCCACAGTACTTTTCGCTCCGATTTGATAGAGTCAGCAATGGGTCTCCAACAGCCGCTGCAATAGGTGTTGGTACTAATGCAGTACCACTTTCATTAACTGACGCAAATCTAATTACCAACTCAAATGCTGCTTTCCAAACCTATACGTACACAGAACATAAATTTGATTTGCTAATACAGGGAGGAAACCATTTCTTATCAAATATGGTTTCTGGAAATTATACAACTTCGCTAACTTTTAGTCTTTATAATCTCTCAGGTCAACTCGTAGCAACCAAGGTAATGCCAGTTAACTTTCAAATTACTTATGGAAACAGTTTTAATGCAACGGTAACCCTTCTTGATCCAAATGCAGCACTTGTATATGATACTCCTGCAAAGTATATTTCTGGGGTTTCAGTCAGCAAAGCGGCAGGTTTAAAAATTATAGCTTACAATGGCTATCAAGTGATAGCTAAAACAGTAGGGCCTAACTTTACAAGTGGTTCAAATACTATTCCGGTATCTGCAGTAAGGTTGGAGAATACGAAGCCTGCAGGAAAAACTGGTATTGTTTCCACCACTATAGCTTTGGCTAGTACAGATCAGCAAATCATCACCAATTCAATGCCTGACTTTACTTATCAAACTATTGAGTACAACCTTCGATATTATACTTTAGGAAATACATTGGCAATAACCTCTGCACCATCCGGCAACTACACTACACAGGTGATTTATTTAGTTCTACCGCTTTAAAACGAAAATGAAGTGGATTAAGTGGATCATGATGACTTACGTGGTATTTGGTACCATATCTCTTTATGGTCAGGATGCCAAAGAAAATATAACACTTCAACTTTCCCAAAAATCAGTCTCATTAAACAACTCTGCGTTAGCAACGATTAATGCCAAAGTAATTAATCGTGAGAAAATTGTCCTGAAAGCTAGGCTAAAAATTTCTGCAGATAAAGGTGTTATCGTACTATCAAAAGACATTCTAAATGTATCAATACAACCAAATGATAGTTTATTTATTCCTGTAAAAATTTATGTTAAAGACCAACTGATAGCAGAAAAAAAATACAACATAAATTTTGAATTGACTGAGGATGACGGGAAAACTATTACAAGTGAAAGCTGTCATCTGCAAGTCGAAGCAACAAGAAATGTAACATTAACACCAATGGTCTCATCAATTATCATAAGAGATAAAAGGGATTCAATTCTTATTCCTGTCAGAATTAAAAATAGCGGTAATACAAATCAGAAAGTAAGGATGGTAACCAGGTTACCATCTAATGAATTTAGCAATGGATTTCACTCAATGATTGAATTGAATTTGCCGGCATATAGAGATACCTTATTATACATTAGTAAAAAGGCAAATAGCAGGATGTTACAAGAATCAAGCTACGCTGTGATGATTACAGGTATATATCTTAACGGCGACGTTTTTGGACAGGCGAACGTAGAAGTTCAACCGTTAAAAAGCAATAGATACTCGTCATCCGATTCTTATGAAAGAACGTTTCAGCAAACATATGATAACCAGATAACTTTCCTCTCGCAAAACCTAACTGAAAATGCCACAACTTACCAACTTATGGGTGGTGGCTCAGCAGATTTACCGAAAGGCAGGGTTGGAGTTAATGTTGATGCTACATATTTCCGGCAGCAGCAACAATTGTATTTGAGAGATACCTACCTTGGCTACGAATATAAAAATGCTGGAATAGCCGCGGGAAATATCAGTAGAAATTTTGACATTAACTTAAATGGACGTGGCGCAGCTGTTTTTCTCGCAGATACTTCCAGAAGCAACAGGTATGAAGTGGGATTAATAGATCATGCCGTCAATCTTACTGATCCCTATGTCTTCCGAGGTATAAGCACCGGGAATTCTGGCTGGGCAAGATATGAGCACAACGGAAAGTTTTTACAATATAATTCAACATCAATATACGAGAACAACCCTTACATGAAACTTCAGAACGTTTTGATGATAAATGAAATGTTCTGGACATTAAAGAAATTTAGATTTTCAGCAAGCTTAAATGGTGGTCAATCAAGAAATATTAAAGGCTCTGATACATTGCGTGTCGACACATCAGTTACAAAAAAGATTGGATGGCTTGCTTCTGTAAATATTGATGGCAGTATCGGAAAATTCTACTTTAACAGCAGTAACTTGCTAAGTTCCCCATATTATCCTGGTATGCGTAAAGGTTCATCTACATTCACTGAAAGAATAAACTATACGACACCAAAAATTAACTTATGGCTGGGTATAAATTACTTCAATTCAGCCCCCATGTATGTGGAACAACAGTATGCATTTACAAGTATATTTGGAAACAACCGAATTGATGTAGGTGTATCGAAAACTTTTAATCGTGTAACAATGTCTGTATCACCTTTAATTAGTAATGAGAAAAGCAGCTTTTCACTTACAGGAGATAGCCTTTTGAAAACAAGCTTTAATTCAAAAAGACTGCTTTATCAACTCAGTTATTTTAGTCCGGGTGGCAAGATCACTGCCATGATGAGTGTAGAACATGGTGTCAGTAAAAACTCCATCAACAATATTCCTGCCTCACAATTTAGGGTAAATAGCAACATTAAATATAGCATATTTAACCTATCGGCTAATTATCAAAAGGGTAATTTCTATTTAGGTGAGGTATTAAATAACAGGGCGCTTAAAATTGGAAATACTGAGATCATAAATATAACTCCCACAATAAGGAAAAAAATACTCAATAACAGGGCTGACATGGAAATTGGCATCTCATACTACATGGCTAAAAACCAAGGTAGTAGTTTAATGTTAAACGGGAGAGCTACTTATAAAGTAACAAAGGATACAGAGATTAACGCTGGCATTATGCGGTCAAAATACCAGTTTAGCCAGTATACTTACAATAACGTACAGATGGGCATAATACAAAATCTCAAACCAGGACGGGTTGGAATGCAACATAATACCCTCACCTTGTTTTTCTATAAGGACACAAACCCTAACGGAATATATGACACTAAAGATTCCATAGCTATTAATCAGGTAATATATATAGATAAAACACCTTTTATCACAGATAATAATGGAAAAGTTTCATATAAAAATCTTATTGAAGGCTATCACAAAGTAACAACACCAGGTACAAGTAAATGGTATATGCCTGAGCAATCAGTATTGTTAAATAGAAAATTTATGACCATTGCACTTCCGCTTAGCAAAACAGGGGTTATAAAAGGTACGGTCGCTTATTCTTTTACCGACAAGAGTTATGAATTGCCAATGGACAAGCTTGGAATCTCAATCTTAGCTGCAAATCAACGGGGAGAGGTATTCCATACCAAAACGGATTCAAAAGGAGAGTACAGGTTTTACTTGCCAGCAGGAGAGTATACCATTGCTATAGAAACTAAAGAACTAGCTGAAGAGTTGAATGTATCTAAGAACTTTATTAAATCAAAAGTTGATCATAATAAACCTCAAAAAGTAGATTTCGAGTTGAAGGTTAAGGAAAAGAGACTCGAAACCAAAAAATTCCCTTCAAATAAAGAGCGAGAAAAAGAAAGGGAACGTGAGCGAGAGAGAGAACGTGAGCGTGAACGCGATGAAGCCCAGCAACGCCAAAAGGAAAAATAAATATTATCTTGCAGCACATAACACCTAAAAAAATATGGCGAAATCAGGCAAAGCTGCGCTAAGCTTTATATTCATCACCTTACTGCTTGATGTAATCGGAATTGGCATTATTATCCCTGTTTTTCCTCAACTTATTGAACAGTTGATTGGCGGAAATATTAGTCAGGCTTCAAAATGGAGTGGTTGGCTCACCTTTGCTTACGCCATCATGCAATTTGTATGTGCACCTATTATCGGAAATCTTAGTGACAAATACGGCCGGCGACCGGTTCTCTTACTTTCTCTGTTCGGCTTTGGTATAGACTATATTTTTCTTGCCCTTTCACCAACAATATGGTGGTTGTTCCTTGGGCGTATAATAGCAGGTGTATTTGGCGCAAGTTTCACAACTGCAACAGCCTATATTGCAGATATTAGCACAAATGAAAATAGGGCGCAAAACTTTGGAATGATTGGTGCCGCATTTGGTTTAGGATTCGTTATTGGGCCGGCAATTGGTGGTTTGCTTGGCGAAATGGGGCCACGTGTACCTTTCGTAGCTGCTGCGATCTTAACTTTGGTGAATGTAGTCTACGGTTATTTTGTGCTGCCTGAGTCATTAGATAAAGAACATAGAAGGCCATTTGAATGGAAAAGAGCAAACCCACTTGGATCGCTCCTGCAACTTAAAAAGTATAAGGGCCTTGGGGGTTTAGTAATATCACTCGTTTTCGTCTATATAGCCGGACATGCAGTACAAAGCACCTGGACATTTGTTAATATTGAAAAATTTAAATGGAGTCCTCTTACTGTTGGAATTTCATTGACCACAGTCGGCCTGCTTGTGGCCATTGTACAAGGTGGATTAATCCGTTACATCAATCCAAAGCTTGGCAATGAGAAAAGCATTTACATTGGCTTAGGCATGTATGCGCTTGGCCTGTTATTATTTGCCTTCGCTACGCAAAGCTGGATGATGTTCGCTTTTCTAGTTCCTTATTGTCTGGGCGGCATCGCTGGCCCTGCCTTACAAGCCATAATGTCTAGCAACGTTCCTCAAAATGAGCAAGGCGAATTACAAGGTGCGCTTACAAGTTTAATGAGTGCTACCTCCATCATTGGACCACTATTCATGACTTATTTATTTGCATGGTTTACCAGACCGGCAGCAACAACAAAATTTGCCGGAGCACCATTTTTAGCTGGGGCCGTAATTATGTTGATCAGCGCACTGGTTGCAGCAAGATCCATGAAAAAGGATGCATTCGTAAATAGAGCGGATGCTCAATAATAGATTGGCGAATTAATTATCCTACTTCAGCATTTATAGCAGCCCAGAGTATATCTTTAAGCTCTACCAAACCTTTTTGTGCCACTGATGAGATAAATATTGAAGGAATGTTCGTTGGCAACTCCTTTTTCATCTCTCCCATAAGTTCTTCATCAAGCATATCAGATTTCGTAATCGCCAATACGTGAGGCTTCTGCATCAATTCCGGATTATAGTCTTCCAGCTCAGCTTTTAATATCGCGTATTCTTCTGAAATACTGCGACCAGTATCTGCAGGCACCATAAATAGTAATACCGAGTTGCGTTCAATATGCCTCAAAAACCGGTAACCCAACCCCTTACCTTTTGAGGCGCCTTCAATTATACCTGGTATATCTGCCATTACAAATGACTTGCTATCGCGATAAGATACTATACCTAAGTTTGGCACTAGTGTGGTGAAAGGATAATCGGCGATTTCAGGTTTGGCAGCGGATACTACAGATAGTAAGGTTGATTTACCTGCATTTGGAAATCCAACTAATCCAACATCTGCAAGGACCTTTAACTCCAGTACCATCCACTCCTCTTTACCTGTCTCACCGGGCTGTGCAAAACGTGGGGTCTGCAAAGTTGGGGTTTTAAAATGCCAGTTACCTAATCCACCCCTTCCGCCGGCAGTTAATATCTTGGTTTCTCCGTCTTGGGTAATCTCAAACAATACTTCACCTGTTTCTGCATCTTTAGCAATCGTCCCGAGAGGAACATCCAATACCTCATCTTTACCAGATTTACCTGTAGATGTGCCGCTTGAACCCGGCAAGCCATCGGGTGCTATTATATGTTTACGGTATTTCAGGTGTAATAAAGTCCAAAACTGGGCATTACCTCGTAAAATGACGTGGCCACCGCGACCACCATCTCCACCATCCGGACCACCTGTTGAGGTCCTTATATCTCTATGTAAATGCGCAGATCCTGCACCACCCTTACCAGAACGGCAGCAAATTTTTACGTAATCTACAAAATTGGATCCCTGCGACATTCTCTATTTTTGGTATTGATCAACTTGGGCACAAAGGGCATTAAAAATATCTTCAATCTTTCCGATGCCATTTACCTTACTCAATTTGCCTTGTGCGTCATAATAAGGCAGAACATGAATGGTTTTATCAAAATATTCCTCAATGCGTTTTTTAAGTTTATCTGCCTGATCATCCACGCGTCCAGTCTCCAGCTGACGCTGTGCAATACGCTTTGTCAGTTCTTGCTGATCAACATCCAGGGCTATCACTCCCGCAATCGAGCTTCCTTTGCTTTCTAAAAACTCATCTAAAGCTTGTGCTTGAGGCACCGTACGCGGAAAACCGTCAAAGATAAATCCATTAGCCTGAGGATTCTTATCAGCTTCCTCTTCCAGCATAGCGATGGTAATTTCATCAGGAACCAATTGTCCTTCCGAAATTAACGCACTTACTCTCTGACCTAAAGCTGTTTGATTTTTAATATGAGCTCTGAAAAGATCGCCTGTCGATATATGTATCAACTGGTATTTACTGATCAGCTTCTCTGACTGAGTGCCTTTGCCTGCACCTGGTGGGCCGAAGAGAACAAGATTTAGCATTTGTGGTGTGTTAAATGTACAAAACCAATCTGAAATATCAGAAGGCCTGCAAATATAGGATTATTTCAATAAACATAGGGCGCTATACACAGTTGACCTCTTCAATTTGATTGTAACTGCACAAAATCCTGCAATATCTTATTTAATAACTGCGTAGTTCTGTAAGAATAGGTTAGTCAAGCAAATTAACTTTTACAGATTTAAACTTAACTTCACCATGCTTTGCGTAAAACCAAAGGAAATTACCTTTTTGCTCAGGTGTCCGGTTCACAATACAGCGCTTGTTGTCTATGGAAACGTCAATTATATCGTCTTTAACTATAATGTTCACCTTAATTGCCTTGTCCAGTCCCTTTACAGCTTTAATCATGGTATTGCCTAAAGTTATAGTCTGACTGTTTGGAGAAAAATTAAGTCTATAACCGCCATCGGCTCTACTGCGTGAACGCAAGTTCAAACCAAATTCATCTACTGAACCTATCGGCTCAATCTCCATTGTTAAACGATAATTAGATGGGAGATTTTCAGCATGCAGGGCACCCATCCCATTCGGTGCTTTAACAATAAAATTGTTCTGTCCCAAAACCATCGAATTAAGATCAGCCTTCATATTCAATTGTATTTCAGAGCCTGCAGATGGAATCATCTCCGAAGGAAACTTAGTACTCAGCGTTCCGTCAGCCTCCTGTACCACCTCACGAAATATTGCGTTGCCTCCAAATCGCTCACCACCATCATCTCTATTTTGATCTCTCGATGGTATCCACGCTGCCGCTATTCTTCTATCGTCTTTGAAAGATGCCGTCTTAACTACATTTGTCCACGATTCATTGATGGCCTGGTAACCTGGCTCCTGCCAAGGTCCATACGGACTTTTTGATTTTACATAATACGTATCTCCATTGTCTCCATACACCAAATAGTACCATCCTTTCCAAAAGAAGTAATCGGGACATTCAGGTACAGACGACTGGCCCGTTAACACAGGATCAAGTACCGTCCAACTCTTTAAATCTTTCGATGTTAGGTGCACCAATGCTCCGCCTGAATGTTGCAGAATTGAATTTTCCTGCCAGCTTGAAACAAACAAATGGAACTCGCCGGTTTTGTCGTCAATAAAAACCTTTGGATCTCTAAAATCACGCTTGCTATATCCCGGAGCCGAAGTATAGAACGGGTTGGGTTTCTGTTTATCAAATCTAATCCCATCCTTGCTAGTAGCATAACTAAGTTGTTCATTCACCTTACCATCTTTATCCAATAAACGAGTTGCGTAAAAGGCGTAATAAATACCCTTATAATAGGCCATTGATCCCGTACAAATAGATTTTTCCCAACTCTCATCGATACCAATCACTACAGGCTCTTGTTTCCAGGTCTTCAAATCAGTGGTTGTGCTCAAGGCCCATTGGTGACCACCAAGTCCTCCTAAGCTGGCATGATGTGCAGAGTCCAGCAACCAATAAAACGAGAACTTCCCATCTCTAAAATAGGGCATACAATCACCTACAAATAAATCGCCTTTAGGTCTCCAATACTGTAAGTTACCGGTGCTTTGTATTTTTGGATCGTAACGTACTCCCAATTGAGCTTTAATACCGGCGCTCAAGCAGGTAATTAATAGTGTTAATAGTAAGTATTTCTTCATATCTGTATTTTAAAAAAGGTATAAAAGCTATAGTTCTCTACAAGACTTCCCAACAACAATGGTAGATTCCAGGTTAAACTGGTTATTAACTAAACTGTGGTTGACCAGTTCCAACAAAGTATTTACAGCCATCCTGCCCATTTCTTCTAATGGCTGTCTCGCATGGGTAATCGGGCAATAAAATAAATCGAATGCTTCTGACTCATCAAAGCTGAATACAGAAATCTTCACGGGAATTTGAATATTTTGTCTATTCAAATATTTTAATCCACTAATTGTAAGCGTATCAGTTGCAAAAAATACTGCATCACACGGCTCATCAACGTTCAACACACAGTCCAATGCATTCGTTATCTCTTCATTGCGGTTCTCAGAATGAACCTCCTGCAGCCAGTTTCTACTAAACTCGATTTGATTATCCTTCAAAGCATCTAAATACCCCCTGTTCCGTTCCAATAAATGAAACAACGTTGTTTTATAATTTACAAAAGCTATTCTTTGATGTCCAAGTTCTATTAAATACTTTGTCGCGTTATAGGCGGCGTTATAGTTATCAAGCGCCACATAATTTGTCTGGATCTCTGGAAAATTCCTATCTATCAACACAAAAGGAACTTCAGATTTTTGAAGCATGTTGATCTGATCTTGAGAATCTTCAACAGGCACTAGTATTAAGCCATCAACCTGTCGGTTTAATAAAGCACTGATCAACTCCTCAAAAGTTTCTTTGTTCTCATTTGAACTACCAAACAGCACGGTATAGTTCTTCTTTTTCGCTTCCGCTCCGATTGCACGGGTAATGCCTGTGCTAAATCTGTAATTGATATCTGCCACTACTAAGCCAATAGTATGTGTTTTATGCATCTTGAGGCTCTTGGCAATTTGGTTAGGCCTATAGTTTAGCCTTTCAGCAGCAGCCCTTATCTTGTCGGCATTTTCCTTACTCACCTGCTTAAGTTCCGCCTGCCCATTCAAAACATAAGAAACCAACGCAATAGATACGCCTACGTGTTCTGCGATGTCTTTGAGACCAACTTTTTTCATCAATTATTATACTTGGTTTAGCACAAACTAAACTCAAATATATCACTTTAAACGATTAAAGCAAATGAAAGATAGGTAGGTAGAAAAATTATAATTAAAAATCGTTAGTTTGGGTACAAAATCAAATTGCTAAAATGAGACTATTATTTACCTGTTTTGTCCTTTTACTATTTATACCAACACGCGCTTTTTGCAGACAGTCGGAAATGAAAATCGTTCAACTGGAATGTGAACAGCTTTCAAATCCCACTGCAATCGAAAGCTTACACCCCAACCTCGGCTGGCAACTGGTTTCTGATGCAAAAGCTAAAAACCAAAGTGCTTATCGGGTTCTTGTGGCAAGCAATCCTTCCCTATTGGCACAAAATAAAGGGGATTATTGGGATAGCGGCATTGTTAATTCCGACAACTCAACTCATATAACATACCAAGGGAAAGCGTTAAACTCAAGAAAAAAGCTGTACTGGAAGGTTAAGACCTGGGACGAGAAAAACATAGCCTCAGCATGGAGCATCACCGCTACCTGGACTATGGGCTTACTTAAAACAACAGATTGGGCTGCCAAGTGGATAGGTGCCTTTGAAAATCCATATCCTGATTCGGCCATCACCTACCCGGCACCCTTCTTTAGAAAACAATTTGCAGTAAGCAAGAAGATTAAACAAGCGACCGTCTATATAAGTGGACTGGGATTTTATGAACTGTCTTTCAACGGCAAAAAAATAGGGGATCAAGTACTTGCCCCTGCTGTGACTAATTACGATAAAAGACCATTGAAACGGTTGCTTTATCCTTATGATGACCAGTCCACTCAGCGCGTACTTTATAACAGTTTTGATGTGACTAAAAACATCAGCCAAAACACTAATACGATAGGAATTCAGCTAGGTAATGGATGGTACAACCAAAGAGATCGGCGAGTTGAAGGAGATATGTGGTATGGCGCACCAAAAGTTATTTTTCAACTGGAAATACGATATACAGATGGTACCACCAATACTATTATATCAGACAATACCTGGAAAACAAGCGCAGGCCCATTATTGCATGACGGCATATTTACTGGTGAAAAATATGATGCCCGTCTGGAATTGACTGGATGGAATTCATCTGGATACAATGACTCGCACTGGAAAAAGGCAATCTTTATGCGCCCCCCCACAGGTAATTTGCATCCGCAGTTAGCACCTTTTGATAAGATAGCCCATGTAATAAAACCAACGTTTAATGGTAAAATAAAAGATTCTGTTTATTTATACCAATTGGATCAAACTGTCGCCGGCTGGGCTTCAATTAAGGTCAATGGCAAGGCAGGAAGTCATATTAAAATTAGGTATATCAGCGAGGAGGGTGAAGATTACGGTCAATACGATACTTATACCTTAAAAGGTCAGGGAACAGAAACCTGGGAACCAAAATTTACATGGCATGCGTTCAGGAGGATTGAAATAATTTCTAAAGATATTGCCCTTGACAAAGAGAGTTTGCTCATTAAAGATGTTCATACAGCTGTACCCGCAAACGGAAGTTTTGAATGTTCGAATCCATTTTTCAATAAAATCAATGCATCATACATATTAACCCAAAATGCCAACTTCCATGGCAGCATCAGCAGCGATTGCCCGCACAGAGAACGGCTTGGCTATACCGGCGACGGGCAGGCTATTGTCGAGAGCTCTATTTACGCTTATGACATGCGTCAATTTTATCAAAAGTGGTTTAACGACATGGAAGATGCGCGCAATAAAAATACTGGCTTCGTTACCCATACCGCCCCTTTTGGCGGGGGCGGCGGCGGCCCGGGTTGGGGTTCGGCCTATGTGATTATGCCATGGACCTATTTTTCTTCTTATGGCGATAAGACCATTTTGAAGACTCATTATGCTGGCATGAAGAGGTGGGTAGAATATCTGGAGACCAGAACTGATAAAAATGGAGTTATAACACGGGAAGAACCGAACGGTTGGTGCCTGGGAGAATGGTGCACACCCACTCCTGTTCAAATACCAGAACCATTGGTGAATACTGCATATTTTTACCATGTCACCAACCTGATGGCTAAAGTTTCAAAAGTGTTGGGTAATAATACTGATTACTTGAAATTCAAAGCGCTTGCAGAAGTGATCAAAATCAATTTTAATAAAGCTTACTACAACCCTGCAACACAATCATATTGGGAGGGACGACAAGGTGCAAATGCATTTGCACTTGCATTTGAATTAGTCCAGAAAGAACATTACGCTGGAGTTTTCAATTCCTTACTTACCCAGCTTAAAGCAATCAACTATCATTTTGACACAGGCTTCCTGGGAACTCCATTAGTATTAAAGGTTCTTTCTCAGAATAATAGGGATGACATTGCATATCAAATTATGGATCAAAAGACCTTTCCAAGTTTTGCGTATTTACTGGACAGTAAAAATAGCACCCTATGGGAAACATGGAATGGGGAAGGCTCCAGATCACATCCTATGTTTGGCGGAGTAGTTGAGTGGTTCTATTCTGCAATCGGCGGCATACAAACTGATCAGCTAAACCCTGGTTACAAACATTTTATAATAAAACCGCAGCCTTTAGCAAATTTAACATATTGCAAATCATCCTACAATAGTTCCTTCGGAAAAATTCGCTCCGAGTGGAAGAAGACAATGCAAGGAAACCTTGAATTAGTCATCGAGATTCCGGCCAATACCTCAGCAAGTTTCGTGCTACCTGCAGGCATCAGCAGAGTCAAAGATGATTTTGGAAATATTATCTCAGCTAAAAAAGTAAATAACAACTACCAGATAGAATTGAAATCTGGCATACACCAATTTGAAACGCAGTAATGGAGCCAAATAACCCATCAGATTCAGAGGATCAAGAATTGTCAGGCACATCAAAAAAAGTTAAATCGGCATCGATACTAAATGCGATACTTGTTGGAGTGGCAATGGAATTATAATTTACAGCATTGTTAAACACACTTTAGGCTTTTTGACGCTAATTCCGTTATTTTTTGTATTCAAAATGTTTAATAATTCGAAGACCAGTAAAGCTGATAAATCGAAATAGCAGAGAGATTTTTGATTAATTTTTAATCAATTTTCGCTCCTTACGTATACTGCTTGCTAGTAATTTGATCTGAACTTGCGACAATGGTAGTTCACTGAAAGCAATTTAAAAATGCTTTCTTTGTGTAATCAAAACGATGACCAAATACCTCAGAATTGCGTTTCTTTTAATTTTGCTTCCATTTACATCCCTTTGTCAGGAATATGTACAGGTAACTTCGTTAGGTTACACTAAGGATTTCGACACTAAAATATTGGAGATTGATGATGCGGGTAATGCTTACGTAATTATGCGGCACTACCAACCTTCATGGAGTAGTTTTCTATTTCCAAATGGAGATGCAGACGGAAATATGGTTCTTGCTAAACTAAGTTCATCTGGCAAGTTGATTTGGTCTAAGCCACTCGTTGCAGACATTTACTTCGTCAAAACAGATCATTTACAGAACGTATATGTATCTGGATTTGGCAGCAATATCAAACTGGATAACGGCAGCACACTTCCCGGAGGTTCTTTTGTACTAAAGCTTGATAAAACAGGTAAATCACTATGGGGGGTGGTATCAGAAACAAATGCCTCAGCAGCTTCGTCGGGGCCAATTGCCATTGCCGAAGATGGAATTTATTGGAATGCTTCGTTTTATGGTACAGTGCACTTACAGGGTCGAATCATAAATGCGCTGGAGTCTGGTTCCCCGGAATCGCTTGTGTGCAAAATAAGTGGTGCGGGGCTTATCACGGCGCTTTATCATGATAAGACGCCTTCAAACATTAATCACATGGTTGAAGCAGAAAATGGAAATGCCGCATTCATAATCGTTCGGCAAGGGACAAAGAAATACAGAATTATCATTGACAAGAAATGTAATGTATTATCTGAGACGCTGTCTGAAGAATATCCAGGTTACTATGGTAAAATCACAAAGACCACGACGGGATATGAAATGCTTGGTTCGCGGGGAGTTCAGGGCCCAAATGGTCTGATTGATCAGGGATATTATAACACACGGTTTAATAAAAACCTGGAAGTCATTGAGTCAATTAAGATATTCGAACCTTATCAGCCCATGAACCCTGACCCTAATGGATATCAACCATATGAAGGAATCGGGAGTCAGGAAGAAGGATTTTTCATTGAAAACGTCCCTAAACCATATGCTATTTTTTACCACAGAGAATGGCTGCATTTAGATCAAAATTATCAACTCAAAAAAATTGCAAATGAGAATTCAGATGACATGATTGGTGATGACCCCATCTTGCGCAGCTATGTAAAAATGACAGGAGATACCCTCCATATGCTAATACGGCATTTCTCTTATTATTACGGGAATAGTTTCACATTAAATAATCAAACTTACACTACACCCGATGTAGATAATTTTAGTTGGTTCTGGGCAAAGTATGTGTACAAGGATCCAGATTCCTGCAGAAAAATAAAAGCAATTATAACTCAGCATGGGAAAGAAGGAGGTCAGGGCGCCATCATCAAGCTAAAATTGCCAACTTCCTGTCCCGCAAGTGAAGATTTGACGGTTCGCGTATCCATTCTCGATCCCTCAAAAAATCAGAATGACATAACAATCCCATCGCAGGTAATAATTAGAAAAGGTGAATCTTCGGCAGACCTGCTCATTGCTGTAACAGATGACAATGTGATGGAAGATACTGAAAGCTTTACGCTCCTACTTACTATAGATCAAAATAACTCCGGCTATCAAATTGGTGGGGCTACAAGTATAAATCCATTATTTTTTGTGGATGATAATGATGTGCAGGAAGAACTGAACATCAGTTTTCCCACTGAGATTATAGAAGGTGGTGCAGCCGATATCATCCTTAGCATACCCAACGGAATTGTTTCACCTGTAGATATTTCCTTTAGCCTTAAACAAACCACAGGCGAATTTGATGCAGATAGAGACATTGATTTTGCTTTACCAACGATAGAATTACCTGCCTATACAAATTCCATTCGCATAAAATTGAATGCACTTCATGATGATCTGCTGGAAGGTGATGAATTTGTTATCGGCTCACTTTCATTAAATCCTAATTACTTCAGAGATTTTAAACTATCAACCGAAACAGTAAATGTTAAATTATCAGATGTAGACAATACGTATGACAATCGTGTCTTTTATATTAATCCGTTTCTTGATACGCTACATGAAGGAAGCTCCAGAACATATACAATGGAGCTAAAGTCTCCTTTAAAATTGCAAAGATCGATTTCAGCTTCGTTAATCTCTGAAAAAACATTACCAAATTATATCACACAATCTGCGACTGTGTTAACTAACGGTCCATCAGGATTTAAATACACGCTTAATTATCTCGACGATCAAATTATTGGTAAAGAAAAATTCGTAGTGTTTAGTTTAAATACTTCAGATCAACATACCGGTGATTACCGTTTTTGGTGGAAGAATGAATTCTCTGAAGTCATGCTAGTTAATCTTTTAGACAACGATAGTAATTTCAACGGGTTGAATGTACCAAACTCGTTTTCTCCAAATGGGGATGGGGTTAATGATACCTGGCCGCTAAAGTCTCTGCAAGGAGTAAAAACTTGTACAGTTACTATTTTTAATCGTTATGGGGTTGTGATGTTCTATTCAATTGGATATGATGTTCCCTGGGATGGCAAATTTAAAGGTGCAGACATTCCTACCGGAACGTATTTTTATAAGGTATCACTTGATGACAAGGTGTATTCAGGAAATCTCAATCTTATCAGGTAGCCTCCTTACTTACAAAATAATTACGCCTTTCGTATCATTTTCGTTTTGTTGAAACCTTGTGTTTACATACATTGTTTAGCAATTAACTGATCAGGTTTTCAACTGGTTGCAAGCTGTGTCATCTTAAATCAGCAACATGAAACAAAACAAAACAAACCTTACACCTGAAGAACAAAAACTCTTTGGTGCCTTAATGCCTGAAGAACTGGAAGAAGTTCTGGACTCGGGGTTTAACAGAAGACATTTTTTAAAATTAATGAGTCTGGCTACTGCCGGCCTACTCGCCAGTCACCTTGTAGGAGCCGAACAACTGTTCGCCCGAGCCGTTGACATAGACGACATTCCTGATTTAATTCCAGAGGCAATTGAAAATGGGATTAATGTCAGTTTAAGAGTAAACTCCAGTACCAGAAAGGTATTGGTCGACTCCAGAATGACACTACTGGACACCCTTCGTGAGCGCATAGGTCTTACAGGTTCTAAAAAAGGATGCGACCATGGTCAATGTGGCGCATGTACGGTAATTGTTGACGGGGAAAGGGTACTGTCCTGCCTTACACTCGCTGCAAGCTGCGAAGGAAAATCAGTAATAACTATTGAAGGACTTGCAAAAGGCAATGAGCTAAATCCCATGCAAAGTGCATTTCTTAAACACGATGGCTTCCAATGCGGATTTTGCACACCCGGGCAAATATGCTCTGCAGTAGCGCTAATGAAAGAAGCTAAACAAGGTCATGCAAGTTTCGTTACGAACACGATTCGTGATCATAAGGGAGAAATGATGTTGAGCGATGATGAAATTTCCGAAAGAATGTCAGGGAACATTTGTCGCTGCGGCGCCTATCCCAACATTGTGGCAGCAATTAAGGAAGCGCAAACAGGTAAAAGCATTGATCAAAACTGGCTTTCTGCCGGGTAAACTTTTAACAATAAGCCATGAACCCATTTAAATTTTCAATAGCTCAGCAGCCTTCAGATGCCATCGTAAAGCTTTCAAGCAACAAAAGCGCTGCTTTCTTGGGTGGGGGAACCAACATACTGGACCTCATGAAAGAGCATGTATCCAATCCAACAGAAATTATAGACATCGGACGATTGGATCTAAAAACTATTAAGCAGGGCAATACGGGTATCAGCTTGGGTTCACTTGCTAAAAATACTGATACGGCTCAACATCCTTTGGTGAGAAACAATTACCCTATCTTGACCAGAGCGATCCTTGCCGGGGCCTCAGCACAGATTAGAAATATGGCAACCAATGGTGGTAATTTATTGCAGCGAACACGTTGTAGTTATTTCTATGATGTATCCATGCCATGCAACAAACGGGTGCCGGGTAGCGGCTGTTCTGCTATGCAGGGTTTTAATAGGATGCACGCCATTTTTGGCTGGTCTGACCAATGTGTAGCTGTTTACCCTTCGGACATGGCGATTGCGCTTTCCGCTTTACGGGCATCCGTAAAAGTGCTCCAAGTAGGTGGTGCGGAGCGGACAATTAAATTTGATGATTTCCATGTCCTTCCCGGAGACCATCCGGAGATAGATAACAGCCTGAAGCATGGGGAATTGATTACATCAATTGAAATTCCCACAAACAGCTTTGCGGCACATTCTGCATATGTTAAAGTAAGGGACCGAAATTCTTATGCATTTGCACTGGTTTCAGTCGCCGCCGGATTGGACCTTGAAGGAAATAGTATAAAAGCCGCCAATATATCATTAGGTGGAGTTGCACACAAACCATGGAGGGCTTTAAAAGCAGAACAGTACCTGAAGGGCAAAAAAGCGACTGCCGCAAATTTCAGAAAGGCTGCAGAAGAGGAAATGGGTAATGCAAAACCGCTCTCGCATAACAAATTCAAAGTAGAAATGGGAATCCATACAATTACCAATGCACTCGAAATGGCACTCAAAGGTTAATGAGCTAACAATGGAAGACAAAAACAAAGCTATTGGCAAGGGAATCGACAGAATTGACGGCATCCTTAAAATAACAGGGAAGGCAACCTACGCTACAGACTATCCTGCAAAAAACATGGCCTATGCCGTACTTTTTAAAAGCACAATTGCGTCGGGAAAAATCAGCAGTATAGACAGTGAATCCGCCAAAAAAGCTGCTGGTGTATTAGCAGTAATTACTCATGAGAACGCACCGAAGCTAAATGTGAAAGGTGGTTTGAGAGGTGGGGCATTGTTGCAGGGACCAGAAATAATGTTTTACGGGCAACACATAGGAATTGTAGTTGCCGAGACTTTTGAACAAGCAACAAATGCGGCGCACCTTGTGAATGTAACTTATGAGCGAAGTGAAAGCGAAAAAACCGACTTTGAGCACGGCGCTAGAAACCCAGAAATGCCTAAGAGTAAGGAACTGCAGGATATGGTGAGAGGTGCGGGGAAATCTGCATTATCGGCTTCAGCTGTCGTAATCGAACAGCAGTATGAAACACCTATTGAACACCACCACCCCCTTGAGCCGCATTCAACAGTAGCTGTTTGGGAAGGTGAAAACCTTATTCTTTACAACGGTTCGCAAATTATAAATGGAGCGCAAACTTCCGCAGCTGCCACACTTAATTTGAGACCGGATCAGGTTAGGATTGTTTCTCCTTTTATTGGGGGCGGCTTTGGGTCCAAAGGTGGCCAATGGGCTAATCTTGTACTTACCGCAGTTGCAGCGAAGACAGTAAACCGGCCGGTTAAACTTGCCCTTACCCGGCAACAAATGTTTAATTCAGTTGGGTTACGACAACGGAATATTCAAAAAATTACGCTAGGTGCGGATAAAAACGGCATACTGACCACACTGGCACATGAAACAATTTCACATACGGCAATTAACGATGAGTATATAGAACCATGTGGAGATTGCTCAAAAATCATGTACCAATCTCCTAATGCCCTCATTTCTTATCGTTCGGTGCCCATGAATATCATCCTGCCCACCTACACGCGCGGACCCGGAAAATCCACAGGAAGCTTTGCCCTGGAATCTGCAATGGACGAATTGGCTCATAAGCTGGGAATGGACCCTATAGCACTTAGAATAAAAAACGAACCCAAAGCTGATCCTTCAAATGGTAAACCCTGGAGTTCCAGAACAACAGTACAATGCCTTAATGAAGGCGCAAAGGCCTTTGGATGGGACAAACGAAAAGCTACGCCCGGAACCAATAAAATCGGGAATGACTTAATTGGCTATGGAGTTGCTTGCGGTACTTATCCTGCAAGACAACGAGATAGTTCAGCAATTATCAAGCTTGATCAGAAAAACGGAAAAGTGTTTGCTACCATAGAAATTGCCGCTTCCGACCTTGGGACAGGAACAAATACCATTCTCGCTCAAACTGCATCTGATGGACTTGATATTCCCGTTTCACAAATTACTGTTAAACTGGGCGATTCATCCCTCCCTCCCGCTGCCGGGTCGGTTGGTTCTGTAGGTGCCTCCAGCTTTGCTAATGCAGTTAATGATGCTTGTATTAAGATCACGAATGAGCTGATCCTAAAATCTGGCAAACAGTTTTTTGTCCGGCCCACGGCAAGTCAGGTTATGATTTCAGAGAACACGAACTCCTTTCAGACCAGGTCAGATTCCAAAGCTCCTGCTGATGCAGAAAAATATTCATGCCACAGTTTCAATGCGAACTTTGCCGAAGTTAGGATAGATAATATAACAGGGATGGTTAAGGTAACGCGATTTCTGGCAGTTACAGGTGCAGGCAAGATTTTAAACCCAAAAACTGCCCGCTCGCAAATTATTGGTGGGAATGTGTGGGGAATTGGAATGGCATTAACCGAAGAATCAATTATTGATCCCCGATACGGAAATTTTGCTACCAGATCATTTGCCGATTACCACGTACCTGCAAACATGGATGTTGGTAAACTGGACGCAATGTTTATCAATGAAATAGATTTAGTGCCGAATAAAATGGGTATTAAAGGTATAGGCGAGGTAGGAATTGTAGGTGTCGCCGCTGCGATTGCCAATGCTGTTTTTAATGCTACAGGTAAAAGAATTAGGTCCTTGCCCATCACTCCAGACAAACTGTTGACCTAGGCAAGTTGCAAATAAGCTTTTATTATTGCCATTATGCCTATTTATGTTTGATCTTTTCACGGTGAGTCAACCCAAAATTGATTAATGCAGCTATGACAGGCTCAGCTTGGAGCGCATATTCAGTAATTGCATAGATTACCGTAACAGGTTTAGTATCCCTCACAGTACGGGTGATTAGTAAATTTTCTTCCAGATCCTGTAATTCTTTTGAAAGTACTTTTGGTGATATACCTACCGTAGTCTCCTGTAAATCCTTAAAGCGCATTTCCCCGAAATCATTTAAATTGAGCAGGATACTGAATTTCCATTTACCGGAAAACAATTCCATCGCATCACAGAGGCCAAGCATCCGTTCTTTTAAAGGCACGGTTTCCCGCCTGCACAAAACTTTATCCATATTATAGTCACTTTCCTTTTGGTAATGAATAACAAATATATAGTTTGTTAGGAATAGTTTTGTCAAAAAAAACCATGAAAGAAATAATAGGAATTGTTGGAGCTGGCTTAGTTGGAAAAGCATTAGCCACACAGCTGAGCAAATTTGGCTATACTGTCAAAGTAGCAAATTCAAGAGGTCCTCAAACATTAAGGACGTTTGAACAAGAAACTGGTGCCAGGGCGGTGGAGGTAAGCGAAATTGCCCGGGAAACTGATATCCTTATCCTTGCTATACCCCTTAAGAACATTAGTAAGCTGCGTAACTTGATTTTGAACCTTCCTGGTACTGCCGTTGTTATTGATGCCTGCAACTATTACCCCTGGCGCGACGAGCAAATCCCAGAGATTAATGCTGGCCTGACTGAAAGTGTTTGGGTTTCCAGGCAATTGGAGCGCCCTGTAATTAAAGCGTTTAACAATATTATAGCGGCTAACATGGTTACCAGCAGTAAGTCACTTGATTCTCCCAAAAGGGTAGCTTTGCCAGTTGCAGGAGATGACCCAATTGCGAAAAATATAGTTATGGATCTTATGAAAGAATTGGGCTTTACAGCTTTCGATGCCGGATCGCTTGTGAGCTCCTGGAGACAACAGCCAGGACAACCTGTTTACTGTACTGATCCAACAATTAGCGAACTTCCCAAATTACTTGCAAGGGCCGATAAACAAAAGGCCAAAGCTAATCGTGCCAGGATTAAGATAATTCTATCCCGGCTTCCACCAGAATTTTCCGGACAGGATCTTACTAGTGTATCCCGTCTAATGATCGGACTGGATGTTTTCAAACTGAAAAGCTGGGCCGCACTGGTACGCTGCAGTTTGGCAATGCTATAAGCCTTTCCGGTTTTACGTTAAACCACGCTTAAGTGTCCCATTTCGCCCCGCTGCAATCGGGCGCTGGTAGCCTGCATTTGCTTTTGGGTGGTCATTACAAAATGACCACCATTCACCATTGGCTCTTTGAATGGTGTGCCGGATGCAAGCATAAAGTTAGCAGGTTCATCAGCGGTACTAATCATAATTTTATCCCCTTTCTCTTCAAAAGTAACCACACCACGCGCATTTACTTCTTGACCATCTATATGAATCCCACCAGAAATCAAGTAGACAAAAGCCATTTGTTGTGTATGAAATTCAACTGAACTATTGGCTTGTAGTGTAACATCAAACAACAAAGTTTGAGTTAACAACTCCACTGGAGAGATTAGTGTTTGATAGCTGCCCAACAGCACCCGCAGGCTCATGTTATCGTTGAGCCAAACAGGTACCTCTTTTGAAGAAAGATGAAATGATTTTGGCTCAGCAAACCTGTCTTTTTCTGAGTGATTAATCCAGATCTGAAATGCGTGGCACTCAATTCCGACTGTTTCCGGTAACTCATCATGAAAAATTCCAGTACCCGTCTGACTTACATGCATCCCTCCCGGATCTATAATACTGCGGTCTCCCAAACTGTCCCGGTTTAAAAAAGAGCCTATACTGTCAGGAAGTATATACGTCATCACAGACACGCCGGCATGAGGATGGGGTCCAAAAACGGAACGGTCATTATAAAACTCACCGAAGATCAGAAATGGATCAGTCTCAAACTCAGAATGCATTACGCCAGTGGCGCGAAAGCCCGGCATTTGTTGAGCGAAGTTTAATTGCTTTATTTTTTTAATTTTTTTATTCATAATGGTGCTTGAATTCCGCTGGCTTCTTAATGCCTTTCGGTAAGATTTTATAACTTAATTTCTAAGATGGCTTTTTCTAAAGCGTCATCCTTAATGCCGGAAATGTTTACACCTTCAACGCGAAAGATGGTTAAGTCTGTCATTCCCAAAAAGCCCAGCATTGCCGTCAGGTACGGAGTAACAAAGTCATATGCCTTCCATGGCTCTTCTGAATAAACAGCGCCAGAGGACATTGCTACATAGACCTTTTTACCCTTTACCAGTCCTTCCGCCCCATGTTCATTGTAGCGAAAGGTCTTGCCGGCCCGTGCAATATGATCTATCCAGGCCTTAAGGGTAGAGGGAACACCAAAATTATAAAGCGGCGCGCCAATTACTATGACATCGGCAGACATCAGCTGATTGATCGCGGCATCAGAATATCGAATGGCGTCTTGATCTTCCGGGGTAAGATCTTCCACTGGTGTAAAAAATGAACGCAGGTGTCCCGTATTCAAATGGGGAACATTGCTTTCCAGAAGGTCAACCACCTCAACACTGCTATCGGGATCTTTTGATAGCAATTTATCAATTATCGCCTTGCCTAATTTGATACTGAATGAATCGGTGCCACGAGGGCTGGAAATTAAATGAAGAATGTTTTTCATCGAAATAATTTTATTTGACTGATGATTTAATCTTGATATGGAAACTGAAATAGGATACCAGTAGAAATGCAAGCACTACGAGTGGAGCAATCCGGTTTTCAATTGGATCACCTGAAACGGTATGCGCAATAAAAGCTGTAACAAAAGTGATCGCGAAACCAACATAAGGCCACTCTTTAAACCTTGCAGGAAGCGGGAGCAACAGGAATATGATACCTATTATTTTCATAATACCTAGTTCAATCCTAAAAAAGGCAGGGAAGCCAAGGTGAACAAATGCATCTTTAACGGCAGCGTCAAACAGGTCGGAATAAGATGAATACACCATAAAAAGACAAATGATTATTGTCGATACCCAGTAAATTATTTTTGTAGTTTTCATTGTTTTTTTTTACAAATGTACCCGACATAAGTATAGAAAAGATAGTAGTTACCCTGAGGAAAGTGGTATCTCAGAGGAAAGTTACTTAGCTTTGTATCATGAAAACAGTTGTGAATGAGACCATTCCTGAAAAATCGAAGTGCGTTTCTACGGTAAAGTATATCAGTGATGCCTTATACGTTTTAAATGGAAAATGGAAATTCCCGTTAATCTTCACACTTAAGCAAAAACCGTTACGCTTTAATGAGATTCTTTTGTTGGTAGAAGGTATAACACCCAAGGTACTTGCCAAGGAATTAAAGGACCTGGGGGCAAATGGCTTAATTGAACGCAAGGTATTTCCAACTACACCAGTAGCAGTGCTTTACGAAGCTACCTCCTACAGTGAAACTTTAAACGGGGTATTGAAGGAACTGGGAAAATGGGGCGAACAGCATCTGGAAAAAGTAAAGCAAGGTATCCGGGATCAAAACAAAGAGGCTGATAAGGATCTGTAAAACTTTCAATAAGCTCAATAACTAACCGTGGCCCAATAGCAGGGCAACCTCTTCAAAAGCAACAGAGATTTCTTCCATAAATAAAAAAATGGACAATTTCCCAGACCTGAGCCTGTTAGGCAGGTATCCAAAGTACTTTTTAAAGGCTGTGCTAAAATGGGTTGCATATTTATAACCCATTTTTAAAGACACCTCTGCTACAGTAAGGTCTTTCTCAATTAACATAGCCTTAGCTTTTTCCATCTTATACTGGCTGAGGTAGCCATAAACCGTGGAACCAAATGCAATCTTGAAGTTCCTTTTTAGATTGAATTCATTAGTTCCCACTAGATGGGCCAGAGCGCGTAAGGATAATTGTTCGCCGGTATGGCTAATGATAATTTCCCTTGCACCCAGCATTTTATCCAATTCTTCTTTCTTTAAGCAAAGGGGTTTCTCCTCCAGCTGAGTCGATTCAAACTGCGAAATCTGTAATGCAAGCAATTCAATAACCCTTGACTCTAACAATAATTGACCACAAAACCCGCTATGGGTAGTTTGATCCAGCCGCTGCAAAATAGCACTGATTTCAGGAGTGATGCGCATATTGAGTTTAGAAAGCACCGGAGGCATCTTTATACCTAATTTGCTATTGAATTGAGCTCTTGCCGGATGGTTATCAGGTAAGTACCGGTCGAGGAAAGCTTTGCTCAGGTTAATACAAATGACATCATCTTTCGGATCATTAAGTACCATACGGGTAGAACCAGGTTTTATAAAACAAAGGTTGTGCTGCTGACTTTCGATACGAACATAGTTGCCCTTCAAATCCTTCATCACAAAAGCAACCCTACCTTTTAATACAAAGATCATCTGAAAAAATGGTAAGGGGGGTTGACCGGGCGGGAACATTTCTAATTCAACCGAATTCCTATTTTCGATGCCCACGCCGTAGCTCATCGCTACAGATTGATGAAATGAAAATACACTTTCAGGCTCTTTAAATTCTCCTTTTAACGTTAATAGTTCTCCCGATTGCGTCATATCTAGATTTTATCTTTGCGCAAAGTTATTGTTATTAAGACCTATTCTAAAGAAATACGCTAAAAAGTTACTTACAAAAATGCACAAAGCTCTACTCATACTTTTTCTATCCTTAATCTCTTCCATAGTAATTGCCCAAACGGGAACCTTATCTGGAAAGGTAACCAATAGCAATGGCCATCCTGTGGAAGGCGCTACGATAAGCCTGGAGAATTTTAATGCAAAAACCCTTACCAATGCGAAAGGAAATTATGAGTTTAAAGGTATAAAATATGGCAATTATACTCTGATAATCAGCTCTATAGAAATAGAAACGAAAACAATAGATGCTCATGTTGCTGGAGCTATTGTGACGCTTAACGCAAAAGTGATACTACGCCAGAACCAAGATTTGGCTGAAGTAGCCATTGGCGGCAGAACAATGAAAAAGGAACTAGAGACTTCAGGTTTCGCTGTGGCGATCATCGACACCAAGGAGGCTTCGCTGAGGAATTTAACTACAAATGAATTGCTGGACAGGGCCGTTGGCGTAAGGGTAAGGCAAAATGGTGGGATAGGCGCTAATGTGGAATATAACCTGAATGGTATGTCGGGCAGCACTATCGGGATTTTTATAGACGGAATAGAGGCCTCAACTTACGGCTCTTCGTTCAATCTGAATAATATCCCTCCCGCAATGATCGATCGCATCGAAGTTTATAAAGGTGTATTGCCGTCACATCTTACCGGTGACTATGTTGGAGGCGCTATTAATGTCGTGTTAAAAAAGGATGCATCCAGGAATAATGCAACTATTGCAAGCTCCTACGGATCGTTTAACACGTATAATGCCGATGCCAGCTTAATTCTGCGTGATAGCAAAACAGGGCTCTCATTTCGGGGATCCGGTTTCTATACCTACTCAGACAACAGTTATGAGATGTGGGGTAAATTCGCAAAATATACAGATAGAAATGGCATACTGAACCGTGATTTCAGGGCTAAAAGGTTTAACGATACTTACAAATCTATTGGGGGACGATTTGAGGCGGGTTTTACCAATGTAAAATGGGCAGACCTATTTTTTCTCGGCTACAATATATCAGACACCCATAAGGATATTCCACATGGCACTACTACCGGGCAACCGTATGTAGGTCGCTTCACCGATTACAAGGCACATGTATTCAGCTTAAATTACAATAAAAACAACCTCTTTATGGAGGGATTAGCCTTGAGTATTAATGCGGTAAGAAGCACCCGCAGTACATATGTACAAGATACCGTAACAACATTATACAATTGGGACGGCAATCCGGTAATATTGCATACCGACTACATGATAGCCGCTGGTGACCCTCCTATCGTCATTAAATCACCCAGGAATGGCGCTCAGCAAGGAATCCCCACAATGACCGATGTGGACAGAAAAATAACAAATGCACGCTCAAATTTAGCGTATACCGTAGTTCCTGGTCACCGAATTTCCCTGAATCATAAATTTGAAAGGACTGACAGAGACGACATGAATCTTTTGAGGCCGGTAAACAAAGACCTGGTCACGGTAATGCAGGTTTCAAAAACAATTGTATCTGCTAATTACGAAGCGGAAACCTTTGGCCATAAATTACGTACCAATGCCATGGTTAAATATACAGCCAACAGCACCATGCAGACCGATCCTAAGCCGACGTATAATGCAGATGGATCTTACCTGCTAGACCCACAAACGTCAAAAGCATTTGATGATAATTTCGGCTACGGCGCGACGGTATCCTACAATGTTTTACCTAAATTTTTCTTAATCGCATCTATGGAAAACAGCTACATCATGCCAACGGAAGAGCAGATGTACGGTAACCTGGAAAATAATATTTTACCCAATTTGATCCTTCGTCCCGAGCAGAATATAAACTACAATATTGGATTCCGGTTTGGGATTATGGATTTTGGCCAACATAAGCTCTCATTTTACGGCAGTGCATTTTGGCGTAACGGATTTGACAAAGTTACCCGCCAAACAGTTGATAGCGTGGTAACAGATTCGGACCTGGATATACAGGCAACCTCATTCGTCAATCTAGGAAGAACGCAATCAAGAGGTGTTGAAGCAGAGGTACTCTATATATTTAATAACCGGTTAAACGCAGCGGTTAACTTTTCAAAGTTCAATGCTTTATATAAGAGGGCCCGTGCTGAAAACGGAGCGGCAGATGACCGCTATAATCTTCAAATACCCAATGAACCCTTTTTTACAATAAATGCAAACGTTCAATATAGGCTAAATAACCTCTTGCAAAACAAATCCATCAGCAATATATACTACAATACAGGTTTTGTTGGCGCTTACGATATTGCCTGGCATCCTTCCGAAGGCAGTCTAACACCCGCTCAGTTTTCGCATGATTTAGGGGCAAGCTATCGCTTTCCCTCAGGAAAGATCATAGCCAGTCTGGATGCTAAAAACATCTTCAACTCCGCTTTATATGACAATTTTGGCGTGCAAAAACCAGGAAGAGGGGTTTACTTTAAGCTGAATTACACCATTGGTAAATTTTAACAGATCATAAACAATAAAAAACAAATAATCAGAAATATGAAAAAAGGACTATTCTTAAAAAGTGCACTTTTTGGTGCTGTAATTGCATCCCTTACGATAGGCAGCTGTAAAAAAGATAGTGCGCCGTCTACTGAAGAACCTCAGAGTGATACCAGGTGGATTACGCTAACGGCAGCTTTAAAGCAAACAACAGATGGTGATGGAAATGGCGGAACATTAGCCTATGCAATTAGCCACGATCAGGCAATTAACCCAGCATACGAACTGGATATTTTTCCGGTTGGGAAGGGATTGAAACTAGAATCTCCCCGCACTTCTCGTGTTCAGGCATCAGCAGACGGAAAATACCTATATGATATCCAGTATACTGGTGCTGATGGCGGAATTTTTCAGAAATTCAGAGTTGATGGACAAGGTACATACGTAAGAGAGGGTAATGAGGTTAACGCAGCAATTATTTTAGGTACATCTCCACGTTGGGTGAAATCTGCAGAAGGAGTTGGCGTTGGTGTGAGTATTGCTAATGAGACACTGTATACCGGGACTTTTCCCGCGGTTACTTTCGGTTCAATTAAATCTACTGCAGCGGTAGCCTCTCTTAATTTGGACAATCCAAGCATCCTAAACACAGCTTCATTCGATGTGCCTTTCACGGCGCAACAATTGGCACAAGGTTATTCTATTGGACGTATTGATGTGCCAATTATAAACCAGGCAAAAAACAAAGTATATATTGGATGTAATATTGCTAAAATAAACCCACTTGGTACCCCTACCCAAAATTCAACTTCTGGGGTAGTGTCATGGCCAAGCGATGCTGCTAATATTGCGGGTACAGTTACTATCGTTCTTGACTATCCAACATTAAAGAATCCTAAACTAATCTGGTCAACACAAAGTAAATACGGCAATAATGGCTATAGAACTATGGTTCAGCATATAGGCGATGATGGCCATGTTTACCAGGCAACCGGCGTGAACACCACAGGTTACCCGCATATCCTACGTATCGATAAAAACACTAACGACTATGACAATACGTATTTGTTCGATCTTTCTACAGCTTTGGGTGTAAATGGTGCAGGCATTAAAGCTTGGAGATACCTTGGAAACAATAAAGGGTTTGTGATGTACGATATTAACAAAACGGGTGGATACCTTGCCCTGATTGATTTAAATACGAAGACAGCGACAAAAATTCCTACTGAATATGAAGCGAGACTTAATTTTGATCAGCACCAGAGCATCGCCGTACAAGGGGATTTTGTATATGTGCCTTTGACTCCGGTAAGTCAGCCTGGAAATGTATTTGTATACAATTGGAAATTGGGCGTACTTACCAAAGGCGCTAAACTAGCAAATGGCACTGGCCACCGTTTTATAGGAGCTTATTAGATTAAGATAAAGCACTATTAAAAACTATTAGAATCAAATGTCGGCAAGCCGACATTTGATTTTTTTCATTTAAAGATTGTTTGAGATCAAATCTTCGCTGTCACAATGGAAGCATTGATAGAACTCCGGAGATTATTTTTCGATGACTGGCTGAAAATAAAATATGCAAGCAAGTTGCTTTTAAACAAAAAAAGGGAAAATCTTTCGATTTCCCCTTCCTGTGCACTTGTAGGGATTCGAACCCCAAACCTTCTCATCCGTAGTGAGATGCTCTATCCA